>CAKTOH010000047.1 GCA_934589705.1 uncultured Oscillospiraceae bacterium | reverse complement strand
GTCACTGGTTCGCAATGACATTGTATATTTTGGCTATTTTGACCCATAGGGGCACTTAACGAGACAACCCCTTTTTCCATTCTTTGGGCAACTCTTCGCAGTTCCCGATGCCGGTTTTTCAGAATCTGTACAATCTGACAAAAAAGTCCTTGCAATTTCCGGGATTTACTGGTATAATATATATAGCTGGTACGCAAGCCAAAAACAAGATATCCGGAAACGACCAACCTGAGGAAGGAAAGGTGACCCTATGAAAAAACTGCTCGCCCTGCTGCTGGCTCTGGTGTTGACGAGCCAGCTGGTGACCCCGGTTCTGGCGGAGACCCTGCCGGAGGACACCGCGGCTCCCACGGTAGAACTGGAGGAGCCCACCCAGATGCCCGTGACGGAACCGCCCGTCCCGGCTACGTTGGCTCCCACGGAACCGGCCACCGAGGCCCCGACCACGGCGGCCACGGAAGCCCCGGAAACCACCCTGTCCACGGAACCCCCGGCGGTCACGGAAGTGCCGGAGGTGACGGATCCCACGGGGGAAACAGAAGCCACGGAAGCCACGGAGGCTACCGATCCCACCGACCCCACCGAGGCTACCGATCCAACCGACCCCACCGAGGAGACCACCGAAACTGACCTGGCACTGCTGGCGGAAGACGACATTCTCGCCTCCGGCAACTGCGGCGCGGAGGCAGACGGCTCCAACGTCACCTGGGTACTTACCACCGACGGCACCATGATCCTCTCCGGTACCGGAGCCGTAGCAGCATATGATAGCAGGAAAGACACACCTTGGGGGGATTATAACTATCAGATCCTGCGGGTGGAGGTTCAGAAGGGGATCACCAGTGTTAGCGGATTTTGTTCCTGCTATGAACTCCAGGAAGTGTCCCTTCCGGAGGGCCTGATAAGCATTGGCAAACTTACCTTCATGGATTGCCAGAAGCTCCAGGAGATCAGGCTCCCCAAGTCTCTGAAAACGCTGGGAGAGGGTACGTTTGCCTCCTGCTTCGCCTTGACGGAAATCGAGTTTCCCGAGGGTCTGGAGACGATAGGGGATGGGGTTCTGTATCACTGCCTTTCTCTTACCAGCGTGGTCATTCCCGCCAGTGTAACCGAGATGGGCGACAGACCGTTCTCGGGCGATTGGGCTCTGAAGACGGTAGAGATCAAGGGGAATGTGCCCCGTCTGAGTAACCGCTCTTTTCATGAGTGTGATGCTTTGCAGGAGGTCCTGATCACAGGCAGCGTGGAGACCATTGGCGATGATGCTTTTATGGACTTGGATTCGTTGGAGCGCGTCCAGATCGCCAGTGGCCTGAAAACCATCGGCAAGAGGGCCTTCTGGCTCTGCGATAATCTGACTACGGTCAGCCTCCCGGATGGCGTTACGTCCATCGGCGAGGAAGCCTTCAAGGAATGCAGCAGCCTTACCACGATCAACCTGCCGAATAGCATTACGACCATCGGCGCGAACGCCTTCAATGGCACAAAGCTGACCGGCCCGCTGAACATTCCCAGCAGCCTGGTGAGCTTGGGCGACAATGCCTTCCATGGCTGCAGCGGTCTTACGGGCACTCTGGTGTTCCCGGCGGCCATGGAAAACATCAGCAAGAACGCCTTTGCCGGATGCTCCGGCATCGAGGAGATCATTCTGCCGAGGGGCGTGTTGACCATCAGCGATGGCGCGTTCAACAACTGCTCCGG
>CAKTOH010000046.1 GCA_934589705.1 uncultured Oscillospiraceae bacterium | reverse complement strand
ATGCTTAAGACGAATGTTTATGATATGTCCGGCAAGCTGGTTGGCGAGATCGAACTCTCCGAAGCAGTTTTCGGCATTAACCCCAACGCTGCGGCGGTTCACGACGCAGTTAAGAATCACCTGGCCAACAAGCGGCAGGGCACTCAGTCCGCTCTGACCCGCGCTGAGGTTTCCGGCGGCGGCCGTAAGCCCTGGCGTCAGAAGGGCACCGGTCGGGCCCGTCAGGGTTCCACCCGGGCTCCCCAGTGGACGCACGGCGGCATCGTGTTCGCTCCCAAGCCCCGGTCCTACAGCTTCGGCCTGAACAAGAAGGCCAAGCGGCTGGCTCTGAAGAGCGTGCTGTCCGCCAAGGCTGCCGAGCAGGCTCTGGTCGTCATCGACGAGATCAAGATGGACGCCCCCAAGACCGCTGACTTCGCCAAGTTCCTGAAGGCTGTGGGCTGCGAGACCAAGACTCTGGTCGTCACCGCCGCTGCCGACGTGAACGTGGTCAAGTCCGGCCGCAACATCTCCGGCTGCGAGGTCACCTTCGCCAACCTGCTGAACACCTACGACGTGCTGAACGCCGACAAGCTGGTTGTGGACAAGGCAGCCCTCCAGAAGATCGAGGAGGTATTCGCATAATGAACGCTTACGATATCATCAGAAGACCTGTCATCACCGAGCAGTCCATGGAGGCTGTGGCTGACAAGAAGTACGTTTTCATGGTGGACGTCAACGCCAACAAGACCGAGATCAAGGCTGCTGTCGAGCAGGCCTTCGGTGTGAAGGTGGCCAAGGTCAACACCATCCGTATGCAGGGCAAGGTCAAGCGCACCGGTGCTTACCCCGCCGGCAAGCGCGCCGAGTACAAGAAGGCTGTCGTTACCCTGACCGCCGATTCCAAGACCATCGAGTTCTTCGAGGGCATGGTCTAATCAATCTCAAAAAGGAGAGAAACGCACATGGCAATTAAGACTTTTAAGCCTTATACCCCCGCCCGCCGCAACATGACTGTTTCCGGCTTCGACGGCGTGGACAAGAAGGCAAAACCTGAGCGTAGCCTGGTTGAGACCCTGAAGAAGCATGCCGGTCGCAACAGCTATGGTCACATCACCGTCCGTCATCACGGCGGCGGCAACAAGCGGAAGTATCGTGTGATCGACTTCAAGCGTCTGAAGACCGAGATGCCCGCCACCGTGCAGCGCATCGAGTACGATCCCAACCGCTCCGCTTATATCGCTCTTGTCCAGTATGAGGACAACACCCTGTCCTACATCCTGGCTCCTTACGGTCTGAAGGCCGGCGACGTGGTTCTGGCTTCCGCCAACGCGGACATCAAGCCCGGCAACTGCCTGCCCATCGCCAACATCCCCGTCGGTACCGTGATCCACAATGTGGAGCTGCAGCCCGGCCACGGCGCTCAGCTGGTTCGTTCCGCCGGTGCCGCCGCTCAGCTGATGGCTAAGGAAGGCGAGCTGGCTCAGATCCGTCTGCCCTCCGGCGAGGTTCGCTACGTCCGTACCAACTGCACCGCCTGCATCGGTCAGGTGGGCAACCTGGATCACGAGAACGTGCACATCGGCAAGGCCGGTCGGAAGCGCCACATGGGCGTCCGTCCCACCGTCCGCGGTTCCGTCATGAACCCCAACGACCATCCTCACGGTGGTGGTGAGGGCCGCGCTCCTGTCGGCCGTCCCGGTCCTGTGACTCCCTGGGGCAAGCCTGCTATGGGTTACAAGACTCGTAAGACGAAGAACCGTTCCAACAAGTTCATCGTCAAGCGCAGAAACAGCAAGTAAGGAGGAAATGAAATGAGCAGAAGTATCAAGAAGGGCCCT
>CAKTOH010000045.1 GCA_934589705.1 uncultured Oscillospiraceae bacterium | reverse complement strand
ATCACAAAACAGGCAGCGCCTTCAGGCGATGCCTTCCTGATTAAAATTAAGATTTTAATCAGGAAATAGTATCAGAAAACAAAAAAGTCACCGGGGATCGGCATTCCGCCGACCCCCGGTGACTTTTGATTCAGGAGTTTTTAATTGGATTATGGCAGATCACTCGATGGCGATCGTGGTATTGGCGGGCAGCTTCCTGGCGTCCTCCTTGGGCACCAGGATGGTCAGCACACCGGACTCGTACTTGGCCTTGATATCCTCAGGCCGCACATCGCCGACGTAGAAGCTCCGAGAGCAACTGCCGGCATAGCGCTCCTGGCGCAGAACCCGACCCTTCTTGTCCTCTTCGTCCTTGTCCAGACCCTTCTCGGCCTGGATGGTCAGGTAGCCGTCCTGAATGTCCAGCTGAATTTCGTCCTTCTGGAAGCCGGGCAGATCCACGGCCAGGCGATAAGCCTTACCGTCGTCCGTCTCCCGGATATCCGTCTTCATCAGGTTCCGGGCGTTCTTACCGAACAGGGGGTTCCGTCCACCAAAGAAATCAGTGCCAAAATCGGTACCAAAGAAATCATCCAACATGTTTTCACCATAAATTGCAGGCAGCATAAGTCATTCCTCCATTTTTTGAGATCCATTCCATTTTGTTTTCAAGCTATCTTACTCACTATTCTGGTTGTTTCTCATGCTCCTTTCCTTTTTCTGATTGGCACTATACCAGTTTTTCCTTGATTCGGAAAGGGACTGGGAGTATAATAAAACAAAAAGACCTTGTGCGCGCAGCACAAGGAAAAGGAGAATATGTCATGGAAACTGTGGATGCCCTGCTGACGTCCTTTTTTGCCCGGGACGACCTGAACGCCCTGACAGCCCAGGCAGGTCAATTGCTGAACTGCCCGATTCTCATTCTGGATGATACCTTTCACGTTTTTTCCAGCTACTGCCCTCTGGACTTTACGGATGCCCTTTTTCACAAGACCCTTCTGCAAGGGGAGCTGACCTTTGAGGTCAGCGCTGCCATCAGCCAGAGCCGAACCCTGGCCGAGGGAAAGGCGGATTTCTTCAAGCCGGAGGGAAGCCCCTTCCGGCGGCGGATCGGCCCTCTGGTCAGCACCGGCGTCCGGCTGGGCTACCTGGTCTGCCCGGACACCGATGGGCACCTTGCCAGGCTCCCGGAGGAAACCTGGCAGGCGGTGGAGCGAATCTTAGCCAAGCAGCTGTTCATCGAGACCAGCCGCCAGGACAAGCCCTTTGAAACCGCTGAGGATATCCTCATGCACCTGCTGGATGGGGGCTTCCCAAACGCCGCCTATTTCCGGCTTCAGACCGCCGGAACGTTTCTTGCGGATTTTCATCCGGCGGGCTTCGCCCTTCTCGATCTGACCGGCTATCACAGTTTGTACCCCGGCCGGGAGCAGCTGCGGGAGGCGGTGCTCTCCCAATTTCCTCAGTCTCACCCCTTCCTTTATCGGGGGGACGTGTTTCTGTTTCTTGCCGGAAAGGAGGATTTTTCGGCATTGGCTCAGGAATTCCGGCTGAAAATTGCGGTATCTGAGGGACTGAGCGACCTTTACGACCTTCCCGCCCACTACCGCACCGCCCGGGAGGCTTTGGCGCTGATGGGAGACGAGAGGTATCACGGCGAGAGCGTGTGCACTGTGGACAGGCTTCGGGTGCCTCTGATGCTGAAAAATCTGGAAGGCCGGGGAGACCTGGTTTCCCGGCCTCTTCGGGCTCTGGCAGATCACGACCGGGAAAAGGGTACCGGCTACTGCGAGACCCTGTACTGGTACTTAGCCTGCGGCCGCTCTCTGAAAAAGACCTGCGAGGTGCTTTTTACCCACCGGAACACGGTGCTCTATCGGATTCGCCGGATGCAGGGTGACTTCGGTCTGCCCCTGGATGACCCGGCCTGCCACGCGGAGCTGCTGTTGGGAGTATCGGTGCTGCTCTTTGAGGACAAGGGCCCGGACTTCTTCCTCAGCGGCCAGATAACGAATTGAACTAGGGAAACTCTGAATAAATCGTCGGCGGCTTTCGCTGCGGATCTTTTGCCCCCCAGGAGCTGTCTCAAAATAGCAAAGTGCCCAAATAGAACAATGTCATTGCGAGCCAGTGCTCACACTGGCGTGGCA
>CAKTOH010000044.1 GCA_934589705.1 uncultured Oscillospiraceae bacterium | reverse complement strand
AAATCACAAAACTGGCAGCGCCGTCAGGCGATGCCTTCCTGATTAAAATTAAGATTTTAATCAGGAAATAGTATCAGACGCCGAAGCTCTCCCGGAGAAATTTTTCGATGGAGTCGAGGTACGCCTGGGTGTGGCTTTCATAGGGCCGGAAGGTCTGAGCTCTCGCCTGGGCAATCATTTTTCCCAGTTCATCGCAGTCCCGGCACTCCAGGATCATGCCAAGGTCTGAAAACTGGCCGGTGATCTGCTCCTGATGATCGTCCACATGCTCGCCGTATTTTGCCAGTCTCGGCACAGCGATGACCTTTTTCCCCTTTTTCAGTGCGCCGATAATGGCACCGGTGCCCCCGTGGGCAATTACCACATCCGATTTCGATACCCAAGCGTCCACTTCCTCCCGATCCAGGAAGGGCGCAGATGCATAATGCACCGGCTTGTAGTCGCTCCAGCCGGTCTGGGCGAACACCGGGTCTGTAATGCCGCCGGACTCTATCTGCCGATCGATTGCTTCCAGAAGTCGGTTGAATTGAAATTTCTGGGAACCCAGGGTAACAAAAATCATAGCGCCGCTCCTTAGTAAATGCCGCCCAGATAGATGGCGTCCGGATAGAATTCCAGCATCGGCTCCCACTGGACATAGAACCGGTCGGCAAACCGATACAGAAATTTTCCGGTCATGGTGGGCGAGGAAATCTTTGCGAAGGATTCAATGTAAATAAGCTTCTTCCCCGCCAGCTTGCACAGTAAGCACATGGGAATCACCGCCAGAACCCCGGTGGTGATCACCACATCCGGCTTTTCCTTCCAGAAAACCCACAGGCTCTTGAAAGCGTTGCCCACCTGCCACAGGTAAGATGTGGGCTCCATCCGATTTACCTGGTGCAGATAATAGGTTTTCTGCCCCGGGATTTCCGCCCGATAGGCGGTTTTCTCCGTCATTACGAAGCTGGGATATTTCTCCATCAGGGGTTTCAGCATCCGCAGCTGCTCAAAATGTCCGCCGGAAGAGGCCATGAAGCAAAGCTTCGGCGGTTTATGCGCTTGTTTCATGTATTTGCCCTCCATATCCGTTCTTTGAAATCGCGTTATTATATCGCCATTTTGTGCGCGCGTCAATTCTTTTCTGAGTTATCCGCCGTGACGGCATAGGGGCTATGATACATAGCTTTCAGGCTTTCCACCGAAATGTCCGGCAGATACACATATCCACGGACACCCCATCCACCCGGTCGTCACCGGGATGGCTTCGGAGTCAACGCCCTGCCGCATAGATTCCCCCGAATGGCGAATCCCTCTGAAATTATACCCCAGAGCCGAAAAGAATTCAAGTGTACTTCCGCTTCCGTACTTTTCTTTTCCCGATATTTGTGATATACTGAGGAAAATTCAGTG
Source organism: uncultured Oscillospiraceae bacterium (assembly GCA_934589705.1). Taxonomy (GTDB): domain Bacteria; phylum Bacillota; class Clostridia; order Oscillospirales; family Oscillospiraceae; genus Faecousia. Next base: position 1,385 of record CAKTOH010000044.1, on the reverse strand, counting down.
AAAAAGAGGGCAAAACTATGAAAGCACAGCGGAATTTTCCCCGGCTCATCATCACCGCCAAGGGCACCCGGTGGGTGGAGCAGGGACACCCCTGGATTTACGAGGGAGAGGTCATCCGCCAGGAGGGCGACTGCGAAAACGGCGGTCTTATGGACGCGGTCAGTGAAAAGGGCAAGTATTTAGGCACGGGATTTTTCAGCAAGCACAGCAAAATCCGGCTCCGGCTGCTGTCCCGGAACGCCAACGACCGGTTTGACGCCGCTTTCTGGCAGCGGCGGCTCCAATACGCCTGGGACTACCGGAAAACCGTCATGGGCGGTGACATTTCCTGCTGCCGAATCATCTTCGGCGAGGCCGACGGCTTTCCCGGGCTGACGGTAGATCGGTTTTCCGATCTGCTCGTCACCCAGACTCTCTCCATTGGTATGGAGCGGGTGAAGGACACGGTTTTTCCCTTGCTTGTGGAGCTTCTCCGGCAGGACGGTCAGGAAATCCGGGGGATTTTTGAGCGCAACGACGTTGCCATCCGGGAGCTGGAGGGCATGGCGCAGAACAAGGGCTGGTATGTCCTTCCCGGAGAAACGCCCCCGGAAAGCCCGGTAACGGAAATTTGTGAAAATGGGGTCTACTATGCCGTGGACGTGGAAAACGGCCAGAAAACCGGCTTTTTCCTGGATCAGAAGTACAACCGGCTGGCAGTTGCCCGGCTTGCCAAGGGAAAGCGGGTGCTGGACTGCTTCACCCACACCGGCTCCTTCGCTCTGAATGCCGCAATGGGCGGGGCGGCACAGGTCACCGCCGTGGATGTCAGTGCCTCCGCCATCGAGATGGCCCGGCAGAACGCCCGGCGGAACGGCCTGGAAGACCGGATGGATTTTATCACCGCCGATGTTTTCGACTTGCTTCCGGAGCTGGCCGCCCAGGGCAAGGCTCCCTATGACTTCATCATTCTGGATCCCCCCGCCTTCACCAAGTCCCGGAAAACCGTGGACAGCGCCCAGCGGGGATACAAGGAAATCAACCTTCGGGCACTGAAGCTGCTGCCCCGGGGCGGGTATTTTGCCACCGCCTCCTGCAGTCACTTCATGCCCTCGGAGCTGTTCGTGAAGATGCTCCGCTCGGCGGCATTGGACGCGGGAGTGGAGCTGCGGCAGATTGAAGCCCGGCAGCAAGCCCCGGATCACCCCATTTTGTGGAACGTGCCGGAGACGGATTATCTGAAATTCTACATTTTCCAGGTGGTTTAACCGGCAAGACCCAAAGGCTCCCCTTGCTGATCAAGGGTGGTGCTCCGCGCAGCGAATTAGAATATTGATGATTGCCAGTGGCAATCATACCATAATTCATGCTGTCATGGCCGTCTCCCGCAAGGCCATGACTGAGGG
>CAKTOH010000043.1 GCA_934589705.1 uncultured Oscillospiraceae bacterium | reverse complement strand
CCAACAAGTTCATCGTCAAGCGCAGAAACAGCAAGTAAGGAGGAAATGAAATGAGCAGAAGTATCAAGAAGGGCCCTTTCGTAGCTCCTGAGCTGTACAAGCGCGTGGAGGAGCTGAACAAGGCCGGTGACAAGAAGGTTCTGAAGACCTGGTCTCGTTCTTCCACCATCTTCCCCTCCTTCGTCGGTCACACCATTGCTGTCCACGACGGTCGGAAGCACGTTCCCGTCTATATCACCGAGGACATGGTCGGTCACAAGCTGGGTGAGTTCGTTCCCACCCGTACCTTCCGTGGTCACTCCGGCAGCAAGACTGCGAACAGCAAGTAAGGAGGTAGAATGATGGAAGTTTTTGCACATGTTAAATTCGTCCGTATGTCTCCTCGCAAGGTCAAGCTGGTTTGCGACATGATCCGCGGCAAGGACGTGAAAACCGCCGCCGCTCTGATGAGCCAGACCTCCAAGGCAGCCTGTGAGCCCATGGCCAAGCTGCTGAAGAGCGCCATTGCCAACGCTGAGCACAATAACGGTTTGAACACCGAAAACCTGTATGTTTCCACCGCTGTGGCGAACCCCGGCCCCATTCTGAAGCGCGGCCGCATCGCCTCCCGCCGTGGTTTCGTTCGGATCAACAAGAGAACCACTCACATCACCATCGGTGTGAGCGAGAAGGCTTAATCAGGAGGTAGCTATGGGACAGAAAGTTAATCCCCATGGACTGCGTGTTGGTGTAATCAAGGATTGGGACTCCCGCTGGTATGCCCGTGAGGACAAGGTGGGCGACCTGATCGTCGAGGATTACAACATCCGTAAGTATCTGAAGAACAAGCTGTACGCCGCTGGCGTAGCTAAGATCGAGATCGAGCGTTCCAACGGCAAGGTCAAGATCAACATCAACTGCTCCCGTCCCGGCGTGGTCATCGGTAAGGCTGGTGCCGAAATCGAGAACCTGCGCAAGGAGATGGAGGCCAAGCTCGGCAAGAGCGTGAACCTGAACATCATCGAGGTTCGCTCTCCCGACCTGAACGCTCAGCTGGTGGCTGAGAACATCGCTCAGCAGCTGGAGAAGCGTATCTCCTTCCGCCGGGCCATGAAGAAGGCCATGCAGCAGGCCACCCGTCTGGGTGCCAAGGGCATCAAGGTCACCTGCGGCGGCCGTCTGGGCGGCGCCGAAATCGCCCGGAGCGAGTCCTATCACGAGGGCACCATCCCCCTGCAGACCATCCGTGCCGACATCGAGTACGGCTTCGCTGAGGCCGCTACCACCTACGGCCGCATCGGCGTGAAGGTGTGGATCTACAAGGGCGAAGTGCTGAACACCACTCTGCGCGCTGCCGCTCCCGAACCCGCTCCCCGCGAGCGTCGTGATCGCCGGAACGGTGACCGTCGGAATGACCGCCGGGGCGGCGACCGTCGTCAGGGCGGCGAGAGAAGAAACTACAACCGCGAAGGAGGTAACCGCTAATGCTGATGCCTAAGAGAGCTAAGTACCGCAAGGTTCAGCGTGGTCGTATGACCGGCACTGCCTCCCGCGGTAACAAGGTTGCTTACGGTGAGTTTGGTATCCAGGCTCTGGAGCCCGGCTGGATCACCGGCAATCAGATCGAGGCCGCTCGTATCGCCATGACCCGTTACACCAAGCGTGGCGGTAAGGTCTGGATCAAGATTTTCCCCGACAAGCCTTATTCCAAGAAGGGCCTGGGCACCCGTATGGGTTCCGGTAAGGGCGCTCCCGAAGGCTGGGTCGCAGTCGTTAAGAATCAGAAGGTGATGTTTGAGATCGGCGGCGTAACGGAAGACGTTGCCCGCGAGGCTCTGCGTCTGGCGCAGCACAAGCTGCCCATCAAGACCCGGATCATCACCAAGGAAGTTGAAACTGAGATTGGTGGTGAATAATGATGAAGGCAAAGGAACTGAAGAACCTGTCCGTTGAGGATCTGGCCAAGAAGCTGGACGAGCTGAAGAAGGATCTGTTCATGCTGCGGATGCAGCATGCGACCAACCAGCTGGATAACCCCATGCAGATTGCCGCGACCAAGAAGGACATCGCCCGCGTCAAGACCATTATTCGCGAGAAGACCAACGTCTGAGGAGGATACGTAAATGACTGAGAATAGAGCATTCCGTAAAACCAGAATCGGTCAGGTCGTCTCCGACAAGATGGACAAGACCATTGTGGTTGCAATCGAGGATAGCGTGCAGCATCCTCTGTACAAGAAGACCATGAAGCGGACTTTGAAGCTGAAGGCCCACGACGAGAACAACGAGTGCGGCATCGGCGATACCGTGGAGGTCATGGAGACCCGCCCCCTGTCCAAGGACAAGCGCTGGAGACTGGTTCGGGTCATCGAGAAGGCGAAGTAAGGAGGTCGGAAACAAATGATTCAGGAAGAAAGCTATCTGAAGGTTGCCGACAACACTGGCGCCAAGGAAATCCACTGCATCCGTGTGCTGGGCGGCTCCAAGCGGAAGTACGGCAACATCGGTGATGTCATCGTCGCTTCCGTCCGTAAGGCTGCTCCCGGCGGCACTGTGAAGAAGGGCGAGGTTGTCAAGGCTGTGATCGTCCGCTCCAAGCGTGGCGTTCGCCGTGAGGACGGTTCCTACGTCCGCTTTGATGAGAACGCTGCCGTGATCATCAAGGAGGACCGCAACCCCAAGGGTACCCGTATCTTTGGACCTGTGGCCCGTGAGCTGCGTGAGAAGGATTACATGAAGATCCTGTCTCTGGCTCCCGAAGTCATCTAATGGAGGACCGAAGGAATGAACATTAAGAAGAATGATACCGTTATCGTCCTGTCCGGCAAGGACAAGGGCGTTAAGGGCAAGGTGCTGGTCGCCATGCCCGCTGAGAACAAGGTCATCGTGGAGAAGGTCAACGTTGCCACCTGCCACACCAAGCCCCGTAAGCAGGGCGAGCAGGGCGGCATCGTGAAGAAGGAGACCCCCATCCGCTCCTGCAAGGTGGCTCTGTTCTGTGAGAAGTGCGCCAAGGGCGTTCGCGTCGGCTACAAGATGGTTGACGGCAAGAAGGTCCGGGTATGCCGCAAGTGCGGCGCCGAAATCTGAGAAGAGGAGAGTTGAATCATGGCTAGCAGAATGCAAGAAAAATATGTTGCTGAGATCGCTCCCGCTCTGAACAAGAAGTTCGGCTACAAGAGCGTCATGCAGATTCCCAAGCTGGACAAGGTCATCGTCAATGTCCGCTGCGGCGAGAGCAAGAACAACGCCAAGGAGATCGAGGCCATCGCCAAGGATCTGGCCACCATCACCGGCCAGAAGCCCGTCACCTGCAAGGCTCGCAAGAGCGTGGCTAACTTCAAGCTCCGTGAGGGCGAGACCGTTGGCGTGAAGGTTACCCTGCGGGGCGACAAGATGTACGAGTTCCTGGACCGTCTGTTCAGCGTGGCTCTGCCTCGTGTCCGTGACTTCCGGGGCATCAACCCCAACTCCTTTGACGGCCGCGGCAACTACGCCTTCGGTCTGAAGGAGCAGCTGATCTTCCCTGAGATCGAGTACGACAAGGTGGACAAGATCCGTGGTATGGACATCGCAATCTGCACCACCGCCACCACCGATGAGGAAGCCAAAGAGCTGCTGAGCCAGCTGGGCGCTCCCTTCACCGCTTGATTAGGAGGAGAAGCAAATGGCAAAGAAGTCTATGATCCTGAAGCAGCAGGCTGAGGCCAAGTTCTCCAGCCGCCGCTACAACCGCTGCAAGATCTGCGGCAGACCCCATGCTTACCTGCGCGATTACGGCGTGTGCCGTATCTGCTTCCGCGAGCTGGCCTACAAGGGTCAGATTCCCGGTGTCCGCAAGGCCAGCTGGTAAGGCGAGTTACTAATGTAAACAAGATTCGGAGAGTCCCGGGAAGATGGCTCCAGTTCTGGAGCGCATTCCCCGGATACCTCCGGGTCTTCAACGGGTAAAGCCCGTAACTTCTTAAAGGAGGATTTTAACATGCAAATCACCGATCCCGTAGCAGATATGCTGACCCGTATCCGGAACGCCAACTCTGCTAAGCACGACACTGTGGATGTCCCCGCTTCCAACCTGAAGAAGGCCATTGCGCAGATTCTGCTGGACGAGGGCTACATCAAGGCCTTCTCTCTGGTGGACAACGGCAATCAGGGCGTCATTCACATCACCCTGAAGTACCTGGCGAAGAAGCAGCCCGCTCTGTCCGGCCTGAAGCGCGTCTCCAAGCCCGGCCTGCGGATCTACGCCGGCGCTGAGGAGCTGCCCAAGGTTCTCAAGGGCCTGGGTGTGGCCATCGTCTCCACCTCCAAGGGTGTTATGACCGACAAGAAGGCTCGCGAGCTGCACATCGGCGGCGAAGTCCTGGCTTTCGTCTGGTAAGGAGGATTTCGTAAATGTCTAGAATTGGTAGAAAGCCGGTTATCATCCCGGCAAATGTTACGGTTGACATTGCCGAGGGCAATGTTGTGACCGTCAAGGGCCCCAAGGGCACCCTGACCTACACCTTCCATCCCGACATGATCCTCAAGGTCGAGGGCAACGAGGTTATCGTTGACCGTCCCGACGAGGAGCACCTGCACAAGTCCCTGCACGGCCTGACCCGTACTCTGCTGCACAACATGGTAGAGGGCGTCGAGAAGGGCTATGCCAAGGAGCTGGAAGTCAACGGCGTTGGCTACCGTGCTGAGAAGAAGGGCAATCAGCTGGTTATGCGTCTGGGCTTCTCCCACGAGGTCATCGTGGACGAGATCCCCGGCATCACCATCGAGGTTCCCGCTCCCAACAAGGTTATCATCCACGGCATCGACAAGCAGGCTGTCGGCCAGTTTGCCGCCGAAGTCCGCGGCAAGCGTCCCCCCGAACCCTACAAGGGCAAGGGCATCAAGTATACCACTGAGGTCATCCGCCGCAAGGTTGGTAAGACCGGTGGCAAGAAGTAATGGAGGTGTGCCGAAATGGTTAGCAAGATCAATAAGAAGGCTATGCG
>CAKTOH010000042.1 GCA_934589705.1 uncultured Oscillospiraceae bacterium | reverse complement strand
CTGCGCCTCCGGAGGAACCAGCTCGTCACCGGTAGAAATGACGCCCACGGTCACTTTTTTCACCACCGGCACCTGCATCCGGCCAATGGCAGCCAGCGCGCCAATGTCGGCAGAAGACAGGGAGCGGCCTTTGTGCAGAATCACCTTTCCGGGATACACGTCATCCCCCCGGAAAATCAGATTCATGCCCGGCGCCGCAGGTTTGGCAACACCGATGGTGCCGTCGCCGTAATCCTCGGTATATTCGACCATCACCACACTGTCAGCGCCCTTCGGCACCGCGCCGCCGGTGGGAACCGCCGCGCACGCGCCCTGGTTCAGAGAAAAATCCGCGCCCTCGCCCATGAGAACCGTTGCCTGAAGAGGGACAATGGCGGGAATGGCATCGCTGCACCCAAAGGTGTCACTGGCCTTTACCGCAAAGCCGTCTACCGTGGAGCGGTCAAAATCCGGCACATATTCCCGTGCGGCAATATCCTCCGCCAGAATCCGCCCCATGGCATCCGTCAGAGAAACCAGCTCGGTCTGCCCCAAAGGCGCAAATTCCGATTCGATCATCGCCAGAACCTCTTCCGGCGTTTTTACATACAGCATATCAGACCTCCATGATGATCCTGCCCAGATCCCGGTAATCATTGCCGGAGAAGGGGGCGACCCCCCTGCGGAACACAGGGGAGGACAGTATTTCGAGCAGCTTAATGACCGCCGGCTCCTCCATGGAATCCTTCCGCAGAACCAGATCGAAGCGTTCCTCCAGAAGGGGGATAAAATCCAGATTCTCGATTTGTCGGGAAACCCGCTCCGTTCCGATGGCAAGGTCGGCATCTCCCGCCGCAATGGACGCGGCCATGGTCAGGTGGGAGCTCATGATCTTGTCATAGCCCTTAACCTGTGCGGCGGGAATCCCCAATGCTTTCAGCTGGGTATCCAGCAGAATCCGGGAGGAAGAGCCTACCCGGCGGTTCAGAATGGAAATATCCCTTCGCCCCAAGTCCTGCCATCCCTTGATTTTCTTTGGGTTTCCCTTGCGGATGTAGAAGCCCTGTGTGCGATAGGAAAGATTCACCAGCACGGCGGGAACGCCGGGCATCAGACTGCGCACAAAGGAGGCGTTGCATTCCTTCCCGTCATACAGATGGCAGGCCGCGGCGTGAACCTTTCCCTGATACAGAGCCAGCAGGCCTTCAAAGCTTGAAAGGTATGTCCGTCCGGCATTCACATCCTCCTGATGGAGGTAATTTGCCAGAATATCCAGCACCACATCCTGTCCTGAGAGAATGAACGCCGGAGCTTCTTTCTCTGTCGGAGTCAGCAATGTGGAATGGGTATCGATACGCTGCACCGGAGCAGTGGAATGTTCATGGCGGGAGCGGGCAATGTAGGCATCCACGTCATCCTGGGTAAAGCGAACCTTCCGCCCGATCTTGTAGGAATGGATCTCCCCCCTGCGGATCAGGTCATAAATTGTAGATTTGCTGACGTGGAGAATATCCGCCACTTCCTGCGTAGATAATGACTGGTTCTGGGCCATAGCGCCGCCTCCTCACAATCGATGTATCCTCATTATACTCGTAACCTTTGACTTTCACAAGAGGAGGAATCAAAAGCTATCTATTGTTTCGTGCCGTTTCGTATCATTTCGCACAGTCATTTGGTATAGGCACCAAATTGCTTCGTGTGAAACGAGATGGTTTCGTGCAGTTTCACGCAGAAATGAAGCACAGCCCTTGAACCAAACGGAATTTTTAATATAATGGAAGTATCAAAGGAAACCAACAACTGCTGAAGATTATGGAGGTATTGCATATGGCTGGCGCGTATTACGAAAAAATTGCCCGCATCAACCTGACCACTGGCGAGATTAAGGTCGAGCCTCTGGATCTGGAGCTGGCACACAAGTTCATCGGCGGCCGGGGCTTGGGCACCAAGATGCTCTATGACGAGGGCGTCGCAGCCGTCGATCCCCTGTCTCCCGAAAACAAGCTGATCTACATCACCGGCCCCATGACCGGCGCTGCCGCCCCTTCCACCGGCCGTTACATGGTCTGCACCAAGTCTCCTCTGACCGGCATGATTGCCTGCTCCAACTCCGGCGGCATCTGGGGTGCCAAGCTGAAGTACGCCGGCTGGGATGCCATCATCGTGGAAGGGGAAGCTCCCGAGTGGACTTACATCAACATCGTTGACGACAAGATCGAGCTGCTGGATGCCCGGGAATACCTGGGTGTCATGAGCGAAGAGATGGACGAAAAGCTGCGGGTCAAGCACGGTGCGGATGCTTCCGTTCTGAACATTGGCCCCGCCGGCGAGAAGAAGGTATTGCTTGCCGCCATTATGAACGATAAGGACCGTGCCGCCGGTCGTTCCGGCGTCGGCGCTGTCATGGGCAGCAAGAAGCTGAAGGCCATCGTGGTCAAGGCTACCCGCAAATCCCTGGACAACATCGCCGATGTGGACGCTCTGAAGGTCGCCACCAAGAACGCCATGGAGGTTCTGAAGGCCAACCCCGTTACCGGTGCCGGCCTGCGTCAGCTGGGTACCGCTGTTCTCGTGAACATTGTCAACAACATCGGCGCTTTCCCCACCAAGAACTGGCAGGAGAGCTACTACGAAAAGGGTGAGGACATCTCCGGCGAGGCTCTGGCGGAAAAGTATCTGGTGAAGGCCAGTGCCTGCCACCGCTGCCCCATTGCCTGCGGACGTGTAGTCAATGTCAACGGCAAGGTTGTCGGCGGCCCCGAGTACGAGCCCCTGTGGGCCTACGGCGGCAACTGCGGCAATGATGATCTGAACGTCATCGATGAGTGCAATATGCTCTGCAACGAGTATGGTCTGGATGCGATTTCCGTCCCCTGCACCATCGCCGCCGCCATGGAGCTGTACCAGAGAGGCTACATCAAGGAGGAAGAGTGCGCCGGTGTACCTCTGGAGTGGGGCTCCACCAAGGCTCTGGTGGAATGGACCAAGCGCATGGGCAACCCCGAAACCGAGCTTGACTGGCTGATGAGCTCCGGCTCCGCCCGTCTGTGCGAGCACTATGGCCATCCCGAGATTTCCATGAGCGTCAAGAAGCAGGAAATGCCCGCTTACGATGCCCGTGCCATTCAGGGTATCGGCATCACCTACGCCACCTCCAATCGGGGCGGCTGCCATGTCCGCGGCTACATGATCTCTCCCGAGGTTCTGGGTCTGCCCCAGCAGCTGGATCGTACCGTCACCAATGAGAAGGCCGCGTGGGCCAAGACCTTCCAGGATCTGACCGCTGTCATTGACTCCATGGGTCACTGCCTGTTCACATCCTTCGCCATGGGCGCGAAGGAGTACACCGACCTGCTGAACGCCGCTACCGGCACCAAGTGGACTGTGGAGCAGGTTCTGGAGATCGGCGACCGCATCTACAACATCGAGAGAATGTTCAACAAGGCCGCCGGCATGAAGCCTGAGGACGACCGCCTGCCCAAGCGGCTGCTGGAAGAGCCCGTTGTCAACGGCCCCTCCACCGGTATGACCTCACAGCTGCCTCTGACGCTGCCCGAATACTACGAAGCCCGTGGCTGGGTCAATGCGTTCCCCACCGATGAAACCCTGAAGAAACTGGGTCTGGACGAGTGTGTTGGCAAGTGATACAATATAACTAATGGGGAGGGGATCAGTCCCCTCCCCCATTTTTTTGCAAAGGAGAATTTCCATGATTGAAGTTCGCGTTTTTGCAACACTGCGTCAGGGTCGTGACAAGGTCACCATGCTTTCTCCCGATGGCATTGCCTGTGCGGGGGATATTCTTTCCCTCATGAACATTCCCCGAGAGGAAGTGTCTATTCTGCTGGTCAACGGATTTCATCAGAAACCCGAAACCCCTGTAAAGGACGGCGATATCGTCGCCCTGTTCCCACCGGTGGGAGGCGGCTGACCCATGAATCCCAGATATGAACGCAATATCCCGGCGCTGTCTGAAGCGGAGTGCGAAATCCTTCACAGAAAGCGGGTTCTCGTAGTCGGCTGCGGCGGATTGGGCGGGCATCTCATCGATATGCTGGCAAGAATCGGGGTGGAGTTTCTCCGGGTTGTGGATGGAGATGTGTTTGAACCATCTAACCTAAACCGCCAGCTGTTGTCCGAAGTGCCGCTGCTGGGTGTCAGCAAGGCCAAAGCCGCCGCCGCGAAGGTGAACCGGGTCAATCCCGAAACAGAGGTTGAAGCGGTGGCCGGCTTTCTCACGGAGAAGAACGTGCGGCAGCTGCTTCTGTCTTGCGACGCGGTACTTGACGGTCTTGACAATATCGACAGCCGCCGGATTCTGGCAAAGGAATGTGAAAAGGCGAAAATCCCCTTTATCTATGGTGCGGTCAGCGGCTGGGTGGCGCAGGCGGCGGTTTCCATGCCGGGAGATCATCTGGTGGAAACGCTGTACCCAGAGGGGGTCGTTCTGAAAAACAAGAGCGTTCTGAGCTTCACCCCCGCTCTGTGCGCATCCATACAGGTCGCCCTGTGTGTTAAGCTGCTGACCGGGCGGCCGGTGGAAACAGGAAAACTCTATTACTTTGATTTGCTGAATCAGGAATTTGAATCGATTCCGATTCCCTAAGGAACCTCTGATAAATCGGCAAGAGCTGGGAGCGAGAGATTTTTCTCTGGCCGAATGGTTCAAAAATGGTGGAATCCTGTATGCACCCGCAAGGAGTATGTCGCATCCGTAAGCCAGCTTGCACTGGCTTACGGATGCGCTATATTTCCCACTTTTGAAGCCGAACGGATAGGGAAAAAGATCCGCCGCTCAGCCGCAGACGATTTATTCAGAGATTCCCTGAACTCCATGGATGTCCCCTGGTCAAATGGCTTCATTGAAGGCTGCAACAACAAAACAAAGGTTCTGAAGAGTGTCTGCTTTGGTATGCTGAATTTCTCCAATTTCAGAAAGAGAATCCTTTTCTGCCATACATAAAAACCGTGCCGGAGCGTTTCTCTCCGACACGTCCCAATTATTTGTGTTTTGTCACTATCCCAACTATTGACATAGAGCCATAAAAGATCGTGGTATCAGGATATCATATTCCGTGTTCCATTTCAATTAGATTTCTCTCTGTAAGCAAAAAAGAAGACCGAGCAAACGCTCGATCTTCTTTGGCTCCCCCTGTTGGACTCGAACCAACGACACACGGATTAACAGTCCGTCGCTCTACCGACTGAGCTAAGGGGGAATGTTTGCGTTGGCATTACCTATCTTCCCGGGCAGTCGCCCGCCAAGTATTGTCGGCGTACATGAGCTTAACTTCTGTGTTCGGG
>CAKTOH010000041.1 GCA_934589705.1 uncultured Oscillospiraceae bacterium | reverse complement strand
AAAGATGCCTATTACAAATTAAGTCAGCGGGTAGAAATCGATCCTTTTACACTGGTTGGACAAAAAACCAAACAGGGTGTCATCACGGAGGCGGACGCCGCTGTGGTGAAGGATATGTGGGACGGACCTTGCCGGAGCAGCGGAGAGCGGCTTTGGTACGGCTTTCGTCCCGGCTCAGTGCATTGGTGCATTGGGCTGCCGATTTTTTCCATTTCCTTCATTCTTCCGTTCCTGCGGGCAAAGCCCTTTGCGCTGTGCGACACCTATGCACGCTGGGTCTTAAACGACCCCAAGGCAGAGTTCCGCAGCATTACAAAAGCGGAATTTGAAGAGCTGTTCGATAAAAGCATTGCCGCCTTTCCAAAGGCCGGTGCGGATGATCCGGATCTGCGCCCGTTTGCGGCTCACGGCGGAAAGCTCATGATCGACCATGGCCTGGACGACCCGCTGATCCCCGTGGATGGAACGCTGGATTACTACAGAAGGATGCGTCAGATCATGGGCGATCAGGCAGTTCAGGACTTTTGCAGACTGTATATCGGCCCCGGCGATAACCACGGCAACTGCATCGGCAACGGCCCCGGCATCTCTGAATCCGACGGAATGAAAGCAATGATGGATTGGGTCGAACACGGCATTGCGCCGGGGCAAATTCGGGTCGTGCAGTTGAACCGGAAGACGGGAGAAACCATCTGCGAGACCATCAGAATGCCTTACTGCGAGGATAATATATGAAATACTTTCTTGCTATCGACATCGGCGCCTCCTCCGGGCGGCACATTGCGGGCTGGATGGAGGATGGGGACATCAAAACGAAAGAGGTCTACCGTTTTCCCAACGGCGTACAGGAGCAGAACGGCCATCTTGTCTGGGATATGGACACCCTGCTCGCCCATGTGAAAACAGGCATTGCGGTGGCAAAAGCCGCGTTTCCCGGCATCGTCAGCCTCGCCATCGACACCTGGGGCGTGGACTATGTGCTGCTGAAGGACGGGAAGCCCATGTGCCCCGTCTACGCCTACCGGGACAGCCGGACGGAAGCTGTTATCTCCAAAGTACATGGAAAGTTTCCTTTTTCTGAACTCTATCGCCATACCGGCTGCCAATTTCAGAGCTTTAACTCCATCTATCAGCTCTATGACGATTTAGAGCGGGGGCGGCTGGAACAGGCGGATAATTTGCTCATGATCCCGGAATACCTCCTGTACTGCCTCTGCGGTGTTCCGGCCCGGGAGTACACCAATGCCACCACCATGGGCCTGGTGAATGCCCAAACCCGGGAGTTTGACACGGAAATTCTGGAAAAGCTAGGCTATCCAAAGAAGCTGTTTCCGAAGCTCACCCAGCCGGGGACGATTCTCGGAAGCTACCAGGGCATTACCTGTATGCTCTGCGCCACCCACGACACGGGTTCTGCCGTAGAGGGCATTCCCATGGCGGGAAATCAGCCCTATATTTCCTCCGGTACATGGTCCCTCCTGGGGGTCAAGACACCGGCACCCATCACCAACGGAACCAGCCAGCTTGCCAACTACTCCAACGAGGGCGGCGTGGGCTATAACCGCTACCAGAAAAACATCATGGGCATGTGGCTGGTGAACGAGCTGAAGCGGGAGCTATGCCCGGAGGCCACATTCCCGGAAATCCTGAAAGCGGCCCGGGAAAGCAGCTGTTCAATTCTTGTGGATGCCAACGCCCCGGAATTTCTGGCCCCCAAAAGCATGAAAGCGGCCTTTGACAAAAAGTCCGGAAACGGGCTGCACACCCTGGGCGATTATTTCCGCTGTGCCTACCGCTCTCTGGCGGACAGCTACCGGAAAGCCCTTTCGGAGCTGGAACGGAACACCGGGAAAACCTATGACAAGCTCTATATTGTGGGCGGCGGGGCCAAAAATGAATTTCTGAACGATTTGACCCGGGAAGCCACAGGAACAGAAGTCATCGCCCTGCCCATAGAGGCCACGGCCCTGGGCAATCTGAAAGTACAAATGGAAAGAGCGGAACCCCTTGGCTCTCCCTATGGGAGAGCTGGCACGGCGGAACGCCGTGACTGAGAGGGCCCCTCTCAGCCGTACTCAAGTACGAAATAAAGGAGGACAAACAATGCTTGTAGAAACGAAAGCGAGAATCGGCGTATTCGCCATTGCCTTGGGGGCATATCTCCCTCAGTTTCCGGAACTGGTGCCGGAATTTGAAAGCCAGTATGCCGACTTCAAGAAGCGTATTCCCGATTCTGTGGTGCTGATCGATGGAGGCCTGGTTACAACGAAAGAGCAGTCCGCCGCTGCCGGGGACAAGTTCCGCGCTGCGGATGTTGATCTGGTGATTATGCAGCTTCTGACCTACGCCACCTCCTACAATATGCTCCCCGCCGTTCGGGATCTGGATGTGCCGGTGGTGCTTGTCAATCTGCAAAAGAAGAAAGTCCCGGACTATGCCCACACGGATACCCCCACCTGGCTTGGTGAACTGTACGCCTGCGGCGCCGTGGGGGAAATGGTGGCCGACCTGGAGCGGGCCGGAAAACGTCATGCGGTCATTACCGGCGTTGTAGAGGGCGGGGACGATGCCGCCCAGGCGGAAATAGAGGACTGGTGCAAAGCCGCCCAGGTCCGCCGCCGGTTCCGGGATACGAACCTGGCACAAATCGGCCGGCCCTATCCCGGCATGATGGATTTGTACATTGACGAAACCAACCTCTACCACCGGATGTGGCTGTACACCAAGCAGTTCGATTGGGAAAAGATGTGGGCCATTGCCGACCATATCACGGACGAAGCGGCCATCCGGGCCAAAGCCGAGGATATTCTGAACACCTTTGACATTGAGGGCGGTGCTACCGTGGAAACCGTCTGGGACATGGCAAAGTATGTGGTGGCCTTTGAACAGTGGGTAAAAGACGAGCAGATCGCCTTTGTGGCTTCCCACTATGACGGCTTCGCCCAGGGCGTTGCAGGCAAGCTGGACTCCATGCTGATTCCCGCTTTCTCCATGCTTATCAAGCAGGGCACGGCCTGCGCCGTGGAGGGGGACATCAAGGTCGCCATGGCCATGAGCATTCTCAAAACCATTTCCGGCACGGGCCAGCTGTCCGAAATGTACTCCATCGACTTCGACGAGGACATTTGCATCATCGGCCACTCCGGTTCCGGCGACGCGGATATTTCCCAGGCACGGAAGCCTACCATGAAGATCGTCCCCGTGTTCCACGGCAAAACCGGCGGCGGGTATCTGACCCAGTTCTATCCGCCTGTTGGCCCTGTAACCTACCTGGGCATTACCCAGGACAAGGATGGCCATTTCAAATTTGTGGTGGCTGAGGGCGTCAATGAGGAGGGGCCAATCTTCACCTTTGGCGATACCAATATGCGCACCCGCTTCACCTGCGGAGCCAGAGAGTTTGTCAATAAATGGAGTGAGGCAGGACCCACCCACCACATGGCCGCTGCCGTAGGCCGTCATATCGACACCATCTTGAAGGTCGCAAAAATCTTCAATGTGCCGGTAGATATCATTACCCGGTAAAGGAGAAACAAGCAATGAAAGATATTTTAACCGCCCCCTGGATGGTGGAGATGATCCGCACCGCTACCAATATGTACAACCACGGCTGGGACGAGCGCAACGGCGGCAACATCAGCCTGCTGCTGGACGAGGCCCAGGTCAGCGAATACCTGGATGTGAAAAATGTCATCCGCACCATAGAAACAGGCTTCGTTGCACCCACTCTGGACGGAAAATACTTCCTTGTCACTGGCACAGGCAAGTATTTCAAAAATGTCCAGTACGCCCCGGAAATCAATCTGGGCCTGGTACACCTTACAAATAACGGCGAAACCGCTGAACTCCTCTGGGGTTTCACCGACGGTGGCCGCTTCACCTCCGAATTCCCTGCCCATATGATGAGCCACGCCGAGCGCCTGAAGGTCGATCCCCAGAACTGCGTGATCATGCACTGCCATCCGGCGAATCTCTTAGCCATGACCTACGTCCACAGCCTGGACGAGAAAGCCTTTACTCGCACCCTCTGGCAGATGTGTACCGAGTGCATCGTGGTGTTCCCGGACGGCGTGAACGTCCTGCCCTGGATGCTCTGCGGCACCAATGAGATTGGCCTCGCCACTGCAGAAAAAATGCGCACTGCCCGCCTGGTAGTCTGGGCCCAGCACGGCATTTACGGCGCGGGCAAAGACCTAGATGAAACCTTCGGACTGATTGAAACCGCCGAGAAAGCAGCGGAGATCTACATGAAGATCGCCCATCTGCCTCTGGTGAATACAATTACCGACGGGCAGATGCACCTGCTGGAGCAAAGATTTGGGGTCAAGGCAAGAGACGGGTATCTCGAATAAAAAGTCTTGACAAATGCGAATATATGTTCTATAATCTAAACAGACTAAATCATCACAACGAAATAATCCCCATACTCAAATCGCGCAAGCGGAGACAGTGATGTAACATCATTGAGCTACCAAGCACCGTAAGAGGCTAATCATCAGACAGGAGAAATCCTGACTGTGTGGTTCGTGTCTTGCGGTGCTTTTTGTTTTTCAGATGTGGGGGGTATGATGTGAGGTCGCACAGCTTGACAAGTTCATACCTGCCAGAAAATGGGATACGACTTTGCGAGGATAAGAGCAAGGCAACGCTCCGGTGAGATTCCGGGGTAGGAACGACATTGGAATAGGGCAGTAAGATAGCGGCACATTTGCGAGAGGTAGGGTGCTGGCTTATAATATGCGTACCATCTGAAAAACAAATTGGAGGGACACATATGGAAATCACCTATACGCTCGTCGGGGACTATTATCGTCCCAATCTGGTTGCACCGGAAAGCCCCAAGGTTGGCCGTTGGGGAATGCTGCGCTTCAATTATTTAAGAAAGCACCGAGAAGCACTTTACACCATAATGCTCATGGAGAACACGCTGAATCCCCATCTGGAAGAAATTGACTGTCAGGCGCAGGAAATGGAGCAGCAGCTTATTTCTCAGCTGGCACAGCAGGAGGGCATTACCGAGCAGTTGAAAGCGGAGAATCAAATGGAATGGGTTGCCCGGATGAACAGCATTCGGAATCGGGCAGATGAAATTGTCCTGAACGATCTCATCTATGCCTAGGAAAAAGTAAATCGTGAAAACCGCCATGGTGCGTACTGATTCTGTCAGTCGTACCATGGCGATTTTTGTCATTTCTTACAAAAATAATTCATTTTCAGAAACCATATTAAAAAACGGCCTGTCTCGATGGCTACTTAAGTGAGGGGGAAAATATTTTGGGGAAACACATTAACAAAACCGCACTTTTGCCGCGATAGGTGAAGGGATAATATCTCACCGTGCTTCGTCGAATTTCACAAAAATAAATTGTTCCCCGAAACATGTAAAAAAACGGCCTGTTTCGTGGGCTCAATATATGAGGGGATTTGTGCAAACCCTATGAAATTGAGAAAATTTTGGAAAACGCGCAAAAATTAGCCAGTTTCGACGCCTACCAAGTGAGGGGATATTTAGGTAGACTGCGTAAAAAACAAAAATTCTTGAAAGCATGGAATATTTTAGGCTTTCCCGATGCCTACCACATGAGAGGTATCTCCGGCCAGAAAATATTTTTTGCAAAACACCCTCACAAAACCCCGTTTTCGCCGCGATAAGTGAAGGGGTATTGTCCCTCTCAATGTAGCTTGACAAGTTCATACTCATTCATCTGATACATTCTTCCCCACCCGAGCCGGGAGGCCGTGTGCCATGACCGTTTTATGTGAGCGACAACCACGGGCCTCCAATGCCGGACAGCAACCGACAAGGCGACGACGGCGGGGGCAGGACAATGATACTTCTCGAAAGAGCTGGGCAGAAGCGCAGGGGTGAAACTCCCATGGACCCGATTCGCTGTCGGGCATCAGATGAATCCAAAGCGCACGGGGGCGAGG
>CAKTOH010000040.1 GCA_934589705.1 uncultured Oscillospiraceae bacterium | reverse complement strand
GAACATCTGCGCCAAGTGCCTGCGTTCCAACAATCCCCAGAACGTTGTCAAGGCCACTATGGCTGGCCTGACTTCCCTGCGTTCCCCCGAGCAGGTTGCTGCTGTCCGTGGTAAGAGCGTAGAAGAAATCGTTGGTTAAGGAGGGCAATTAACATGGCAAACCTGAAGATCACACTTGTTAAGAGCCTGAACGGTCGCCTGGAGAAGCACATCGCCACTGCCGAGTCCCTGGGACTGCGGAAGATTGGCCAGGTCACCATCCAGCCCGACAACACCCAGACCCGTGGTAAGATCGCCAAGATCGGCTATCTGCTCCAGGTCACCGAAGTTGAATAAGGAGGAGAAGAAGAAATGAAGCTTCATGAACTTTCTCCCGTTGCCGGTTCCACTCAGATCGGCAAGCGTAAGGGCCGCGGCCATGGCAGCGGCAACGGCAAGACCGGCGGCCGTGGCCACAAGGGTCAGAAGGCTCGTTCCGGCGGCAAGGTCCGTGTGGGCTTTGAAGGCGGCCAGATGCCTCTGGTTCGCCGGATCCCCAAGCGGGGCTTCATCAATGTGTTCGCCAAGCCTCTGACTGCTGTGAACGTCATTGCTCTGAACGCCTTTGAGGACGGTGCCGTTATCGATGCCGCCGCGCTGATTGAAAACGGCATCATCGCCGAGTGCCCCAACGGTCTGAAGATCCTGGGCAACGGCAACCTGACCAAGAAGGTAACTGTTAAGGCTGCGGCTTTCTCTGAGTCTGCCAAGGAAAAGATTGAGCAGGCAGGCGGAAAGGCCGAGGTGGTCTAAGTGTTACAGACACTTCGCAACGCTTGGAAGATCCCCGAACTGAGAAAGAAGATCATCTTCACTCTGTTTATCCTGCTGATCTATCGCGTTGGCAACGTCATCCCCGTTCCCTTCATTGACGTTGCGACCCTGGCAAACTACTACGACAGCGTGCTGTCCTCCACGATTCTGGGTCTGTACAACGCGATGTCCGGCTCTGCCTTCTCTCAGGCAACGGTCTTCGCGCTGGGCATTCAGCCCTACATCAACGCCAGCATCATTATCCAGCTGCTGACCATTGCGATTCCCGCACTGGAGCGGCTGGCTAAGGAAGGCGGCGAGGAGGGTCAGAAGAAGATCGCCCGCATCAGCCGTTACACCACGGTTGGTCTGGGTCTGCTGATGGGCTGGGCCTACTACACCATGCTCCACAACTATTCTTCTCAGAATTTCTCCATCATCACCCAGGAAGGCTTCCTGCCTGCCCTGGTGATTATCCTGGCCTTCACCGCCGGCTCCACCGTGGTCATGTGGCTGGGTGAGCAGATCACCGAGTTCGGTATCGGCAACGGCATCTCCATGATCCTGTTTGCCAACATCGTCTCCGGTCTGCCCAGAATGGTCGGCAACCTCATCGCCATGAGCTGGTGGCAGATCCTCATCGTGCTGGTCGGCATGATCGCACTGATCCTGTTCATCATCTTCATCAATGATGCCGAGCGTCGGATCCCCATCCAGTACGCCAAGCGTGTCGTGGGTCGGAAGGTCTACGGCGGTCAGAACACTAACCTGCCCATCAAGGTGAGCATGGCCGGTGTGATGCCCATCATCTTCGCTCAGTCCATCTGCTCTCTGCCTGCCACCGTCTGTGCCTTTACCGGTCACACCTCCGGCTGGTGGTATGAGAACGTCTGGAGCTCCTCCAGCTGGACTTACGCGGTGATTTACTTCCTGATGATCTTCTTCTTCAGCTGGTTCTACTCCACCATCCAGTACGATCCCGTGGAGATCGCCAACAACCTGAAGAAGAACGGCGGCTTCATCCCGGGCTTCCGTCCCGGCAAGCCTACCGCTGACTTCATCCATAAGGTTATCAACAAAATCTTGGTCTTTGGTGCTGTGTATCTGGGCGTTGTTGCCCTGCTGCCCATTGTCGCCGGCAACCTGATGGCAGGTGTCCGGAACCTGGCGATTGGCGGTACTTCCATCATCATCATCGTGGGCGTTGCCCTCGAGACGGTGAAGGCTCTGGAAGCGCAGATGCTCATGCGGCACTACAAAGGCTTCCTGGACTAAGTCAGGAGGTATGGCAGGATGAATCTCATTCTACTGGGCGCGCCCGGCGCCGGAAAGGGAACACAGGCTGAGCTGCTGACACAGCAGCTTGGAATTCCCGCCATTTCTACCGGGAACATGCTCCGCGAGGCCATGGCAAATGGCACCGAGCTGGGCATGAAGGCAAAGAAGTACATGGACGAGGGCGCCCTGGTTCCCGACGAGCTGATTTTAAGCATCGTCGCCGACCGGGTGGCTCAGCCCGACTGCGCCAAGGGCTTTATCCTGGACGGGGTGCCCCGCACCCTGGCCCAGGCGGAGGCTCTGGAAAGCAAGGGCGTGAAAATCGACCATGTTGTTTCTATTGAGGTGGACGATGGGGCCATCGAGGGTCGGATGACCGGCCGTCGGGTCTGCGCCAAGTGCGGCGCAAGCTACCACATCGTCGCCAACCCCCCGAAGACAGAGGGCGTCTGCGATCACTGCGGCGGCGAGCTCATTATCCGCAAGGATGACAAGCCCGAAACCGTCCGGCACCGCCTGGAGGTCTACCACGCTGCTACCGAGGTTCTGAAGGACTTCTACGGCAAGCTGGGTCGGCTCCGTGTGGTCAACGGCAATCAGTCCATCGAGGGCGCCAATGAGGATATCCTCAAGGCAATAGGGGCGAAGGTATGATCACGATCAAAAATGAACGTGAGCTGGAAGTCATGCGTCAGGCCTGTAGAATTACCGCGGCAGCCCGTGCTCTGGCAGGGGAAATGGTAAGACCTGGCGTATCGACCAAGGCAATAGATCAGGCCGTCCACGATTTTATCGTGTCTCAGGGTGCGAAACCGTCATTCCTGAACTACGGCGGCTACCCTGCAAGCGCGTGCATCAGCGTCAACAGCACGGTTATCCACGGAATTCCGGGGCATTACACCCTGAAAGAAGGGGATATCGTGTCTGTGGACGTGGGGGCGTTCTATAAGGGTTTTCATGGCGATTGTGCCGCTACCTACCCCTGTGGTGCCATCAGCACCGAAGCGCGGAAGCTCATTGACGTGACCCGGCAGTCCTTCTACGAGGGCATCCGGAACGCGGTCAAGGGCAATCGTGTGCAAGATATCTCCCACGCCATCCAGACGTATGTGGAGTCTAACGGTTTTTCAGTTGTCCGTTCCTTCGTGGGTCACGGCGTGGGACGGCAGCTGCATGAGGAGCCGGAAGTTCCGAATTACGGAAATCCCGGCCGGGGGCCCAGATTGCTTCCCGGAATGACCATCGCGGTTGAGCCTATGGTGAACGTCGGCACCTATGATGTGCGGGTTCTCAAGGACGGCTGGACCACGGTGACCGTTGACGGCAAGCTCTCGGCTCACTATGAAAATACTGTACTCATCACCGACGGCGAGCCGGAAATACTCACCGTCACCGAAGGACTTTGAACTATGGATCCTGCAAGTCCGGACATCGGCATCTCGGATGTGGTGGTTTCCAAAGCGGGCAGGGATCAGGGGCAATGGTTCTATGTCTTGGACATGGATCAGAGCTTCTTGTTCCTGGCCAACGGAAAAGACCGCACGGTGGATAAGCCGAAACGAAAGAAACGCAAGCATGTGGAAAAAGTCCTTCGCTCTGAGACCAGAGTTGCTGCGAAAATCCGTAGCGGCGACAAAGTGCTCAACAGCGAATTACGAAGAGATCTGGCTTTCCTTGCCAGAGAAACCGCAAGCGAATAACCTGGGAGGGTAATAACTTGGCTAAGGACGACGTAATCGAGATTGAGGGCATCGTAACAGATGCACTGCCGAATGCTATGTTCAAGGTTGACATTGGCAACGGACACACCATTCTGGCACACATTTCCGGCAAGCTCAGAATGAACTTCATTAAGATCTTGCCCGGTGACAAAGTAACCGTTCAAATGTCTCCCTATGATCTGACCCAAGGCCGGATCACCTGGAGAAGTAAGTAATCTAAGAGAACCATTCTCATATGGAGGTTAAACAGTATGAAGGTAAGACCGTCCGTTAAACCCATGTGCGAAAAGTGTAAGATCATCAAGCGCAAGGGTCGCGTTATGGTAATTTGCGAAAACCCCAAGCACAAGCAGAGACAAGGCTAATAGGAGGTGCTGAAAGAATATGGCACGTATTTCTGGTATCGATCTTCCCCGCGATAAGCGGATCGAAGTTGCTCTGACCTATATCTACGGCATTGGACCGGCTCGGGCTGCCAAGGTTCTGCAGACCACCGGTATCGACCCCGATACCCGGGTCAAGGACCTGACCGAGGAGCAGGAGGGCCTGCTTCGTGATGCCATCGAGCATCACTTCATCATCGAAGGTGACCTGCGCCGGGAGACCGCTCTGAACATCAAGCGTCTGAGCGAAATCGGCTGCTACCGGGGCCTGCGGCATCGTCGCGGCCTGCCTGTTCACGGCCAGCGCACCAAGACCAATGCCCGTACCCGCAAGGGTCCCAAGAAGACCATTGCGAACAAGAAGAAGTAAGGAGGGATAATCAATGGCTGCAAAGAATGCAAAGAAAGTTGTCAAGCGCCGTCGCGAGCGCAAGAACGTTGAGAAGGGCGCAGCTCATATCCGCTCCTCCTTCAACAACACCATGGTTACCATCACCGACCTGGAAGGCAATGCGCTTAGCTGGGCTTCCTCCGGCGGACTGGGCTTCCGTGGCTCCAAGAAATCCACTCCCTATGCTGCCCAGACTGCTGCGGAAACCGCTGCTAAGGCTGCTATGGAGCACGGTCTGAAGACTGTTGAGGTTTATGTCAAGGGCCCCGGTCAGGGACGTGAGGCTGCGATCCGCGCCCTGCAGACTGCCGGTCTGGAAGTTGTTATGATTAAGGACGTCACTCCCATTCCTCACAATGGCTGCCGTCCCCCCAAGAGACGTAGAGTCTGATTTAGGTATAGGAGGAATTTTGCTTTATGGCTAAGAATATGCAGCCCGTGCTGAAGCGTTGCAGAACGCTGGGCGTTTCTCCTGCCGCTATGGGTTACAACAAGTCTTCCAACAAGAACCCCGGCGGTCAGAGAAGAGCGAAGAAGTCTGAGTACGCCACTCAGCTGACCGAGAAGCAGAAGGTCAAGTTTGTTTACGGCATCCAGGAGAAGCAGTTTCACAACTACTACACCAAGGCCGACCGGATGGAAGGCAACACCGGTGAGGAGCTGCTGACCTTCTGCGAGCGCCGTCTGGACAATGTTGTTTACCGTCTGGGCTTCGCCAACACCCGCCGTCAGGCTCGTCAGCTGGTGAACCATGGTCACTTCACCGTCAACGGCAGCCGTGTCAACATCCCCAGCTATCTGGTGAAGACCGGTGATGTGATCGCCGTTTCCGAGAAGGCCGCTTCCAACGCTTTCTTCAAGAAGCTGAAGGAAGACGACGCTTTCGTTGCTGCCCCCAAGTGGCTGGATCGTGATAAGAACACCCTCCAGGGTAAGGTTATTGCTATGCCTACCAAGGCCGATATCGACTTCGATATCGCTGTGCACCTCATCGTCGAGTTGTACTCCAAGTAATAATTTCCCCCCTACTGTATGCGTATTTGTCTGGTGGGGGATTCGTCCCCCACACACTTAAGGAGGGTTTTGATTCATGGTAGAAATTGAAAAGCCCCGCATCACCTGCCTGGACCAGCCCCAGGACGCTTCCTACGGCAAGTACGTCGTGGAGCCTCTGGAGCGTGGCTACGGTATGACCCTGGGCAATTCCCTGCGCCGTATCCTGCTGAGCAGTCTGCCCGGCTATGCAGCGACTTCCGTGAAGATTCAGGGCATCCAGCATGAGTTTTCCACCATCCCCGGTGTCACCGAGGATGTGACGGAGATCGTGCTGAACGTCAAGCGGATCATTCCCAAGGTGCACTGCGCCGGTGTCAAGACCGTGCATATCGACGCTGTGGGCCCCTGCGAGGTCACTGCCGGTGACATCAAGGCGGACGCGGAGGTTGAGATCCTGAACCCGGAGCTGCACATCTGCACCCTGGGCGAGGATGCCACTTTCAATATGGAAATCACCCTGTCCCAGGGTCGCGGCTATGTTTCCTCTGACCGGAATAAGACGCCCCAGACCCCCATCGGTGTGATTCCCATCGACTCCATCTATTCCCCTGTGACCAAGGTGAATTACACGGTGGAGCCCTGCCGTGTCGGCGACAAGACCGACTACGACAAGCTGACCCTTGAGGTCTGGACCGATTCCACCATCACTGCCAAGGACGCTGTGTCTCTGGGTGCCAAGATCCTGTCTGACCATCTGACGGTGTTTACCAACCTGTCCGATACGGTCAGCACCTCTTCCACTGTGGTGGAGAAGGTGGCCGATCGCCCTGATGCCAAGCTTTCCATGACCATTGATGAGCTGGATCTGTCCGTCCGCAGCTTCAACTGCCTGAAGCGCGCCAACATCAACACCGTTGCCGACCTGATCAACAAGACCGGCGAGGATATGATGAAGGTTCGGAACATGGGCAAGAAGTCTCTGGACGAAGTGCAGAAGAAGCTGGAAATGATGGGTCTGTCCCTGGCCAGCGAGGAATCTGGCAGCAACAACTAAGTAACCTTTAACCTTTTCAAAAGGAGGAAACGTTCATGTTCGGCACTCGTAAGCTGGGCAAGACCAGCGCACAGAGAAAGGCTCTGCTGCGGCAGCAGGTCACCGATCTGCTGGCCAATGGCAAGATGGAAACCACCTTCTATCGTGCCAAGGAAGTGCAGCCTGTTGTTGAGAAGATGATCTCCCTGGGCAAGAAGGGTGACCTGGCGGCTTACCGCAAGGCTCTGTCCTTCATCACCAGCGAGGACGTCGCTCACAAGCTGTTTAAGGAGATCGCTCCCAAGTATGCTGACCGTAACGGCGGCTACACCAGAGTGACCCGCACCGGTGCCCGCCGGGGTGATGCTGCTGAGATGGCAGTCATCGAGCTGGTGTAATCCGGGATAGAAGCTGTGAAAAGGGCGTGCCTCCTTGGGGGTACGCTCTTTTTTGCAAAATCCGCCGAAATAGGCAAGAAAATGCTTGACAAAACGGCCAATTCATTATATAATCTAAAAGCTGTCAAAAATGCTGCTATAGCTCAGTCGGTAGAGCGCATCCTTGGTAAGGATGAGGTCGCCAGTTCGAATCTGGCTAGCAGCTCCA
>CAKTOH010000039.1 GCA_934589705.1 uncultured Oscillospiraceae bacterium | reverse complement strand
CTGATCCCCTCAGCCCCAGTGTGCGCACTGGGGCAGCTCCCCTTGATCAGCAAGGGGAGCCTTTGCCCTCATCCGTCTCGCGCTTGCGTGAGACGCGCGAGCCACCTTCCCCCAAGGGAAGGCTTTGGGAACGGATTGCCACACCAGCGTTGCGACGCTGGTTCGCAATGACATGTGTTGTACGATAGCTCCCGGAAAAACCGGGGGATTGTGACCGGAGGGAATCCCTGGAAGGGGTCACATTGACCTTCGGCCTCCTCACAATAACATGCGTCGTGCGGTAGCCTCCGGAGTGACTAGCCCGCCTCCCCCAGTCCGGCATCCGCCAGTGTGGTCGTGTCAAGAATCTGGTCAGAATATGCCCGGAACCAGCCGTCCGCACCCTGGTTGATCACAACGTAATCCCCATGAGCCAGGGATCTGTGCCCAGAATAGGACCAGATTGCGTCCCTGGTGCCCTCGGTTTCCGCGGAGGCCGGGAAGCTGGTATAGGTGCGCGTGTCCCAGTAGCCCTCCGAAATGTAGCGGTCGGTTTCCACCGGGGCGTAACCCTCCGGCCAATAGCTGAAATAGAGCCAGCCCGTCGTCTCATCGCCGGGGCGGCAGCGAACGCCTGTGCTCTCCCCGTTGAAGGGCACTTCCTCATAGACCCAGCCCTCGATCAGATTCAGGTTCAGGGAAAAGTCCTCATACCGGAACTTCACCGGGGTCTGCCAGTCGTATTCCGCGCCTACGGTGTAGAAAATCACCGGCGGCTCCTTCCAGAAATCCTCCAGGAAGGCATCCAGCTTCTCGTCCTGTATCACCCACCGATGGGCTTTCAGCGTGTCTTTTTCCCCGCTCCACCGGGCATCGTACTGCTCCGTCTGGGAGGTTATTAAGATGGCCGTTTCCTCCTTCGTCCAGCTGATACCGATGGCCAGATGGTTCACCCCGTCCAGCAGGGAAATGCCGCAGCCTTCTTCACTATAGGGTACCACCGCATCCCGGAAGGAATCATCCGTCAGCGGCTTCCCCGCAGAGAGCGCATCCTGCGGAATTTCATTCAGGATCGCAAACAACTGCTCCAAAGTCTGCCGGTTCAGGGAACCGGCGGTCACAGAAGAACTTGTCCTGTTTCCGGTTCGCACATATTCCAGACAGACATTCGCCTTGGCCGAGGAAATGGCATCGGCGGTGACATTCGACATCCACTTCCAGGCATCTTCTTCGCCTGCGAAGGGCGTGCCGCTGGTTTCCCAGTTCCGCACCCCGTCCGTCAGCTGGGTCAGGAAGGTTCTCAGCGGCTCCGGATCGGCAATCACATAGGCGTTCTCGCTGCCGTCCTCCCAGATCAGGCTGTAGTCCCGGCTGAAATTCAGCACCCGATAGCCCAGGGTGTAGCTCAGCTTCACGGAATGGACGCTCATCGGGTTTTCCAGTGCCTGGGTCAGCGCCTCCGGGGAAGCGGGCTGAACATGCCCCTTCAGATTTTGCAGAAGCTTCCCCATTTCGGCCATCTGTTGGCTGTTCATGGTAATCCATCTCAGGCCACAGGTCTCCATTTCCACCAGCTGGGTGGTCATGGCCTGACCGGCTCGATCCAACTTCTGCGTTTCCAGACCGTTGTCCGTCAGCGCCAGCAGATAGCACTGAGAAACGCCGTACTGGACATTCTCCGGGTACCACTGCTGCATCAGGTACAGCCGGTTGTCCCGCACCAGCAGGGTGTTGAAATCGGCATCGTTCCCCTGGAGCGTGTACTTTTGCTTTGTGGCCAGGTCGTAGCAACACACATCCCGGATCTTGGCGTCACCCTCGCCCCAGCTGTTAACCACGCCGTACACCTCGCACACGCCGTCCCCGTTCTGATCGGCAAAGGCCACGCTGCGCACTTCCTCCGGGAACAGACTTTCCCCGGTCAGGTCATTCCACAGGCCCCTTTCCCCGTTCTTTTCATCGACGGTCAGCCAGAACATTCCCCGCCCGGGTACCCGGAGAATGTCGGTGTCCTCGCGGGGCGTATCCACGGCAGGGTCGTCCGTATTTCGCCACAGATAAACCCCGCTGCTCTTCTGGTTGAATTCCACCGGATAGTCCAGGCTTTCGCCGGTGTCCAGGTCGGTACAGGTCAGGCTCAGTCGGTAGGTTCCGGGCAGCAGCATTCCGTAATTCAACGACCAATCCACCTGCCAGCCCCGACCCTCCGCCCTGAAGGAAATGTCCGGCCCCATGGGAGAAGCACTGTCCGGCTCCATGAAAGAACCCAGCCGTGCCACCGTCTTCCACTGTGCCCCATCCTGGTATTCCAGGCGGCAGTCGGTGATTTCCAATCGGGAGGCTCGGCGGCATTGCAGCGTCATGCCCTGCGGTGTGATGTCCTTGGGCTTGATTCCGGCCGTTTCCGGGCTGGTCAGGAAGCACACGCCGATGAGGATGCCCAGGACAATTCCGGCGAGAATTGTCCAGAAGGCGGGCTTTTTGTAGCTGGCCACCGCCCGGATCCGTTCCTTGACCCCGGTCTCCCCGAAGGCCAGGGGGCAGGCGGCGATTGCGTCCCGGCTCATGCTGCAATGGAGCAGCGCGGTAGAGTAGGCTCGGCGACCCTCGGCGGCCATATCCCGAATGACCCGCTCGTCACAGGCCGCCTCAATGTCCCGGCAGAGCAGGACGTAAGCCAGCCACAGCACCGGATTGAACCAGTAGACGCTCAGCAGCACAAAACCCAGAGGCTTCCACCAGTGATCCCGCCGCCGGATGTGGGTTCGTTCATGCGCCAGCACATAGGGAATGTCCTCCGGGCTGACCGAAGCAGGAAGGTAGATCACCGGACGGAGCAGACCCAGCACAAATGGGGTATCCACGGACTCGCTGCATCGGATGTTTTCCGCCATCGGGATGGAAACGCCCACCCGGCGGTGAAGCCGAAGGGTGCTGAAAATCAGATATCCCAGCATTCCCGCTGCGCCCAGCAGCCACACCCTGGCAAACAGCGCAATTCTGCTTTGGGTCGGTGTCTGGGATTCCACCGGGGTTTCCGCCGGGGCGGACGCCGGGGCTTGCGCCGGGCTCTCGGTTGGTACCTGGGCTGCTCCCGCCTGGGCGGGCTGAGCGGCAGAGGGTCTGGGTGTTTGCCCGGGTGTCTCCGGCTGATTTGCGGAAATCAACGGAACAGACCGGAAATCCGGGGAAGGTGCCAGGCTCACGGCACTTTCCAGCGTGAATGGGCACAGCAGCCGGATGGCTACCAGTCCCCACATTGCGCACACGATCCACCTGGGTGTCCGCTTCAGAAGAAACCGCAGCGCAATCACCGCAGCCGCCACATAGGTAGCCCCCAGGCTCAGACTCAGAATTTTCAGAAACAGAGCTTCCATTTGGGCTCACTCCCTTCCGATGGACTGGATCATCCGCTGAATTTCCTCGATTTCCCCCTGAGAAAGGGGCTTTCTTTGGGTAAAGGCCGCCAGGAAGGCGGGCAGAGAGCCGCCGAAGGTCTCCTCCACGAATTTTTCGCTCTGTGCCCCGGCAAAGGCCTCCCGGGACATCAGCGAGGTAACGACACCTCCCTCATTGCGAAAAATGCCCTTCTCGCACAGCCGCTTGAGAACCGTGTAGGTGGTGGATTTTTTCCAGTCCAGCTCCCGGGCGCACAGCTCCACCAGCTCCCGGGACGTCAGGGGCTCCTTGTCCCAGATGAGCTGGGCGAATTTGCCTTCTACCACACCAAGTCTGTAATCTTCCATGGCCGTTCCTCCTTTGGTTTATATCTTGTAGACCAGTTTTAGTTTACAGCATATAGACCATACTGTCAAGGGGTTTCCACGATTTTCCATTGAAAAGCCATGTTACTTCCGGTTTACATCCCCGCAACCGGCGGTTGCCTCCCCTTTCGGGTGTATTTTCGGTGCTTCTTCTATTGCGGCATTTCGCTGTCTCCGCCCATGGGGTTCACTTCCTAAGTCTTGGTAATGCACTTATCGCATTTGATCGTTGGCTTTGTGAGCGTTATTTTTTTATTCTAGGTATTGAATTTTAATTTATATTATGATATAAGTATTTTGAAAGGAACGTGACACTATGGCATCTGAATTCAATCAAAGCAGTTTCCGCCGGGGCGTCCTGTCCCTGGTACTTCTGGGACTGCTGCAAAAAGAAGATATGTATGGCTATCAGCTGGTGCAGGAGGCAGCCAGGCAGAGCGGCGGGCGAATCGTTACCCAGGAGGGGTCTTTGTACCCTGTGCTCTACAAGCTGGTGGATCAGGGCTTGATTTCTGACCGGAAGGTTCAGGTAGGCAAGCGGATGACCCGGGTCTACTATCATCTGGAGCCCGCCGGGGCTCAGCGTTTGCAGGAACTGACCCGGGAATATGAGGAGGTCACCCAGGGCGTGCTGCAAATTGTCAAGGGGGTGGTCGCCGATGCTGACAAAGATGTCAGCTCTTCGCTATCTGCTGGCAGTGGCCATGCAGCTGCCGGGCAGCTGGAAGCAGAAGAAACTACTCTGGAAGCGAATCCGGAGCTCCGTCCGGGACTGTGCCGCTGAGGATTCTTCCCTTTCCTATGGCCAGCTCTGCGCCCGGCTGGGGGCGCCGGCGCAGATTGCTTCGGCCTATCTGAACGAAATGCCTCCGGAGGAATTACTGGAAACCGTTGATGCCAGGAATAGCGTGGTGCGGATTTTGCTTGCCGGGGTGATCATTGGTGCCGTGCTGTGGGTCGCTGTGATTGCGATTGGGATTCTCTCCGTCCCGACGGATGAAAACGGCAATGCCATCGTCACGGTGATTGAGATTCCGCCAAGTGAATAAGTAAGAGGTTCCGCAAAGGAACCTCTTTTTACCTGCGGTGGGGTTCAACACCCCGCCGCTTCAGCGTCTCAAAATAGTCTGGAAGATACTTTTTTAACAGCCCTAAACTGGCGTGACCTTGATTGGCCGCGCCAGTTCTTAATGAAGGCACTTCAAGCTATTCTAAAAGCTAACTTTTGCTTGCAACCACAAACTCCATATGAATGTCTATTATACAGGCGTCACATTCGTAACTTTTCCCGATCCTGACAATCTCTCAGGGAAGCTAAGTTCCGGAGAACAGGCAATGGTAAAGTAGTATTCTGCGCCTTCCTCTACCGTAAACGACTTAGAGGCATTCTTATTGTTCGCATAACCAGTGTAAGAGCCAACTGCTTTGCCAGTACCCTTCTTGTATAACGTCAGTGTGTACTTTTTGGCCGTAGTAGACACGCTCGAGCCGGTATTGACATTGAACTTTTTGCACTTCGAGCTTATCGTTATGGATGTCTTATCTGCCGTAAAGTGTCCCGACATCATTTCGCTACTAACGCCGAACGTAAAGCTGCCATCACTCTTGATGCGCTCGTTTCCCGTGGTAAAGGTGATATACTCACCGGTACTG
Source organism: uncultured Oscillospiraceae bacterium (assembly GCA_934589705.1). Taxonomy (GTDB): domain Bacteria; phylum Bacillota; class Clostridia; order Oscillospirales; family Oscillospiraceae; genus Faecousia. Next base: position 2,037 of record CAKTOH010000039.1, on the reverse strand, counting down.
GGATTTTCAGCCGCCTGGGCAATAACAGGCACTTGCAGAAGCATAACGAAGCAGAGGATAACGGTGATAATTCTTCTCAATTTCATACTTGGCAACTCCTTTCATAAAACACAACTTTAACTTTCTACAATTGCGGAAATAAACGCATTTTGGGTATCCCTGTCCACCATGTCACTGGCGAACCACAGGTCATAGACCTTGGAATTCCGCTCAAAGAGTACCCGATCGAATACCGGATTTTCACCATCCGCTGCTGTATACAGGGTCACGCGATAAACCGGATGATCCTCTTGATCTTCATCCCACGCAAACGTTTGGCAGTTCCACAAGGTCTTGTTCAGATAGTGCATAAGCGGAAAACTTTCGGAATCCGTCAAGTCCTTGGCAGTCAGGTCAGTGAGAATCAGGCCGCCGATCTGAACATCATCGCTGTTTGTAATCATGGCTTCCCCGTCGCCCAGGGGGCACATGGTCAGGGTGTAGCCGCTGGGAAGGGCAGCCTTAAAAGGCTCCGAGCCGTTCGCCTTTTCCTTTGCCGAACCGCAGCCCGCAAGCATCAGGGTCAGTAGCAGAAGCAAAAGGGAAAGAAAAAGTTTTCTCTTTGCGGCTCCACCGGTTTCAATTACCATAGTTATCAGTCCTTTCAGGTATTTCTATTTCTTTGTCTCAGCCCATGGGGTTCACCTCCCAGAATTTTCTAATTCACTTATAGCATATAATTCTAGATTTGTAAAGCATTATTTTTTTATTCTAGGTATTGCAATTTATTCTGTTATATGATAAAAGTATTTTGTACTTCAAATAGTTTTGAAGGAGTCATTGCCTATGCTGACAAAAATGCAACTGTTCCGCTATCTGCTGGAAATTGCCTTCTATTTGCCCGTCCCCTGGAAGCAGAAGAAAGAAATCCTGAGAAAAATCAAACATTCCATTGAAAGCTACATTTTTGATGGGGACTACATTTCCTATCGCCAGATTCGTTCCCGGTTCGGTGACCCCAAGCAAATCGCCATTACCTGTCTGTCCGAAATGACTACGGAGGAGGTGTTGGAGAAAGTCAAACGGAAACAATTCATCGTACGGACTTTATTAGCTATGGTAATTGTCGTGATGATACTTTGGGCGATTTACCAAGCCAGGGCATTGGTAGACTTTTGGTACGATATGAATGGATATGAAATAGTAGAAATTGTTGATGTTACTCGATATGAAATCAAATAAGGAGAGAAAAATATGAAACGTTTACTGAGCATTCTATTGGTCGCCGCAACAATCCTCTGCCTGCTGCCTATGCAGGCACTAGCCGCTGAGAAAGAAATTACTTACTACCCGGACGGAAGCTACACCACAACGGAAATTATTCGGCTGGGAAGCCGTGCCTCCGGCAGCACTTCCGGAAGCAAAGTAAGTAACTACTATGACAGTAAAGGGAATCTATGCTGGAAAGCAACATTGACTGGCAGCTTTACCTACACCGGTTCCAGCGCAACCTGCACTTCCGCCGGCATCAGCACGACCATCTACGATTCCACCTGGTCTACCGGCAGTAAGTCCTCCAGCAAGAGTGGCAGCACCGCCAAAGGCACGGCAACGATGAGCCGGAAATTAAACGGAGTGACCGCAAAGAGTGTTACCACAAACCTGAGCCTGACTTGCAGCGCAAACGGTAAGCTCAGCTAAAATATTTCCCGCCATTCAAACTCGGAAGCCCGGCAGCCAGCCGGGCTTCTTTTTGTGTTATCCTCTGTACCCCTGCAAACGGAATGTCGTAAAAAGAGAACAAAAAGGGTTCAAAGATTAATATTTTACTTTCAAACGGCATCCATATCACAAGCGGCAGGCCTCACAGAAAGCCTGCCGCTTGTGCAATCCATTATTATTTCCGGGAATACACCAGCTGAATGGATAAGGTATAATAAAATGCGCAAAAAAGAACCAGACCGAAATCTGGTTCTTTCTCTTTGTGTTGGCATTACCTATCTTCCCGGGCAGTCGCCCGCCAAGTATTGTCGGCGTACATGAGCTTAACTTCTGTGT
>CAKTOH010000038.1 GCA_934589705.1 uncultured Oscillospiraceae bacterium | reverse complement strand
CGTGAGCTGGTCAAGAATTTCCTCTATGATGTCATGCAGGGCAACAATCTGGACAAGACTCCGGACTATTTTGACGGGGATGGCTACATCCAGCACAACACCGGCATTGCCGATGGCGTGTCCGGTCTGAACGCCGCGCTGGGTGCGCTGGCAGAGCAGGGCATTTCCATGGTGTACGATGAAGTCCACATGGTTCTGGCGCAGGGCAACTTCGTCCTTGCCGTCAGCGAAGGCACCTTCGGCGGTGCGCCCACCAGCTACTATGACCTGTGGCGAGTGGAGAACGGCAAGATCGCCGAGCATTGGGATGTGATGGAGACCATCGCGGATCAGTCCACCTGGCAGAATCAGAACGGCAAGTTCTAAGAAAATATGCAGCAGCCTTAAGAAATATCAAGGCTGCTGCAACCTTATAATGATGGGTATTGAAACGATGCAGAAACAGGATTACTTGGAATTACTGGTGGAAAACATCCACTCCACCACCGTTGCCACCGTCGGCGCAGACGGGCATCCTCAGACCCGTGTGATTGATATGATGCTCTATGACGGGCGGGGCGTGTATTTCCTCACCGCCAAGGGAAAGGCGTTCTATGCCCAGCTTATGGAGCAGGGGTACGTCGCTCTGTCCGCCACCAAGGGCAAAATCTCGATCTCCCTGCGGGGGAAAATCAAAAACATCGGCAGCGAGAAGCTGGATGAAATTTTCGAGAAAAATACCTATATGCAGTCCATCTATCCCGGCGATACCCGCGGTGCGTTAGAGGTGTTTTGCCTGTACGAAGCGGACGGCGAGTATTTTGACATCAGCGATCCGGCGCACATCCTCCGGGACGGCTTCACCATCGGCAAAGCGGCACAGGAAGCACCGGGTTACTATGTAGGCGAAGGCTGCATCGGCTGCAAGCTGTGCTATTCGGTCTGTCCGCAGAAGTGCATCGACATTACCAAGAAGCCGGTGGTCATTGACCAGCACCGGTGCCTTCACTGCGGACGATGTGCGGAAACCTGCCCTAAACAGGTCATTGAAAAGAGGTTTTTACCATGAACCAGAGTGAAAAACGGCTGTTCCTCATTCAATCGCTTCTGAATGAGCGTCCCTCCTGCCAGAAGCAGATGATTCCGGCGGACTCCGAGCGGCAGAAGATTTTACTGCGGGGGCTGATGAATGTCCGCAGAGCTTATCCGATTGGCACGGAGTTTCTGCAAATGCAGGACGAATACCTGCAAGGGGAAACCGCCGCAAAGGGCGTCACCGATGTTGCCGACCTGACGCCCATTCAGCCGGGGCTGTATCTCTGGCAGGGCGATATTACCACACTCAAGTGCGACGCCATCGTCAACGCCGCGAACTCCGGCATGACCGGCTGCTATGTTCCCAACCACCGCTGCATCGACAACGCCATTCACACCTTTGCGGGCGTGGAGCTGCGCCTTGCCTGTGCGAAGCTGATGGAGCAGCAGGGCTATCCGGAACCCACTGGGCGGGCGAAAATCACCCCGGCGTTCAATCTGCCCTGCAAGTATGTCCTGCATACGGTTGGGCCAATCATCGGCGGTCGAGTGACCAAAGCGGACGAGGAGCTGCTGGCTTCCTGTTACCGCTCCTGCTTGGAGCTGGCGGCAGAAAACGGCTTGGAAAGCGTGGCGTTCTGCTGCATTTCCACCGGGGAGTTTCATTTCCCCAACGAGCAGGCGGCGCAAATCGCCGTGCAGACCGTCAAGGAATTTCTCAAAAAGCAAACCAGTGTCAAGAAGGTGATCTTCAATGTTTTCAAAGACTTGGACAAAGAAATCTACGCCCGATTACTCGGCGCAAATTAAGAATTTACAGGAAGCCCTCCGCGAGGCGGATGCTGTGGTGATCGGTGCCGGAGCCGGTCTTTCCACTTCGGCAGGCTTCACCTACGATGGGGAACGGTTTGAAAAATATTTTTCAGACTTCTATGCCAGATATGGCTTTTCCGATATGTACTCCGGCGGCTTTTACCCATACGCTACACCGGAGGAGCACTGGGCCTACTGGAGCCGGTACATTTACATCAACCGCTATCTGGATGCCCCAAAACCGGTCTACGATGACCTTTTGAAGCTGGTGGCTGACAAGGATTATTTTGTCATCACCACAAACGTTGACCACTGTTTTCAGAAGGCGGGCTTTGACAAGAAGCGGCTGTTTTACACCCAGGGCGATTACGGCCTTTTCCAGTGCAGTGAGCCCTGCTGTCAGGAGACCTTCGAGAACGAAGCCGTAATCCGTGAAATGGTCAAGCGGCAGGAGGATATGAAAGTCCCGACCGAGCTTCTTCCGACCTGCCCCCACTGCGGCAAGCCTTTGACCATGAACCTCCGCTGTGATGATACCTTCGTAGAGGACGAAGGCTGGCACAAAGCAGCGGAGCGGTATGAGAATTTTCTCCGCACCCGCGCGGGTGGAAAAATCCTCTTCCTGGAATTGGGCGTTGGCTACAATACCCCCGTCATCATCAAATACCCCTTCTGGCAGATGACAGCCAAAAACCCGAACGCCACCTACGCCTGTATCAACCAAGGGCAGGCGGTTTGCCCCCAGGAGATTGAAACGCAGTCCATCTGCATGGATGCGGATATCGGACAGGTTTTGCAGAGCCTGTCTGATGGGGCAATGGAATAAAGGGGGTTGTCTCGTTAAGTGCCCCTATGGGTCAACATAGCCAAAATATACCATGTCATTGCCACGCCAGTGTGAGCTACGTTAAGGTATGACTGCCACTGGCAGTCATTTCGATTTTGATTCGCTGCGCGGAGCACCACTGGCTCGCAATGACGTGGTTCTTTGACAATCCCTCAGTCAGCTGCGCTGACAGCTCCCTTTCCGCAAGGGAGCCTTGGGTGCTCCCGCACCAGTGCGTTTTTCGGCGGCTCCCGGCTCACTTTAAGCAGCTGGAACACGGGGTATACCCGGCGTCAATGGCCGCCTGATAGGAGGAAAATTCCACGGAATTCTTCTCGGCGGGCAGGTTGGCGCAGTCCGGGGAATGGAACTTCCTGGAATTCCTGTTGCCGATGAACACCGTTTGGGCTGCCGTTTCCCCGTTCTCCGGGTTTTCCGACTGATTCTCCCAGGTGAAGGTGACGGTCTTCCCGTCGGACACCGCCTGAATGGTGCCCAGCTCATCGGTGCGCAGAATCACCGTCCCCGCCTGCCGGAGCCGGGACAGGGGCTCGGCGTGGGGATGGCCGTAGGAATTGTCCTTGCCCAGACTGATGACCCCATAGTCCGGCATGACCTCATTCAGAAAGCGATAGCCGGTGGAGGTGTTGGAGCAGTGGTGACCCACCTTGAGCACATCCGCCTTCCAGTCCATTTTCTCTCCCCAATAGTCCAGCATGTCGTTTTCCGCTTCCGTCTCCATGTCCCCGGTGAAGAGGAACACGGTGCTTCCGAAAGTGACCCGCAGCACAATGGAGGTGTTGTTGGGCTCGGCGTAGGATTTCACCGGCCCCATCACCGTCACCTGGGCATTCCCCAGGGAAAATCCGTTGCCGGGGGCAGGAATGGTAATTTCCAGCCCCTGCTGATCGGTATAGTAGACGAATTTGTCGAAAATTTTGGAGGAATAGGTGCGGGTGGGGGCGTAAACCGCTTTGGTGGGGTACACCGCCAGCACCGCGGGCAGACCGCCCACATGATCCTCATGGGCGTGGGTGCACACCACCGCCGCCAGCTCCCGGACACCCTGCTGCTCGAGATAGGACACCACCAGCTGGCTGTCCTCCCGGTTGCCTCCGTCGATGAGCATGAATTCGCCCCCGCATTCCAGCAGGGCGCAGTCCGCCTGGCCTACATCGAGAAAAGAAACGGTCAGGCTTTCCCCGGCTGTCTCAATCGGAGCCGGAAGAGTCTGGGCACAGCCTCCTAGCAGCGCCACCAGGGCGAGGATCATGGAAAAAAGTTTGGTTTTTAACTTCATTTGACAAGTTCTTTGTTGTTTTTCGCCTTTCTATTCTGGTTCAGCCAGACGTCCATGACGATCTTATGGGGAAGAAGCTTCACCATCAGTACCTGCATTTTCACCGGGAAGCCGTGGATGGAGCAGTCCTTTTTGGTAAAATACAGGTCACGCAGGCCGGTTTTCACCACCTCCGCCGCTTCGTACAGCCGGTCAAAATACCGCACCTCTCCGTCCTGATTGGACTGGAAGGCATGGCGGAAAAACTCCGTCTTCACCCAGCCCGGATTCATGGCCATGACCCGGATGCCCTTCCCCTTCAGCTCCCGGTTCATAGCCCGGCTGTAGCTGAGGACGAAGGCCTTGGTGGCACCGTAGGTGGTGATGTAGGGCACGGGCTGGAAGGCGGACAGGCTGTCCAGCTCCAGAATGTGGCTGCCCGGGGCCATGTAGGGCACGCACAGCCGGGTCATCACCAGCAGCGCCTTGCAGTTCAGGTCGATCATCCGGCATTCGTCTTCCAAGGGAATTTTGTCGAAGGAGCCGAATTTGCCGAAGCCCGCGGCGTTCACCAGCAGGCGAACGTCCGGTGTTTCCGCTTCCAGCATTGCCCGGAGGGTATCGAAGCTTTCCGGCTTCAATAGATCCAGAACCACGGGCCGGACGGGGGCGCTGACCTCCGATTTCAGGGCCTCCAAGGCTTCCGCACGGCGGGCAACGGCCCAGATCTCGTCGACGGTTTCGTAGCCCGACAGCTGATGGACGAATTCCCGGCCCATGCCGGAGCTGGCACCGGTGACAATCGCGATTTTCATACTTCCTTCTCCTTTCGCTCCGCGGCAAGAGTAAGCAGAGCTTGTTTTTCATTGGGGAGCCGCTGCTCCAGAACCTCCCCCAGCAGGGCGTTCAGGCAGGAGCCGATGGCTCGTCCGGAAAAGCCCAGAGCCATCAGATCGTTGCCGTTGACGGCCAGGTCTTTCAGGCTCAGGCAGAGGTGCTCCGCCTCCAATTTGTGAAGCATTTCTTCGGTCTGGGCGAAAAGGGCGCTGCCGTCGTCCTCGCCGGTGCCCTTGCTGCCCATGTCCGCCTTCTGCAAGGTCAGCAGCTCGTAAAGGAAGGGAAAGCCCAGCTTCGCCGCCTGCCGCCGGAGAAATGTTTCCTCCGGCAGGAGCCGGGTCATGTGCTTTTCGATGAGCAGCACCGCCGCCTCCCGGAGGGCGGTGGGGGCTTTCAGACGGCGCAGAACCGCATCGGCAATCCGGGCGCTTTCCTTGGCGTGGCCGTAGAAATGGCCCCGGCCGGTGGCGTCCCGGGTGAAGGTGGTGATTTTTCCCGTGTCGTGGAGCAGCGCCGCCCAGCGCATCACCGGCTCCGCCGGAACCCCCGCCACCACATGGGCGGTGTGGGTGAACAGATCGTAGGCGTGGTGAGGGCTGTGCTGGTCAAAGCCGACCATGGGCGAAAGCTCCGGAATCGCCGCCCCCAGAATGGGGGCAAACCGGCACAAGTCCTCGGTTTTCGCAACCAGCAGATACTTCCCCAATTCGTCAAAAACCCGCTCCCTGGCCAGGCTGTCCAGAAGATGAGACTCCGAAACCATGGCGTTCAGGGTGGCGTTTTCCGGGGTCAGGCCGTATTTTGCTGAAAACCGCACCCCCCGGAGAATCCGCAGGGCATCCTCCCGGAACCGGGTCTCCGGGTTGCCCACCGCCCGGAGAATGTGATTTTGCAGATCCGCCTGTCCCCCGAAGGGGTCGGCAAAGCCTCGGGTGGGAGAATAGGCCATGGCGTTGACGGTAAAATCCCGGCGGGCAAGATCGCCCTCGACATCCGGCACAAATTTCACCCAGTCCGGATGACGGCTGTCCCGGTAGCCACCTTCCGTGCGGAAGGTAGTGATCTCCACGTTCCCCTCCGGGGTGACGACGGTGACGGTTCCGTGCTTTTCCCCCGCCAGCACCAGACGATAGTCCCGGAAGACGGCCTTGGTCTGCTGGGGCAGGGCGTTGGTGCACAGGTCGTAGTCGTGAGGTGTCAGCCCTAAGAGGCTGTCCCGGACGCAGCCGCCTACGGCATAGGCGGCGAAGCCGGCATTTTCCAGAGCCGAGATACATTTTTGAATCAGATCAGGCAGATACATGGATTACTCCCCATCGGTCAACGCCCACAGGGCGCACAGGGCATACAAAACGGTAAATTCCGGTGTGCCGGGAATGGCGGCAAGGCAGAAATAGACGGCGCAAAGGCCGGCAAAAATCCGGGTTTTCGGCTTGCCCAGAGAAACCTTCCGGGCGGCATCGCAATAGCTGAAAAAGGTAAGGGACAGTATGCCCAGCAGGTCAAACAGGTACTTTTGCAGCTGGGGCTGACTGCTCCAGCCCCGGTAGTTGTCGATGAGATGCAGCAGGAAAAAAACGCAGACAACCAGCGGCAGCAGGAAGGGGACTTTGCGCTTTTTCAGGGTGCACACGCCCTGGACAATCAGGCAGATTCCGGCAACCAGTCCCAGGATTTTCCACAGGGTTCCCACAGGCCCGGCCATCTGACCGGAATTTCCCAGGGCGGTGAGGAAAATGCCCAGGCCGCCGAGCATTTGCCCTGGGGCGGCGAGCTTATTTTCTCCTGCCCAGCCCCGGCGGGCGGCAAGGGCGAACAGCACCAGGCACAGGCCGGTGAGCAGAAAAATACCCGTTTCCACCGGAGTGCCGGTTTCCAGCAGGCCTCTGGCATCCGTATGGTTTCGGAAGAGCAGCCAGCGCAGGCCGGCGCAGACCAGCCCCGAAAGCAGGGTCAGAAGGGGTATCCATTTCCTATTTTTCATAGGTTCATCCTCCAAACGCTCAGGATACAGGCATTATACCAGTTGATTGTCCCAATTTCCAGCCCTTTGCGGAAAAACTCTTTGTGGAGTATTTGGCCTTGTTTCAGGGTGGGTTTCCGAGTATAATGAGAAAAAACGGGTGGGAATGGGAATATACGATTGTGCGCTGCGATAGAAGTTGTCATTGCGAACCAGTGAACGATGTCACTGGTGTGGCAATCCCCCGGATATTCCGGGAGCCTTCGTATCACGCATGTCATTGCGAGGAGGCCAGCGGCCGACGTGGCCCCTTCCAGGGATTCCCTCCGGTCACAATCCGTCTCCCCCTTGGCTCCCACTCTGGGGGAGCTGTCACGAAGTGACTGAGAGGGCAAATAAAACCCTCTCCGCCCCTTCCAGGGGCACCTCTCCCATAGGGAGTGGCCAGCGTGTCAAAAAAGCCCTCAATATACGTTGTCATTCCGAACCAGTCCGCAGACTGGTGTGGGAATCCCCCGGATAGAAGTAAAAGCCACTGGTTTAGGATCTAAAATGTTTGAAAATTAGGGGGATTGCCACGGCAGTGTGCGCACTGCCTCGCAATGACATGGTTTTTCGACAGTCTGACCTCTCCCATAAGGGGGAGGCAAGGCCCTCATCCGTCACGGCTACGCCGTGCCACCTTCCCCCAAGGGAAGGCTTGGAAAACGCAATCTATTGGAGGAAAATTATGCTCTTGAAAACCATTGCCGGGGTATCCCTGGTGCTTGCCTGTGTATTATATCTGTGCCTGGGATGGGCGATCTGGACGGTGCCGGTGGCCTTCCTGGGGCTTTTCCTGATCGGCTTTGCGCTGGCGGTGCTCTTCCTGTGGATTATCTGCGCCCGGGTTGACCTTACAAAGCCCCAGGAGGAAGACGACCGGTTTTACCGCTCTGTCATGTATGTGTATATCGAAGCCCTGATCCAGCTGGTTCAGGTGCGGCTCCACACGAAAGGTCTGGAAAACACTCCGAAAAACGGCCGGTTTCTGCTGGTATGCAACCACCTGTTCATTGCCGACCCGGGAATCGTGCTCCACTGCTTCCGGAAAAGCCAGCTGGCCTTTCTGACCAAGAAGGAAAATTACAGCCTGCCCTTCATCGGCGCCTTTATGCACAAGATCCTCTGCCAGCCTGTGGATCGGGAAAACGATCGGCAGGCGCTGAAATCCATCCTCAAGTGCATCCAGCTCATCCGGGAGGACAAGGTTTCCGTCTGCGCCTTCCCGGAGGGCTACACCAGCAAGGACGGCAAGCTTCACCCCTTCCGCTCCGGGGTTTTCAAAATCGCCCAGAAGACGAACGTGCCCATTGTGGTGTGCACCATCCGGGGCACCCGGGAGATTTTCAAGAACCTCAAGCATTTCCGGCACACGGATGTGGACTTCCATCTGGTGGAGGTCATTGCGCCGGAAAGCTACGCGGGAATGAACACCGTGGAGCTGGGAGAGATGATCTACGAGAAAATGATCGGCGATCTGGGGGAAGAATTCCGATTTGTTCCCCCCGATTCCGGCCTTCCCTCTTGATTTACCGGGAAAATCCCTGTATAATAGCACACAACTGAAAAAACTTGGAGGAAAAACCATGAAAAACAGTGAAAAGACTCTGGATATGATCGTAAACCTCTGCAAAAGCCGGGGCTTCGTCTACGCGGGCTCCGAAATCTACGGCGGCCTGGCCAACGCCTGGGACTACGGCCCTCTGGGCGTGGAATTCAAGAACAACGTGAAGAAGGCCTGGCTGAAGAAGTTCGTCCAGGAATCCGACTACAACGTGGGTCTGGACGCCGCCATCCTGATGAACCCCACCACCTGGGTCACCACCGGCCATGTGGGCAACTTCTCCGACCCCCTGGTGGACTGCAAGGGCTGCGGCTCCCGTCAGCGGGCGGACAAGCTCATCGAGTCCTGCGAGTCCGGCAAGGACGTGAACGTGGACGCCATGAGCTTTGAGGAAATGGACGCCTTCATCGCAAACCACGAAGAGGTTGTCTGCCCCAACTGCGGCAAGCACCACTTCACCCCCATCCGGAAGTTCAACCTGATGTTCAAGACCCAGATCGGCGTCACCGAGGATTCCTCCTCCACCGTCTACCTGCGTCCGGAAACCGCCCAGGGCATTTTCGTGAACTTCGCCAACATCCAGCGCACCACCCGGAAGAAGCTGCCCTTCGGCGTATGCCAGGTGGGCAAGGCCTTCCGGAACGAGATCACCCCGGGCAACTTCACCTTCCGTACCCGGGAGTTCGAGCAGATGGAGTGCGAGTTCTTCTGCCAGCCCGGCACCGACCTGGAGTGGTTCGCCTACTGGAAGGACTTCTGCAA
>CAKTOH010000037.1 GCA_934589705.1 uncultured Oscillospiraceae bacterium | reverse complement strand
ATTGAGAATCCGGATATTCCCATCGCTCTGCACCTGGACCACGGCGACAGCTTCGAGCTGTGCAAGAGCTGTGTCGATGGCGGCTTCACCTCCGTCATGATCGACGCCTCCTCCAAGTCCTTTGAAGAGAACATCGCCCTGACCAAGAAGGTTGTTGAGTACGCCCACGATCACGGCGTTGTGGTCGAGGCCGAGCTGGGCACCCTGGCCGGCGTTGAGGACGAGGTCGCTGTCGAGCACGGCAAGGAAAGCTACACCCACCCCGAAGAGGTGGAGGAGTTCGTCTCCCGCACCGGCTGTGACTCCCTGGCCATCGCCATCGGCACCAGCCACGGCGCTTACAAGTTCAAGCCCTCTCAGTGCACCCGCAATGCCGACGGCATTCTGGTTCCGCCCCCCCTGCGCTTCGACGTGCTGGAGGAGTGCATCAAGCGTCTGCCCGGCTTCCCCATCGTGCTGCACGGCTCTTCCTCCGTGCCCCAGGAGTTCGTGAAGATGGTCAACACCTACGGCGGCAATATGCCCGACGCCATCGGCATTCCTGAGGATCAGCTGCGCAAGGCCGCTCAGCTGGCTGTCTGCAAGATCAATATCGACTCCGATATCCGTCTGGCTATGACCGGCAACATCCGCAAGTACTTCTACGAGCATCCCGATCACTTCGATCCTCGTCAGTACCTGAAGCCCGCCCGTCAGGCGGTCAAGGACATGGTCGCTCACAAGATCGTCCACGTTCTGGGTTCCGACGGCAAGGCCTGATCGGTCAGTTTCCCAAATCCTTCAGACGCACCGCATTTGCGGTGCGTCTTTTTGCACTGATTGTAAACCTTCTAAGAAATAAGAGTTGACAATCTGTATCCCACATGGTATAGTTCCCTCGACAAAAAACTTGGAGGTATTTCTCAATGGAAAAGAAGCTGACGGTACGGGACATGGCCTACATTGCCATGTTCGCGGTGGTTATGGCGGTATGCTCCTGGATTTCGGTGCCCTATGTGGTGCCCTTTACCATGCAAACCTTCGCCGTATTTCTGGCGGTAGGCGTGCTGGGCGGCAAGCGGGGAACCCTTGCGGTGCTGGTTTACATTCTGCTGGGCTGCGTGGGCATTCCGGTGTTCTCCGGCTTTACCGGAGGCGTGGGGATCCTCATGGGCAGCACCGGCGGCTATATTGTAGGATTCCTGGTGGCGGCGGCTCTCATGTGGGTCATGGAGAAGGTTCCCGGCAACCGGACGGTGGTACTGGCCGGCTCCATGGTGCTGGGTCTCATTGCCTGCTACGCTTTCGGCACCGTCTGGTTCGTGACGGTCTATGCCAAGACCACCGGCCCTGTGGGGATCTGGACGGCCCTGGGCTGGTGCGTGTTCCCCTACATTGTGCCGGATCTGGTGAAGATCGCCCTGGCGCTGGTGCTGTGCAAGCGGCTGAAAAAGGCCATCCGGCTGTGAGCGCCTACAAAATCCGGGCCCACCACGGCATGTGCCTTCCCTTCTTCCGGGGGGAGGGCTACAGCGGGGCCTTTGTGGAAAACATGACCCGGATGAAGAAAATCCTGGAAGAAACCCCGGAAATCTGTCTGGTTGCGGGCAGCGACGATATTTGCGCTGCCTGCCCCAACCGGCTGACGGACAGCTGCGCCGAAAAGGCCTGCCGGTATGACCGGCAGGTGCTTGGGCGGTGCGGTCTGAAACCAGGTCAGCGGATGCCCTACCTGACCTTCTCCGCTCTGGTGGAGAAGGCTGTCTTGCGTCCCGGAAAGCGGGAAGAAATCTGTGGGGACTGCCAGTGGAGCAGCCTGTGCGTCTGGAAGGGGGAGACACCGTGACAACGAAAGAGAAACTGCTGACCCTGCTGGAAACCCGGCGGGGCAACTTCCTTTCCGGGGAAGAGGCGGCAAGAGAGCTGGCTGTGTCCCGGGCGGCGGTGTGCAAGGCGGTGAAGGCGCTGCGGCAGGCAGGCTATCCCATTGACGCGGTGACAAACCGGGGCTATCGGCTGTCCGAGCAGGGGGACGTGCTGTCTGCCCAGGGCATCGCCAAATATCTGAATCCGGAGCTGCGTCCGTTGGTGGAAAAGACCCTGGATTCCACCAATGCCGCCGCCCGCCGTCTGGCGGAGCAGGGTGCGCCGGAGGGTACGGTGGTGTTGGCGGGAAGCCAGACCCAGGGGCGGGGTCGGTATGGAAGAACCTTCTATTCCCCGGAGGATACCGGCGTTTATCTGAGTCTGCTTCTGCGTCCGGCAGGAGACCCTCAGCAGACGGTGCTGCTCACCGCCGCGGCGGCCGCGGCCATGTGCCAGGCTATGGAAGCACTGGGGGTGGAGAACCCTCAAATCAAGTGGGTCAACGACATTTTCCTTCGCGGCAAGAAGGTCTGCGGGATTCTCTGCGAGGCCTCCTTCAGCCTGGAAACCGGCGCGCCGGAGTATGTGGTCGTGGGGGCGGGCATCAACGTCTACGCTCCCAAAGGCGGCTTCCCGCCGGAAATCGCGGACGTTGCGGGAGCGCTTTGGGAAAGCCCGGTGTCCGACGGGAAAAATAAGCTGGCAGCGGAATTTCTCAACCGGTTCTGGACGCTGTACCGCACCGGCGGGGATTTTCTGGAGGACTACCGCCGCCGAAGCCTGGTGATCGGGAAAACAGTCGCCGTAACGGCAGGCGGGGAAAGCAAACCGGCGCGGGCGTTGGACATTGACGATCGGTGCCGTCTGCGGGTGCGCTTTGCAAACGGGGAGGAGCAGAGCCTTTCCTATGGGGAGGTTCGTGTGGTTCCCGCGGAGCCCGACGAAAAACAGTGAAAAAATCTGATAATCCCTCTTGTAAACTGCGGAATAATATGGTAGACTGAATTGGTTTTGAAAGAATTATCGGATCGGGAGGAAACTGCCCTCCGGATTTTCAGTTTACAATGGAGGACTTGACAGATGCCTACCCTGCGAGAAGAAATCAGCCGCCGCCGGACTTTCGCCATTATTTCCCACCCGGATGCCGGTAAAACCACCCTAACCGAAAAATTCCTGCTCTACGGCGGAGCCATTGCCCAGGCCGGCGTGGTCAAGGGCAAGAAGAATTCCCGGGCCGCAACCTCCGACTGGATGGAAATCGAGAAGCAGCGGGGCATTTCCGTGACTTCCTCCGTGATGCAGTTCCAGTACGAGGGCTTCTGCATCAACATTCTGGATACCCCGGGTCACCAGGACTTTTCCGAGGACACCTACCGGACCCTGATGGCCGCGGACTCCGCTGTCATGGTCATCGACGGAGCCAAGGGCGTGGAGCCCCAGACGAGAAAGCTCTTCAAGGTCTGTGCCATGCGGCACATTCCCATTTTCACCTTCATCAACAAGATGGATCGGGAGACCAAGGATCCCTTTGACCTCCTGGACGAGGTGGAGCGGGAGCTGGGCATTGAGACCTACGCCATGAACTGGCCCATCGGCTGCGGCAAGGACTTCCAGGGCGTCTACGACCGGGAGAAGGCGGAACTGCTGTTCTTCTCCGGTGTCAACGGCAAGTCAAGAGCCGATAAGCTGGAAGTCGATCTGTACGATCCGAAGGTTGCGGAGCTTCTGGGCAGCGAGCAGAAAGCCCGGCAGCTGATCGACGATGTGGAGCTTCTGTCCGCCGGACGGGAAATGGATGCCCAGGCTGTGGAAAACGGTCAGCTGTCTCCGGTGTTCTTCGGCTCCGCCCTGACGAATTTCGGCATTGAGCCCTTCCTGGAGGCCTTCCTGAAGCTGACTCCGCCGCCTCTGCCCCGGACGGCGGACTGCGGTGTCATTGATACCTTTGACCCGGATTTTTCCGCCTTTGTTTTCAAAATTCAGGCGAATATGAACAAAGCCCACCGGGATCGACTGGCGTTCATGCGGATTTGCTCCGGCAAATTCACCCGGGACGCGGAGTATTTCCATGTTCAGGGCAACAAGAAAATGCGGCTGAGTCAGCCCCAGCAGCTGATGGCCGCCGAGCGGGAAATCGTGGACGAGGCCTACGCCGGGGACGTGATCGGCGTTTTCGACCCGGGCATTTTTGCCATCGGCGATACCATCACCGTGCCGGGCAAGAAGTTCACCTTCTCCGGCATTCCCACCTTCGCCCCGGAGCATTTCAGCCGGGTGTCCGCCAAGGACTCCATGAAGCGCAAGCAGTTCGTCAAGGGCACCGAGCAGATCGCCCAGGAGGGTGCCATTCAGATTTTCAAGCTGCCCAACTCCGGTATGGAGGAAGTCATCGTGGGCGTGGTCGGCGTGCTGCAATTGGAAGTATTCCAGTACCGGATGAAGAATGAGTACGGCGTGGAGCTGCGGATGGAGACTCTGCCCTACGAGGAAATCCGGGTCATCGACGAGTATCCCGGCGACCTGAGCGACCTGAACCTGGGCAGTGACGCGGAGCTTCTGGAAGACTACCGGGGGCGGAATCTGATGGTGTTCAGCTCCTACTGGGCCATCGATTTCACCTGCCGCAGAAATCCCGGGCTGAAAGTCTCCGAGATTGTGGTGCAGGAAGGTTAATTTTGATAAAAAATCCTCACGGCCATTTGGCTGTGAGGATTTTTTGCGCCTTGCAACGGCGGGGCAGGTGTGCTACACTGATACTATTTCCCGATTAAAATCTTAATTTTAATCAGGAAGGCATCGCCTGAAGGCGCTGCCTGTTTTGTGATTTATAAGGAAAGAAATCACAAAACAAGTCTCATATGAACTCCATGCCCTTCAGGCAATTAAAATCTTTTTTAAAGGTTTTAATTGGAGTTCAGTATGAGAAAAAACAAAGGAGGGGCGAATATGGAAGTGATTCTCAAGGAGGACATCGCCCGCCAGCTGCGAAAGGTGGGGCTGGAGCCGGGCGATACCGTCATGGTGCACACGTCGCTACGGCGGATGGGCTACGTCTGCGGCGGGGCTCAGACCGTCATTGAAGCACTGATTGAGGCAGTGGGAGACACGGGAACGATTCTGATGCCCACCCAGTCCTGGAAAAACCTGGATCCGGAGGAAGGGGTTCACTGGGAAGCGGACGAGGCGGATTGGCAGAAAATCCGGGACAACTGGCCGGCCTATGACAAGCACCTGACTCCCACCAACACCATGGGCGCCGTGGCAGAAATGTTCCGCAAGTATCCCGGCAGCCTTCGCAGTGACCACCCGGCGAGGTCGGTCTGCGCCTGGGGAAAACATGCTGCCTACCTGACGGAAAAACATGATTTTTCCAACATTTTCGGTGACGGCTCCCCCATTGGAAAATTGTATGAGCTGGACGGGAAGGTGCTGCTTCTGGGCACGGGCTACGACAAAAATACTTCATTGCATCTGGCAGATGCCCGGGCATCCTATCCCGGCAAGCACACCTACACCGCTCACAGCGCGGTGCTGGAAGGCGGCAAACGGGTCTGGAAGGCCTACGAAACCCTGTTTGTGGACGGGGAGGATTTTGAGGAGATCGGGACGGCCTTTGAGCGGGCGCACCCGGTGAGCCGGGTGCAAATCGGCGGCGCGGATGTTCGGCTGATGCGCCAGCGGGAACTTGTTGATTTTGCGGTTCACTGGATTGAGACCAACCGGGGACGCTAGCGGCAAAAAGGAACTGTCTCAAAATAGCAAAGTGCCCAAATAGAACAATGTCATTGCGAGCCAGTGCTCACACTGGCGTGGCAATCCCCCCGATTTTCAAACATCTACGTTAGGAAATCTTGGATTTTACGCCTATCCGGGGGATTGCCACACCAGTGACATCGGTCACTGGTTCGCAATGACATTGTATATTTTGGCTATTTTGACCCATAGGGGCACTTAACGAGACAACCCCTTCCTTTATTCCTGCTTTGTTTCCTTCTCCGGGAATTCCACCGTGGGAATGAACCGGTTGGCAACCTTGCCCTTGCCCTCATGCTTGACGTAGAAGTAGCCGATGCAGGAGAAGACCACCGCGCCGATGAAATTCACGAACAGATCCTTCATGGTGTCGATGATGCCGATGTCCAGATAGCCCCCCAGGCCAAGAGCCTGCTGGGTGCCGTCGGAGTGAACGATGATGACGTCCTGAATGTCCCGGACGTGGACGACGATGTTGGACATAGTGGGATCCAGATTCACGGAGTTGATGGCGTGAATGACTGTGTCCTTCTGCATATCCATGCCGAAGAAATAGTCGCCGCTGAATTCAAAAAACTCCCACAGAACCCCCACGGTCATAGAAAAGCAGAAGGAGACGATGGCCAGATACAGGGGCGACAGCTGAATGGAGAACCGCTCGTTCCGGTTGAGCATATCCACCAGGGAGAAGCCGATGGCGGCGCACAGAAAGCCGTTGATGGTGTGCAGCATGGTGTCCCAGTTGGGCACCCGGACGTAGAAGCTGTTCAGCTCCCCCAATATTTCCGCCGCGAAAATGAACAGGAGAATGATGATCTCCAAGGTGTCCGGCAGGACGATTTTCAGCTTTTTGGAGAGAATGCTGGGCATGAGCATCAGCACCAGGGACAGGGCGCACAGGAACACACTTTCATATTCTCTTCTGAACACCGCCCGGACAAGGATAAAAATAATCAGGGCGCGCAGAGTCAGGTAAACCGCCAGAGTGGTTTTGTTCTTGTAGAGCGGAACGACCGGACGCTTTTGACTGTTTTTCTTCATGCTGATTCCTCCATTTCCCGCTTCAGCCGGGACAGAAGCACTTCCCGGGCAAAATACATGGTCTCATATTTTAAGTACATCAGGGCGTTTTCATCCCAAAGAAGCCGCGCCCTGGCGGGGAAATCCTCATCCCCGAACCAAAGCTGAATCATCAGGGGCAGACCGTCAAAGACTTCAATGGAATAGGCAATGTCCCCCGTGGGCATGGGCTTGCCGCCCAGCGCCTCGCACCACCGGCGAAACACCTCAGGCCTTTCCTGACAGCGTTCGGCCAGAGGATCCCGCTCTTCCAGCAGATTCTGATGAAAGGTGTGACCGAATTGGGCCATATCCTTCCATTTTCCGCTGACGAAACGGTCTTCCCGGCTGTCGCAGATCAGATCCAGAAGGGTCATCACCTCGCCGTGGGTGTTGGCATCCTCCCAGCCCTGGCCTCCCTGACGCTCTAAGTCCCCGGTTTTCCGGCTGAGCCGGTAGGTCTGGGAGAAGAGCACCGGGTAGAGGTAATCTTCGTCGTGGGCAAGGTTTAACTTGCGGATCAGAGCCTCCTGGTCATAGGTCAGAAAGTAGGCCTTTGCCTGAGCCGCCTGGGCAAGGTAATTGTTGCGTGCCACGGTCTTCCCTCCAATCGATACTGAATTATTTATAGTATACCACGGTTTGACAGGAATCGCAAGGAATCCTTAAACTTTTTCGTGTTTACTTTTCCCCTCCGCTGTGATAGAATGGGGAAAACGCTGAAAAAGAGGACTGATTTTCGTGGATTTTGACGCTACCCGAGTGGTCATCGACCTGGATGCCATCTCGGACAATATAGATGCCATCCGGGAAAAGGCCGGAGTGCCGGTGATGGCAGTCATCAAGGCCGATGCCTATGGCCACGGGGCGGTGCAGGTGGCCAGGCTTCTCAAGGACAAATGCGCTTTCTTCTGCGTCAGTTCCATTCTGGAAGCCCTGGAGCTCCGGGACGCGGGGCTCACCACCCCCATTCTGATTCTGGGCTACACCCCCACGGAGGCCTTCCCCACGGCGATTTTGCAGGACATCCGCCCCACCATCTACCGGTTGGAGGACGGAAAGGCGCTGTCCCAGGCGGCCTGCTTTCTGAATCTGACGGCAAAATTCCACTTTGCCGTGGACACGGGCATGAGCCGGATCGGCTTTCAGGTCACGCAGGCCGACGCGGACATCTGCGCGGAAATCGCCGCCCTGCCGGGCATTCAGGCCGAGGGCATGTTCAGCCACTTTGCCACTGCCGACTGCGCGGATTTAAGCCGGGCGCAGGCTCAGGCGGCTCGGTTCGGGGAATTTGACAACATGCTCAAAGCCCGTGGGGTGAACATCCCCATCCGGCATCTGAATAATTCCGCGGGGCTTATGAATTTCCGGACACCCTATGAGATGGTTCGCTCCGGCATCATCACCTACGGCATGTACCCCAGCGACGAGGTTGACCCGGGGCTTCTGAATCTCCGGCCCGCTCTGCGCTGGCTCAGCCGGGTGACCCATGTGAAGACCCTTCCCGCCGGTCGGGAAATCAGCTACGGCGGCACCTATGTGACCACCCGGGATACGGTGGTGGCCACCATTCCCGTAGGCTATGCCGACGGCTACCGCCGGAATCTTTCCGGAAAATTCTATGTGCTCATCCATGGGAAGAAAGCCCCGATTTTAGGCCGGATCTGCATGGATCAGATGATGGTGGACGTCACCGGCATTCCCGGAGTGCGGGTAGGCGACCGGGTCACCTTAGTGGGCACCGATGGGGACGAAACCATCACCATGGAAGCCATTTCGGCTCTGGCTGACAGCTTCAACTATGAATTCGTCTGCGGCATCAGCCGCCGGGTGCCCCGGGTGTATTTGCAGGGCGGCAAACCCGTTCGCTCCGTCCACTACCTGCTGGACGCGTTTCTGTAAGGAGGAACACAATGTCTCAAAAACCCAAGGGCAGCCATTCGGCTCTGACCGTGGTGCTCACCGTTCTGATCGTGCTCATGCTGGTGGCTACTGCCTTCCTGGTTTACCTGTGCATTGACCTGGTGAACAAGGAAGCGGATGTGAAGCCCAGCCAGGACAGCTCCCTGGTGCTGCCCACCCAGCCCTCTCAGCCTGAGACCACCACCGTGCCGGAGACTACCGTTCCGCCGACCACGGAAGCCCCGGAGCCGGAGCATGTGGTGGCGACCGCCAGTATCTCCACCCAGGGCGATCTTCTGATGCACAAGCCGGTGTTTGCCTCCTGCCAGGAGGGCAGCGGCTACGATTTCACCCGGATTTTCAAGTACAGCAAGGATCTCATCAGCGGCTACGACTATGCCATTGCCAATCTGGAAACCACCTTCGGCGGCGACAAGTATACCTATCAGGGAAATCCCGCCTTCAACTGTCCGGACGGCCTGGCTGACGGCGTGAAGGACACAGGCTATGACATGCTGCTTACTGTAAACAACCATGCCGGCGACACCATGGGCGATGGCATGATCCGCACCATCGAAACCGTCCGGGCGGCGGGACTGGCGTCTCTGGGCACCCAGCTGCCCGGAGAAAAGCGGTATTCCGTGGTGGATATCAACGGCATCAAGGTGGGCATGGTGGCCTATTCCTGGGCTTTCGGCATTTCCGGAAACGGCTTTTCCCTGAACGGCCTTGCTTATATCAAGGATGAGGGGCAAGCCAATTATTTCAGCAAGAAGAACCCGGATAAGCTTTATAACGAGCTGAAGCCTATTCTGGAGGGCATGAAGGAGGATGGGGCGGAGGCCACCATGATCTTCATCCACTGGGGCGAGGAATACGAGATCAAGGAAAACGCCGCCGAGGACAAGATGGCCCAGAAGCTCTGCGACCTGGGCTTTGACGTGATTATTGGCGGACATCCCCATGTGGTGCAGCCCATGGCGCTGCTGCAAAGCACGGAAAACCCGGAGCACAAGACCTACTGCCTGTACTCTCTGGGCAACGCGGTTTCCAATCAGAGAGCGGGCATCAGCGACAAATTCTCCCGGTATACCGAGTCCGGTGTGCTGCTGAGCGTGACCTTCGAAAAGTATTCTGACGGAAAGGTCTATGTGGCGGGCATCGATGCCATTCCTACCTGGGTGAATATGCACTCCAAGAACGGCAAACGGGAATATAATATTCTGCCTTTGGTCAAGGACAAGGAGGAGCAGTGGAAAACAGATTTTGAGCTGACGGATAATGAGCTCACCGCTGCCCAGGATTCCTACGCCAAGACCATGAAGATCATCGGCGAGGGCCTGACTGCCTGCCAGGAGGATCTGGCGCAGGCAAAAACCGACCGGGAGGCCTACTATCAGAATCTGGTGGAGCACCCGGAGTTAGCAACTCAGGCGGCAACCCAGCCCGTGTCCACCGTCCCGGAGACCACCCCGGAAACCACTGTGGCAGAGGCGGCGTAAGCAAAAATCCAAAAAAAGCTTGACAAAAGTCAAATCTGCATGTATACTAATCAGGCGCTTACGAAGCGCCTATGGACGATTAGCTCAGCTGGCTAGAGCATCCGCTTGACGTGCGGAAGGTCATAGGTTCGAGTCCTATATCGTCCA
>CAKTOH010000036.1 GCA_934589705.1 uncultured Oscillospiraceae bacterium | reverse complement strand
GTGGACCCGAGGAGATTCGAACTCCCGACCCCTACAATGCGAATGTAATGCGCTCCCAGCTGCGCTACGGGCCCATGGATTACCGGGATATTATAGCCCCGGAGCAGCCGCTTGTCAAGTTTTTTCTTCCCTTTTTTCAAAAAACGTGGTATGATGTGGGGCAGACTATACCAAAGGAGTAAAACAATGCAGACCATTGCGGAAATTCTGGCTCAGGAATTGGGTCAAAAACTGGAATATGTGGAAAATGTGGTGCGCCTGATCGACGAGGGCAACACCATCCCCTTTATTGCCCGGTACCGGAAGGAAATGCACGGTGCCATGGACGACACCACCCTCCGGGCCCTGGAAACCAGGCTCACCTACCTGCGTAATCTCCAGGATCGCCGGGACGAGGTGAAAAAAGCCATCGAAAATCAGGGTAAACTGACACCGGAGCTCTCTGCCGCCATCGATGCCGCCGGGACCATGACCGAGGTGGAAGACCTGTACCGACCCTATAAGCAGAAGCGGCGCACCCGGGGCTCTATCGCCCGGGAGAAGGGGCTGGAGCCTCTGGCAGAGGCGATTTTTGCCCAGGACGGCCGGGATCCCCAGGCTCTGGCGCAGGATTATATTGACCCGGAAAAGGGGGTAAACACCGTAGAAGAAGCCCTGCAAGGCGCAAATGACATCATCGCCGAGAATCTTTCCGACGACGCGGACATCCGCAAGGCGCTGCGGCAGCTGGTCATGCGCCGGGGTACCTTCACCTGCAAGGCGGCGGAGGATGCGGAGGAAGACGGCGTTTACCGCCTCTACTACGACTTCTCCCAGCCCATTCCCCGGCTGCTGGATCACCAGATTCTGGCCATCAACCGGGGCGAAAAGGAAGGCATTCTCAAGCCCGCCGTCACCCTCACCGGCAACGAAGGCGCCGCGCTGGTATGCCGTTCCGCTCTGAAGCCCACGGCTCAGGTCTCTGCCTTTGTCCGCACCGCCGCCGAGGATGCCTACGACCGGCTGATTTTCCCCGCCATCCAGCGGGAGGTGCGCAATGAGCTTTCCGACCGAGCCTACGCCGGTGCCATCGCAAACTTTGCCCTGAACCTGAAACCTCTTCTCATGCAGCCCCCGGTAAAGGGCTTCGTCACCATGGGTCTCGACCCGGGATACCGGAACGGCTGCAAGGTGGCCGTGGTGGACGCCACCGGCAAGGTGCTGGACACCGCCGTGGTCTACCCTACTTTCAACGAGCGGAAAAAGCAGGAGGCCATCACCATTCTTTCCGGTCTCATGCGCAAGCACCACGTCCGGCACATTGCCATCGGCAACGGTACCGCTTCCCGGGAAACCGAGGCCATGGCGGTGGAAATGCTTCGCGCTTTCCCGGAGGCCAGCTATGCCATCGTCAACGAGGCCGGGGCTTCGGTTTACTCCGCCTCTCCCCTGGCCGCCGAGGAATTTCCGGAATACGATGTAAATCTGCGCTCTGCCGTGTCCATTGCCCGGCGGCTCCAGGATCCCCTGGCGGAGCTGGTGAAAATTGACCCCAAAGCCATTGGCGTGGGACAGTATCAGCACGACTGCCCTCAGAAGGAGCTGGACGCGGCTCTGGGCGGCGTGGTGGAGGACTGCGTGAATAACGTGGGCGTGGATGCCAACACCGCCTCCCGGAGTCTTTTGCAGCAGGTATCCGGCCTGACCGCCGTCACCGCTAAAAATATCGTTGCCTATCGGGAGGAAAACGGCCCCTTCACCAGCCGGACGCAGCTGAAAAAGGTGCCAAAGCTGGGTCCCAAGGCCTTTGAGCAGTGCGCGGGCTTCCTGCGGATTCCCGAAAGCAAGGAGGTGCTGGACAACACCGGCGTCCATCCGGAGTCCTACCCTGCCGCAAAGGCGCTGCTGGAGCTGCTGGGCGTGAAAAAGGGCGAGAGTCTGACCGGTCTGGACGAAAAGCTGTCGGCCTACGGTCTGAAAAAGGCCGCGTTGGAGTGCGGTGTGGGCGAGCCAACCCTAGCCGACATTGCAAAGGAGCTGGCAAAGCCCGGCCGTGACCCCAGAGACGAGCTGCCTGCCCCGGTGCTGCGCAAGGATGTGCTGGAAATGAAAGACCTAAAGCCCGGCATGGAGCTTACGGGCACCGTGCGCAACGTCATTGATTTCGGCGTGTTTGTGGATATCGGTGTCCATCAGGACGGGCTGGTGCATATTTCCGAGGTGTGCAATAAGCGTCTTCGCCATCCCAGCGAGATGGTGAAGGTAGGCGATATTGTGAAGGTCGTGGTGCTCGGCGTGGATGAAAAGCGTCATCGGATCAGCCTTTCCATGAAGCAGGCGAAAAAATAATCCTTGCGGTGTACCCAGCCATGCAATTTCAATATAATCACTCATAGCAAGCTGAAACATACTGGCGCGCTTCCGGCGGTGCGGCCGGGGGATACTTAAGGGGGCGGCTTTTCGGCAGCGCCCCTTAAGCCGGCTTCTTATCAATTTTCTTGCCGGGACAAGAAAATTGCCCCCGGAGGGTTCGGCGCTGAAACATTATTGGAGTGTAGGAACATGCGCCCAGGCCCTCGTTTCGAGACAGCAACTTCATCCGCCCTCCGCACACCCACGTATTGTTGTGTAATTGCCGCTGGCAATTGTTTCATTTGAATTCGCCGTGCGGAGCACCACCCTTTCAGGGAATAGCCAAGGAAGCGGATTGCCACACCAGTGTGCGCACTGGTTCGCAATGACAGCGTATCTTACGGACTTCTTGACACGCTGGTTGCGCGCCCAGATGGGCGCACCGTTTTCATTCGCAGCATCAAACAAATTATTAGCAAATTGTAACGTTTTCCAGGGTGCTTGACTTTAATCTGCCGATAGAGTATAATTACCGATGATTCCTTGGAAATGGAGTATTTTTATGAAGAAAGCAACCAGATTTCTGGTATCTTTGATGCTTCTGCTGCTGATTATCGCCAGCATCATCTGGTACCTGTTCATCTATGACCGGGCCTTCACCCGGGACACTCTGCTGAGCCAGGCTCGGTATCAGGCCATAAGCGGCAACTCCCGGCTTTCCTCCTGGTTCTACGACTGCGCCTACAGTTTCTCCGGTCACGACGAAAACGTGGCCATTGAGCTTGCCAACCAGTACAAGAAAACCGGCAACTACACCAAGGCCGAGCTGACCCTGACCACCTCCATCCGGGACAATCCCACGGTGGAGCTGTACACCGCCCTGAGCGAGGTGTTCGTAGAACAGGATAAACTGCTGGACGCAGTGGCTCTGCTGGAGCAGATTCCTGAGGGTTCCATCCGCCAGGAAATTGAGAACCAACGTCCTTCCGCACCCCAGGCCGATCAGGAGCCCGGCTTTTTCAGCCAGTATATTGATGTGCACCTGACTACCGACGGAGATGCCATTTTCTACACCACCGACGGAGATTACCCCTCCATGGCCGGAGATCGCTACAGCGGCGGCATTACCCTGCCTGCGGGCGAAACCAAGATCCGTGCCATTGCCGTGAAGGAAAACGGCCTTGTCAGCCGGGTTGCCGACCTGGACTACACCGTCACCGGCGTTATCGAAAAAGTGGAATTCCAGGATGAGGCCATGGAGGCTGCTATCCGGGAGCTGATCCACGCCAGTGCCACCTCTACGGTTTACACCGACGCTCTGTGGGGCATTACGGACTTCACCGTCCCCGAGGGCACTAAGGATTTCAGTGACCTGGCCTACCTGCCCAACCTGATGAGCCTGACCATCAACGGCCTGGAAATTCCTTCCCTGGAATGCCTGACGCCCCTGAGCAAGCTGGTGGTGCTGGATCTGACGGGCAGCAGCTTCCCGGTGGACGACCTGAAAATTCTGGGTACCCTGCCTTCCCTGTCCAGCCTGACCATGGCGGAGTGCTCCCTGAGCACCCTGGCCGGTTTGGAAAACGCCAAGAATCTGACCCTGCTGGATTTGCGTGGGAATACGCTGAAGAAGCTGGAACCCCTGTCCGGGATGACCTCTCTGGCGGAGCTGAACCTTCAGAACAATGCCGTCACCGATCTGACCGCCCTGAGCGGCCTGACGAATCTTGCGAAGCTGAACGTGGGCTTCAACGCATTGACCAGCCTCTCCCCCATCCGCAGCTGTACCCGGCTGGCCTGGTTAAACGCCGACAACAACCAGATTACCGTTTTGGACGGTGTGGAGGCTCTGACGGGTCTTACCACCCTGAACGTCAGCTACAACAAGCTGGTAAGCGTGGATGTGCTGGCAGGGCTCACGGAGCTGACGGAGCTGGGCATCGGCAGCAACACCATCACCGATATTTCTGCCCTGAAAACCCTGACAAAGCTGCAAAGCTTCGACTTCTCTTCCAATCAGGTAGCGGCACTGCCTGAGTGGCCCGATGGCTGCGCCCTGCAAACCATCGACGGTTCCTATAACGCGCTGACGAACATCGACGGTCTGAAAAACATGCAGTCTTTGACCCATGTGTATATGGACTACAACCTGATTACGAACATCGATGCCCTGAAGGACTGCTACTGCCTGGTGCAGGTAAATGTCTTCGGCAACGTCATCAAGGACGTGTCCGCCCTTCGGGATAAGGACATCATCGTAAACTATGACCCCACCGCGGCGTAAAGCGCGGCAAAAAAGACGGCTCCGGTTGGAGCCGCCTTTTTTGTTTATAAGGTGGCAGCCGTCGGCTGCCACCTTATCCATATGATTCATACTGAACTCCAATTAGGGTCTGACCGCAACATTCTGTTCTCGAATGATAGCTTCAGCGCTCTCGCTTAAAACGTTTTGGACTAAAAGTTCCGTTTCCAGCACTTTTTCCTGATTGTCCCCAATGTGTTCCAATGTTACTCTAACCAGTTCATCATTACGATTGAAATAGTATGTTATTACGTTCCCTTGAATTTTGTCACGCCCGCTAAATCCAGAAGCATATGGAAATTCAAATGCGATGGAATCTTCCTTCTGAATAATATTCTCCAGTGTTTTATCGGTGCATTCCAGGCCTAACGTCCACAACTGGAAGCTTCTCTCTGTTAAATCGTCACTCTCGGACCAGAACTTGTCCGGAGGATTCAGAGTATTCCAGCTATATCCCTTCCCGTCCCTTAGCAACATTCCCAGGGCACTCCGGGTTTCCCCGGTGCTATTATAATAATAGGTAACCTCCTCATAATAGTTTTGCCCAGACCTCCAAATATCGGACACATAGTAATAGGAGTCCTTTTTATCCCGCTGCTGAGACATATAATCGGTTCGCTGAATATGGTAAGTATCACTTGCAAGGATTTCTCCCAATGCGGATTCACATTTTTTAATTAAGCTGTCATTTTCCAGATTGCTTACCAAAAATTTGGCATAACACAAGTTTGTTTCCTGCTCTCCGGATGACCGGATTGCTGTATAGTACATTCCAACCCGATACTTTCCTTCTTTCAATGCACCATATTGTGCGCTCCAGTTAATCTGAACAGATACAGGCTCCATGATCGAGTCGCCTGAAAATACCAAATTTTCCTCCGATGATTCAGAAGGAATCGTTCCACGATATATTAGGCTCCAGCATTTTCCGTCCCACGATTCCAAAAAATACTCCTGGCCATGTTCTAATATAACATCTTTCGTTTCAGAAGCAGGATTATGTACCAGCGTGATCCCTTCCGGTGTTTGATTCTCCTCACGCAAAGCAAAGAACCAACTATCATTAAAAAAAGGCCATTTCATCTCATCGCTGCCAAGCAAAAAATTCCTATCATAATCGGTACGATTACTGGGCGGTGCAATCAAATCATTCTCAGGTTCGCTGGTTGTTTGACTTGGAACTGTAATCTGCTGAGAAGCTTTATAGATTATATTTTTAATTGCTTCCTGCGTATCATTAGGTATTACCAGTGAATAAAAATAATGTTCTGTAGGCAACTCGTCCGTCTGCCATTTTTCTACTTGGACAGAAGAAAGATCGCCATTATCCAAAAACTCATAAGCAAAATTCCCCTGTATATGGGTCGCCACTCCATTGTCCCTCTCGTCCCATTCTGCATCAATTCTGATTACACGATCTGACGCGTATTCTATCGTTTGTATTTTTAAGTTCGATTTATCCAGAATATCATAAGTTTGTATTATGTAATCCGCATAGACAGCTTGGTCTTCTTTTACTATGACATATTTCCCTTTTTCCTCAACCGCATATATACCATCATATTTCATAGCGCTTGTCAATCGCAATTCACCGTCGTAATCTGACATCAAATAATTCTCCCCATCACAGTAAATCTGCGTTTGGATAGAATCGTTGTCTGACGTTAGGACCAGATGATAATATGGCTTTTGGATCAATTCTTTCACAGCTCTGCTGCACGCGTCCATTACTGTTTCATCATTTGTTTTCGTTTCTTCCGTTGTTGCTGTTAGAATCGTATTTTCTTCTTTTCCTGCACTTTTACACCCGCATAGGCATGCCAGGCATAACGCTATACAGCCTATCCAT
Source organism: uncultured Oscillospiraceae bacterium (assembly GCA_934589705.1). Taxonomy (GTDB): domain Bacteria; phylum Bacillota; class Clostridia; order Oscillospirales; family Oscillospiraceae; genus Faecousia. The sequence continues at coordinate 4,346 of CAKTOH010000036.1, read as the reverse complement.
ATGAGCAATTGATAATTTTTTCTGCCAATGCTTCCCATATTGATACTCCTTCCTATAAGGATTACACACCATCCACACAAAAATGTACTTAGATGGTGTGTGAATTTTCAATTGTGGATTATTGTTCCGTCAATGCTATTTAGCGTAATCAGCGAAAGTGTACGATCAGGGCCAAGTTCTAGCCCAGTTGACGCATAAATATTATGGCTATTCTTGCCTAAGTAGTCTATCGAGCCTTTTAGGGTCTATCTGAAAACTGGAAATATGACCAACGGCGAGGGATTTTCCGCCTGATGAAGCCATTTTTTTGCAGGAATACTCTGCGTATTGCAAGAAAAAATGGTGCCCAGCAGGTGGAAAAGACCCGCTGTTTGGGCGTGTTGACGGTTTTCAGATAGACCCTAAAATCTTTAAAAAAGATTTTAATTGCCTGAAGGGCATGGAGTTCATATGAGACTTGTTTTGTGATTAAAATTAAGATTTTAATCAGGAAATAGTATCAGACTATTTTGCGTTTTCCAGCACCAGCTTCAGCGCCCGGTCGATGGTCTGATTCCGGATTTCCTCCCGGGTACCGGTAAAATGGCAGCCAATCACCTGAGCGGTTTTCTCATCCTGATAGCCGATGAACACCGTGCCTACCGGGTTTCCGAATTCGTCGCCCCCGGGGCCTGCCAGGCCGGTAACGGCCACGGCCACATCCGCTTTCAAAAGCTCCCGAACACCCCAGGCCATAGCCTGAGCCGTCTGGGCAGACACCGCGCCGTAGGTTTCCAGGACTTCTCCGGAAACCCCCAGGATATTCTCCTTCACCCAGTTGGTGTAGCTGATGACACCGCCCTTGTAAACCTGAGAGCTGCCGGGAACGGCGGTCAGAGCCGCCCCGATGCCCCCGCCGGTGAGGCTTTCCGCCGTGACCAGAGCCTTCCCGGAAAGCCGCTCCAATACCTCACAGCAAAGGTTCATCATGGTAACTCACCTTGATCTTTTCCACGGACTCCAGCGCCTTGACAATCAGAGCTTCCCTGTCCAGCTTCTCCTCGGCGTGGAGCACCTGACCCAGGGTGGGCTTGGTTTTGGGATGCTTGGGGGTAAACACCGTGCAGCAGTCCTCGTAGGGCAAAATGGAGGTTTCCAGAGTGCCGATTTTCTCGGCGATGGCAATGATATCCTTCTTGTCCATGCCGACCAGGGGCATAAAAATGGGAATGTCCACCACCGCGCCGGTGACAGTCATGGCCTCCATGGTCTGAGAAGCCACCTGACCCAGATTCTCACCGGTGACCAGGGCTCCGCAGCCGTCCTCCTTGGCCAGACGCATGGCAATTTCCATCATGAACCGGCGCATAATCAGGGTGAAGTATTCCTCCGGGCAGTTGTCCCGGATGGCCTCCTGAATTTCCGTAAAGGAAACCACGTTCACCGTCATTTTGCCGGAATATTTCGTCACCAGCCGGGCAAGCTCAATCACCTTATCCCTGGCAAGCTGGGAGGTATAGGGATAGGAGAAGAAATGCACAGCCTCGATCTCCACGCCCCGCTTGGCGATCATATAGGAAGCCACCGGGGAATCAATGCCGCCGGACAGCAGGCTCATGGCTCTGCCGCCCACACCGGTGGGCAGTCCGCCCGCACCCGGCTCCGCCGGGCCATGAACATAGGCCGCCAGATCCCGAACCTCCACATTTACCGTATATTCCGGATGGTGCACGTCCACCTCCACTCCGGGATGAGCCTCTGCCAGCCGGCCGCCGATCTCCTGGGACAGCTGAATGGAGGTCATGGGGAACCGCTTATCCGAACGCTTGGACTCCACCTTGAAGGACTTGGCACAGTCCAGATCGTCCCCCAGATAATTCTCGATGGCAGCAAAAATGGCATCCACGTTCTTCTCGCAGGGGCGGCAGCGGCAAAGGCTCACAAGGCCGAAAATGGCGTGGCAGGCCTCCCAGGCTCCCTCCACATCCGCTTCCTCGTCCATGGGCTCCACATACACCGTAGACTGCATGAGGTACACGTCAAAATTGCCGTAGGGCTTCATCCGGCGGCGGATATTCTGCCGCAGACGACCCTCAAACTGCCGCTTGTTGGCACCCTTCAGGACGACCTCGCCCAGCTTCAACAAAAAAATCTCTTTCATAGGTTTCCTTTCCTTATTGCTTGCCCATATTCACAGCACGGTACTGAATGGCCTCCGCGATGTGCTGGGGCTGAATTTTCTCGCTGCCAGCCAGGTCGGCAACCGTCCGGGCTACCCGAAGAATCCGGTCGTAGCTCCGGGCAGTCAGACCCATGACCTCGAAAGCGTTTTTCATAAGCCCGGCGCAGGTATCGTCCAGGGCGCAGAATTCCCGCATTTCCGCCGGGCCCATCCGGGCATTGCACATGCCGCTGTCATGGAACCGCCAGTTTTGGACGGCTCTGGCGGCATTGACCCGCTTCTGGATTTCGGAGGAAGGCTCCGCCTCCGCCCGGGCGCGCAAGTCCTCAAAGGCCACCGCGGGAACCTCCACCACAATGTCGATTCTGTCCAGAATCGGCCCGGAAATCCGGCCACGGTAGCTGTCCACCTCCCGCTGAGAGCAGCGGCACCGACCGGAGGGGTCACCGTACCAGCCGCACTTGCAGGGGTTCATGGCGCACACCAGCATGAATTCCGCCGGGTACGTCACCGCCCCGGAAACCCGGGAAATGGTGACCTGTCCGTCCTCCATGGGCTGGCGCATTAAGTCCAGGGTATCCTTCCGGAATTCCGGCATTTCGTCCAGGAACAGCACGCCCTTGTGGGCAAGGGATATTTCTCCGGGCTTTGGGTTGGAACCGCCTCCTGCGAGGCCGGCGTTGGAGATGGTGTGGTGGGGCGACCGGAAGGGTCGCCGGGTAAGGAGCGGATTTTTTGCCGTCAAAAGTCCCATGACGGAGTAGATCTGGCTGACCTCCAGGGATTCCTCCCGGGTCATATCCGGCAAGATGGAAGGCAGCCGCTTGCTCAGCATACTCTTTCCGGAGCCTGGCGGGCCGATGAGCAGTACATTGTGGCTGCCTGCCGCCGCAACCTCCAACGCCCGTTTCACATTCTCCTGCCCCAGCACATCCCGGAAATCCAGTTCCGGAACACTGGGCTTTTCCGGCACCCACGCAGGCTCCTCGGAAAGGGAAATCTCTCCGTTCAGCCCCGATGCCAGCTGCCGAACCGTCTCCACCGGAATGATGGCGGGGCCTCTGGCAAGGGTGGCCTCCGCCGCGTTTTCCGCCGGGACGAAGAGGGTCTTTATCCCCTCCCGCTTGGCAGCCAGCGCCATAGGCAGCACGCCGGTTACGGGACGAATCTTCCCGTCCAAACTTACCTCGCCCAGAAAGGCGCTGTCCGATCTGGGACGGCGGACGCTGCCGCAGGCAGACAGAATGCTCAAAAGAATCGGAAGATCATAATGGGTGCCCGTTTTCTTCCGGCTGGCCGGAGCCAGATTCACGGTGATCCGGCTGACAGGAAAGCTCAGACCGCTGCTTTTGGCAGCCGCCCGAACCCGCTCCCGGGCCTCCTTCACCGCCGCGTCCGGCAAGCCCACAATGTCAAAACCGGGAAGGCCATTGGAGATGAAGCACTCCGCCGTGACCAGGCTTCCCTGAATTCCGGAGATGCCCAGTGTCTTTACGCTGCAAATCATCGTAATCCCCCGTTTCTTTCTCCACTTCCCTCCATTATAATGAAAAATCCGCCGGATTGCAAGAACTATCTGTGATGAGGGTCTGCCGCGGCCCGGCAATTCCAGGCAGAATGTAAAATTCTCCGCCGGTATGTAAAAAGAAACGAAAAATTTGAATCCCGGTCGTTTCTTGACTTTACAAACCGCGAAAAAAGTGGTATGATATGAGCGACAAAAATTGAATACTTTAGGAGGTATTTCATTTTGGCTAGAAAATTTAAGACCATGGACGGCAATACTGCTGCCGCCCACGTCAGCTATGCCTTTACCGAGGTAGCTGGCATCTATCCCATCACCCCCTCCAGCCCCATGGCCGACAACGTTGACCAGTGGGCCGCTGCCGGCCGGAAGAACATCTTCGGCAACACCGTCAAGGTCGTCGAGATGCAGTCCGAGGCCGGTGCCGCCGGTACTGTGCACGGCTCTCTGGCAGCCGGTGCCCTGACCACCACCTACACCGCTTCTCAGGGCCTGCTGCTGATGATCCCCAACATGTACAAGATCGCCGGCGAGCTGCTGCCCGCAGTGTTCCACGTTTCCGCCCGTACCGTCGCCGCTCAGTCTCTGAACATCTTCGGTGACCACTCCGACGTGTACGCCTGCCGTCAGACCGGCTTCGCCATGCTGTGCGAGACCAAC
>CAKTOH010000035.1 GCA_934589705.1 uncultured Oscillospiraceae bacterium | reverse complement strand
GACTTGCATGTGTTAGGCACGCCGCCAGCGTTCGTCCTGAGCCAGGATCAAACTCTCAAAAAATTGTATCTAAAGCCTTTCGGCCTCAAATCAAACTTTCTGAATAATTTGCTACTAGCATTTATTACTCAAGAATTTTCGTTGGCTGTTTTTTCGCTTACGCTTAAACAATCCATTAATTGTCCAAGGTGTTAAAAATCGTCTTTACGTTATTCAATTTACAAGGTACAGACGTGTTCAAGCTTCCGGTTTTCCGTTCGCTCCGAACTGTTTTAGTTTATCACATCTTTCAAGCTTTGTCAAGAACTTTTTTCGTCTCTTTTCGAAGTTTTTCGAGCTGTGAAGGTCACGCTCCAAGCTTTCGCTCTTCATCACGCAACTTTTTGAGTTTACCACATTTGATTCCGTTTGTCAAGAACTTTTTTCATTTCTCTTCAAATTTCTCTCAAATTTGGCATTATTTAGCTGCCCTCGCGGACAGCTTCGATATATTACCACAGGGCATTCCATTTGTCAAGCACTTTCTACAAAATTCTTCAATTGTTTTTGTGTACTATCCCAGCAGTCCATTGCGCGTCATTGGCTCACTTTTACCTCCGCCGGGACAGACCTTCGCTGATCTCCGTCAGCGCGTCTCCGGCATCCAGGCTGCACTCCGGCTTGACCGCCAGGTCTCCCAGGCTGAGCATTCCGCACAGCCTGCCATTTTCCGTCACCGGAAGCCGCCGGATCTGCCGCCTGCCCATAAGCCCGGCGGCCAGCTCCAAATCCATGTCCGGCCTTGCCGACACCACAGCGGTGGTCATGATCTCCTCCACCGCTGTGGTACTTGGCGACCGCCCCGCCGCCAGGCATCGGGTCACAATGTCCCGGTCGGTGACGACTCCGCAAAGCCTGCCGTCGCTGCCGCACACCGGCAGTGCTCCGATGTTCTCCCGTTCCAGCATCCGCGCCGCTACCCATACCGTTTCCTTGGGGTGAATTCGGACGGCCGGGGCGGTCATGGCATCCCGTATGGTCATAAAAATCCCTCCTGCCGGGAGCATTGCCCGGTCAGGAGGGATTTATACCATACTATAATATTATTCCTTCACCAGCAGTTCCGCGATCTGGATGGCGTTGGTGGCCGCGCCCTTGCGCACTTGGTCGCCGCAGCACCACAGGCACAGGCCGTTGTCGAACACCAGGTCGGGGCGAATCCGGCCTACAAAGACAATGTCCTGATCGGAGGTATCCAGAGGCATGGGGAACTTCAGGTTGGGCAGATCGTCCACCAGCTTCACGCCGGGAGCGTCCTTCAGAACCTGCCGGGCCTCCTCCACGGTAACGTGCCGGTCAAAGTACACGGACACGGAAATGGAGTGGCTGCGCACCACGGGAACCCGGACGCAGGTGCAGCTGACCTTCAGCTCAGGCAGGTGCATGATCTTCCGGCCCTCGTTCTGCATCTTCATTTCCTCGCTGGTGTAGCCCTCGAACTGCTCGCCGCCGATCTGGGGAATCAGGTTGTAGGCAATCTGGTAAGAGAACACCTTGGGCTCGTAGGTCTTGCCCAGACGCAGAGCCTCCACCTCGTTTTGCAGCTCAATGGGGCCGCCGGCGCCGGCGCCGGACACGGCCTGGTAGGTGGAAGCGGTCATGGCCTGAATGGTGGCAATCTTGTTCAGGGCATTGACGGCGGTGACGGTGATGATGGTGGAGCAGTTGGGGTTGGAAATAATGCCCTTGTGCCACTTCACATCCTCAGGATTGATTTCCGGCACGATCAGGGGCACGTTGGAATCCAGCCGGAAGGCGGAGGAATTGTCCACAAAGACAGCACCGGCCTTCACGATGGCAGGAGCGAACTTCTTGGCAATGTCGTTTTCCGCCGCGCCCAGCACGATGTCCACGCCCTCAAAGGCGGAATCCCGGGCCTCCTGAATGGTCACGTCTTCGCCCTTGAACTTCACGGTCTTGCCGGCGGAGCGGGCAGAGGCCAGGGGCACCAGCTTCCCCACGGGGAAGTTCCGCTCGGCTAGGATTTTCATCATTTCCTGTCCCACGGCGCCGGTTGCGCCCAGGACGGCTACGGTATACTGTTTCATATTCCCTTTCCTCCCGTTACTTGGTAATAAAGCTGTTATACAGAACCCGGATGGCTTCCTTAAAGTCCTTGTTGTCCACGCCGAAGATAATGTTCAGCTCGTCCGGGCCCTGGTTGATCATGCGGATGTTGATGCCGCTTTCGCCCAGGGCGGCGAAAATCTTGCCGGAAATACCGGGACGGAAGGCCATTTTCCGGCCTACGGCGGCAACCACGGCAATGTGGTGGTGCACGTCCAGGGTATCCGGCTGAGCCTCCTTCTTGATCTCGGCCATGATGGTGTAGAGGTCTTTCTCAATGGCCCAGGTGGGCAGCACCACGGACACGTTGTCGATGCCGTTGGGCACATAGTCCACGGAAATGCCGTGCCGCTCCAGCACGGTGAGCACCTTGCGCAGAACGCCAACCTGGTTGCTCATGCCCCGCTTGCTCAGGGAGATGATGGAGAAGTCCTTCTTGCCGGTGATGCCGGTAATGAACCGCTCCGGGTCATGATCTCCGGGGAAGGTCTCCTGAATCATGGTGCCGGGAGCCTCAGGCTCGTTGGTATTGCGGATGTTCACAGGAATGTTCTTCTCCCGGACAGGGAAAATGGAGTCCTCGTGGAGCACCTGAGCGCCGGAATAGCTCAGCTCCCGAAGCTCGTCGTAAGTCACCTCAGGGATGGCCTGGGGATCGTCCACGATCCGGGGGTCGGCCATGAGGATGCCGGAAACGTCCGTCCAGTTCTCGTACACATCCGCGTCCAGCGCCGCGGCGGCCAGAGCGCCGGTGATGTCGCTGCCGCCCCGGGAGAAGGTGTGAATGGTGCCGTCGGGCATGGTGCCGTAGAAGCCGGGAATCACCGCGCCGTAGCCCACCAGCACCTGGCTGTTCAGCGCCTGATAGGACTCCTCCTCGTTGACGGTGCCGTCCATGTTGAACTTCACCCAGTCCGCGGCGTCCACGAACTGGAAGCCCAGGTACGCCGCCATCAGCTTGGCGGAAAAATACTCGCCCCGGCTGACCAGCTCCTCCTGGGAGATGGCCTTGGAATCAATGCGTTTTTTCAGCTCCGCCAGCTCGACCTCAATGGGCAGGTCAAGGCCCAGGTCGTCCCGGATGTCAATGTACCGGTTGGCAATGAGATCAAAAATGGGAGAGCAGTCCACGCCGTACTGAATGTGGGCGTAGCACAGATACAGAAGGTCCGTCAGCTTGTGATCCTTGCCAAATCGCTTGCCGGCGGCGGAAACAATCACCACCCGCCGGTCAGGATCGGCCATGAGGATGTCCCGCACCTTCCGGTACTGGCCCGCGTCCGCCATGGAGCTGCCGCCGAATTTTACTACTTTCATTTGGTCTTTCCTCTCTTAATTCGGAATTATGCCCGGATTTCCGCGATAAAGGCATCGGGATTTTCCTTCAGCCAGCCGTGGATCTCGCCCACCGCCACGGGAGCGGTGATGACGGCGTCGCCCCAGGTTTCCTCCACGGCGCCCTTCCAGCCTCCCCGGACATAGAACCGGAGCAGACCGGTGTTGTCGGCCTTGACGGCCTCGCCGTAGGGGGCGTAGAAGCCCCGGCCATTCAGGACGTCCACCAGATCCTCCACCACATTATATGCGGTGGGATATCTGCCCGCGCCCTGACCGTAGAAGCTCATCCGGTCGGAGGTATCTCCCCGGAAGGTGATGAGGTTGTAGTTCATGGGCACGGCAGCCTCCAGCTCCCCGGCCTTCACCAGGGTGGGGTGCACATAGGCGCTGTAGCCCCCCGCCACCCGCTTGCCGGTGGAAATCAGCTTGCACACCAGGCCATGGGCCTTGAAGTTTTCCACATCGGAAGCGGTAATGTTCCGGATACCCGCCACGGGAACGGTGGTCTTGTCCAGGCTCACGCCGAAGGCGATGTTGGAGGACAGGATCACCTTGTGCCAGGTGTCGATGCCGTCCACGTCGGTGGAGGGGTTGGCCTCGGCGTAGCCCAGGGACTGGGCCTGCTTCAGCGCCTCGTCATAGCCCAGGCCGTTGCGGGTCATGTTGTCAAGAATATAGTTGCAGGTGCCGTTCATAATGCCGCCCACCTCCGCGATGGTCTGCACCCGGCGGGCACGCTCCAGCTCGCTGAGCCAGCCGATGCCGCCGCCCACGGCAGCGGTGCACCGGAAGAACACACCCTTCTCCTTCACAAGAGGCAGCAGCTCATCGTAGAAGGTGCAAACCAGGGCCTTATTGGAGGTGACCACGTTCTTGCCCGCTTCAATGGCGGCCTTCACGAAGTCGAAGGCCGGATGCAGGCCGCCCATGGCCTCCACCACGGTGTCGATGGTCTCGTCCTCGGTGATGGCCCGGATGTCCCGCACCGCCTGGGCGTCGGGCAGCTGAATGTCCTCCAGGCAGAGAACCTTCTTCACCTGCATATCCGCGCGCTTTTCCGTAATCTCATAAACGCCCCGGCCGACCACGCCGAAGCCGAGCAAACCGATATTCATAAAATGATCCTCCTAGTATTGAAGGATTTCGGCAGGATGCGCAAAGAAGCTGTACCCATGCCGAAAACACTTGCTTTTTTACGAAAAACAGTATATCATATACCTATCAAAAAAGCAACTGCATCAAAAAGCCAAGGTTTTTGTTTGATTTTCTCGGTTTTTGTGCAATTAGCAACAATGAATTGGGCACTTCCCCCAAGCCCGGAATGTGCCCGGCCTATGTATCCTAGGAGGTAAGCCAATGCGGTATCATTCTACCCGAAACGAAAGCGTCTTCGTTGACAGCGCCCAGGCCGTCCTGGAAGGACTGGCTCCTGACGGCGGTCTGTATATGCCCGAAGGTCTGCCTGCCTTTGATTGGCAGGAATGCCTGAAGGGCAGCTCCATCCAGATGTCCACCCAAATTCTCTCCGCTCTGCTGCCGGATATCCCCGATATGCCGGAGCTGGTGCGCCGGGCCTACACCGGAAAATTCGAGACGGAAGACCTGACTCCCACCGTGCCTGTGGGCAGCTTCTCCATGCTGGAGCTGTTCCGGGGCCCCACCTCCGCCTTCAAGGACGTGGCCCTTTCCATGCTGCCCCAGCTGCTCACCGCCGCCAAGGCCGTCAAGGGTCAGGAGAAGGACATTCTGATTCTCACCGCCACCTCCGGCGACACCGGCAAGGCCGCTCTGGAGGGCTTCCGGGATGTGCCCGGCATCCGCATCTGCGTGTTCTATCCCGACGGCGGCGTATCCCAGGTTCAGCGGGCACAGATGGTGACCCAGGAAGGCAAGAACGTAACTGTCTGCGCCGTCCGGGGCAACTTTGACGATGCCCAGACCGGGGTGAAGAACATCTTCGCCGCCTGCCAGGGGCGTGACCTGCCCGTGGCTCTGTCCAGCGCCAACTCCATCAACATCGGTCGGCTGGCTCCCCAGATCATGTACTATTTCCGCGCCTACCGGGATCTGCTGGACGCCGGAAAAATCCGTCTGGGCGACGAGGTGAACTTCTCCGTTCCCACCGGCAACTTCGGCGACATTCTGGCGGGATACCTGGCAAAGGGGCTGGGTCTGCCTGTGGGTACGCTCATCTGCGCCTCCAATGCCAACAATGTGCTCACGGACTTCATCCGCACCGGCACCTATGACCGCCGCCGTCCCCTGCTCAAGACCACCTCCCCCTCCATGGACATTCTGGTGTCCTCCAACCTGGAGCGGCTGCTGTACCTGCTCAGTGGGGACACGAAGCTGGTAGCCGGGCTTATGCGGGAGCTGAACACCCAGGGCGTTTACACCGTCCCCGCCCGGCTGCTGGAAAAGATTCAGTCTCAGTTCTGGGCCGCCTGCTGCGACGATGCCAGAGCCGCCGAAATCATCGGCCGTGTCTATAAAGAGGACGGCTACCTGTGCGACCCCCACACCGCCTCCGGCTGGGCTGCCGCCGAGGATTATGTCGCCGAAACCGGCGATCACCGGCCTATGGTGGTGCTGTCCACCGCCTCCCCCTACAAGTTCCCCGCGGCGGTGCTCACCGCCATCGGCGGCGACACCTCCGGCGACGAGTTCACCCAGATGGCTCGGCTCAGCCAGATTACCGGCGTGCCCGTGCCCAAGAACCTGGCGTCCTTACAGGGCAAGCCCGAAAAGCACACCCAGGTCATCGACAAGGACAAAATGCTGAGCTTTGTCCTGAGCCTGTAAGGGAGAACGCCATGAAACAAGTTACCATCCGCGTCCCCGCCACCACCGCCAACCTGGGGCCGGGCTTCGACGCCTTCGGCTGCGCCCTGAGCCTGTACACCGACGTGACCTTCGAGGAAACGGAGGAAGGCCTGGAAATCACCGGCTGCGACGAGGCCTACACCGGCCCGGACAATCTGGCCTACACCGCCTACTGCGCCGTGCTGAACACCCTCAGCGAAGAGGTGCGGGGGGTCAGAATTCACATCGACGCCCACATTCCCATTTGCCGGGGGCTTGGCTCCTCCGCCGCTCTGCTGGTGGCCGGTGCCATGGGCGCCAACGTGCTCCACGGCAGCAGACTGTCCACCCAGGGCTTACTGAACATCACCAACGCCATGGAGGGGCACCCAGACAACCTGGCCCCGGCCTTCTACGGCGGCCTCACCGCCTCCATGGTAGACGGGGGTCTTCCGGTGTGCGTCAGCTTCCCCCTGCATCCGGGCTGGGAATTTCTGGCGCTGGTGCCGGAATTCAGCCTGTCCACCTCCCTGGCCCGTTCGGTGCTGCCGGAGCAGGTGAACCGGGCGGATGCCATCTATAATATCTCCCACGGCGCTCTGGTGCTCAAGGCCCTGGAGCTGGGAGACGAGAAGCTCCTGCGCACCGCCATGCAGGACAGGCTTCACCAGAAGTACCGGAAGAGCCTGATCCCCGACTACGAGAAAATTGAGGCTCTGGTTCGCACCATCGGCGCGGGCTTCTGCCTGTCCGGCGCGGGCCCCACCCTGCTGTGCGTCACCCGGAATCCGGGCTTGCAGGAAAAGCTCTCTAAGAAGCTGGATTCCATCACCGAGCACAGCTGGCAGATGCTGCCGCTGCATGTGGAATTCCAGGGTGCCCACATTCTCAGCGAGGAATAACCCCCATATAACAAACGCGGGCGGCCGATGGCCGCCCCTACTTTCTCTTTTGCAGGATGTAGAATTAAGACCCGCCGCAAGTATCTTGCGGCGGGTCTTTCCGATTTTTACTTCAGATCTTCGCCAGGTCTTCGCCGGTGACGTACTTCTTGGCAGGGGTCTTCATCAGGATGACACCCACCAGCAGGATTACCAGCATATCCGGCAGCATGTAAGCAGCGTTGTACAGAGCGGAGTAAATCCAGGGAGTGGTCATGGTCATGTTGAAGAAGGTCTCGGGCATGTACTCGGCCCAGATGGTAGCGCCGACCACATAGTGCACCAGGAACCGGGCCACGCAGGCCACCACGGTCGCGGGGACGAACTTGCCCTGAAAGAGGCCAGCCAGACCCAGCACGGTGTAGGCCACGATAAAGTCGCCGATAATGCTCTGCCAGCCGATGGCGATGCCGCCCTCAAACAGGGTCTGGAACACGGCGTGGGCGAAGGCCGCCGCCATGCCCGGGCCAAAGCCCCAGCGGACACAGTACAGGATCACGGGCAGCATGGCCAGATCCACGGAGCCGCCCCAGGGCATTTTGTACAGGGGCAGGAAGCTCAGGATCTCCGCCAGAGCGATGCACAGTGCGCCTTCGGTGAGCATACGCACCTTGCGATGGGAATTGTTCATAGAGAATACCTCCGAAAAAATAGAATCGCACTGCAAACCCGTCCAGGTGCAATGCGATTACCACAGGTGGTATTCTGCCTTTCCCTCCGACGGTACTAACCGTATCAGGTACACGGGTCAGAGCCTGTCGCTCTATCTCAGCCGGAAATGCCGGCCCCCCGAAGACGTATCTGCTATGCGTTTGGATGGTATTATAACCCATCGGAGGAGAAATGTCAATTAAAAGTAGAGGAAATGTCAATTAAAAGTACAGTTCCGTGGCCAGATTTCCGTGGACGTACAGACACACGGCCTTCCGGACAAATTCCTCCGTCACGTCGAATCGCTCCGCCAGCTCCCACAGCTCCGTGCAGCCCTCGGCCACCGCCTGATCCAGGTCGTCCACCGGGATCAGGTTCTGCACCGCCCATCTGTCCGCCTGATTTTCGTGCCGCTGGCGGCTGTCCACCGCCGTGTTCCGGCTGTAAAAGCTGCCGGTGACGCAGTGCCCCAGCTCATGCCCCAGATGCACCCGCTCCAGGGCGCCGCCGTCCAGCACCCCCGGATCCATGCCGATGCTGCACCTTCCTCCCTCGTCCATTACGGACATGGAGCCGGTATTGGGAAGGGGAAAACGGAGAATCCCAATATTCTCTTTTTCCGCCAGAGCGTACAGCATCGGAATGTCCATGGCTACTCCTTCTTCTCCGCCTCCCGCTGCCGGACAAAGGCGGCAAACTGCTTCACCTCTTCGTACATGGCATCGGTGATTTCCCCGTTGCCGCCGAAGAGCGCGAATTTGATTTCCTCGTCACTGACCTGTCTGCCGGAATTGTCCGGCTCTTTGCCGCAAAGCAGGTAGTCCGTGGTGACCCCCAGATAGGCCGCCAGCTTGCCGGCACTGGTGCCGTTGGGCTTTCCGCCGGCCTTCCACTTGGCCACTGCGCTGCGGTTCAGTCCCGCGTCCGTGCAGGCCCGGTACACACTGACTCCCTTTTTCTCGCACAAAGCCTGGAATCTGTCAAAAAACACAAAGTGCCCCCCTCACCGTTGTGCAATTCGCAGAAGAATACTTTTGTAGCCATCTCCCCATTGACAGGCTACTAAAGTAGTGCTACAATGCGGTCATAAGGTTACTTTAGTATTCTTCTGTATCTATATTTTTTCATTGCACAGGAATATTGTAGCATGGCAGGATACTAAAGTCAACTGAATCCTGTTTGATTTTGTGGAAAATCCTTCGACGGATTTCCCCAAGATTAGCACACAATCCGTCCAACAAAACGGGTATGATTTTAAGGAGGAACAAAATATGCGTAATCTGGAAATGCAAGTAGACACCCTCATGCGGCTGTGCGCCGCGGAAACCCCCGCCCAGAAGGAACGGCTGCGCCGGGAACTGCTGGTTCTGCTGAACCAGTCCCGGATCAACCGTCTGGATCCGGAATATCTGACCCGGCAGATTCTGCTGGACATCGGCGCGCCGGATCATCTGCTGGGGCACCCCTTCGCGGTGGAGGCGGTGGTGCTGTGCGTAAATGACGGCTGCTACATCAACAACATCACCTTCGGCCTTTATCCCCAGATCGCCGCCAAGTTCGACACCACCGCCTCCCGGGTGGAGCGGGGCATCCGCCACCTGATCGAGGTCACCTGGACCCGGGCGGACATGGACATTCTCTGCGGCTACTTCGGCAACACCGTCAGTCCCGACCGGGGCAAGCCCACCAACGGGGAGTTCATCGCCCGGATCGCCAACGTAGTCCGCCAGCGAATGCGGGAAGCCGCCTGACAGCAAGGTGCCGCTGCCAATGCGCACGCGGCTGGCCTGAAATCGTCAGACCTTTGGGCACCGCCCGGTATCGATAGCGTGTCGCCACTGACAGTGCGCAGTCGGCAGGGCCGACGGCCAGTGCGCCCACTGGCGTGGCCCCCTCCGGGGTGGTGCTCCGCGCAGCGAATCAAAATCTAACAATTGCCAGTGGCAATTGCTCCATAATGTAAAGGTGGCTCGCGCGTCTCACGCAAGCGCGAGACGGATGAGAGCAAAAATGCGTTGGAATTCAGAAAACCTTCGTAAGAATCCATAGGGACACGGGGTTGCAGGCTAAGGAAGCTCTGATTAAATCGGCAAGAGCTGGCAGCGAGAGATTTTGTTTCCAGGCAAGGTTTGGAAAATGGAGGAATACTATATGTACCCGCAAGGGGTATGCCGCATCCGTAAGCCAGCTTCGCTGGCAACGGCTGCGCTATATTTCCCATTTTTCAAACCGCAGACTGGGGGCAAAAGATCCGCTGTCCAGCCGCAGACGATTTATTCAGAGTTTCCCTACGAATAGTCCTGTGACGCTCCGCCCTCCCCTATCAAAACCTTTACATCCAAGCCAAACGGATGCTATAATAGCTGCCATAGCATAGGAAGGAGGGCTTTTCCTGATGAAAAAAGTCATCACCCTGGATTTTTCGGAGTGCTGCTATCTGGGCGAAGTTTACGAAGTCATTCGCCGGGGACTGGAATTGCCGGAATGGTTCGGCGCCAATCCGGACGCCCTGTGGGATGCCCTCACGGGCATCGTCCATACCCCCGCTGAAATCCGGATCCTCCCCCAGGCCCGCCGCTCGGAGCTGCTTCCGGAAATTGAGGAAATCATTGCCGTTTTTCAGGAGGCGGCGCAGACGTACCAGGAAATCTCGGTCACGGTTCTGTAATCCCAAGCATCCATACGCAAAAGCAGCCATTGCCCGGGTAAGGACAATGGCTGCTTTTCAGGAAGGGAAGGTTTTACTTTTTCGCGGCCAGCTTCTGCTCCTTCTTCTCCTCGACGTGGGAGACGATGATGGCGCAGGCGGCGTCGCCGGTGATGTTGACGGTGGTACGGCCCATGTCGAAGATCCGGTCAACGCCGGCAACCAGGGCAATGCCGTCCACCGGCAGGCCTACGGAGGTCAGCACCATAGCCAGCATCACCATGCCCGCGCCGGGGACGCCGGCAGTGCCGATGGAGGCCAGGGTGGCAGTGAGCACGATAGTCAGCATCTGGGGCAGGGTCAGCTGAATGCCGTAGCAGGCGGCAATGAAGATGGCGCACACGCCCTGATAGATGGCGGTGCCGTCCATGTTGATGGTTGCGCCCAGAGGCAGGACGAAGGAGGCAACCTCCTTCTTGGCGCCCAGCTTGGTCACGCAGTCCAGGTTAATGGGCAGGGTGCCCACGGAGGAGGCGCTGGAGAAGGCGAAGATGATGGCGGGCAGCATCCCCTTGAAGAACTTGCCGGGGCTCATGCCGCCCATGGCCTTCACGGTCAGAGAGTACACGAGCAGCGCATGGAAAATGTAGCAGATGTAGGCAGCCAGGAGCACCATAGCCAGGGAGCCGATGATGGCCGCGCCGTTGCTGGCGATGATGGGGCACAGCAGGCAGAACACGCCGATGGGTGACAGCTTCAGAATCAGCTCCATGCACTTCATGAAGATGTCGTTCAGGTCATTGAAGGCGGAAACCACCTTGGCATTCTTCTCGCCCACCAGGATGATGGAGAAGCCCAGCAGCACGGCCATAACGATGACCTGGAGCATATTGGCCTCCACCATGGGCTTGAAGAAGTTGGAGGGGAAGATGTTCACCAGGGTATCCATGAAGGAGGTAGTCGCGGAGGCGTCATAGGTCAGGTCGGTAGTAGCCACCACCGGGAACGCGCCCTTGAACAGGTTGCCGCCCACCAGACCGATGGTCACGGCGAAGGCGGTGGTGCACAGGTAATAAATCACGGTTTTCAGGCCGATGGAGCCGACCTTGCGGATATCGCTCATGGAGATAATGCCGCACATGATGGAGAACAGGACGATGGGAACCACGATGAACTTGACCAGGTTCAAGAAGATGGTGCCGAAAGGCTTGATGTAGTTGTTGGCAAACTCCGCGCAGCTCTGCATGGCAAGACCCACCAGAATCGCCAGCACCATGGCGATAAAAATCTGCGCCGCCAGGGACAGTTTTTTCTTTTCCTTCATATAGAATCGCTCCTTTTCGTTTCCCTTCGCGAAAAAGCAAGTTTCCCGCAAATGCAAATTCATAATATCACCAAATTTGCCAGAATGCAACCCCTATTTTTGCATACTTTTGAAATTATGAACAGATTAAATTGCAGTTTCGTTTCATTTGTGTTGGCTTACGGGCTCTTGGTGATCTCCGAATCACTTCGGAAACCTTCGTATCATGCTTGTCCTTGCGAAGAGGCAATCCGTCCCCCTCGTTCCCCCTTGGCTCCCACTCTGGGGGAGCTGTCACGAAGTGACTGAGGGGATCAGAACCTTCCTCTTTCCGGGCACTCCCTGTGAACGCAATTTGACAATCCCTCAGTCAGCTACGCTGCCAGGAGCTGTCTCAAAATAGCAAAGTGCCCAAATAGAACAATGTCATTGCGAGCCAGTGCTCACACTGGCGTGGCA
>CAKTOH010000034.1 GCA_934589705.1 uncultured Oscillospiraceae bacterium | reverse complement strand
GACTGAGGGGATCAGAACTCCTACTTTTCTGGGCACTCTCAATAACGTGCAATTTGACAATCCCTCAGTCAAAAATCAGAGATTTTTGCCAGCAGTACATTGTGGTATGACTGCCACCGGCAGTCATGGTAATTTTGATTCGCTGCGCGGAGCACCACCCTTTACACAAGGGAGCCGTTGGGTGCTCCCGCACCAGTGCGTTCATCGGTGTTTCTCAGAAAAACCGGAAAATTGTACCACATTCCTTTTAGGATATAGGATACTCATGCCATTCCACATTGCTTTTCAGGTCTTGATTTTCCTTTTCGGCATTGTATTCTTCCTGCGTGACTTTTTTGCCGTTTATCATGAAATTATCCATGATGTATGCCTGCCCTGTGGCAGATAAGACATCCGTTATAACAAGGCCGTCTTGCGAAAAGCTGATAGTCGCAACGCCCTCCTTTGAACCCGAATCATCGGAATAGATAAAGGTGCCATCGGTTTTGAGGTTTTCAAATGTACGATAGTCTGTCCGATAGCCATACACATGGTCATCACGACTATGAAGAACGAAATATCCTCCGGTATCGCCAGCTGCACCACAAACAAAAACGACCGCTTCTTCACTACCGTCACCGTCCAAATCAATCACCACATAGTTTTGAATAGCCATATAGGCATCATCGGGATTCAATAAAGACGGAATATCGGCTATATTAACAGAAGCAAAATCAGAGCCGCCGCTAGCGGCATAATAGAACGGCTGCTTGCCCTTCAGAACATCTTGCATATTCACTGGTGTCGAATTACTGGAACAACTAGCCAACGCGAAAACACCAACCAATGCCAAAACGAATGTTATCCACTTTTTCATAACAACACCTCTGCCAGATTCCGATTTTTTTGAACAGACGCACACATATTACGTCCGTTGATTAAAGGACAGCTTACATTTCAGGCCGCAGACGGCGATAGAACACCAGTCCCGCCAGGTCGGCCAGCACCCAGCCGATGGGAATGGACAGCCAGATGGCGACGACTCCCAGCGCCGTCCGGGGTGCCAGAGCGTAGGACAGAGCCACCCGGGTGCCCAGAGAAATCACCGTCAGGATCAGGGAAACCTGGGGCTTGCGAATGGCCCGGAAATAGCCGTACCACAGGAACAGAATGCCGATGCCCACATACATGGAACCCTCAATGCGCAGATATTGGACGCCGCCGGCGATAATGGCGGTTTCTCCCGGCTCCACGAAAAAGCCCATGAGCCAGGGGGACAGGAGGAAAATCAGACCGGAGATCGCCAGACAGAAAATTGCGGACACCAGGAAGGACAGCCGGGTGCCCTTGCGGATCCGTTCCGGCTGCCGGGCCCCGTAATTCTGGGATACGAAGAGGGAGTAGGCGTTGCCGAATTCCTGGGCGGGCATATAGGCGATGGTGTCGATCTTTACCGCCGCGGCGAAGGAGGCCATGACCGTGGCGCCGAAGCTGTTCACCAGCCCCTGGATCATCAGAATGCCGAAGTTCATCACCGACTGCTGGAGGGCGGTGGCGGCGTCGTTGACCACGATTTCCCAAAGCCGGGACAGGCTCCGGGTCTTGGTTTTCGCCTTGGGAAGGGTCAGCTTCCGCTGGGTGTACAGGGCGATGCCCACGCCGGACACGGCCTGGGCGATGACCGTTGCCCAGGCGGCACCGGCAACGCCCATATGGAACCCCAGCACGAACCAAAGATCCAGCACGATGTTCAGCAGCGCGGAGATTCCCAGGAAAACCAGGGGAACCAGAGAATTTCCCATGGCTCGCAGAAGATAGGCGTAGAAGTTATACAGAAAAACGAAGAAAATCCCCGTGAACACCGGCCGGACGTAGTTCCTCGTCAGTTCCAGCAGCTCCGACGGAGTTTGCAGCAGCGACAAAATCAGCTCCATACCCGGGTAGATGATGGCGTAAATCAGGGCGCACATGGCGAGAATGAACCCGAAGGACAGCCGGATGTCCTCTCCCAGCTGGGCTTCCTCTCCCGCGCCGTAGTCCGCGGAGAAAAAGGCTCCGCTTCCCATGCACAGGCCGATGAGAATGGAGGTCAGAAAGGTCATCAGGGTGTAGGCCGAGCCCACCGCGGCCAGAGCGTCCGAGCCGATGCACTTTCCCACGATCAGGGTGTCTACCAGATTATATACCTGCTGCAAGAGATTTCCCGCGATCATGGGCAGGGAAAACTGCACCAGCTTTGCAAAGATCGACCCTTCCGTCAAATTGATTTCCTTCATGAACCTGCCTCCGATCATCCGACCATTTTTGCCATTCTACATCCTAGTTCCGGAAATTGCAAGTCGTACTTCACAAAGGCACAATTCTGGTGTATCATAAAGAAAAGTACAAGGGGGAGCATAAGCCCATGGAAGTGTCATTACTGGAAATGCTGGATGCCCGGGAGCGGCGGGCAGCCCGGCAGCGGGAGCTGCTGGGGCAGTTTGGGCAGACACTGGTCTGCTTTACCATGAATATCGCGGGGCCGGTGAAAAACAGCCCTTTGATTGCCCGGGGCTACTGCCTGGGGCGGCGGCTTCTTCGGCAGCAGCTGGCGGCGGCAGGAATGCCGGTTGTCCATTTTGAGGAAATCCGGGAGAAAACCGGCAACGAAGCCATTTTCCTGGTCGCCGCCCAGGCCTTGGCGGTGAAGGCGGTGACTACGGCCATCGAGGACGCTTCCCCGGTGGGACGGCTCTTTGACATGGACGTGCTGGAAAGCACCGGACGAAAAATCGACCGGCAGGAGCTGGGCAAGCCGGGGCGGCGGTGCCTGATCTGCGGGGGCATGGCCGGAGCCTGCGCCCGAAGCCGCGCGCACAGCGTGGCTCAGCTTCAGGAAGAAACAACCCGGATTCTGGAAGAAGCCCTTCTGGAGGCGGACAGCCGGTGCGCCGCCCGGCTGGCGGTGCAGGCATTGCTTTATGAGGTGGCCGTGACCCCAAAGCCCGGCCTGGTAGACCGGGAAAACAGCGGCAGTCACCGGGATATGGACGTGTTCTCCTTTCTGGCCAGCGGGGCGGGGCTCTACCCCTACTTCGCCCAATGCGTGAAAATCGGACGGCAGGGGGGAGCGCCGGAGGAAACCTTCCGGGCACTGCGGACTCCGGGGCTTCTGGCCGAGGGGCAGATGCTGTCGTCCACCGGCGGGGTGAATACCCACAAGGGGGCGATTTTCTCTATGGGCATTCTCTGCGGCGCTCTGGGACGGCTGGAACGGCAGGATTGGGCAGACGCCGACCGGGTGCTTGCCCAGTGCGCCGCCATGACGAAGGGGCTGACCGCCGGAGATTTTGCCGGGCTTACCCCGGAAACGGCCAAGACCGCCGGGCAGAAGCTCTATCTGCGCTACGGCATCACCGGCGTTCGGGGACAGGCGGAGGCCGGGTTTCCGACGGTGGGAAAAATCGGCCTTCCCAAGCTGGAAGCCGCCCTGTCGGCGGAAAAATCCATCAATGAAGCCGGCTGCGCGGCGCTTGTTGCCATGCTGGCGGACACCGTGGATACCAACATGATCCACCGCGGGGGCTACGAGCTGGCAAAGGCCGCCTCGGAGGAAGCCAAGGCGCTTCTGGAAGAGGAACCCTTTCCCGGCATTCCGGCACTGGAAAAGCTGAACCGGGACTATGTGGAAAAGAATCTCTCCCCCGGAGGCACGGCGGACTTGCTGGCCATGACCCTGATGCTGCATTTTTTGAAGGAGGAAGCCCATGAGTGATTACGTCATTTCCCAGGTCTACCCCTCGGACAGGCGGAGCCTTGCCGGGGTGGACGCCCTGCTTCACCGGGAGGGCATTACCCGGGATGGAAACTTAGACTACATCTGCGCCATGCGGGATGAAAACGATGAGATCATCGCCACCGGCAGCTGCTTTGGCTGCACCCTGCGCTGCTTCGCGGTGAGCCGGGAGCACCAGGGGGAGGGCTTGCTGAACGAGATTATCTCCCACCTGATGGAGGTGCAGATGGCAAGGGGAAACCTGCATCTGTTCCTGTACACCAAGGTGGGTTCCGCCCGGTTTTTCGGCGACCTGGGCTTTCACGAAATTGCCCGGGTGGACGGCACCCTGGTCTTCATGGAAAACCGGAAAAACGGCTTTCCCGGCTACCTGAAAGCCCTGGAAAAGACGAAAACCCAGGGCGTTTCCGGGGCACTGGTGATGAATGCCAACCCCTTCACCCTGGGGCATCAGCATCTGGTGGAGACGGCGGCGGCTCAGTGCGATACCCTCCACCTGTTCGTCCTCAGCGAGGACGCTTCCCTGGTGCCCTTCGCCGTGCGCAAAAAGCTGGTGCGGGCGGGAGTTTCCCACATTCCCAATGTGGTGCTCCACGATTCCGGCCCCTACATCATCAGCAGCGCCACCTTCCCCAGCTATTTTCTCAAGGACGCGGCGGCGGTGATCGAGGGTCACGCCCGACTGGACTTGGCGGTGTTTACGAAAATCGCCGGGGCGCTGAACGTGACGAAACGATTCGTTGGCGAGGAGCCTACCAGCCAGGTCACGGGGCTTTACAATGAAATTATGGCTCGGGAGCTTCCCAAGGCGGGAATCGAGTGCCATGTGGTACCCAGGAAGCAGGCGGCGGGTCAGGCCATCAGCGCCTCCACCGTCCGGCTGGCTTTGCAGAAGGGGGACTGGGAAACCCTGAAAATGCTGGTACCCCAGACGACCCTGGACTATTTTCAAAGCCCGGAGGCGACTCCTGTGCTGGAGCGCATCCGCAGGGCGAACAACGTGATTCACTATTGAATTCCGGCGCGGTGCGTATTTTCGCACCGCGCCTGTGACGGTTTTCCCGGTTGCGAAAATCGGAAAAACGGTATATAATACCAGCACAATCACTGGGAGGAAACACATGGAATTTAAGGTATTGGCAGTTGGCGACGTGGTGGGCAATCCGGGACTTGACCGGGTGCGCCGACACCTGCGGCAGCTGAAACGAAAGACGGGAGCCCACTTTGCCGTGGTCAACGGAGAGAACGCGGCGGTGGTGGGAATGCTGCCCCACCAGGCGGAGGAAATCCTGGATGCCGGGGCGGACGTGATCACCATGGGCAATCATACCTGGAGCAAGCGGGAGATCGTGGACTACATGGAGGACTGCCCCCAGGTACTCCGGCCTGCCAACTACGCGCCCCAAGTGCCCGGCCGGGGCTGGCGGATTTTTGATTCCCCGGCGGGAGAGGTGGCGGTCATCGACCTGATCGGCCGGTGCAACATGGACTACGGCCCGGATAACCCCTTCCTGATCGTGGAGAAAATTCTGAAGGAAATCGATACAAAATTGATTCTGGTGGAGCTGCACGCCGAGGCTACCTCGGAGAAGCAGGCCATGGGCTATTTTCTGGACGGACGGGTCAGCGCGGTCTGGGGCACCCACACCCATGTGCCCACGGCGGATGCCCGGGTGCTGCCCAAGGGCACAGGCTATGTGACGGATCTGGGCATGACCGGCCCCCGGGACTCGGTGCTGGGCATCCGGCCGGAGCTGTCCATTGCCAAATTCCGGGGAGACCTGCCAGAGCGGTATCGCTGGGCGGAGGGCCCCACCAAAATGGAGGCGGTGCTGTTCACCATTGACAGCGCCACCGGAAGCTGCTTGAAAGCGGAAAGGGTAGACGAATGGGACTGAAAATTCTGCATACCGCCGACTGGCATCTGGACTCCCCCTTCGGCGGCTTTTCTGAGGAACAGCGGGCGTTTCTGCGGTCGGAGCAGCGAAAGCTCCCCGGGAAAATCGCAGACCTGTGCCTCCGGGAGGGCTGCGACCTGATGCTTCTGGCGGGAGATATCTTTGACACGCCGAAGCCCCGCCGGGAGGCGGTGGAGGATGTGAAGCAGGCGCTGAGCCGCTGCCCGGTGCCGGTGTTCATCGCCCCGGGCAACCACGATTTCATCACCCCCGGCAGCCCCTGGGTGGAGGAAAGCTGGCCGGAAAATGTGCATATCTTCACCGGTGCTCTGGAAGCGGTGACGCTGGAAGGCCTGGACTGCCGGGTCTACGGCGGGGGCTACCGCAGCATGGACTGCCCGCCCTTGTTGGAGGGCTTTCATGCCGAGGGAAACGAAAAATATTGCGTCGCCCTGCTCCACGGCGATCCCACCCAGCGGGAATCCCCCTGCTGCCCGGTGACGGTCTCCCAGGTTCGGGAATCCGGCCTCAACTATCTGGCCCTGGGACATATCCACAAGGCCGGAGCCTTCCGGGCAGGGGGCGCTCTGTGCGTCTGGCCCGGCTGCCCCATGGGCAGAGGCTGGGACGAAACCGGGGACAAGGGCGTGTGTATCGTGACCCTGGAGGCGGAGGCTCAGGTGCAGCCGGTGAGCCTGGACACGGTGCGCTTTTTTGACCTGGAAGTGGAGGCCGGGGCTGACCCGGTGACCTCTCTGGAAGGGGTGCTGCCCCCAAAGGGCAACCGGAATTTCTACCGGATCACCCTCACCGGCAGCGGTCAGGTGGACGAAAAGGCAATTGCCCGGGAATTTTTGGACTTCCCCAATCTGTTCCTGGTGGACAAAACCCAGCCGCCTGTTGACCTGTGGGAGAATACCGATGCGGACACCCTGGAGGGGGTCTACTTTCAGATGCTTCATCAGGCTTTGACGGATACCCCGGAAAAGACCCGGCAGATCACCCTGGCCGCGGAGATTTCCCGGAAAATCCTGGACGGAAGGGAGGTCGTCCTGTGAGAATTTACAAAATGACGGCTACCTTCGGCAAGCTGGAGCACGAGACCCTGACCCTGGAGCCGGGTCTGAACATCATCACCGCCCCCAACGAGTGGGGCAAAAGCACCTGGTGTGCCTTCCTGCTGGCCATGCTCTACGGCCTGGATACCCGGGTCAAGAGCACGAAGACGGCTCTGGCGGACAAGGAGCGGTATCAGCCCTGGTCGGGCAGCCCCATGTCCGGCCGGATTGACCTGAACTGGAACGGCCGGGACATTACCATCGAGCGCAGCACCAAGCGGCGGGTGCCCCTGGGGGAGTTCCGGGCCTACGAAACCCTTTCGGGTCTTCCGGTTGAGGAGCTGAACGCCGCCAACTGCGGAGCCATGCTTTTGGGTGTGGAGCAGACGGTGTACCGCCGGGCGGGCTTCATCCGTTTTTCCGACCTGCCCGTGACCCAGGACGAGGCTCTGCGGCGCAGACTCAACGCCCTGGTCACCACCGGCGACGAAAGCGGCGCGGCAGACCGGCTGGCGGCTCAGCTGAAAGACTTGCGGAACAAATGCCGCTACAATAAGTCCGGTTTGCTTCCCCAGGCGGAGGCTCAGCTGGAACAGCTGGAGCAGAAGCTCACCGAGCTGGAATCTCTGGATATCCAGTCGAATAAGCTCCGGGAGCGGATTCAGGAGGTCAAATCCTGGCTCAAGCAGTTGTACAATCACCAGCAGGCCTTGGCCTACGAAAAGCAGGCCAGGGATGCGGTGCAGGTGGCTCAGGCTCGGGATGCCATGACCCAGGCGGAGGAAACGCTGAATCAGTTGGAGACCCTGTGCGCCACCCTGCCGCCCCGGATGGAGACCGAGGAAAAGGTTCGGGAGCTTCGCAGCTTCCGGGATCAGTGGAACGCCATCCGGGAGGAGGAGCGGAATGCCCCCTCCCAGCCCCAGAAGCCGGAAATGCCCAATCCCTTCACCGGCCTGACTGCTGAGGACGCCCGAGCCATGGCCCGGGAGGACGCCAAGCAGCTGACCCAGCTGTCCGGGGGCAAGCTGCCCCTGGTATTCATGGCTGTGGGCATTGTGGGCTTGCTGGCGGCGGGGGTTCTGGTGAATCTGACTGCCTATGCTTTTGCGGCACTGGCGGGGGCGGCGGGACTGGCATCCCTGCTTCTGGGGGTGTGGCAATACACCCAGGGCAGGCGGCAGACGGCGTCCATCGTGGAAAAATACGGCACCGCCGACTGGAAGCAGTGGACGGCGCCCATTGCGGAATTCGAGCAGGCGGTGGAGAATTACTCCGAGGAGCTGAAAACCTATCAGGAAGTCACCAGCGACCTGGAAGTGCGGCTGATGGTTCTGCGCAAGCGGCGGGACTCCCTGTGCGGCCTTCAGGAGCCGGAGGAAGTGCTGGAATTCTGGCAGCAGGCTCAGCGTCAGTGGGAAAGCTGTGAGCAGTCTCGCCGGGAGGCGGCGCTGGCCCGGCAGCATTTCGAGGCGCTCAGCTCCATGGTGCGGCCTGTGGAAAAGCCGGCCTTCCAGGACAACCTGACTCAGAACGAGGCGGAAACCGCCAATCTCCTGGCCGAGTGCGCGGCGGAGCAGCAGCGGCTGCAAAACCGGCTGGGTCAGTACCAGGGGCGGATGGAAATTCTGGGAAGTCCCCAGGAATTGGGCTTGCAGCGCAAGCGTGTGGCGGATCGGATTGCCCGGCTGGAGGAAACCTATGAGGCTCTGACCATTGCCCTGGACACTCTGTCCCAGGCTCGGTCTTCCTTGCAGCGGCGGTTCGCCCCCCGAATCACCCAGCGAGCCCAGGAAATCCTCAGTGCTCTGACGGAAAACCGGTATCACAGCCTGACCATGGGGGAGGATTTCTCCTTGCAGGCGGGAGCCGGGCAGGAGGACGTGCTTCACGATGCCATCTGGCGCAGCGACGGTACGGTGGACCAGCTGTACCTGTCCCTGCGGCTGGCAGTGGCGGAGGAGCTGACCCCGGAGGCCCCGCTGGTGCTGGACGATGCCCTGGTGCGCTTTGACGATGGCCGCATGGCTCAGGCTTTGAAAATCCTCAAGGAAATGGCAAAAAACAAGCAGGTCATCTGCTTTACCTGCCAAAACCGGGAGAAAAATGCGTAACCAGACGCGCCCCCTTCCAAGATAATAAAATAAGAAGCACATCATTTCTGAAAATCAGAAGTGATGTGCTTCTTTTTATCAAAGGTACTTTTCAATGGAAATTTTTGCGGCCTTTACAATATCCGCAATGACTTTCGCTTCCTGAGCGGAGCAGCGTTCCAATACGGCGGCAATATCATCCAGGGAGGTGCTGGTGGTCTTAACTGCGGGAGTGTCCAGCAGCTCGTCGGTTCGCACTTCCAAAGCGGCGGCAATGTCAACGAAAACCGGCAGGCTTAATTTTGTATTTCCGGTTTCAATATGACTCATATGGGTGGTGGAGATACCGATTCGTTCCGCCAATTCTTCCTGAGAGAGGCCATGGGCTTTGCGGATTTTGCGTATCTTCTGACCGATTTTGTAATAATCCATAAAAAATACCGCCTATGTAGTAAAATACTACTTGAATTATATAGGCAGAAATGCTAAGATTACATAAACGCTATGGGCTATTATTTGTGCTTATAGTTAAAAATATGAAAACGAGGTGCATGGAATGGAGAAAGAAGCGGCCGGAATATCCGGACAAATGATGTTGATTTAACGAAAAGGCTTGGGAGGTAATTATAAATGCGAAAGAGATTTTTACTACTGTCAGCACTTGTACTATGCTTGCTGCTCTGCGCTTGCGGAACAAAACAAGACGGGACTAATGCAAGCTCTGAAATTGAGTTGAGCACGACAGCAGAGGAAACGGTTGCACTGACGGAGAAAGAACAAATTGAGAAGATCCTCAGTGAGCGGATTGAAGAAGAATACTACAATACTGTTATTGATGGAATTACGATCAACGATGACCTGGGTACGGAGAAAGAAGATGACTATATTGCGCTTGTTCATTTAACTTGGAATACAAGAAACAGCGGAAAACTGTCAAAAACAGTTCTGAAAATGTACTCTGATGATCTTGCAGCTACGTTGGCGGAAGAAAATGATTCTGTACAGGAAATCGCTATATTTTGGACTGTGCCCTACCTGAATGATACGGCAAAATGCAGCTATGAAAGAGTGCCGAACGGCTTTCGAGTAATGGATGAAATGTGGGGTGGGGCATTTTCCTAATATCGAAACCGGAAGCTGTGAAGCCCTCGACTTTGCACTACTCTACACGCCTGTGGACTTTGTGGTTCGCAGTGACATAGTATCCCGTTAAAAGAACAGGGAGCAGCGATTAGCTGCTCCCTGTAATATTATGCTATGCGATAACTCAGACCCGCTCGGCGGCCTCTACGACATGCTTCATCAGCACGCTGGTGGTCACGGAGCCTACACCGCCGGGAACGGGGGTGATGGCGTCCACGATGGGCTCCACCTCGTCGAACTTGGCGTCACCGGCGATACCGCCCAGACCGCCCTTGGCGTTGGGCTTGTTGGCATCCCAGTTGATGGACACGTCGATGACAATCTGTCCGGGACGGACGAAGTCGGCGGTCAGGGAGTTCAGCACACCGGCGGCGGAGACGATGATGTCCGCGCCCTTGCAGATTTCCGCGGTGTTCACGGTCTTGGTGTGGCAGACGGTGACGGTGGCGTTCTTGCCCATGAGCATCATGGCGGCGGGCTTGCCGACCACCAGAGAGCGGCCGATGACCACGGCGTTCTTGCCCTTGCAGTCGATGCCGTAGAAGTCCAGAATCTCCATGCAGGCGGCGGGGGTGCAGGGGGCGAAGCCCAGATCCTTCAGGCCCTCGAACACACCGGCGTTGGACAGGTGGGTCATGCAGTCCACATCCTTCTGGGGAGCCAGACGGTTGCAGATTTCGTTCTGATCGGCCTTCAGGTGCTTGGGCAGGGGCCGGAACATGAGCACGCCGTGAATGGTTTCGTCGGCGTTGACCTCATCGATGACCGCCAGAACCTGCTCCTTGGTGGCGTCCTCGGGAAGCTCGTACTTTTTGACCTCCACGCCTACCAGCTCAGCCCGCTTCATGGCGCCCTTCTCGTAGCTCAGGTCACTGGGGTTCGCGCCTACCCGGATAATGCCCAGGGTGGGGACGATGCCCTTTTCCCGCAGGGCGGCGGTGCGCGTTTGCAGATCGGCGTTCAGGGCATCGGTAACTTCCTTGCCCAGCAGCAGTTTTGCCATTGTGATTTCCTCCTAAATAAGTATCTGAATTTTCTGCGGAAAAGCGAAAATTACTGACCAAATCCGGCCTTGACGGTGTTGAAGATTTCGTCGGCCAGGGCGCAGTACTTGGTGAGCATACCGTTTGCCTTGGCGTTCATTTCCTCGGCGACTTCCCGGTTTTTCAGGCTCTTGGTGTTGATGAACACGTTGAGGGAAGCGGCCTGCAAAGCGGCCTTGCAGCACACCGCGCCGCAGCCCGCGTCGGACACGGCCAGACGGGAACCCTTGGCGGCGAAGACGGAGATGTAGTCGATCGCTTCACAGCACAGCTCCATGATGTGCATGGGCACGGCGCAGGCGGTGACGGTGGCCTCCTCCAGAATCTTGTCCCGGTTGGGGTCGTCCTTGGGAATGCCGTAGGCCTTGGCCAGAGGCACGAAGCCCTTGTCGTCGGCTTCCACCTGGTTCAGAAGCTCGGTCTGCAAAGCGTCGCACTTGGCTTTCAGGGCGATGATCTCCGCCTCCACGTCGGCGTACTTCTTCTTGCCAACGGTGAGAGAGCCAACCATGTTGCCCAGGGCAGTGCCGATGGCACCCACCAGAGCCGCCGCGCCGCCGCCGCCGGGAGCGGGAGCGTTGGATGCCAGCACCTCCACGAAGGTCCGGCAGGATTCCATAGTCATATCCATAGCTAATTTCTCCTAAATTTTGAATGGTTGATAAATCCGCAAAAAGCACAGGTGGAAACCTGTGCTTTTTGTGTTTTCAAAGGAAAGTCAGAAGTGCCTTACGGCATTTCCGTGCGGCATTTCCGCACAGTTCGGCAAGTGCATTCATCGAGAGATTTTTCTTCAAGGGAAGGTTTGAAAAGCGCGGGAATACTTTGTGTATTTCAAGCTTTGCAAACCGAACCCTTGGGGGAAAAGATCCGATGAAGGCCGCAGACACAACTGTGTGGGATTGCCGCAAATTAGAACAGGCCGGTGATCTTGCCGTTCTCGTCCACGTCGATGCGCTCGGCGGCGGGAACCTTGGGCAGACCGGGCATGGTCATGATCTCGCCGGTCAGGGCAACCAGGAAGCCGGCACCGGCGGAAACCTTCACGTTCCGGACGGTGATGGTGAAGTTCCGGGGCGCGCCCAGCTTGGTCTGATCGTCAGAGAAGGAATACTGGGTCTTGGCCATGCAGATGGGCATATGATCGTAGCCCAGATCGGTCAGGGTCTTGATCTGCTTCTCGGCATTGGCGGTGAAGTTCACGCCGTCGGCGTGGTAGATCTTCTTGGCGATGGCCTCGATCTTCTCCTTGATGGAGCCGGTCAGCTCGTAGGAGAAGGTGAAGTCGTTGGGCTGGTCACACAGACGGATGACTTCCTTGGCAAGCTCAATGCCGCCTTCGCCGCCCTTGCCCCAGACCTCGGACAGGGCAACGTTCACGCCCAGCTCCTTGCACTTGGTCTCGATGAGCTTCAGCTCGGCCTCGGTGTCGGTGGGAAAGCGGTTGATGGCAACCACGCAGGGCAGCTTGTAGACCTTGGTGATGTTCTCAACGTGCTGCAGCAGGTTGGGCAGGCCCTTCTCCAGAGCCTCCAGATTCTCCTTGCCGGTTTCGGCCTTGGGCACGCCGCCGTTGTACTTGAGGGCACGGGCAGTGGCAACCAGAACCACGCAGGAGGGCTTCAGACCAGCCATACGGCACTTGATGTCCAGGAACTTCTCAGCACCCAGGTCAGCGCCGAAGCCAGCCTCGGTGATGG
Organism: uncultured Oscillospiraceae bacterium; assembly: GCA_934589705.1. Classification (GTDB taxonomy): domain Bacteria; phylum Bacillota; class Clostridia; order Oscillospirales; family Oscillospiraceae; genus Faecousia. The sequence goes on along the minus strand of CAKTOH010000034.1, from coordinate 382 downwards.
CGTAATCGCCCAGCTTCAGAGCGATCTTGGTAGCGGTGACGGAGTTGCAGCCGTGGGCAATGTTAGCGAAGGGGCCGCCATGTACGAAAGCGGGGGTGTGCTCCAGGGTCTGAACCAGGTTGGGCTTCAGAGCGTCCTTCAGCAGGGCAGCCATAGCGCCCTGGGCGTTCAGGTCACCGGCGGTGACGGGCTTGCCGTCCCGGGTGTAGGCAACCACCAGGCGAGCCAGGCGAGCCTTCAGGTCGTTGATGTCGGAAGCCAGGCACAGAACAGCCATGACCTCGGAGGCCACGGTGATGTCGTAGCCGTCCTCACGGGGCATACCGTTGGTCTTGCCGCCCAGGCCGTCCACCACGAAGCGGAGCTGACGGTCGTTCATATC
>CAKTOH010000033.1 GCA_934589705.1 uncultured Oscillospiraceae bacterium | reverse complement strand
GCTCTGCTGCTGCCTGACACCGCTCCCCTGATCGGCTGCCTGATGCTGGGCAACCTGTTCAAGGAGACCGGCTGCACCGACCGTCTTTCCGACACCGTGCAGAACGCTCTGATGAACATCGTCACCATCCTGCTGTCCACCGCCGTGGGCTCCACCATGGTTGGCTCCACCTTCCTCACCGGCCAGACCCTGAAGATCGTCGTTCTGGGCGTTGTCGCTTTCGGTATCTCCACCGCCGGCGGTCTGCTGGGCGGCAATGTGATGTGCTGGGCCACCAAGGGTGCCGTCAACCCCCTGATCGGCTCTGCCGGCGTGTCCGCCGTGCCTATGGCTGCCCGTGTGTCCAATAAGGAAGGCCAGAAGGCCAACCCCTCCAACTTCCTGCTGATGCATGCTATGGGCCCCAACGTGGCCGGCGTTATCGGCTCCGCCATCGCCGCTGGCTTCCTGCTCAGCGTCTTCGGCGGCTAATTCGATTCTTCCCAAACCCCTTTCCAAAAGGCGTGCCGCATTTTTGCGGCACGTCTTGCTTTGTATTTGGGGCGCGGTAACGAAAGAACCGGTAGGGGCGGCCATTGGCCGCCAAAGGCTCCCCTTGCTGACCAAGGGTGGTGCTCCGCGCAGCGAATTAGAATATTGATGATTGCCAGTGGCAATCATACCATAATTCATGCTGTCTCGTGCGTCCCCCGCAAGCACGAGACTGAGGGGATCAGAACTTGCCCATTTTGACAATCCCTCAGTCATGGCCTTGCGGGAGACGGCCATGACTTACACTATGGTATGACTGCCACCGGCAGTCATTTATATTTCAAATTCGCTGCGCGGAGCACCACTCCCTTTACACAAGGGAGCCTGGGGTGCTCCCGCACCAGTGCGTTTTTTTTGATAGTGCCGCTAGCGACCTCATCCGCCCTTCGGGCACCTATACATTATTGTGCAATTGCCACTGGCAATTGTTTAATCTGAATTCACTGCGTGGAGCACCACCCTCCCAGGGGAAGGCTTTGGTGCACGCACTGTCAGCGGCCACGCGCCGCAGAATTTCTAAAATCCCTATTGACAAAGTAGGATATAGATGCTATACTTCAAACACCTACCGCACTGGTAAGTATTTGAAAGAGAGGTGTTCCCTATGACCGAAAATATGGAAACACTGATTCGGGCGAACTTCCGCTTTGGTCGAATGTGACGGACGCTGACATTCTTCAAAGGACAACCAAACACAACCGATCAAAGAAAGGAAATAAATACTATGTCTAACTATAAATTTGAAACCTTGCAGCTCCATGTTGGTCAGGAGCAGCCCGATCCCGCTACCGATGCCCGCGCCGTTCCCATTTACGCCACCACTTCCTATGTGTTCCGCAACTGCGAGCACGCCGCTGCCCGGTTCGGCCTGACCGATGCCGGCAACATCTACGGCCGTCTGACCAACTCCACCCAGGACGTGCTGGAGAAGCGGATCGCGGCTCTGGAGGGCGGCGTAGCCGCGCTGGCCGTGGCATCCGGTGCCGCCGCCATCGACTATGTGCTTCAGGCTCTGGGTCAGAACGGCGGCCACTTCGTTGCGCAGAAGACCATCTACGGCGGCAGCTACAACCTGCTGGAGCACACCCTGCCCGGCTTCGGCATCACCGCTACCTTCGTGAACATCCACGACCTGGACGAGGTGGAGAAGGCCATCCGGCCCAACACCCGTGCCCTGTACATTGAGACTCTGGGCAACCCCAACTCCGACATTCCCGACATCGACGCCCTGGCGGCGCTGGCTCACAAGTACGGCCTGCCCCTGGTGGTGGACAACACCTTCGGCACTCCCTATCTGATTCGCCCCATTGAGCACGGCGCGGACATTGTGGTTCATTCCGCTACCAAGTTCCTGGGTGGCCACGGCACTACCCTGGGCGGCGTCATCGTGGATTCCGGCAAGTTTGACTGGGCTGCCTCCGGCAAGTACCCGGCCATCGCCGCCCCCAACCCCAGCTACCACGGGGTTTCCTTTGTGGCCGCTGCCGGCCCTGCCGCTTTCGTCACCTACATCCGGGCGGTGCTGCTGCGCGACACCGGCGCGACCATCTCCCCCTTCGCCGCCTTCCTGCTGCTCCAGGGCGTGGAGACCCTGTCCCTGCGGCTTGACCGGCATGTGGAGAACACCAAGAAGGTGGTGGAGTACCTTTCCAAGCACCCCCTGGTGGAGAAGGTCAACCATCCGTCCCTTCCCGACCATCCCCAGCACGACCTGTATCAGAAGTACTTCCCCAACGGCGGCGGCTCCATCTTCACCTTCGAGATCAAGGGCGGCGTGAAGGAGGCTCATACCTTCATCGACCATCTGGAAATCTTCTCCCTGCTTGCAAACGTGGCGGATGTCAAGTCCCTGGTGATTCACCCGGCCACCACCACCCACAGCCAGCTGACCGAGGAAGAGCTGCTGGATCAGGGCATCAAGCCCAACACCATCCGGCTGTCCATCGGCACCGAGCACATCGACGACATCCTGGCCGACCTGGACAAGGGATTCGCCGCTGTCCAGGCGCTGTAAGCGGGACTATGCTGATTTCGACCAGAGGCCGGTATTCTCTGCGGGTGCTGCTGGATCTTGCCCAGCATGAGGGCTATGTGCCCATGAAGGACGTGGCCGCCCGGCAGGGGGTTTCCCTGGGATACCTGGAAAAGATTCTGCCGGTGCTGGTGAAAAACGGCATCGTGGTGGGCATCCAGGGCAAGGGCGGCGGCTACCGACTGGCAAAGCCTGCCGATAAGATCACCTTCGGGGAAATCCTCCGGCTGACGGAGGGAACCCTGGCTCCTGTGGCCTGTCTGGAAGAAGGCGCGCCGGAATGCCAGCGGGCAGACGCATGTCTGACCCTGCCGGTTTGGGCGGAGCTGGAGCATATCGTCAGTACCTACCTGGACAGCGTGACCATCGCCCAGGTGGCGAACCGGAATAAAATATGACCGAACCCCGGTGCCTAGCGGCACCGGGGCTTTCTAATGTGTGCGGAAAAGCCTTCCCCCAGGGGGAAGGTGGCACAGCCGTGCCGGATGAGGGAAAAGGCTCCCCTTGCTGACCAAGGGGAGCACCCTAAAAGCCCCCCCTTGTGTAAAGGGGGGTGGCACGGCTTTGCCGTGACGGGGGGATTGTACATTATCCCATGACACTCATTTGCTGCCACGATTTTACAATCCCTCAGTCTCGCGCTTGCGTGAGACGCGTGAGACAGCTCCCTTTACACAAGGGAGCCGGGGTGCTCCCGCACCGGTGGATTCTTCGATGGATCTCGGAAGTACCGGAGCATTGCCGCATCAGTGCGCGCACTGGCTCCCGATGACCTGCGTATTTAGCTTTGCGCGGGCACTGACCGCCAGGATATGCGGCAAAATTGGAAACGTTTCAGCGAAGTGCCCAAAATGGGATATCGTGGATTGTGGAAAAAGCGGAAAATCATTTCCTCCGACAAAAAAGGCTTGATTTCTTGAGAAAGCTGCTGTAAACTCAAGACATGGAAACGATGAAACGTTTCCAAAATAAGACACCGGATTTTCCGGTTCACAATACTATAGGAGGAAAACAAATGAAAAAGCTGATTGCTATGCTGCTGGCTCTGGTCATGGTGCTGGGTCTGGCTGCTTGCGGCGGCAACGCTGCCCCCGCTGAGACCAAGGCTCCCGCCGCTGCCGCTCCCGCGACCGAGGCTGCTGCCGATAACACCGCCGCTGAGGGCCGTGTTTACTACCTGAACTTCAAGCCCGAGGCCGACGCCGCCATGCAGGAGCTGGCCGCTCTGTACACCGAGACCACCGGCGTTCCCGTCAAGGTCGTCACCGCCGCTTCCGGCACCTACTCTGACACCCTGACCGCCGAGATGGCCAAGACCGAGGCTCCCACCATCTTCAACATCGGCAACCTGTCCGGCCTGAACGACTGGGACGATTACGCACTGAATCTGGCCGACACCGCTGTTGCCGGCGAGCTGACCACCGATGAGTTCAACCTCTACAATGAGGCCGGCGAGCTGAAGGCCATTGGCAACTGCTTCGAGTCCTACGGCATCATCGTCAACAAGGCTCTGCTGGAGAAGGCCGGTCACTCCGTGGAGGAGATCACCGACTTCGCTTCCCTGAAGGCTGTTGCCGACGACATCCACACCCGCGCCGCTGAGCTGGGCTTCGACGCCTTCTCCGCTCCCGGCCTGGACGGCTCCTCTTCCTGGCGTTTCTCCGGCCACCTGGCCAACATGCCCCTGTTCTACGAGTTCCGGGATGACAACGTCACCGAGCAGCCCGCTACCATCAAGGGCACCTACATGGACAACTTCCGCAACATCTGGGATCTGTACGTCACCGATACCGCCGCTGACCCCAAGACCCTGACCACCGGCACCGCCGATGAGTCCAAGGCTCAGTTCACCGAGGGCAAGGCTGCCTTCTATCAGAACGGCACCTGGGAGTTCGCTGGCCTGAAGGAGGCCGGTCTGACCGACATCTGCATGATCCCCATCTACTGCGGCGTCGCCGGCGAGGAGAAGGCTGGTCTGTGCTCCGGCACCGAGAACTGCTGGGCTGTGAACAGCAAGGTTTCCGAGGCCGATCAGAAGGCTTCTCTGGACTTCCTGTACTGGCTGGTTACCGATCCCACCGCTGCTCAGAAGATGGTTGACACTCTGGGTGCTCTGCCCTTCAAGAGCTGCCCCGAGTCCGCCAACACCTTCCTGGCCAACGGCAACGACCTGCTGGCAAAGGGCAACTACAACGTGTCCTGGGCCTTCAACCACACCCCCAACGTGGACAGCTGGAGAGCTACCGTTGTGACCGCTCTGGCCAAGTACGCTGCCGACCGCACCGATGCCAACTGGGCTGAGGTCGTCAAGGCCTTCGTCGATGGCTGGGCTTACGAGTACAACGTCGTAAACGGCTAATCACAAACAACCACCGAAAGGGGCGGGCACTGCCCGTCCCTTTCTTCCCTGGAAATCCAGCGCAGGGCGGGGGCCTGCCCCCGGAAGCACGGAGGCAAGCCTCTGCCCTGTAAAACGGAGTATATAAGGGAAACTCTGAATAAATCGTCTGCGGCTGGGCAGCGGATCTTTTGCCCCCAATCTGCGGTTTGAAAAATGGGAAATATAGCGCAGCCGTTGCCAGCGAAGCTGGCTTACGGATGTGGCATACCCCTTGCGGGTACATACAGTATTCCGACCTTTTCCAAACCTTGCCTGAGAACAAAATCTCTCGCTGCCAGCTCTTGCCGATTTCATCAGAGCTTCCCAAGCAAAAAACCCAATAGAAAGGATGATTCTTGTGGCAAAATCCAAACGGAATGAAAACCTGGTGCAGCGTCCTATCCGGAAGTTTGCGCCTATTTTCATTCTCCCCACCTTCGCGGCCTTCTTCATCGGCTTTGTCTGGCCCTTCGTCCAGGGCATTTATCTGTCCTTCTGCAAGTTCAACACCCCCAGAGATGCCAAATGGGTGGGCTTCGGCAACTATCTGAAGGTGTTCTCCGATGCCGGCTTCCTGAACGCCTTCAAGAACACCGCGGCCTTCGCCGTTGTGTCCATCGTGCTCATTAACGTCATCGCTTTCATGATCGCCTATGCCCTGACCCAGAAGATGCGGGGAGCCAATCTGTTCCGCACCGTCTTCTTCATGCCCAACCTGATCGGCGGCGTGGTGCTGGGCTATATCTGGAGCATGATCTTCGACGGCATTCTGAAAAATTACGGCACCTATCTCACCGCCAACGGTACCTATGGCTTCTGGGGCCTGGTGATTCTGGTGGCCTGGCAGCAGATCGGCTACATGATGATCATTTACATCGCCGGTTTGCAGGCAATTTCCGAGGATATGCTGGAGGCGGCCAAGATCGACGGCGCCAGCGGCTCCCAGACCTTGTTCCAGGTCATTATCCCCAATGTGATGCCTGCCATCACCACCTGCACCTTCCTGACCCTGACCAACTCCTTCAAGATGTTCGACCAGAACATGGCGCTGACCGGCGGTCTGCCTTCCGTCATGGAGAACGGCACCAAGGTCAACATCACCGAGCTGCTGGCTCTGAACATCTATTCTACCTACAATATCAATAAGAACTGGCACGGCGTGGCGCAGGCCAAGGCTGTGGTATTCTTCATCCTGGTTGCGGCGCTGGCTCTTGCCCAGCAGGCGGCAACCCGTTCCAAGGAGGTTGATCAGTAATGAAAAACAAAAAACAACGGCCCTATTCCCCTGGCCTTAGAGTGCTCACCGACTTTTTCATCGTCCTGTGCCTGGCCTGGCTGATTCCCATTTTTGCGGTACTTATCAATTCCTTTAAGGCCAACGCCTATGTGAACCTGAATCCCTTCGCCCTGCCCAGCTCCGAGTCCTTCGTGGGCTTTGCCAACTACATCAAGGGCATGACCTTCGGCAACTACCCCTTCCTGAAATCCGTCAGCTACAGCTTGTTCATCACGGTCGTTTCCGTGGCGCTGATTCTGCTGTTCTGCTCCATGTCCGCCTGGTACATTGCCCGGGTGAACAGCCTGGGAAGCCGGATCTTCTACTATCTGTGCCTGTTCTCCATGATCGTCCCCTTCCAGATGGTCATGTTCACCCTGACCTTCACCGCCGATAAGCTGAAGCTGAACACCCCCTTCACCATTCCCATTGTGTACCTGGGCTTCGGCGCGGGCCTTGCCATCTTCATGTTCCTGGGCTTTGTCAAGGGACTGCCCAAGGAAATCGAGGAAGCGGCGGCCATTGACGGCTGCGGCCCTCTGCGCACCTTCTTCCTGGTGGTGCTGCCCATGCTCAAGCCTACCATGATCTCCGTGGGCATTCTGGAGCTCATGTGGGTGTGGAACGACTATCTGCTGCCCTACCTGGTACTGGATCGCACCAAGTATATGACCATTCCCATTCACGTTCAGTATCTGAAGGGCTCCTACGGCTCCGTGGATCTGGGCGCCACCATGGCGGTCATCATGCTGAGCATCATCCCCATTATCCTGGTGTACATCTTCTGCCAGAAGCACATCATCAAGGGCGTTGCCGCCGGTGCCGTCAAGGGCTAAGGCCGGGAGCCGCATGCCTTCCCTTGGGGGAAGGTGGCACGGCAAAGCCGTGACGGATGAGGGCCTTGGCTCCCACATTGGGGGAGCTGTCACGAAGTGACTGAGAGGGGAAAAAGCCCTCTCCGCCCTTCCAGGGCACCTCTCCCATAGGGAGAGGCAAGGCAAAATCATCAAAAGAAAACAATTCCGGGCGGCCACTGGCCGCCCACTGCCTGTAAGAAAAAAGTCAAATGCGAAAGGAGGCATCGCCCACATGACCATTAAAGACATCGCCGCCAAAACCGGCTACGCCGTGGGCACTGTTTCCCGGGCGCTGAACAACCATCCAAACGTCAGTCCCAAGGCTCGGGCCGCCATCCAGCAGGCCGCGGCGGAAATGGGCTTTGAGCTGAATGTCAACGCCAAGCAGCTGAAGCAGACCCACTCCAACACCATTCTGATGGTGGTCAAAGGCACCCGGAACGAGCTGTTCGGGGAAATGGTGGAGAAGATTCAGCAGTTGATTTCCGAGACCCGGTACCAGCTGGTGGTGGATTACATGGACGAGGACGCCAACGAGGCGGCCTGTGCCATTAAGCTGTGCCGGGAGAAAAAGCCCCTGGGGATTCTGTTCCTGGGGGGCGTGAACGAGAATTTTACCGAGGACTTCCGGACGGTGGACGTGCCCTGCGTGGTGGTGACCAACGACGCTTCCCCATTGCCCTTTCCCAACCTGTCCAGCGTCACCATTGACGATCGGGAGGCCGGGCGGCAGGCGATGGAGACCCTGATTTCCCTGGGTCACCGGCGCATTGCCGTTGTCGGCGGCGACCGGCGGCTGTCCGATACCAGCCGGCTGCGCTACGAAGGCTGCTTACAGGCTGTCCGGGCCCACGGCCTGGACTTTGACCCGGAGCGGGACTACCAGGGTGTGCGTTATTCTTATCGGGACGGCTACCGGGCGACCCAGGCACTGCTGAGTTCCGGACGGGAGTTTACCGCTCTGTTTGCCTGCGCGGATGTGATGGCCATCGGTGCCATCCGTGCGCTGGGGGACGGGGGCAAGCGGGTGCCGGAGGATGTGTCGGTGCTGGGACTGGACGGCCTGCCCATCGGCGAATACCTGGTGCCCAAGCTTGCCACGGTGGTTCAGCCTGCGGAGGAAATGGCGGCCAGAAGCGTGGAAATCCTTCTCGATGCCATCGAAAACGGCACGACCAGCCGCCATGAGCGGGTGCCCTTCCGGGTCAGCTGCCGGGAGAGCGTCCGGGAACGCTGAAATGCATTAGGGCCTACCGCGTTTGAAAGCAGTATACAAGGAGAAACGAACATGCGCCAAAGTGGAATTTTAATGCACATCACCTCCCTGCCCGGGCCTTACGGCGTGGGCACCATGGGAAAAAGTGCATATGACTTTGTGGATTTTCTGGAAAAGGCAGGCCAGTCCTGCTGGCAGATTCTGCCCCTGTCCCCTACGGGCTATGGGGATTCCCCCTATCAGTCCTTTTCCGCGGGAGCGGGAAATCCTTACCTCATTGACCTGGATACCCTGGTTTCCCAAGGGCTTCTGATGGCTGAGGAGCCGGCGGCGGTGGACTGGGGAGACGACCCCGGCCGGGTCAGCTACGGAAAGCTTTATGCCCAGCGGGGAAAGCTCTTGCACACCGCCTTCGGCCGGTTCACGCCGGACGAGGACTATGAGGCTTTCCTGGCGGAAAGCGCCCAGTGGCTTCCGGATTACGCCCTGTTCATGGCTCTGAAGGAAAAGCACGGCGGCGCGCCCTGGCTTTCCTGGGAGGAAGACCTGCGCCTTCGCCGGGAGGATGCTCTGGAGAAGGCCAGGGAGGAAAACCGGGAGGAAATCCGCTATCAGTGCTTCGTTCAGTATCAGTTCCGGAAGCAGTGGCGGGCTTTGCGGGCCTACGCCAACGGCAAGGGTATCCGCATCATCGGCGATGTACCCATTTATGTGCCCCTGGACTCAGCGGACGTGTGGGTGAACAGTGAGCTGTTCCAGCTGGACGAGACCCGGCACCCAGAGGTGGTGGCGGGCTGTCCGCCGGATGGCTTCACCGCCGATGGCCAGCTCTGGGGCAACCCCATTTACGACTGGCAGGCCATGGCGGACACGGGCTACGGCTGGTGGATTCATCGGCTGGCAGCCGCCGCCCATATGTACGACGTGGTGCGCTTTGACCACTTCCGGGGCTTTGAAAGCTACTGGGCAGTGCCCGCCGGGGACAAAACCGCGAGGAACGGCACCTGGGTCAAGGGCCCGGGGATTGACTTCATCCGGGCGGTGCAGAAGGCCCTGCCGGAGCTGGATTTTATCGCCGAGGATCTGGGCTTTGTGACCCCCGGCGTCCGGAAGCTGTTGGAGGATTCCGGCTACCCCGGCATGAAGGTGCTGGAATTTGCCTTCGATTCCCGGGAGGAAAGCGACTACCTGCCTCACCTGTATCCGGTGGATTCCGTGTGCTATACCGGCACCCACGACAACGTGACCCTGAAGCAGTGGTTTGACGAGGCTTCCCGTCAGGACAAGGCCTACGCCAAGGCCTATCTGGGGCTTTCCCGGCAGGAGGGCTATGTCTGGGGTATGATCCGGGGCGGCATGTCCAGCGTTTCCAAGCTGTTCATTGCCCAGATGCAGGACTATCTGGAACTGGGCGGGGAGGCCAGAATGAACTTCCCCGGCACCCTGTCCGCCGCCAACTGGACCTGGCGGGCTCAGCCGGGCTTCGATTCCGACCGTCTGGCAAAGAAAATCCGGAAGATGACCGGCCTGTATGGCAGATTGAAAAAGTGAGAAACCCTCCCGGCGTATCCTACGCCGGGAGGTTTTGCCGGTTTGGCGGAAACGGTTGCAAAATCGGTGGTTTTATGCTATTATAGGCCCAAAGAAAAGAAAATTGCGGAGGAAACAAAATGCAGCTGGAACATCCTTCTGTAAAAACCATAGAAGAAGTCGAAAATCCCGCCGCTGGGCGGGTGCAGTACGGAAGCCTGATCGGTCTGCTGGGGCTGCTGGCCAGCTATTTTCTGATCGAGCACCGAGGCAACGGCGTGGCCTGGACCTGGATGGAAATTTACACCGTGGTTCCTGCCATGATTTTCCTGGGCGCTACTCTCAGTACCCGGGTCAGCCGGCAGGCCCGGCGGCACCTGATCCTGGGGGCGGCATTCCTGATTTGGTTCGCGGTGACCAAGGCTATTCATCGGGTGGAGGGCGTTGAGGCCCGGAACATCGGCGCTTTCTTCTGCGCCTACGGCCTGTGCCTGCCCTTTGCCGCTGTCTCCGGGGACGGCAAGCGCCAGCGGGCTCTCAAGTGGATCGTTTGGCTCTACATGGGTGTGGGCGTGCTGCTGGCCGTTTACTGCCTGATGCTGTTTGGAAACCGGGTTCCGGCCTTCCTTCAGGATTCCGTCCGCTGGGACGGTACCCGTTTTTCCGCCATGAGCCATCCCAACGTCTGCGCTACCCTCCTGATGATCAGCATTGCTGTCTGTATGATGTGCTTTGGAAAGCTGAAAAAGCTTTGGCTCCGGGGCGTGCTGCTTCTGTGGATCATCGCGCAGTTTGGAATAGTGACCCTGACCAGCGCACGGGCAGCCACGGCCTTTACCTGCGCGCTCATCGGCGGCGGCCTGTTCTGCGCCCTGCGCAGATCCGGCTGGAAGCGGTTTGCCGTTGCTGCTCTTGCGGCGGTGGTGCTCATGGGCGGCCTGTTTGTGGGCTCCCAGAAGCTGTATCAGGTACATAAGGCAAGCCTGACGGCCGCTCAGACCGAAGGGACGATCCACAGCAGGCAATCCGGCTGGGGCAACGATATTAAAGACCTGAATAACCGCACGAAAATTTGGAATGCCGCCGGCAAGGGTCTGCGGGACAACCCCAAAATCCTGCTGGAAGGCACGGAGTATTCCGGCCTGATCATCTCCCAGTACCATTCCTTCCGGGTGGATCACGCCCACAACTCCTGGTTCCAGGCGCTCTACGACATGGGCCTTCCCGGACTGCTGCTGGTGCTGGTGCTGACAGCCGTCGTGGTATATGACGCCCTGGTAATTTTCTGGCACAACCCGGATCTGGTGAAGAGCGTGACGGCAATTCTGGTGCTGTGCATCCTGGGCTGCTCCTTCCTGGAACCCTATCTGTTTGGCACCTATGTGACGAACCAGCCTATCCAGTTCCTGTTCCTGCTGCTGTCCGGCTACCTGGACTGCTGGCGGGCGGAACTCAAGGAAGCCAAATAACAAAAAAGCGAGCTGATTCAATCAGCTCGCTTTTTCAGACTCGCCACCAGCAAACAGGCCCAGAGAAACAAACTCATGGCCCAGTGGCCGCTGGTGATCATGGGGCAGCCTACCACGGTAAGCAGGGCGTGCAGGGCATTTCCCAGAGCCTCGGAACGAAAGGCCGTAAGGAAATTGGCAATCAGCAGCAGCGCGGTGAGCACCAGAGACAGGGCACTTAAGTTCCGCACCAGATGCCGTTCCTGAGCCGTTCCCTGATGAAGAAGCAGCGCCGGCGGCAGGAAGAACAGAAGGGACAGGCCGGTGAGAAGAATTCTCACGGCGGTTTTTGTCACGGGAATAAAACCCCCGATGGCGCACAGAATAAAGAGAGACGCCCAGGCGATGAATAAACTGCGGTTTTTCATAAATACCCTCCCAAGAAAACGGGTGAAACGAACACTCCTATTCTACCCGATTTTTCCCTGTTTGGCAAGGCCTTTCCTGGGGGCTTCCTGATCAGAAAAAAAGCTGGACAGATGGGAAACCTTCTGGTATAATATGCAATTATACAGTATAAGGGAGGAATATGCCGTGAGGTGTCCTTTCTGTGGTGACCAGGACAGCAAGGTGGTGGATTCCCGCCGGTCTGAGGATGGACTGAGCATCCGCCGCCGTCGGGAGTGCATGAAGTGCCAGCGCCGGTTCACTACCTATGAAGTCGTAGAAAGTCTGCCGATCATTGTGGTCAAGCGCAACGGCTCCCGCCAGCCCTTCGACCGGAATAAGATCCTCAACTCCATGATCCGTGCCTTTGACAAGCGGAAGGTGGACGTGACCGACCTGGATCGGATCACCACGGAGATCGAGCAGACCATTCAGAATACCCTGGAGCGGGAAATCAGCACCGACAAAATCGGCGAAATGGTCATGGAGCGGCTCAAGCCCCTGGACGAGGTGGCCTATATCCGCTTTGCCTCCATCTACCATCGGTTCCAGGACGCCCAGAGCTTTATGCGGGAGATCAGCAAATTCCTGGAGGAAAAATAATGAACGCAAGCGATATTCTGGAGACCACCGCCGCCACCGAGCCCATTCTGGACATTGCTTCCATCAAGGAGGCCATGGATGGCTTTCATCCGGAGAGTCTGCTGCCGGATCTGACGAAGCTTTTTGGCCATCTTCCCGGGCTGTGCCGATTGGCTGTGATGATCGGGCCCATCGTCATGCTGGCTCTGGGGCTGTCGTACCTGTTCCTTGCCCCAAAGGAAGCCAACTATTACCTGGGCTACCGGTGCTATTTCGGCATGGGCAGCATCCATTCCTGGCGGTTTACCCAGCGGCTGGCAGGCCTTCTATTCACGGCCGCCGGGGCGATTTTCACGGTGGTGACCCTGGGCATTTCCGCGGGCTTCGGAAAGCTGGAGCCGGAGGCCATGGCCTGGAAGGCGGTGGGGTGCCTTATCTGGCAGGCGGTTGCCGCAGTGGTCATCAATCTGTTTGTGAGCCTGGCGGCGGCCTACTTCTTTGACCGGAAGGGCGCGCCCAGACGGCGGAAGAAAAAGGCATAGAAGACTTCGTTAGAATCAGTAGGGGCGCCCATTGGGCGCCCGCTTTTTATGCCCATTTTGGGAAGGATTGCGGGGGCCAATGGCTGCGCCCACGGCTGCTCACGATAGCTCTCGGAAAAGGGCACGGATTGCCACACCAGTGACATCGGTCACTGGTTCGCAATGACGACGTAATTTTGTTCCGTCCCAAAACAGAGAAAAACCGGAACCCCTGGGGGTTCCGGTTTGTTTCGTATTGAGTCCTTTCGGCTTAGTACATACCGGCCTGACCGGCAGCCGCGGCAGCGGCCGCGTCGGCGGCGGGATCGGGCTTGTCCACGACCAGGCTCTCGGTGGTCAGCACGCAGCCGGCGATGGACGCGGCGTTCTCCAGAGAGGAACGGGTGACCTTGGTGGGATCCACGATGCCGCTGGAGATCATGTCCACATAGTCCTCGGTGTAGGCGTTGTAGCCGAAGCCAACCTTGCCGCAGGTGCGGATCTTCTCGTAAACCACGCTGCCGTCCACACCGGCGTTCTCGGCGATCTGACGGATAGGCGCCTGCAAAGCCGCGGCGATGATCCGGGCGCCGGTCTTCTCGTCGCCGTGCAGGGTGGCGATCAGCTCTTCCACAGCGGGGATGGCGTTGACCTGGGCGGTACCGCCGCCGGCCACGATGCCTTCCTCAACGGCGGCACGGGCAGCGTTCAGAGCGTCCTCCACACGGAGCTTCTGCTCCTTCATGGCGACCTCGGTCTGAGCGCCGACCTTGATGACGGCTACGCCGCCGGACAGCTTTGCCAGACGCTCCTGGAGCTTCTCCCGGTCGTAGTCGGAGGTGGTGGTGGCGATGGCGGAGCGGATCATGTGGGCCCGGGCCTTGATGTCCTCGGCCTTGCCGTCGCCGTCGACGATGGTGGTGTTGTCCTTGGTGACAACGATCTGACGGCAGTGACCCAGGTCGGTCATCTGGGTGTCAGTCAGCTCCATGTTCAGCTCGCTGGAAATGACCCGGCCGCCGGTGAGAATGGCAATATCCTGAAGCATTTCCTTCCGGCGGTCGCCGAAGCCGGGAGCCTTGACGCAGACCACATTGAAACGACCTTGCAGGCGGTTCAGCAGCAGGGTAGCCAGAGCGTCGCCCTCCACATCCTCGGCGATGATCATCAGCTTCCGGCCGGACTTGACGATGGGCTCCAGAATGGGCAGGATCTCCTGAATGGAGGCGATCTTCTTGTCGGTAATCAGGACGTAGGCATCGTCCAGAACAGCCTCCATCTTGTCGGTATCGGTGACCATGTAGGGGGAGATGTAGCCCCGGTCAAACTGCATACCTTCCACGACTTCCAGGCCGGTCTCGGCGGTCTTGCTCTCCTCGATGGTGATAACGCCTTCCTTGCCTACCTTCTCCATGGCCTCGGCGATCAGCTTGCCGATGTTCTCGTCGCCGGAGGACACGGTACCCACACGGGCGATGGCGGCGGAGTCGGTCACAGGCTCGGAGTTGGCCTTGATGGCAGCCACGGCGGCGGCAACGGCCTTGTCGATGCCCTTACGCATGACCATGGGGTTGGCACCGGCGGACAGGTTCTTCAGCCCCTCCCGGGTGATGGCCTGAGCCAGGACGGTGGCGGTGGTGGTGCCGTCGCCGGCAACATCGTTGGTCTTGGTGGCCACTTCCCGGATGAGCTGAGCGCCCATATTCTCAAAGGCGTCCTCCAGCTCCACTTCCTTGGCGATGGTCACGCCGTCGTTGGTGATGAGGGGCGCGCCGTACTTCTTGCCCAGAACCAC
>CAKTOH010000032.1 GCA_934589705.1 uncultured Oscillospiraceae bacterium | reverse complement strand
GGGATTGCCACACCAGTGACATCGGTCACTGGTTCGCAATGACATTGTATATTTTGGCTATTTTGACCCATAGGGGCTCTTAACGAGACAACCCCCGTTTTTGGAAAAAAGTGGGCGGCCGACGGCCGCCCACGCTACTATCATATAGAAAAGATCACACCCGCTTCAGCGGCGCGGAACTGTCCTGAGCCAGCAGAAGATCAGTGATAATGTCGTTGCTCACCAGATACCCCTTGGGGGTCAGCACCCACCTGCCGGTGTCGGTCTGGGTGGCGTGGAACAGCCGGCGCTGCTTTTCCAGCACGTCTTCCAGGGGGTCAAAGGGCAGCAGGAAGGTCTTCTCGTATTCCTCCCGCTCAATGCCCTGGCTGGTGCGAAGCCGGAGCATCAGATATTCTCCCGCCCGCTCCCGGATGGGAATCTCCTGCAAATCCTCCATAATGTCGCCGCCATCCCGGATGCCGGAAATATAGGCCTGCAAATCCCGCTTCAGGGTATACCGCTTCCCCGCGAAATCCGAGCTGGCCCCGGGGCCGAAGCCCAGGTATTCCCCGCCGGTCCAGTATTTCATATTGTGCCGGGAAATCAGACCCTTCCGGCAGAAATTGGAAATTTCGTACTGCCGGAAGCTTCTGCCCTTGAGCGTCTCCACCGCCGCCAGATACATATCCGCCTGGGTGTCCTCGTCAGGAAGATTCAGAGCGTCCTTCACCTGGTAGAAGGGGGTTCCTTCCTCCACCTTCAATGCGTAGCAGCTGATATGCTCCGGGTTCAGCCGGAGGACGTTATCCAGGGTCGCCGTCCAGTCCAGCAAATCCTGACCGGGCAGGCCGTACATCAGGTCAACGGACACATTCCGGAAGCCTGCCTTGCGGATGCGCTGATAGGCCATCACCGCCTGGGAGTAGGTGTGGGGACGACCCAGCTTCTTGAGCATTTCGTCGCTGTCGGACTGAACGCCCAGGCTGATCCGGTTGAAGCCCTCGGCTCGGATCCGGTGGAGGAACCGGTCGGACACGGAGTCCGGGTTGCACTCCACGGTGATCTCCGCGCTGTTTTCCACGTCAAAATTCCGGCGGATGGCGGTGAGAATTACGGCCAGACCGTCGGCGCCGAAGAAGCTGGGGGTGCCGCCGCCGAAATAGACCGAGTCTACCTTATAATTGGGCGCCAGCTCTCCGGCCTCCTTGATGTGATCGCAGACCGCGTCCAGATAGCCGTCGAAGAGGTTGTCCTCCTTGGTGGCCAGGGAGTAGAAGTCGCAGTACTGGCATTTGCTGCGGCAGAAGGGAACGTGTACATAAATGCCCAGAGGCTTCTTGTCCGGGCGTTTGGTGAGAATTGGCATAAATCTGGCCTCCTGAGATAACCTTGCTGTCTTGGGAGCACCCCGGCTCCCTTGTGTAAAGGGAGCTGGCTCGCGCGTCTCCCGCAAGCGCGAGACTGAGGGATTGTTAAACTGGGTGAGTTCTGATCCCCTCAGCCCCAGTGTGCGCACTGGGGGCAGCATAAATTATGGTATGATTGCCACTGGCAATCATCAATATTCTGATTTGCTGCGCAAAGCACCACCCTTGGTCAGCAAGGGGAGCCTTTGCGGGGAACGGGTTAATCTTCGTCGAGTTTCAGCACGGCCATGAAGGCCTCGCTGGGCACGGATACGGAGCCGAAGGTGCGCATCCGCTTTTTGCCCTCCTTCTGCTTTTCCAGCAGCTTCTTCTTCCGGGTGATGTCGCCGCCGTAGCACTTGGCCAGCACGTCCTTGCGCAGAGCCTTGATGGTCTCCCGGGCGATGATCTTGCCGCCGATGGCCGCCTGGACGGGAATCTCGAACTGGGCTCTGGGAATATTGTCCTTGAGCTTTTCGCAGATTTTCCGGGCTCTGGGATAGGCGTTGTCGGCGAAGAGGATGAAGCTCAGGGCATCCACCACCTCGCCGTTGAGAAGAATGTCCAGCTTGACAAGGCGGCTGGGCCGGTAGCCGATGAGCTCATAGTCCAGGCTGCCGTAGCCCCGGGTCCGGGACTTCAGGGCGTCGAAGAAATCGTAGATGATCTCGTTCAGGGGCATTTCGTAGTGGAGCTCCACCCGGTTGGCATCCAGATACTCCATATTCTTGAATTCGCCCCGGCGGTTCTGGCACAGATCCATAATGTTGCCCACATATTCCTGGGGGGCAATGACGTTGACCTTGGCGTAGGGCTCCTCCGCCAGCTGAATGTCCGCAGGGTCGGGGTAATCCAGGGGGGTGTAGACCATCAGGGTCTCCCCGTTGGTCTTCGTCACCCGGTACACAACGTTGGGGGCGGTGGTGATGAGGTCGAGGTTATATTCCCGCTCCAGCCGCTCCTGGATGATCTCCATATGCAGCAGGCCTAAGAAGCCGCAGCGGAAGCCGAAGCCCAGGGCGATGGAGCTTTCCAGCTCGTAGGTCATGGAAGCGTCGTTCAGTTGGAGCTTTTCCAGGGCGTCCCGGAGGTCGCCGTACCGGGCGCCGTCGGCGGGGTAAATGCCGGAGAAGACCATGGGCTGCACCTGCCGGTAGCCGGGCAGGGCTTCCGGGGCAGGATTTTCCACGGTGGTGACGGTGTCGCCGACCCGGGTGTCGGCCACGGTTTTGATGGAGGCGGTGATGTAGCCCACCTCTCCCGCGCCCAGGGCATCCTGGCTCACAAGGCCTGTGGGGCTCATGTTACCCACTTCCACCACCTTATAGACCGCTCCGGTGGCCATCATCCGGATATCCATGCCGGGCTTCACCGTGCCCTGCTTGATTCGGGTGTAGACGATGACCCCCCGGTAGGAATCGTACTGACTGTCAAAAATCAGAGCCTGCAAGGGGGCGTTCCGGTCGCCGGTGGGGGCGGGCACGTCCCGGACGATCATTTCCAGCACGGAATGGATGTTGATGCCGTTTTTGGCGGAGATTTCCGGGGCATCCTGGGCGGGAATGCCGATGATGTCCTCCACCTCGGTTTTCACCTCGGCGGGACGGGCGGAGGGCAGGTCGATTTTATTGATGACGGGCAGCACCTCCAGCCCGGCGTCAATGGCCAGATAGGTGTTGGCCAGGGTCTGGGCCTCCACACCCTGGGAAGCGTCCACCACCAGCACCGCGCCCTCGCAGGCGGCAAGAGAGCGGGAGACTTCATAGTTGAAGTCCACATGGCCCGGGGTGTCGATGAGATTCAGGGTGTAGCGCTCCCCGTCGTCGGCGGTGTAGCCCAGGGTGACGGCGGTGGCTTTGATGGTAATGCCCCGCTCCCTTTCCAGCTCCATGGAGTCCAGCATCTGCTCGGCGCGCAGGCGCTGGTCGATGGCGTCGCACTGCTCCAGCAGACGGTCGGCCAGGGTGGACTTGCCGTGGTCGATATGGGCGATGATGGAGAAATTTCGGATTTTGGACAGTTCGGTCATGGGCGTGCACCTCGCGTAGAATTGGGCGCGCGGCTCAGGCAAAAACCGCCATAAGGGCGCACCGGGTCATTTTCTCCATTATAGCGAATTTTTGTCCAAAAGTAAACTGTATGTTTTCCCGAATCCTGGGGAAAACTGTCCGGGAAGGGGAAAATAATTGACCAAAAACGAAAAAAGCTTCGGTTTCCCCTTGCCGAACGGGGAAAAAGAGAGTATAGTTTAACGGCATGAGAATTTTCGAAGATTTACACATAAAAGAGGGGTACCGCTGATGAGCACACCGAAAAAGGAAAATACCAATGTGGAAGAGGTTCAGGCCGCATTGCAGGCACTGATCGCCCAGGGCAAGAAGGAGGGCATGATCCGCCTGTCGGATCTGAACGCCCAGCTGGAGAAGCTCCAGCTGTCCCCGGATAAAATTGAAGAGATTTACGACCGGTTCGAGGCCATGAATATTCCGCTGATCACCGCGGAGCTGGAGCTGAACGACGACACCATGCCTATGGACGATGGGGACATCGACCTGAGCGGCCTGGAGGAGGAAGAGCTGGTTGACCCTGTGGATCTGGCTGCCGAGTACAGCCTGGACGATCCCGTGCGGATGTACCTGAAGGAAATCGGCCAGGTGAAGCTTCTGAGCGCCGAGGAGGAAGTCGAGCTTGCCAAGCGGGTCTCCGAGGGAGATCAGGCCGCCAAGAACAAGCTGACGGAGGCCAACCTCCGGCTGGTGGTGTCCATTGCCAAGAAGTATTCCGGCCGGGGTCTGCACATTCTGGATCTGATTCAGGAGGGCAACACGGGCCTGATCCGGGCGGTGGACAAGTTTGACTGGACAAAGGGAAACAAATTCTCTACATATGCCACCTGGTGGATCCGGCAGGCCATCACCCGTGCCATCGCCGACCAGGCCAGAACCATCCGGGTTCCGGTGCATATGGTAGAGGTCATCAACAAGGCCACCCGGTGCAACCGGAAGCTGGTTCAGGAGCTGGGTCGGGAGCCTACCGTGGAGGAAATCGCCAAGGAGCTGAACCTGCCCGTTGAGAAGATCATCGAGGCCAACCGCACCGCCGCCGATACCCTGAGCCTGGATACCCCCGTAGGCGACGAAGAGGATACCTCCATCGGCTCCTTCGTGGAGGACGAGCGGACCCCCGGCCCTGCGGACGCCACCTCCAACGCCCTGCTTGCCGAGGCGCTGAAGGAGATTCTCGATACCCTGACCGAGCGGGAAGCGGATGTGCTGCGGATGCGCTTCGGCATGTACGACGGCAGAACCCACACCCTGGAAGAGGTGGGTCAGATTTTCGGCGTTACCCGGGAGCGGATTCGCCAGATCGAGAACAAGGCCATCCGGAAGCTCCGGCATCCCAGCCGGGCGAAAAAAATCCGGGACTTCTACTGCTGAGCGAAAACCAATCGAAAACCTGTGCGGGCGGCCATTGGCCGCCTGCTTTTTTACGCGGATTTCCAAAGAAAATGGGCGGCCAATGGCCGCCCGTTCCAGCATGTCAAAAAAGTCCGAAAGATACGGTGTCATTCCGAACCAGTGGTGCTCCGCGCAGCGAATTAAAATAGTGATGATTGCCAGTGGCAATCATACCGTAATATATCGCAGACTGGTGTGGGAATCCCCCGGATAGAAGTAAAAGCCACTGGTTTATGATCTAAAATGTTTGAAAATTCGGGGGATTGCCACGCCAGTGTGAGCACTGGCTCGCAATGACATTGTTCTATTTGGGCACTTTGCTATTTTGAGACAGCTCCATTTTCTTTGGAAATTTACAGAAAAAGCGGGCGGCCAGTGGCCGCCCATTCCTTGTTTTCGCTTTTTCGGTTTATCCCACCGCGCTGATATTCTCGGAAGTCATTTTTTGCCAGGGAATGTCAATGGGGGTCAGGCCAGCGAACTGTTCCTTCTCCCAGGCCTCGTAATCGGTCTTATTCAGGATGGTCATGTTGCCGTCCTTGTCGGTGATCAGGTAGACATAGCCGTCCTCATTTACGTCAATGTTCTCCGGATACTTGGTGCCATCAAAATAGGTATCGGAAAGTTCCTTTACCCAGGCATCCACATAGTACGCGTACACATATTCTCCGGCCTCGGCGTCATAGGTGTCAATGGCGTAGGGCCAGAGCACTTCCCCGGCGTAGCCCTGATTGTGGGAGGACAGGTCCTTGATGAGGCCGGGATAGTACGCACAGCCCGGGAAAGCCAGAGCCTTCTCCTTCACCTGACCGGAGGCGGCGTCGTAGCCGTAAACCGCCTCCCGCATTCCGGCGGAATAGGTGTCGGAAACGGACACCAGCAGCTCCGGCTCCCCGTCGCCGTCCACATCGCGGATGGCGAACTGCTCGTCGTCCATGGTGGCAGGCTCGAAAATCTCAATTTGGGTTCCGTCCGGCCAGGCGGAGTTCTCCCGGATCTGGGTCAGGGTTTCCCGATAGGCGGCCAGGGCGGCAGGGTCGCCGGTCTGGGAGGCTGCCGTTGTCTCAGCGGCGGCGGTGGTCACAGCCTCGGTGGTCTCCGGGGCGGTGCTGGGAGCGGCCTGGGTACAGCCGAACAGGCTCAGGGTCAGAAGCAGCGCGGCAGCTGCGGTCAATTGCTTTTTCATGGATCATTACCTCTTTTGATTGGAAAATGTTGCTTTTTGAATGTGCTAGGAAAGAATTTGTAGGGGCCGATGCCCTCATCGACCCTTCAAACCGGCAGTGCGTACCAGCGGGCCGATGAGGGCATCGGCCCCTACATGGGATTTCAACTGGTGCGGGAGCACCCAAAGGCTCCCCTTGGTCAGCAAGGGGAGCCTTTGGGAAACGGATTGCCACACCAGTCTGCGGACTGGTTCGCAATGACATGCGGAATACGAAGTGCATTTAAGAAATGTGGGCGACCTCATCCGGCTCTTCGAGCCACCTTCCCCTGGTAGGGGAAGGCTTGGAGGAATTACAGGGCGGGAAAATCCCGCCCTGTTGTTCTATTTTAATACCACCGGGGGGAGGAGCGGTGACCGATGGTCACCCCATCCAGATAGCCGTTGTCCCGGAGCCACCGGACAGTATTGGCGCTGTCCGGGTAAACGGTAATGCTCCAGCCATAGTTTTCACCGGAAAGGGACAGGTAAACGCTATCGTCCTCGCTGGGGGTTCCCTCATAGTTGAGGTACTTGAAAATGCCGTCGTGATACTGAGAGCGCTGAGCCATGGTTTCCGCCAGGCAGTCGGCCTGAATGGCCTGAATCAGAGATTCCGCCTGCTCCCGGGTGAAGTCCCGGTTTCTGTTGGAACCCAGGGAGCAGTAAAAATCATCCACTTCGTTCAGCAGCAGGGGCAGCGTCTCCGTCTTTTCGCCGTCCACATAGGTATAGTCGCTGTTGACGATTTCCCAGCGGCTCAGCAGGCTCTTGGCAATCTGCCCCTGCTGGGAATCCACCCAGAAGGAGTACTTCCGGCGGATGACCCTGCCGTCCTTCAGAGTATAGATCAGAAGGATATCGTCCCGCAGACGCTGCTGAGGGATGGGATCCCCCTCCTGCCAGTAGGCCGCCTGGGAGTCTTGCATGGATACATAGTCACCGTTTTCCAGCACAAAGGCGTTGCCCTGAGCATAGGGAAGCCGGTCTTCCAGAACCAGCTTGTTCAGCTGCAAAACCTTGGCAATATCGGACGAATCCGTAAAGGTGCAGCCGGCGTAGCCCAGGCTGACGCTTTCAATATCCTCCTGGGCGGGAAGCCGCTCATCCAGGTGCAGGACATCCAGCTTGGTCAGTCCCATGGAGGCTGCCAGCACCGCCGCCAGAATGCCCAGACCCACAAAGCTTCTCGGCTGGAACACCCGGGCAGACCGCTCCACCAGCATCTTACCGGCAAACCAGCCTACCAGCAGGCCGATGAACAGAAGCACATACTTGAGGAATTCCTGGTTATCGCCCAGTCCTACCAGCTCCGTCAGGAAGAACTCCGCCGCCACGGCCACGAACAGGGCGCTGAGCACCTGGAACACCGGAATCAGCTTCCGGCTGCACACCGCGTCTCCGGCGCACTCCAGGCTCCGGTGCTTATAGAGAATCAGCGCGGCCAGGGTGAAGACGATCCCGGCCAGAGCCAGCCACCAAAGGCTGCGCCAGCCCTCGTTCAGGGAATAGGTAGCCTGGACACCCGTCAGGATCCTGCCGAAGCTGTCGAAGATGCCGCTAGCATCCGTATCCACAAAACTCCGGCTCATGTACTGCAAGGGGAACAGCTTTTCCGCCAGACCGGAGGGGGTAATTACGCCATAGAGCAGGGGGGTGTAAACGCTGTCCACCAGCCAGTAGCAGATGGGCGCGCCGAAATTCAGCAGACCGTAGCCCGCCACCATGGTGATCCGGGAGCCGACCATCATCACGCTGAACACCGCCAGGCCGAACATGCAGATAAATTCCAGATTGGCTGCCAGGAAGAACAGGAAGGCCAGCTTCCAGGCGCCCACGAAAATGGTCTTGGTCAGCAGAGGCAGCAGAACCAGGGTGGCCACTGCCGTGGGAATCAGGGAATAGACCAGGCCGGAAGCCGCATTGGTCACGAACCAGCATTCCCGGCGCAGGGGCATGGCGTGCAGCGCGTTGCACATCCGGCTATTGAACAGGTCGCCGAAAATCAGCTGCGCCACCACCGCCCCGTAGATCAGATTCACATAGCCCATGATGGAAATCAGCTCGCTTACCTGATCGATAAAGTAGTAGCCGCGGTTTTCGCCGGGTCGGCTCCAGGCCAGCATAATCATAATGACCAGAAGCAGGGTGTCCAGAGCCATCACCGGGGCAAACCGGGTCAGATTCTTCCGGAATACCGCTCCGTTAAAGAAGGATGTCCTTGACTGCATAATCCGCACCTCCCAATTCGTAAATGAAAATCTCTTCCAGCGACAGGGGCAGCACATCGAAGTAGGCGGGCTTGGCAGCCGCCGCCTTGGTGCTGATCTCCCAGGCCTGACCCCGGCAGATCAGGGTCTTGAGCCGACCGGAGCTGCTCTCGTGAAGCACCTCCAGCCCCTCGGGCACGCCGCCCACGATTTGCAGCTTGTGGGTAGTGCCCTGCATATCCGCCAGGCTCTTTTCCAGCAGCATTTTTCCGTGATCCATGATGCCCACATGGTCGCACACGTCCTCCAGCTCCCGGAGGTTGTGGGAGGAAATGAGCACCGTGGTGCCGTACTCGGCCACGTCCGAGAGGATCAGGCTCATGACCTGACGGCGCATCACCGGATCCAGCCCGTCCACAGGCTCATCCAGAATCAGCACCTTGGGACGCATGGCCAGCGCCAGATGGAAGGCCGCCTGCTTCTGCATACCCTTGCTGAACCGGCGAATCTGCCCGTTCTTGGGAAGCCGGAAGATGTCGTACAGCCGGCGGTACAGGTCTTCGTCAAATCGGGGGTAAAGCCCCTTGTAGAATCTGCGCATGTCCTCCATGGTTGCCGAGGGGAAGAAGAAAATCTCATCGGGAATATAGCCGATGTCGGATTTTACGGCGGGGTTTTCGTAAACCGGCTGGCCGTCCACCTGGACGGTGCCGCTGTCCGGGCGGTAAACGCCGGTCAGGTGCCGGATGGCGGTGGATTTGCCCGCGCCGTTGGGGCCTACCAGGCCGTAGACCGCGCCCTGGGGCACCGTCAGGGTCAGGTCATCCAGGGCCTTGAATGTGCCGAAGGTTTTGGTTACGCTGTTCATTTCAAGCATTCACGTTTCCTCCTCTTTCTATCCTGTGAACCAGGTTTTCTCTGGTCACGCCCAGAGCCATCAGGGCGGTGGTGGAGTCGTCAAAGGCCCGATACCAGTGCTGCCGCTCCCGCTCCTGGCAGTCGCTGCTGCACACGAAGCAGCCCTTCCCGGGGACGGTGGCGATCCAGCCGTCCACTTCCAGAATCCGGTAGGAACGCTGGATGGTATTGGGGTTGATGGCCAGCTCCGCCGCCAGCTCCCGGACGCTGGGCAGCTTATCCCCGGACTGCAACACGCCGGTGGAAATCTGCTCCTTGAAGCCGTCGATGATTTGGGTGTAAATAGGTCGGGCGTCCCGATAATCCAGGTGAACCATATCATCCCTCCTTAGGGTTTTGGGAAACTCTGAATAAATCGCCATCGGCCGAGCAGTGGATCTTTTCCTCTATCCGTGCGGCTTCAAAACCGGGAAATACACAAAGTATTCCTCCGCTTTTGAAGCCTTCGGCTAGAGAAAAATCTCTCACTGTCGGCTCTCGCCGATTTAATCAGAGCTTCCCGAGCTGTACTAGCTGTTCTAGTACAGTTAGTATAGCAGCGAGTCACCGGTTTGTCAATATCTGTAACCTTTAAGAATTCCTTACAATTCTTAGGAAATCTGCGGGCAATGCGTGCCCCAAAGCCTTCCCCTGGGAGGGGAAGGTGCCCGGAGGGCGGATGAGGTCACTTTCCGGATTTCCGACTAGCCTATAAAGTGCATGTCATTGCGAACCAGTGCCGCAGCACTGGTGTGGCAATCCCCCGGTTCTTCCGAGAACCAATTAAGAACCAGTAGGGGCGGCCATTGGCCGCCCGAGGCTCCCCTTGCTGACCAAGGGTGGTGCTCCGCGTAGCGAATTAGAATATGGATGATTGCCAGTGGCAATCATACCATAATTTATGCTGCCCCAGTGCGCACACTGGGGCTGAGGGGATCAGAACTTTCCTCTTTCCGGGCACTCCCTGTGAACGCAATTTGACAATCCCTCAGTCAGCTGCGCTGACAGCTCCCTTTACACAAGGGAGCCTCTGGGTGCTCCCGCACCAGTGCGTTCCCCAAAGGCTCCCCTTGCTGACCAAGGGGAGCTGTCATGGCCGTCTCCCGCAAGGCCATGACTGAGGGGATCAGAACTTCTACTTTTCGGGGCACTCTCAATGAAGCGCAGCTTTACAATCCCTCAGTCAAAAATCGAAGATTTTTGCCAGCTCCCTTTGCACAAGGGAGCCTTTTCCGCCCGGGTTCTATGAAAAACGGCATAAAAACGGGCGGCCAATGGCCGCCCCTACAGATTCTATGGAAGATTTGCGATATTTCGCCCGTTTTTGTCCGTCAGGCTCCCCTTACTTTTCCAGAGCCATGACCTTGTCAATTCTCCGCTGGTGCCGGGCCTCGCCGCTGAAGGGAGTCTTCAGCCAGGTGTGCATGATTTCCAGAGCCAGATTTTCCCCCACCACACCGGCACCGATGGCCATCATGTTGGTGTCGTTGTGCTCCCGGGTCAGCCGGGCGGACATGACGTCGCTCAGCAGAGCGCAGCGGATGCCTTTGACCTTGTTGGCGGTGATGGACACGCCGATGCCGGTGGTGCACAGGACAATGCCCTTCTCGCACTCCCCTGCCGCCACTGCCTCCGCCGCCGGGGCGGCATAGTCCGGGTAGTCGCAGCTGTCGGAGGTGTAGGTGCCGAAGTCGCGGACTTCGTACCCCTCCTTGGTCAGAACCTCCACCATTTTATTCTTCAGTGTCAGAGCACCGTGATCGCAGGCAATCGCAATTTTCATAACTATTTCCTCCGTGTCGCTTAGAAGGGGTTGTCTCGTTAAGTGCCTCTATGGGTCATAATAGCCAAAATATACAATGTCATTGCGAACCAGTGACCGATGTCACTGGTGTGGCAATCCCCCGGATAGGCGTAAAATCCAAGATTTCCTAACGTAGATGTTTGAAAATCGGGGGGATTGCCACGCCAGTGTGAGCACTGGCTCGCAATGACATTGTTCTATTTGAGCACTTTGCTATTTTGAGACAGCTCCTCGAGTTTACATAACATATCCACCACTGACGCCAAGAACCTGTCCCGTGACAAATTCCGCGTCAGCCAGAGCCTCCACAGCCTGGGCAACGTCCTCCGGAGTGCCGTTGCGCCCCAGAGCCGCCTCCTGGGCAAGCCCCTCCAGCACGTCAGCGCCCACGCTGGCGCACATGTCCGTGAGGATCACCCCCGGAGCCACGCAGTTGACCCGGATGCCGCTGGGGCCCAGCTCCTGAGCCAGCGCCTTGGTCAGGGCGATCACCGCCCCTTTTGTGGCAGAGTAAGCCGCCTCACAGGAGGCTCCCACCTGTCCCCACATGCTGGAAACGGTGACGATGCTTCCCCGGTGGGTGCGCAGAAACGCGGGCATGGCGGCGCGCACGCAGTGGTAGATCCCCTTGACGTTTACGGCAAAGAGCCGATCCCAGTCCCCTTCCTCCATGGAGGACAGAAGGCCGTACCAGCAGATTCCCGCGTTGCACACCAGAATGTCCACTTCCGGAATCCGGGCGAAGGCCGCCTTCACCTGCTCACCGTCGGATACGTCGCAGCAGATGGCTGTAGCACCGGTTTTTTCTGAAACCGCCTTCGCCGCCCGGTGGTTTTTCTCGTACAGGAAGTACACCCGATCTCCCCGGGCGGCAAAGCGGGCGACGATGCCTGCGCCGATGCCCCGGGAGCCGCCGGTTACGACCACCGTCCGCATATCAGCCTCTTCTTCTGGGGCGGCTGGAGCTGCGGTGGTCGGCGTACTGCTTGATGCCGGAGAGCTTGCTGTCGGATTCGGTCATGAAGGCCTTCAGCTTCTCCTCAAAGAGCTGATCGGCGGTCTTGGGGGCGGCGGGCTGCATGGGGGCACGCTGCTGCTGAGGCCGGGGATTCTCCCGGTTGGGACGATTGCCCTCCCGGTTCTGGAAGCCCTCTCTGCGGGGCTGGTTATTGCCCCCCCGGAAGGGCGCTTTGCCCCCCTGCTCCCGCTGGGGCTTGGGCTCCAGGCGCTTGATGGAAAGATTGATCTTCCCGTTTTCCATGCCGATGACCATCACCTTCACATCCTGGCCCTCGGTCAGGTGCTGGCGGATGTCGCTGACATAGGCGTTGGCCACTTCGGAAATATGTACCATGCCGGTCTTTCCCTCCGGCAATGAGACAAACGCGCCGAAATTGGTGATGGATTTGACTTTACCCTCTACGATGGCTCCTACGGTTAACTCCATATATGCTCTGCTTCCTCCAAATGTAATCGCATATTCTATAATGACGTTTCGATAATGACGTTTCGTCAATTATTCCGGTTGAATGAGGACGGTGTCCGGGTTTACAAGTCCCAGCTCGTCTCTGGCAATGTCCTGAATGCCCTGGACGGAACCGGCCTTGTCAATTCTTTCCTGCAAGTCGGCGTTTGTGCCCTCCAGAGCCGCCGCCTGAGCCTGCTTCGCGCCCGTGGCCTCCACAATGCCGTTGTGTACCCACCGCAGGGCAACCAGGGCGGAAATGGAGAAGACGATCAGGGCGATCAGGGCGATTTTCAGCGCCGCCGGGGCGGGACGCAGCTTGATTTTTACCTTTCCGGTTTTGAATTCTTTCATGGGTGTTACCTCTTTGCCGGTTCTTCCGGGGTGGGACATGGTTTTTTACTATTGTAACCCATTTTTTCACAGATGCAAACAAAATTTTCGTGAAACGGAAAATTTTTTCGACGGGAAACAACATAAGCCTCCAAAGCCCCTGGATTTTAAGCCAAAACCACCAAAAAACCGGCCTGAGCCACCGTCCGGCGGTGCGCTCCCAGGCAAGGCCACCGGCGAGAAGCCCTCCGCAGCAGCCCAGACGGATGTCCCCGCCGCACAGGGCGAAGTTGTAGTAGAGCCAGACCCAGAAGACGCCGAGAAGAAACACCCCATCGGCAAGCACCGTGTGCTTCGGGCGCAGAGGCCGCAGAAAGCCGTAAAGCAGCCCCAGCGCCGCCCCCAGTGCCAGGGCGCACAGAAGCCGCCAGGCCGCCGTTTCCGGGGTCATCGGAACAGTCTGCGCCAGCCGGTCTGCCGGGGTTCCTCGTAGGACAGAGCCCGGATGCTCCCTTCCACGGCCACCTGGCCTCCTTCCAGGGTCAGGTTTTTCAGCTGAAGCTGCTGACCCTGGATTACCAGAAGCCCCAGGGACGTCTGGAGCACCACCGTATTTTCGTCGAAGCTGACCACCTCGGCCACCCCGGTCATGGTCAGGCTGGTTCGCTCGTTTAATTGCAGCTTGTGGGGCAGATGCGCTTCCTCCATGGCCTTCCCTCCTTGCCGTAAAGCCTATGCGGTAAGACGCGGGGATATGCGCCGGTTCTTCTGTGAACTATCGAAAAACGCACTGGTGCGGGAGCACCCAAAGACTCCCTTGTGTAAAGGGAGTGGTGCTCCGCGCAGCGAATCTAAAATCATAATGACTGCCGGTGGCAGTCATACCACTATGTAAGGCTCGCGCGTCCCACGCAAGCGCGAGACTGAGGGATTGTAAAACTGCGTTTATCGAAAGCACACAAATAGACGTGAGTTCTGATCCCCTCAGTCATGGCCTTGCGAGAGACGGCCATGACAGCATGAATTATGGTATGACTGCCACCGGCAGTCATTGTGATTTTAAATTCGCTGCGCGGAGCACCGCCCTTGGTCAGCAAGGGGAGCCTCGGGCGGCCAATGGCCGCCCCTACGAGTCCTTAATTGGTTCTCTGAAAAAGGGAAAAGGCCCGTGTTCCTGAGAACACGGGCCTGAAAAAGCCGTAATTCAGAACTCGCACTTCTTGGCGATGTAATCCCGCAGCTCGGAGATGGGGATTCTCACCTGCTCCATGGTGTCCCGGTCACGGACGGTGACGCAGTTGTCGGCGGGGGTAGTCTCGTCGCCAACGGTCTGGAAGTCCACGGTGACGCACAGAGGGGTGCCGATCTCGTCCTCCCGGCGGTAACGCTTGCCGATGGAGCCGGCGTCGTCGAAGTCCACCATGAAGTCCTTCTTGAGCATCTTGTAGATTTCCTCGGCCTTGGGGCTGAGCTTCTTGCTCAGAGGCAGGATGGCAGCCTTGAAGGGAGCGAGATAAGGATGCAGATGCAGCACGGTGCGGATGTCGGGATTGCCCTTCTTGTCAACGCCCACCTGCTCCTCATCGTAGGCCTCGCACAGGAAGGCCAGAGCCACCCGGTCGCAGCCCAGGGAAGGCTCGATGACGTAGGGAATGTAGTGCTCGCCCTTTTCCTGGTCGTAGTAGTCCAGGCTCTTGCCGGAGGCCTCCTGATGACGACCCAGGTCGTAGTCGGTACGGTCGGCAATGCCCCACAGCTCGCCCCAGCCGGAGCCGAAGGGGAACTGGTACTCGATGTCGGTGGTAGCCCGGGAATAGAAGGCCAGCTCCGCAGGCTCGTGGTCACGCAGCCGCAGGGAATCTTCCTGAATGCCCAGGCTCGTCAGCCAGTGCTTGCAGAAGTCCTTCCAGTAGGCGAACCACTCCAGGTCGGTGCCGGGCTGGCAGAAGAACTCGCACTCCATCTGCTC
>CAKTOH010000031.1 GCA_934589705.1 uncultured Oscillospiraceae bacterium | reverse complement strand
GCGGTAAGAAATGTATTGACTTCGTTTTTTAGCGGCAGTGGCCGCTGGCCGCAATCCTGCGGCCTAATAAAACGCTTTTAAGCGTTTTATTAAAAACTCGTATAATAATTCAAATTTACGCCTTTTGGGAGGAGCACTATGCTGCCGGAAGCTTTTTTGCAGAGAATGGAAGCCCAGCTGGGGTCGGAATATCCGGCCTTTCTGGAAAGCCTGGAGCGGCCCCGGGCGGTGGCGCTCCGTTTTAACCCGATGAAAGGGGAGCGGCCGGTGTTGCCCTTTGTGGGCGCGCCGGTGCCCTGGGAGCCGGAGGGCTTCTATTACGACCCGCAGACCCGGCCGGGACTGCACGTTTACCACGAGGCAGGCGTATACTACCTACAGGAGGCCAGTGCCATGGCGCCGGTGGCGCTGCTGGATCCGAAGCCCGGCGAGCGGGTCTGCGATCTGTGCGCCGCCCCCGGAGGCAAGACCACTCAGATCGCCGGACGGATGCTGGGGCGGGGCTTCCTGGTGTGCAACGAAATCAATCCCAAGCGGGCGAAAATTCTTTCCCGGAACATTGAGCGGATGGGTGTGGCCAACGCCCTGGTGACGAATGAGCACCCGGAGACGTTAGCCAGCCGATTCCCCGGCTTCTTCGACCGGGTGCTGGTGGATGCCCCCTGCTCCGGAGAGGGCATGTTCCGCAAGGAGGAAGCCGCCGTCACCGACTGGAGCCAGGAGACGGTTCAGATGTGCGCCCGCCGCCAGGGGGAGATTCTGGACAGTGCCGCCCGGCTGGTAAGACCCGGAGGCTGGCTGGTGTATTCCACCTGCACCTTCGCCCCGGAGGAGGACGAGGAAACCGTAGGGGCCTTCCTGGAAGCCCATCCGGAATTCACCCCGGAGCCGGTGGAGGCTCCCTGGTTTGTTCCCGGGGAGAACGCCAGCTACCGGATGTGGCCTCACAAGCTGCTGGGGGAGGGACATTTTGCCGCGGTGCTTCGGAAAACCCAGGGAGAATCGGAAGACATTCCGGCCTGCCCCGGGGAAAAATGCCCCAAAGCCTGGGAAAGCTTTGCCAAAGAGCTGGACATCACCCTGCCCGAGGGCAAGGCGGTGTCCTTCGGTCAGAGCCTGTACTGGGCACCGACGGAGCTGCCGGAGCTGAACCGGCTGAAGGTTCTGCGCCCCGGACTGGAGCTGGGCACCGAACGGAAGGGGCGGTTCGAGCCTGCCCACGCCCTGGCTCTGTGGCTGAAAACCTGCGCGGTTGCGGAAAGCTTTCCTCCGGAGAGCCCGGAAATGAAGGCTTACCTCCACGGCGACGTGGTGCCCTCCGGGAAAAAGGGCTGGTGTCTGGTTCAGGCCGGGGGCTACGCCATCGGCTGGGGAAAAGGAGACGGCTCGGTTCTGAAAAACCACTATCCCAAGGGTCTGCGCCGGTAATTTCCCACCTCAGAATTAGCACTTTACAGAAATTGTGTAGTGTGCTATACTATTATAGCCCGTATGGGCGTTTTTTGAAATCATCACAAGGAGAGGGTATCCTTGGCAAGATATGAAATTCATGGCGGCAAGCCGCTGAACGGAAGCGTCCTGATCAGCGGCGCGAAAAATGCCGCGGTTGCGATTTTACCGGCGGCGCTGCTGGTCAGCGGAAAATGCCGGATTGAAAATGTGCCGGATATTTCCGATGTCCGGATTCTACTGGACATTCTGGAGGGCATGGGCGCGAAGGTGGAGCATCCGGAAACCGGCGTGGTGGAGATCGACTGCTCCGGCGTCACCTGCTCCGAGCCCGACGGCGAGCTGGTTCGGCGGATGCGAGCCAGCTACTACCTGATGGGCGCTCTGCTCGGCCGGTTCGGCAAGGCCAGAGTGGCTCTGCCCGGCGGCTGCAACTTCGCCTCCCGTCCCATTGACCAGCACATCAAGGGCTTTGAGGCCCTGGGGGCGGTGGTGGACGAAACCGAGGAGTATGTGAGCCTGGAGCCCGGCGAGGAAGGCCTGCGGGGCGGACGCATCAGCCTGGACATGGCAAGCGTCGGCGCAACCGTGAACATTATGCTGGCTGCCTCCCTGATTCCCGGACAGACCATCATCGAAACCGCTGCGAAGGAGCCCCACATCGTGGATCTGGCCAACTTCCTGAATACCATGGGGGCGCGGATCACCGGCGCGGGCACGGATACCATCAAGATCCGGGGGGTCAACTCCCTGCGGGGAGGTACCTATGCCATCATCCCCGACCAGATCGAGGCCGGGACTTACATGGCGGCAGTCACCGCCGCCGGGGGCAATATCCTGGTTCAGAACGTGATTCCCAAGCATATGGAGTGCATCACCTCCAAGCTTCAGGAAATGGGCGCCCGGATCATCAACTATGACGATGCCATCCGGGTCATCCGTACCGGCCCTCTGCGCAAGACCACCGTGAAGACCCGACCCTATCCCGGCTTTCCCACGGATATGCAGGCTCAGGTCTGCGTGTGCATGGCACTGGCAAACGGCATCAGCCGGCTGACGGAGAGCGTCTATGAGACCCGGTTCTTCGGCTACTGCACGGAGTTGGAGACTATGGGAGCCAGCATCCGCATCAGCGGCAAGACGGCCACGGTTACAGGCGTGGAAAAGCTCCGGGGCGCCGAGGTTTACGCCCACGACCTGCGGGCGGGCGCGGCTCTGGTGATCGCGGGATTGGCCGCCGAGGGCACCACCTATGTGGAGCACATTCACTTCATCGAGCGGGGCTACGAGAACATCGTTGGCAAGCTCACCGCCCTGGGGGCGGACATCCGCAGAACGGAAGAATAACGGAAAAGCCGGGTCACTGACCCGGCTTTTGTTAAGGAAACTCTGAATAAATCGTCTGCGGCTGGATAGCGGATCTTTTTCCCTATCCGTGCAGCTTCAAAAGTGGGAAATACATACAGTATTCCTCCACTTTTGAAGCCTTCGGCTAGAGAAAAATCTCTCGCTCCCAGCTCTTGCCGATTTAATCAGAGCTTCCTTGAAAGGAGATTCTATGAAAGAGGAATTTACCCGCACGGAAATGCTGCTGGGCACAGATGCCGTAAATACCCTGGAAAAGGCACGGGTGGCGGTATTCGGCCTGGGCGGGGTAGGCGGCTACACGGTGGAGGCTCTGGCCAGAGCCGGAGTGGGAAGTCTGGTGCTTGTGGACAAGGACACGGTAAGCCTTTCCAATCTGAACCGGCAGCTGCTGGCTACCCACGCTACGGTGGGAATGCTGAAAACCGAGGCCGCCAGGCTCCGGATCCTGGACATCAATCCGGACTGCCGGGTCACTGCCTATCCCATTTTCTACACCAGGGAAACGGCGGAGAATTTTGACTTTTCCGGCCTTTCCTATATTGTGGATGCCATCGACACGGTAAGCGCCAAGCTGGCTCTGATCGAGCGGGCAAAGGAGACGGGCGTCCCCATTATCTCCTGCATGGGCACGGGAAATAAGCTGGACGCCTCTGCCTTTCAGGTGGCGGACATTTCCAAAACCGCCGTGTGTCCGCTGGCTCGGGTCATGCGCCGGGAGCTGGGCAAGCGGGGCATCCGGCACCTGAAGGTGGTCTACTCCCGGGAGGAGGCCTGGAAGCCCTCCGGCTGGGAGGAGGAAGCGGCGGCGCTGGGCAAGCGGCAGATTCCCGGAAGCGTGTCCTTCGTCCCCGGCGCGGCGGGGCTGCTGCTGGCAGGCGAGGTCATCCGGGATTTGATACGATTTCCTGATTAAAATCTTAATTTTAATCAGGAAGGCATCGCCTGACGGCGCTGCCAGTTTTGTGATTTATAAGGAAAGAAATCACAAAACAAGTCTCATATGAACTCCATGCCCTTCAGGCAATTAAAATCTTTTTTAAAGATTTTAATTGGAGTTCAGTATGACGGGATATTCCCGCATGTAGAAAATACACAGAAGAACGAAGCGGGTTTTGTACCAAATTGTCGGTTGACAATTTGGTACCGTCCATGCTATAATCTCACGGATAAAGTAAGGCAGCCCCACACGGTTGCCTCCGGGAATCCGGAGGCATTGCGGGGGATGCCGAGTGCGGCATTCTGCCACCAACGTCTTGCCGCCCGGGCAAGGCATTTTTTTGGAAATAAGGAAACTCTGAATCAATCGTCTGCGGCTGGACGACGGATCTTTTGCCCCGACTGTGCAGTTTGAAAAGCTTGAAATACATACAGTATTCCTGCGCTTTTCAAACTTTCATTCGTGACAAAATCTCTCGCCGCCAGCTCTTGCCGACTGAATCAGAGCTTCCTTAGAGACTTTAGAGAGAAAAGGAGACATTTATGACTGAAATGAACAAGGCAAAATGTTATACCTCTTCCCTGATGCCCCGGTTCGCGGAATGTGTCGATGCTTCCATCGCCGATTCCGCGCTTTGCGCATTGAATTGCTCCCGATATGTTATTTTTCCCGGTTTTTGTGACGTGCATGTGCATTTCAGAGAGCCGGGATTTTCTTATAAGGAGACAATTGCCACGGGAAGCCTGGCCTCTGCCCACGGAGGCTACACCGCCGTATGCACCATGCCCAATCTGAACCCGGTACCGGACAGCGTGGAAAATCTGAATGTCCAGCGGGACATCATCCGGGATACCGCCTGTATCCACGTCTATCCCTACGGAGCCATTACGGTAGGCGAAAAAGGGGAGGCTCTGGCAGACCTTGCGGGCATGGCTCCCTTCGTCCCCGGATTCTCCGACGACGGCCACGGAGTGCAGTCGGATGAGCGGATGCGCCGGGCTATGCTGGAAGCAAAAGCCCTGGGCAAGCCCATCGTCGCCCACTGTGAGGACAATACCCTCTTGCGGGGCGGCTATATCCACGACGGCGAGTACGCAAAAGCCCACGGTCACCGGGGCATCTGCTCGGAAAGCGAGTGGGGGCAGATAAAGCGTGACCTGGAGCTTGTCCGGGAAACCGGGGTCAAGTACCATGTGTGCCACATTTCCACCAAGGAAAGCGTGGAGCTGATTCGCAAGGCCAAGGCCGAAGGCCTGGACGTGACCTGCGAAACCGGCCCTCACTACCTGGTTATGGATGACAGCGACCTCCGGGAGGAAGGCCGGTTCAAGATGAACCCGCCCCTGCGAAGCGCGGAAGACCGGCAGGCGCTTGTTGCGGGGCTTCTGGACGGCACCATCGATATGATCGCCACCGACCATGCCCCCCACAGTGCCGAGGAAAAGGCCAAGGGGCTGGAAAAGAGC
Organism: uncultured Oscillospiraceae bacterium; assembly: GCA_934589705.1. Classification (GTDB taxonomy): domain Bacteria; phylum Bacillota; class Clostridia; order Oscillospirales; family Oscillospiraceae; genus Faecousia. The sequence continues at coordinate 9,707 of CAKTOH010000031.1, read as the reverse complement.
GCCTTCGGCGTGGTGGGCATTGAAACTGCCTTCCCCATCCTGTATACTTATCTGGTAAAGCCGGGTATTCTGACCCTGGAAAAGCTCTTGGAGCTGCTGGTGGACAATCCCAGAAAACGGTTCGGCCTGAGCCTTGGCTGCGACTACTCCATCTGGGATCTGGAGGCGGAGGAGACGGTGAACCCGGACAGCTTCCTGTCCCTGGGAAAGGCAACCCCTTTCGAAGGCTGGAAGGTAAACGGCAAATGCCTTGCCACCGTCTGCGACGGAAAAGTGGTCTACCGGGCACGGTAGACCCAAAGGCTACCCCTTTTGACAATCCCTCAGTCAGCTTCGCTCAGCGTGTCAAAAAAGCCCCCAATATACGTTGTCATTCCGAACCAGTCCGCAGACTGGTGTGGGAATCCCCCGGATAGAAGTAAAAGCCACTGGTTTATGATCTAAAATGTTTGAAAATTCGGGGGATTGCCACGGCAGTGTGCGCACTGCCTCGCAATGACATGGTTTTTCGACAGTCTGAGCTTCGCTGACAGCTCCCTTTACACAAGGGAGCCGGATAGAATTTACAATCATTGAATTGAAGATACGGAGGAAAATGAGAAATGGCAAAAAGAACGGACATTAAGAAGATTCTGATCATCGGTTCCGGCCCCATCGTTATCGGACAGGCGGCGGAGTTTGACTATGCGGGTACTCAGGCCTGCCTGGCTCTGAAGGAAGAGGGCTATGAGGTGGTGCTGTGCAACTCCAACCCGGCTACCATCATGACCGACACCATCATCGCCGACAAGGTGTACATGGAGCCTTTGACCCTGGAATATGTGGCGAAAATCATCCGCTACGAGCGTCCCGACGCCATCATCCCCGGCATCGGCGGCCAGACCGGCCTGAACCTGGCCATGCAGCTGGAAAAGAAGGGCATTCTCAAGGAGTGCCGGGTGAAGCTGCTGGGCACTTCCAGCGCTTCCATCGAGCAGGCCGAGGACAGAGAGCTGTTCAAGGAGCTGTGCCAGTCCATCGGCGAGCCGGTCATTCCCTCGGAGATCACCTACTCCATTGAGGAGGCCAAGGCGGCGGCTTCCCGGATCGGCTACCCGGTGGTTCTGCGGCCTGCCTTCACCCTGGGCGGCACCGGCGGCGGCTTTGCCTACGACGAGGCGGAGCTGGAAGAGATCGGCCTGAATGCCTTCTCCCTGTCTCCTGTCCACCAGGTGCTGGTGGAAAAGTCCGTCAAGGGCTATAAGGAGATCGAGTTTGAGGTCATGCGGGATTCCAACAACCATGCCATCACCATCTGCGGCATGGAGAACATTGATCCCGTGGGCGTGCACACCGGCGACTCCATGGTGGTGGCTCCCATTATGACGCTGAGCAAGGAAGATGAAAAAATGCTCAACGACTCCGCCATCAAGCTCATCAAGGAGCTGAAAATCGAGGGCGGCTGCAACGTTCAGTTTGCTCTGAACCCCAATTCCTCCGAGTATTACCTCATCGAGGTCAACCCCAGAGTGTCCCGTTCCTCCGCCCTGGCCTCCAAGGCCTCCGGCTACCCCATTGCCCGGGTCACCGCGAAAATCGCCGTGGGCATGGCACTGGAGGACATCAAGATCGCCAACACCAACGCCGCCTTTGAGCCCAGCCTGGACTACGTCATTGCCAAGCTCCCCCGGTTCCCCTTCGATAAGTTCGCCACCGCCTCCAACGAGCTGGGTACTCAGATGAAGGCCACCGGCGAGGTCATGGGCATCGGCGCCAACCTGGAGGAGGCCCTTCTGAAGGGCATCCGCTCCCTGGAAAGCGGCGAGAACCACATCTATCACCCCAAGTTCAACGACATGTCCGTGGAGGAAATGCTGGAATATATCAGCAAGTTCCGCTCCGACAATGTGTTCGCCATCGCCGAGCTGTTCTACCACGGCGTCAGCGTGGAGAAAATCTACGAGCTGACCCAGATCAACCCCTATTTCCTGGGCGCCATCAAGAACATTGTGGACATGGAGGAAACCCTGAAGCGCCACGTCAGCGACCCGGAGTACCTGCGCAAGGCCAAGGTCATGGGCTTCAGCGATAAGTATATTGCCCGGCTGTGGAAGAAAACCGAGCTGGACGTGTACAATGTCCGAAAAGCAAACGGCATTTTCCCTGCCTTCCGGATGGTGGATACCTGCCACACCGGAGCCTATATCCCTTACTTCTATTCCTCCTACACCGGTGCCAACGACTCCCGGCTTACCGACCGGAAGAAGATCGTGGTGCTGGGCGCCGGCCCCATCCGCATCGGCCAGGGCGTGGAGTTCGACTACTCCACCGTCCACGCCGTCATGACCATCCGCAAGGCCGGCTATGAGGCCATCATCATCAACAACAACCCGGAGACCGTCTCCACCGACTACACCACCGCCGATAAGCTGTACTTTGAGCCCCTGACGCCCGAGGATGTGATGAACATCATCGAATTTGAGAAGCCCGAGGGGGTCATCGCCTCCCTGGGCGGTCAGACCGCCATCAACCTGGCGCAGCCCCTCCATGACCGGGGGGTGAAGATCATCGGCACCGACTGCGACGCCATCGACCGGGCTGAGGATCGGAACGAATTTGAGAAGCTGCTGAACGAGCTGAACATCCCCAGAGCCAAGGGCAAGGCCGTGACGAAGCTGGAAGACGGCATTGCCGCCGCCGAGGAGATCGGCTATCCCGTGCTGGTGCGGCCCTCCTTCGTCCTGGGCGGTCGGGCCATGCAGATCGTCGCCAACGAGCGGCAGCTGCGCCACTACCTGAAAAACGCCGTGGAGATCGACGAGGACAAGCCCGTGCTGGTGGATAAGTACATCCAGGGCCGGGAAGTGGAGGTGGATGCCATCTGCGACGGCCGGGACGTGTTCGTCCCCGGTATCATGGAGCTGGTGGAGCGCACCGGCGTTCACTCCGGCGACTCCATTTCCGTCTATCCTCCCTTCTCCATCTCCGATAAGGTCAAGGGCATCATCCTCCAGTACGCCAAGAAGCTGGGTCTCGGCATCGGCATTGTGGGCCTTTTCAACATCCAGTTCATTGTGGATGCCCAGGACAATGTGTATATCATCGAGGTCAACCCCCGTTCCTCCCGGACGGTGCCCTTCCTGAGTAAGGCCACGGGCTACTCCCTGGCGGACATCGCCACCGAGGTCATTCTGGGCAAGAGCCTGAAGGAGCAGGGCTTCTTCGACATCTATCCCGAGGAAAAGAAGCGGTGGTACGTCAAGGCTCCCGTGTTCTCCTTCAATAAGATCCGGGGTCTGGACGCCTACCTGTCCCCCGAAATGAAGTCCACCGGCGAGGCCATCGGCTATGACAAGACCATGACCCGTGCCCTTTACAAGGCGCTGCAGGCCGCGGGCATGAAGCTGCAAAACTACGGCACCGTCCTGTGCACCATTGCCGACAAGGACAAGGAAGAGGCTCTGCCCCTGATTCGCCGGTTCTATCAGCTGGGCTTCAACATTGAGGCCACCTCCGGCACCGCCGCTTTCCTGAAAGCCAATGGCATCCGCACCCACGCCCTGGCCAAGATCAGCGACGGCAGCGACCAGATTCCCAACGCCCTGCGTCAGGGTCACATCGCCTACGTCATCAACACCCGGGACCCCGGCGCCAACGAAAATGACGGCATCCAGATTCGTCAGATTGCCACGGAGCACAATGTGACTCTGTTCACGGCGCTGGACACCATCAAGGTGCTGCTGGACGTGCTGGAGGAGACCACGCTGACCATCTCTACGATTGATGCCTAAAAATCTTCGGAAGTATTGAAGAATAGAGCAAATCTATCAATAGAATTTGTAGGGGCGACGATTCGTCGCCCGCGGGCGGCCAATGGCCGCCCCTACATCCACAAGATGTAGGGAAGAGCATGATTGTGGAGTTGTTACGAGTATCTTGAAACAGCCGCTACAACGAAACGGGAGAAATTATGAAACAAGGTATTTTCACCATTGAAAGCAACGCCGCCCTGACGGACAGCGTGTACCGGATGGTGCTTTCCGGGGACACCTCCGCCATCACCGCCCCGGGGCAGTTTGTGAATATTCAGCTGTCCGGGAAGTTCCTGCGCCGGCCGATCTCCGTCTGCGACTATGATGAAAAAACCCTTACCATTGTCTACAAGGTGGTGGGCAAGGGGACGGCGCAGATGGCGGCCATGCAGGCAGGGCAGACCCTGGACATCCTGACAGGCCTCGGAAACGGCTATGACCTGAGCCTGACGGGAGACGCCCCCGTGCTGCTGGGCGGCGGCGTGGGCGTGCCGCCGATGTACAACCTGGCGAAAAAGCTCCTGGCTCAGGGAAAAAAAGTCACCGTAATTCTGGGTTTTAACACCAAAAGCGAGATTTTCTACGAGCAGGAATTCAAAGATTTGGGATGCACAGTTACCGTCACCACCGTGGACGGCTCCTACGGCAAAAGGGGCTTCGTCACCGATGCCCTGCCGGAAAGCTACACCCATTTCTGCTGCTGCGGCCCGGAGCCCATGCTGAAGGCCGTCTACCGGGCCACCAATACCTCCGGCCAGATGAGCTTTGAGGAACGGATGGGCTGCGGCTTCGGCGCCTGTATGGGCTGCTCCTGCAAGACCCTGACGGGCTACAAGCGGATCTGCAAGGACGGCCCCGTCATGCGGAAGGAGGAAATTTTATGGGAAGCCTGAGCGTAAATTTGTGCGGCATTGAACTTTCCAATCCCGTGATTCCCGCCTCCGGCACCTTCGGCTATGGCTACGAGTACGCCGAGCTTTACGACATCAACGAGCTTGGCACCTTCTCCTTCAAGGGAACCACCAAGGATGCCCGGTTCGGCAATCCCACCCCCCGGATCGCCGAGTGCACCGCCGGCATGATCAACGCCGTGGGCTTGCAGAATCCCGGCGTGGAGGCAGTGATTGCCCGGGAGCTTCCGAAATTGAAGGAAGTTTTCCACAAGCCGGTGATGGCCAACGTGTCCGGCTTTTCTGTTGCCGACTACGCCTACACCTGCGAAAAGCTGGACAAGGAGCCTCAGGTGGGCTGGCTGGAGGTGAACGTCAGCTGCCCCAATGTTCACGGCGGCGGCATGAGCTTCGGCACCTGCCCGGAAGCGGCCGCCGAGGTCACCCGTGCGGTGAAGGCGGTGACAAAAAAGCCTGTCATCATCAAGCTTTCCCCCAATGTGACGGACATTGTGTCCATTGCCAAGGCCTGCGAGGAAGCCGGAGCCGATGGCATCAGCCTGATCAACACCATGCTGGGGATGCGCATCAACCTGCGTACCCGCAGACCCGTGATTGCCAATACCATGGGCGGCTTCTCCGGCCCTGCCATCTTCCCGGTGGCGGTGCGGATGGTCTACCAGGTGGCGCGCGCGGTGAAAATTCCGGTGGTCGGCATGGGCGGCGTGCAGTCGGCTGAGGATGTGATCGAAATGATGCTGGCAGGAGCCACCGCCGTGGAGGTGGGAGCTGCCAATCTGGTGAATCCCTTCGCCAGCCGGGACATTGTCCGGGCCCTGCCGGAAACCATGGCAAAATACGGAATCGAAAATTTAAGTGAGATTATAGGAGGCGTAAAGTAAATGGGTAAGGACGTAATCGTAGCCTGCGATTTTTCCAGCGCGGAGGCAACCTTTGCCTTCCTGGACAAGTTCACCGGGCGCAAGCCCTTCGTGAAGATCGGCATGGAGCTGTACTATGCCGAGGGCCCCAGCATTGTCCGGGAGCTGAAGGCCAGAGGCCATAAGATTTTCCTGGATTTGAAGCTCCACGACATCCCCAACACCGTGAAGAAGTCCATGGCGGTGCTGAGTAAGCTGGATGTGGACATTACGAATCTTCACGCCGCGGGTACCACCGCCATGATGCGTGCCGCCCTGGAGGGTCTGACCCGGCCCGATGGCACCCGGCCTCTGCTCATCGCCGTGACCCAGCTGACCTCCACCGATCAGGAGGCCATGGAACGGGACTTGCTCATTCACGAGCCCATCGACCAGGTGGTCATGCACTACGCCGAGACCGCCAAGAACGCCGGCCTGGACGGGGTGGTCTGCTCCCCCCTGGAAGCCCAGAAGGTTCACGACCGGTGCGGACGTAATTTCCTCACTGTCACCCCCGGCGTTCGCTTCGCCGACGGGGATATCGGCGATCAGAAGCGGGTCATGACCCCCGCCGCCGCCAAGGCCATCGGCTCCGACTATATCGTGGTGGGCCGTCCCATCACCGCCGCCGCCGACCCGGTGGCCGCCTACGAGCGGTGTCTGGCCGAGTTCGTAGATTAACCCCTGCCTTCCCTTGGGGGAAGGTGGCACGGCGTAGCCGTGACGGATGAGGGCAAACGTGTTTTTTAGAATAACAGGAGGGTGTCTCATGGAAAGCTACAAAAGAGAGTTCATTCAGTTTCTGGAAAAGGCCGGGGTTCTGCGCTTCGGCGATTTCACCGCCAAATCCGGCCGGAAAATTCCCTATTTCATCAATGCCGGTATGATCAAGACCGGTGAGGAAATTGCCACTCTGGGCGAGTTCTACGCCAGAGCCTACAAGGAAAAGCTGGGCGATCAGAAGGCCGTCCTCTACGGCCCTGCCTATAAGGGCATTTCCATCGCTGTGTCCGCCGCTGTGGCGCTGAGCAAGGACGGACTGAACGTGCCCTTCTTCTTCAACCGGAAGGAAGCCAAGGATCACGGCGAGGGCGGCGTGTTCGTGGGCTATGTGCCCCAGGCCGGGGAGCAGGTGGTCATCGTGGAGGACGTGATCACCGCCGGTACCGCCATCCGGGAGAGCATGGCGATCCTCAGCCAGCTGGAAGGCGTGAAGGTGGCGGCCACCTTCATCATGGTAGACCGGAAGGAGCGGGGCAAGGGCGAAAAGCTTGCCATGCAGGAGGTCGAGGAGGAATTCGGCTTCCCGGTGTACTCCGTGGTGGATGTGTATGACATCATCGAGTACCTGAAGGAGGATCCCAAGAACGCCGAGAACGTGGAGCGGATCCAGAACTATCTTGCCGTGAACGGAGCGAAAGCATGAGAAGTCTCAACAGCATTCTGGAACTGAACGTGGCGGAGCTGGACGGGCTCATCGCCACCGCCAAGGACATCATCGCCCACCCGGAGGCCTACTGGGACAAGTGCGCCCACAAGAAGCTGGCTACCCTGTTTTTTGAGCCCTCTACCCGTACCCGCCTGAGCTTTGAGGCGGCTATGCTGGAGCTGGGCGGCACGGTGCTGGGATTCAGTGAGGCGTCATCCTCTTCCGCTTCCAAGGGCGAGAGCGTCTCCGACACCGCCCGGATGGTCAGCTGCTACGCCGACATCATTGCCATGCGTCACCCCAAGGAGGGTGCGCCCTACGTTGCCTCCCGGGCGGCTACCGTGCCCGTCATCAACGCCGGTGACGGCGGCCACAACCATCCCACCCAGACCCTGGCGGATCTTCTGACCATCTCCCGGGAAATGGGTCGACTGGACAATCTGACCATCGGCGTTTGCGGCGACCTGAAATACGGCCGGACGGTGCACTCTCTCATTGAGGCCATGAGCCGGTACGAGGGCAACAAATTTGTGCTGATTTCCCCGGAGGAGCTGAAAATTCCCGGGCATATCCGCTACAATGTGTTCGAAAACAAGAAGATTCCCTACACCGTCACCACCTCCCTGGAAGAGGCCATGCCGAGCCTTGACGTGCTCTACATGACCCGAATCCAGCGGGAACGGTTCGAGGATCCCTGGGAGTACGAGCGGCTGAAGGACAGCTATATCCTGGACGTGGAGAAGATGAAGCTTGCCAAGGAAAAAATGTGCGTCCTGCACCCCCTGCCCCGGGTGAACGAGATCAGCGTAAAGGTGGACGAGGATCCCAGAGCCGCCTATTTCCGCCAGGCGCTCAACGGTAAGTATATGCGCATGGCGCTGATTCTCAAGCTTCTGGAGGAGGCCAGGGAGAATCCGGAGAAGGAGACCATCGATACCTCCGCTCTGGAATACGACCGGGTATGCCGGAATCCCAAGTGCATTTCCCAGACCGAGCAGGAGCTGCCTCAGCTCTTCCGCTGCACGGACAAGGCCGCGGATATCCACCGCTGCGTCTACTGCGAGCAGAGAGGGTAATTTAGCGAACCAGCCTCGTTAGAAATATGTCATTGCGAGGAGGCTCAGACTGGTGTGGCAATCCGTTCCCCACGAAAATGAGAATGGGGGCGGATTGCCGCACCGGAGAAGTCCGTCGGTTTGCAATGGCATTGCTTTTTTAGGCCACCGTGTTATACTGGACATAATCGGGCAGGGGAGGCGACCATGTGCGCAGAAAAACAGACAGAGATATTCTGAAAGAAAATACTTGGCTGATCTGCGCGTCCTGCGCGCTGATTGTGCTGGGAATTCTCATCGGGCTGTGGCCCTATCTTTTTCCGGAGCCCGATTATGACGCACTGGAAGAAAGAGAAGTGACCGTCCAGGCTATTCGGCACTTTTCCGGTGCCAAAGGAGTGTCCTACGATTACATTGTGACGACGGACGGCGAGCGGTTTCATCTGTCCGGGGACTACGACCGGGAGAAGATATCTGCACAGCTGACGCAGGGGCAAAAAGCGACGATCAAGTGGTGCGTCAACAGGCCTTCCAGTCGGCTTTTGGCGGAGGAAGTGCGCGTAGACGGGGAAACGGTTGTGGCCTACCGCCGTCAGCCGGATAGCTGGAGGCCAATGCTGGTTTTCGGCTTGTGGTTTGCGGCGACTGGCATCGGCGGCTTTCTTCTGCTGCGCCTGCTCGTGACAACCAATCGAAGAAAACAGAATCAGCGCAATGAAAAGATAAGGCGGAAGTATGGCGGACAGAGGGGCGGAAAGTGAATCTGTTCCGGAGCGGGACGGCTGCGCTTTCCGCTGCCGAAAATTTTCCTTGCATTTTCGCCGGAATTATATTATACTAAATGAACACCTGCCGGTGTGATGGAATGGTAGACGTAGTGGACTCAAAATCCACCGCTGGCGACAGCGTACCGGTTCGAGTCCGGTCACCGGCACCAAAAAAGAGAACCCCGACCGGGGGTTCTCTTTTTTTGTATCCAGGGGGACGGACTCGAACCCATGTAAATGCAACAGTCCGGTGGACTGTTGCCACCCGGCGTTTCCGCCGGGCGCTCCATAGTGTACTCGAGTCCGGTCATCGGCACCATCGCCCAAAATCCTTGGTTTTCTAAGGATTTTGGGCGTTTTCTTTTGCCAGCGGCAATTGTCAATCCGCCACGGTTGCGGAGAAATTCCATCAGATTTTCTATCACTTTTCGTTTTTCTCCTTGTCCACACCAAGAAACTGGGCATCTATCCGCGCCAATGCCGATGCTTTTCGGTCACTGAGCTTGTGTGTATACATCAGCGTCGTCGTGAGCTGCGCATGAGCTAAAATCTCCTGGATGGTCATAATATGAATAATCAAAATACCTAGAAGAACTTGAGAAATACTTGCTAAGCAAAACGAATAAAAGGGTTTTAGGGCTTCGTTGATTGTTGCGTTGGCAGCTCCACCGCGATGGTCGTGCCCTTGTCCGAGCTTTTTTCCACCCAAACGGAGCCGCCGTGGAGATCGGCGATCTCCCACACCAGAGAAAGCCCCAGTCCCGCGCCGCCGTACTCGCGGCTGCGAGACTTGTCCACCCGGAAGAAGGGCTGGAAGATACTGCGCTGATACACCTCCGGGATGCCGCAGCCGGT
>CAKTOH010000030.1 GCA_934589705.1 uncultured Oscillospiraceae bacterium | reverse complement strand
TTGGCGATCACATAGGCAATGATCCGTTCCAGCAAGTCAACATCCCGGATTTTATTCCGCTTCACGATGTCCTTGAGTTGGACAGAGTTGAACAAATCGTGAAGATATTGCTTGGACGGCGCATCCGCATAGCGGAGGTTTGCGAGGTAAGGCATACCTCCGGCAAGCAGGTACTTTTGGAAACACTGCTGGATGGACGCGTCGGGAGCAATCGAACGGTACAGCTCCATGAACTCCCCGAATGAGAACGGATAGATCACAAACTCCACATACCGACCGCCCAAATGGGTCGCAAGCTCACCGGACAGCAGCTTTGCATTCGAGCCGGTGATGTAGATATCACAGTCAAGTGAAACGCGGAGAGAGTTGATGCACTTCTCCCAGTCCTTGACCTCCTGTATTTCATCAAAGAACAGATAGACCTTGCCCTCTATTCCTGCGGCTCTAGTAGTGATTTCGTCGTGCAGCGCCTGTGCAGTTTGCAGATGGGAATAGCTCATATCTTCAAAGTTGATGGAGATAAACTGCGTCGGGCTGACACCGGACTCCGTAAGTTCCTGCTTGATCAGCTCCAACATGACCGACTTTCCGCAGCGGCGAATACCAGTCATGACTTTGATCAGCTCTGTCCCGATAAAAGGACGGATACGGCTCATATACAATTCGCGTTTGATCATAACTCTAAGCCCCCTTTCCGTGGCTGTCTATAGTATAGCGCACTTACAGATGAATCTCAATGGTGAAATTGTAAATTCATAAGTTATAACTGACAAAACTTAAAAATCGACAAGAAATTTCAGATAAACTTAGTTTAAATAAGCTTGAAGCTCGTAATTGTCGATTACGTCCTTAAACTACATACCCAATGCTGTTATTAAGGCGTGGAGTAACTTATATTAGGATGGAAAACAAACGGCGTACTGGTGATATTTTTCTCGATATTCGCCCCGAAATGCAACAAAAAATGAAACAACCATCGGCATATCCATTGGGCGGTCATGCCGATGGTTGTGCGTTTCATCAGAGCTTTCACTTGGTTTTGGGGGACAGTAGTAGTGTGTCATTTTCGCGTCTGCAATCCGATTTTCCATACACCATTTTTACACCATTTCGGCGTGGAGTAGTATGGAATTGCATGAAGTTATATAGTGGACATTTGTGCAGAAAATATGCTGAAATCAAGAATTATCGGTATTTATGGAGTAATATTGAGATATAGAATCAGGTGAATCGCCCTCGATACCTAATTTCATCTTTTCAAAATCTCCTTTATTTCACAGCCGGTTCCTGAAAGAAGCAGGGAAACCGCATATATTTTGTATTATAGCGCAAAGGGGCGGCTATTGCAACAGGAAAAACACCCTGGGCGGTCTTGCCCAGGGAGTTTCAAAAACTTGGGGTGCGAAAGGCGGCATCAGAAGGACAGTCGGCTGCGGCCGCCCTCTTTGGCTCGGTAGAGCGCCTGATCCGACTGCTCGTAGAGCTGGGAGAAGCCGGTGTCAGGCCGCGCGATGGCGGCGCCCATGGACACGCCGGTTCGGCCGTCGGCTCCTTTCAGGGTCAGGCTGACGGAATCGTAAATCTGCTGAGCCCGATTGACGAGCACGGAGTCCGGCGTGCCGGGCTTGAAGAAGAGCGCCGCGGCAAATTCGTCGCCGCCCATCCGGCAGGCCGAGTCCTCCTTCCGGAGGATGCCGCCCAGCGCCTGGGCAACCAGAATCAGGAACTGGTCGCCGCTCTGGTGTCCCTGGGTGTCGTTGTACTGCTTGAACTTGTCCACGTCCAGCATGAGCATCATCACCTTGGACTTGCCCTCCAGCAGCTGAAGCTCCACATCGCTGCGGAAGGCGGCGTGGTTCAGAAGGCCTGTCAGAGGATCCCGGCGGTAGGTATTCTCCCAGTATTTCAGCCGGATCTGAGCCTTGTCGGCCTCCGCGTCCATCAGGGATTTCATGGAGTAGGTATTGGAAATGTCCACGATGACCACATCCGTGCGCTCTGTCCGGACGGCGGAGTCGAAATAGACCCGACCGAAGCAGAAAACGTAAATATCCCCGCCGTCCTTCCGGCGGATCCGGTGCTCCAGGTACTGCTGAGAATTTTTGGCAATGCCCGCGTTGAGCCAGCACAGATACTCCGTGCGTTCCTCCTCGGGAATCAGGTCGGTCTGCCGCATTTTCCGGCTTTGCACATCCGAGCGGGAGTAGCCTGTCATTTTCTCGAAGTTTTCATCGGTTTCCACAATCCGCAGATCACCGTCCAGGGTGTAGCGGGAATAGGGGACGGAATGGATGTGGCTGAGGGCTTCCGGTTTTTCCGGGACGGCGGGCTCTCCATCCAGGGTGAAGCGTCTGGGGGCAGGGGAGTCGCTGTCCGCGTGAGAAACCTGCATTTCGGGATGCTCCCGGAACATCTGAATGAACTCCGAGACAATGAAGGGGTCAAACTGACTGCCGGCGCACCGGCGCAGCTCGGCAATGGCGGCCTCCGGGTGCATGGCTCGGCGGTAGGCGCGATTGTTGGTCATGGCGTCATAGGCATCCACCACGGCAATGATCCGGCTGAGCAGGGGAATGCTCTCACGGCTCAGGCCGTCGGGATAACCGGTGCCGTCCCAGCGCTCGTGATGATGGCGGATTTCATCGGCAATGCCCCGGAGCTCATTGTTGCTGTTGGCAATTTCGTAGCCCTTGACCGCGTGGTTTTTCAGAATGGCCCACTCGTCGGCGGTCAGCTTGCCGGGCTTATTGAGAATTTCCAGAGGAACGCCGATTTTACCGATGTCATGGAGCAGGCACAGCAGGGACAGCTGGCTCTGCTGATGATCGGACAGGTGAATCCGCTTGCCAAGTTCTGACCCGAGGGCCTGGGTTCTGCGAACATGGTGCTCGGTGTCGCTGTCGCATTCCTGCAAAGCCTGAATCAGGGAGGTGAGCATTTCCGAGCGGATGGACTTCTGATCCAGCAGCTTCTTGGCGCGCATCGCCTTGAGGGCAACGGAAACGGCCTCCAGCACATCGGGAGCGGTTTCCGCGGTGGCGCTCACGGCGTACTGAAGGCTGCCGCTGAACTGGCGGCTGACCTCGCCCATGGCGCTTTGCATGGCCTCCTCGGTGCTGTGGGCGCACAGGGCAATCAGATTGGCCTCCACCCCTCGGACGAAATAGGTCTGCTTGGGGAAATTTTTGCGCATGATCCCTGCCAGAGTCCGGATTTGCCGGTTGCCGGTCTGGGTGCCCAGGGTGCTGTTGATGACGGAAAGACTGTTGATATCGCACACGGCCACCGCCATTGGCACCGGAAAGGCATTCTGGCCGCTCTGAGCCAGCAGCTGGAAGCTCTCCCAATTCTGAAAGCCGGTAAGCAAATCCGTTTCCAGCTCCGCGTCGGAGAAGACGAACAGCTGGCCCAGCTGCTGACCCCGGTCGTTTTTCAGACGGCGGATGTCGCAGCGCAGGGGATGCTGGGGCTCATCCTCCCGTTTGACATAGCATTGCAGGGAAATGGAATCCTCCTGGGAGACGGCGGCTTCCGGAAGATCGCAATGTTCCAGGAAGGTCTGAAGGGTCTGGCATTGACCGGGAAGAGATTCTCCCAGCAGTTCGTCGGCTCGCCGGTTGTGGAGAAGCAGGTGATCGTCGTAGTCAAACAGGACAATGCCCTGGCCGATGCTCTCGAAAATGCTGGTTTTCAGGGTGTTGAGCATACCGTGGCTGGAGTAGTTGAAGCAGCTCCAGTACAGCAGGTAGGAGGTCAGGCTGTAGCCGCAGATGGAATAGTCCAGCTGATCCCAGATCGCGTCCGTGTGACAGAACAGGAATATCGCGTTCACTGCCACGATGGCGAGAATTCCTACTATGACGAACAGGTACTGCTTCCGGTATTCCCGGGGAACCCGGCACAGTTTCCAAACCAGCAGAAAAATCACCGTGCCCACCAGCACATAGGAAAAGACCAAATGGCAGATGTACAGGGGCTTCATCTGATAGGCGTACCGGGCAATCTCCGTGTTCCTGGGCACATAGTCGACGGCAATGCCCAGGAAGGGGTTCAGGGCAAACACCACCAGCTCAAACAGGGCGTAGGCATTGCCCAGAATCATCAGTCGGCGAGTGGTTTTGGAAAAGCGCCCTTTGATGAAATGCAGCGTAAAGGCCAGCAGTCCCAGCAGCATAAAGTCGATGGTGACAAAATAGACGCTGGACATGACGGACATGCACAGGTGGCTGCCTGTCAGAATGCTGATCAGATAGCTGATGTCCACCAGGGCGGCGCAGGCGCAGGCAAAGGCCAGGTACATGCCGGTGGCGGTGTGCTTTTGGGAGGATTTGATGGCAAGAATGCTGTCAATGGCGGCAATCACAATGGAAATGCCAACGTAGAAATCCAGAAAAATACGGTTCATGTGGCGCAAACCTTCTTTATGTGATACGAGTTTTTAATAAAACGCTTAAAAGCGTTTTATTAAGCCGCAGGATTGCGGCTAGCGGCCACGGCCGCTAAAAAACGAAGTCAATACATTTCTTACCGCCGCCCAGGCGGTCTGCCGTGAAACGGCTTAAGTAAAATGATGAAATCATTTTATAAGAAATAGTATTATTAGTAACAGCTCGTGATAAGGAAATTATACTCCACTGACAGGAAAATACAAGAGCCTGCCCTAAAAAACAGGGAAAAATCAGTCCCGGCGGGTCTGCCTGCGCTGGTAGATTTTGGCAAGGCCTCCCTCGCTGGTTTCCCGGAACCGGTGATCCAGATGGATGCCCGTTTCCTTCATAGCCCGGCAGACCATGTCATAGCTGATATTCCGGGAGCCGGTGAGAAAATAGCTCAGGTTGCAGGCGTTCATAGCCCGCACCGCGGCCACGGCGTTGCGCTCGATGCAGGGAATCTGCACCAGACCGCAGATGGGGTCGCAGGTGAGCCCAAGGTGGTGCTCCATGGCAACCTCCGCCGCGTATTCCACCTGATCCAGATTTTGTCCGAAAAGCTCCGCCAGAGCGGCGGCGGCCATGGAGCAGGCGGTGCCGATTTCCGCCTGGCAGCCGCATTCCGCTCCGGAAATGGAGGCGTTGGTTTTGGTCAGGTTGCCGATGATGCCGGCGGTAGCCAGTGCCCGGCAGATCTGCTCATCGGAGAAGCCCCGGTTTTCCTGGGCATAGCGCAGCACCGCCGGAACCACCCCGCAGGCACCGCAGGTGGGGGCGGTGACCACGGTGCCGTTGTCCGCGTTCTGCTCGGCTACGGCATAGGCGAAGGCGGCGATCTGCTGAAATTCCCGCAGGGCCGGAATCCGGTCGTCGGGAACCTGGGTGTAGAGATATTTGGCCTTCCGCTGGACGCCCAGACCGCCGGGGAGCACCCCGTCCCGACTAAGCCCCTCGTCAATGGACTGCTTCATGGTCTGCCAGACGGCGGCAAGGAAGTCCCAGATTTCCGGCCCCTCGTTCAGCTCCACATAGGCGGACAGGGTGTCAATGTACCGCCATTTGCAGAAATCCGCGATTTCCGCGAAGGAGTGCTCAATGTAGATCTCCTCGCTTTCCGGCGGCTCGGTTTCTCCGGGAATCCGGATATCTCCCCCGCCGACAGATTCCATTCTGAGCTGTCCCAGGATTTTTTCGCCGGAAAAGGCGGCAAAATCCATGGTATTCGGGTGCATCCCTTCCCAGCTTTCCTGGGAAAAGAGCACCTTCGTCCGGTTCTCTCCCAGAGTGTCCAGCAGCACCCGGTCGGTGCCGTGGCCAACGCCGGTTTTGCACAGGGAGCCGTAGAGGGTGACCTGGTAGCGTTGGACGTCCGGATACCGCTCCCGGAACAGAAGGGCGGCCTTCTGAGGCCCCATGGTGTGGGAGGAAGAGGGGCCTTTGCCGATTTTGTAGATTTCCCGGATGGATTTCATAATGGGAACCTCCAATTTATTTTTAAGCCTTCTCCTGAGAGGGGAAGGCTCAGACTGTCGAAAAACCATGTCATTGCGAGGCAGTGCGCACACTGCCGTGGCAATCCCCCGAATTTTCAAACATTTTAGATCCTAAACCAGTGGCTTTTACTTCTATCCGGGGGATTCCCACACCAGTCTGCGGACTGGTTCGGAATGACAACGTATATTGGGGGCTTTTTTGACACGCTGCACCTTCCCCTCCCAGGGGAAGGCTTGGATTTTCCTTTATTATATCAGCAAATCCCCGAAAAAACAACAGGAAAAGACTTGACAGATATGCTATAATAAAGTGGATTCTTTATAGAAAACCTGAGAGGATGAAAATAAAATGGCAAAAGAGAAAAAGGTCGAACAGATCACAGATATGGAAGTGGACTTCACCCAGTGGTTCACCGATGTGTGCAAGAAGGCACAGCTTATCGATTATTCTTCCATCAAGGGTATTTTCGTATACCGTCCCTATGGCTATGCCATCTGGGAGAACATCCAGCATATTCTGGACGGGGAGTTTAAGAAGGTGGGCGTGGAGAATGTCTATATGCCCATGCTGATTCCCGAAAGCCTGCTGCAGAAGGAAAAGGATCATGTGGAGGGCTTTGCCCCGGAGTGCGCCTGGGTGACCATGGGCGGCGGCGAGAAGCTGGAGGAGCGGTACGCCATCCGTCCCACCTCCGAGACTTTGTTCTGCGATCACTTCTCCCATGTGCTTCAGTCCCATCGGGATCTTCCCATGAAGTACAATCAGTGGTGCAGTGTCCTGCGCTGGGAGAAGACCTCCCGTCCCTTCCTGCGCCACCGGGAATTTCTGTGGCAGGAGGGACATACCATCCACGCCACTGCCCAGGAGGCCGAGGATTTTACCAGAACCATTCTGAACATCTACGCCGACTTCTGCGAGGATGTGCTGGCCATGCCGGTCACCCGGGGCCAGAAGACCGAGAAAGAAAAGTTCAACGGCGCGGAGTCCACCTACACCATCGAGTGCATGATGCACGACCGGAAGGCGCTGCAGGCCGGTACCTCCCACTATTTCGGCGACGGATTTGCCAGAGCCTTCGGCATTGAGTTCACCGACAAGAACAATCAGAAGACCAACCCCTTTGAGACTTCCTGGGGCGTGTCCACCCGGCTTATCGGCGGCATTATCATGACCCACGGCGACAACAACGGCCTGGTGCTGCCTCCCAAGGTGGCTCCCGTTCAGGTGGTGGTGCTGCCCATCGCCCAGCATAAGGCTGGCGTTCTGGAAGGCGCTTCCGCCATCCGGGATCGGCTGGCGGCTGCCGGCTACCGGGTGAAGATGGACGACTCCGACAACTCCATGGGCTGGAAGTGCGCCGAGTACGAGATGAAGGGCGTGCCTCTGCGGGTAGAGTGCGGCCCCCGGGATCTGGAAAACGGTCAGTGCGTGCTGGTGCGCCGGAACGACGGCGAGAAGACCGTGGTCAAGCTGGAAGAGCTGGAGACCGCGGTGGCTCAGCAGCTGCAGCTGGTGCACGACGGCATGTATGAGCGGGCCAAGAAGAACCTGGACGAGCACATCTATGAGGCCCACTCTCTGGAGGAAGCCAAGGAACTTCAGGAGAAGAACGGCGGCTTCGTCAAGACCATGTGGTGCGGCAGCCTGGAGTGCGAGATGAAGATGAAGGAAGTGGCGGGCATGTCCTCTCGCTGCATCCCCTTCGCCCAGGAGAAGCTGGACACCGTCTGCGCCTGCTGCGGCAAGCCCGCGGACAAGATGATCTACTGGGGCATTGCATACTGATTCGGAGCGGTACCGATAGAAAATGTCATTGCGAACCAGTGACCGACGTCACTGGTGTGGCAATCCCCCCGGTTATTATGAAAGCCTTAGGAAAAGCATGGAACGAATTTTGATTATCGGCTGCTCCGGCAGCGGGAAAACCACCCTTGCCAGGGCCTTGGGAGAAAAGCTGGAACTGCCGGTGATTTCTCTGGACGGTCTGTGGAGCGGCAACGCCACAAAGGCGGAGTTTGACAGCCGCCTGGAGCGGGCGCTGAGCTTGGAGAGCTGGATTATGGACGGCAATTACGGCCGCACCATGGACGCCCGGCTTTCCCGGTGCGATACCCTGATTTATCTGGACTTTGGCCGGTTTGCCTGCCTGCAGGGTCTCCTGCAAAGAAGACCTGTCCCCTGGCATCGGGTGAAGGAGGTCTGGCACTACCGCCGGAAAAATCACACCCGGGACGAGCTGTATCTTGCCAAGGCACAGCACGCCAAGCGCCTTGTGCTGAAAAGCCGGAAGGAAGTCCGGGACTTTCTGAATACGATCTGACAAAAGTCCCCGGATTTCCGAAGAAATCCGGGGACTTTTCGAAGGCAAAACCATTGACAACATGCTGAAAATGGGGTATCATATAGACAAAGGAAGGGTGCCTCCAGTAGGACGGTTCCCCAACATAGCTAAAAGAAGTAGCTGCGGGCTGGGGAGCTTAGGCAGCTACTTCTTCTTATTATCGTGCTCCTGGAGAACCAGGGAGATAAGCGCAATAAGGAACAGACCGAACTCAAACAAATCCTGCCATGTAACCACACGCACCGCCCCCTCTCGATAAGATTGGGGGTAAAAGAAGAATATCACCCCCGAAAAAAGATCGAGGGGAACCGCCTACCGGGGTACTGGAAGCACCTCGGACAGCATAACACAGGATTTTTCAAAATGCAAGAAAAATCCCCGGATTTCTTCGGAAATCCGGGGATTTTGGTATATTCAGAGCTTACTTACACAATGCCCTGAGCCTGCATGGCGTCGGCAACCTTCAGGAAGCCGGCGATGTTGGCACCGGCAACATAGTTGCCCTCCATGCCGTACTCCTTGGCGGCATTGTCCAGATTGTGGAAGATGTTCACCATGATGTCCTTCAGCTTGGCGTCCACTTCCTCGAAGGTCCAGCTCAGACGCTCGGAGTTCTGGGTCATTTCCAGAGCGGAGGTGGCTACGCCGCCGGCGTTGGAGGCCTTGCCGGGAACGAAGAGCACACCGCTGTTCTGAAGGTACTCGGTGGCATCCAGAGAGGTGGGCATATTGGCACCCTCGCACACGGCGAAGCAGCCGTTTGCGACCAATGCCTTGGCATCGTCCAGCAGCAGCTCATTCTGGGTGGCGCAGGGCAGAGCCACGTCACACTTGACGCTCCACACGCCCTTGCCCTCGTGGTAGACGGCGTTCGGACGGGCCTTGGCGTACTCCGTCAGCCGTGCCCGTTTGACCTGCTTGACCTCGATGAGGGTAGCCACGTCAATGCCGTCGGGATCGTAAATCCAGCCGGTGGAATCGGAGCAGGTCACGGGCTTTGCGCCCAGCTGCCAGGCCTTTTCGATGGCGTAGGTTGCCACGTTGCCGGCGCCGGAGACCACCACGGTCTTGCCCTTCAGATCCTTGCCGTTGCAGCGGAGCATTTCCTCGGTCAGGTACAGCAGACCGTAGCCGGTGGCCTGAGTCCGAGCCAGGCTGCCGCCAAAGGACAGACCCTTGCCGGTGAGCACGCCCTCGTACAGGTCACGGATGCGCTTGTACTGACCGAACAGGTAGCCGATCTCCCGGCCGCCCACGCCGATGTCACCGGCGGGCACGTCGGTGTCCTTGCCGATGTACTTGCACAGCTCGGTCATGAAGCTCTGGCAGAAGGCCATGACCTCCCGGTCGGACTTGCCCTTGGGGTCGAAGTCGGAGCCGCCCTTGCCGCCGCCGATGGGCAGGCCGGTGAGGCTGTTCTTGAAGGTCTGCTCAAAGCCCAGGAACTTGATGACGCTCAGGTTCACGGAGGGGTGGAACCGGAGGCCGCCCTTGTAGGGGCCGATGGCGGAATTGAACTGAACCCGGTAGCCGTTGTTCACCTGCACCTGACCCTTGTCGTCCACCCAGGGTACCCGGAACATCACGGCCCGCTCAGGAGTGGTCAGACGCTCCAGCAGAGCGTCCCGGCGGTAGGCCTCTTCGTTCTTCTCGATGACGGGGCGCAGGGATTCCAGCACCTCGTAAACTGCCTGATTGAATTCGGGCTGATCCGGGTTCTGCTGCCTGACCCGAGCCAGTGTTTCGTCAACATAACTCATATACAAATGTCCTCCATAGAAAGAATTTTGACCTCCCGCATTGTAACAGACTTCGGCGAAAAATACAAGTGTTTTTGCATCATTTTTCTTTCAAAATTGCAAAAATAAACAAATTACGCCGATTTTCACAATCGGCGTAATTTGTTTGAAACTTTCTTTGTACAAAATTTCACATCACCGCACCCGGGGAAGGACTTCCTCCCGGAGCACCTGGCAAAGGGTTTCCAGTTCCTCCCGGGTGGTGTCCCGGCAGAGGGAGACCCGGAAGGCCGAGTCGATGGTTTCCGGCGGCAGGTTCATGGCGGAGAGCACATGGCTCCGGTGCCCCTTGGCGCAGGCGCTGCCCGCGCTGACACAGATGCCGTGATCCTGCAAAATGTTGATGGTGTTCTGCACCGGAACCCCGGGGACAGCCAGAGACAGCACATGGGGAGCTTCGTGGCAGCCGTTGACGGTGACACCCTCCAGGGCTGCAAACTTCTCCGCGAATTCCCCGATCAGAGCGTGTTCCCGCTGGGAGTCCTCCCGGAAGGTGGCGCTGACGGCGGCGCAGGCGGCGGCAAAGCCGAAAATCGCCGGGGTGCCCTCAGTGCCGCTGCGGTAGCCTCCCTCCTGGCCGCCGCCCAAGAGCAGGGCAGGGAAGGAGCGAAGCCGGGGGCTGATGTACAGAGCACCGGCTCCCTTGGGACCGTGAATTTTGTGAGAGGAAACGGAAATCAGGTCTGCCCCCAGGGTTTTTGCCTGGAAGGGTACCTTCAAAAAGCCTTGGACGGCATCGGTGTGGAAAATGGCATCCGGGCAGAGCCGGTGGGTGAGCTTTGCCATCTGAGAGATGGGCATGACGGAGCCTACCTCGTTGTTGACCATCATAATGGACACCAGGATGGTATCTTTGCGCAGAGCGGCCTTCAGGTCGTCCACGGAGACCCGCCCCTGGGAATCGGGCTGCAAATAGGTAACTTCAAACCCCTGCCCCTCCAGCTCCTTCATGGAGTTTAAGATGGCGTGGTGCTCGATGGCGGTGGTGATAATGTGATTTCCCCGCTTGCCCAGCCGTTTGGCGGTGCCGAAAATGGCCCAGTTGTCTGCCTCGGTGCCCCCGGAGGTGAAGAAGATCCGGTCGGGCTCTGCTCCCAGGGCGGCGGCTGCGGTGTGCCGAGCCTGGCGCAGCTGCCGGGCGGCGTCAATGCCGAAGCCGTAGAGAGCCGAGGGGTTGCCCCAGTCTTCCGTGAGAGCCTTGGTCATCGCCTCCACAGCCTCAGGGCAGGGCTTGGTGGTGGCGGAATTGTCTAAATAAATCATATTCTCTCCTTATTTTCCCACGCAGAACCGCTCGAAAATCCGGGCGGTGATATCCTCCCGGACGGTAGCGCCGGTGACTTCGCCCATGGCCTCCATGGCTTCCTCTACGTCGGTCAGCACCGCGTCCGGGGTCAGCCCCAGCCCCAAGCTTTGCAGCGCCTGAAGCATAGCCTCATAGGCTCGGCGGCAGGCATCAAATTGCCGGGCGTTGGTCAGAATGGAACCGTCGCAGGGCAGCTGATTTTCAAACAGCCCGTCCACCGCCTGAGCCAATTGCTCCAGCCCCTCTCCGGTTTTGGCGCAGAAGGGAACTACCATCAGAAAGGGAAGATCGCCGGGCTTCACCGCGCGTCCCAGATCGGTTTTGTTGATGAGGGCGATGGCCTTCTCCCGATCCTCGCATAGCTCGATGATGGCTTCGTCTTCCGCATCCAAGGGCCGGGAGCCGTCACAGACGAAAATCACCAGATCGGCGTTTTCGATTGCCTGCCGGGAACGCTCTACGCCCATGGCCTCCACGGTGTCCCGGGTGTCCCGGATGCCGGCGGTGTCCATCAGCCGGAGACGGGTGGAACCCAGCATCACCGTTTCCTCCACCGTGTCCCGGGTAGTGCCGGGAATGTCGGTGACAATTACCCGGTCGTAGCCTGCCAGGGCGTTGAGAAGGCTGGATTTTCCCACATTGGGCTTTCCAACGATGGCCGCGGCCACACCCTGACGGAGAA
Organism: uncultured Oscillospiraceae bacterium; assembly: GCA_934589705.1. Classification (GTDB taxonomy): domain Bacteria; phylum Bacillota; class Clostridia; order Oscillospirales; family Oscillospiraceae; genus Faecousia. Next base: position 3,280 of record CAKTOH010000030.1, on the reverse strand, counting down.
TCCGCCCCTGGGAGTAGGTTTGCAGCAGCGTGTACAGCTGCTTGGCATCCTTTTTCAGAAGACCGTAGTAGTTGTTCAGGCCGAAATCCTCAATGTCCTCGTCGGGATAGTCCAGCACCGCGTGAAAATGGCTGCACAGATTCACCAGATCGTCATACACGGGAGCAAGCCGCTTTTGCAGCGCGCCTCCCACCTGACCGGCGGCGTTGGCGGCGGCATCGGCGCAGTCCGCCTCGATGAGATCAATGACCGCCTCCGCCTGGGTCAGCGCCAGCTTCCCGTTCAGAAAGGCTCGTTTGGTGAATTCCCCTCGGCGGGCGGGCTTGGCCCCCGCCAGATACAGCCCTTCCAGCCCGGCGGCCAGAACGGCAGGGGAGCCGTGGCAGTGAAATTCCACGGTATCCTCGCCGGTATAACTGTGAGGGGCTCTCGCGACAACGGCCATGCACTGGTCGATGACCCGACCCTGCTTGTCCCGGAGAGACCCCAGAATCAGCTTCCGGTCAGCCGCTTCGGTAAGGGGGTGATGATTGTTTGCGGTAAATACCCGGTCGGCGACGGCAACGCAGTCGTCGCCGCTCAGGCGCAGAATGCCGATGGCGCTGACCTGATTTCCGGTGGATACCGCGGCAATGGTATGAGACATATATCCTTACTCCTTTATAAATGCCAGCGGATCGCCGGGACTGGCAATGAAGTGCATGAGCATATAGGCGCACATCAGAGCCACGTTCTCTTCCCGCAAAATCCGTTTCGCCTCCGCCCGATCTGCCAGAATCACCTGGATTTCCTCGGAGGCCTCCTCGTTCGCACTGGTAGGCGTACCGGCGCAGTAGCCGAAGAGCATGGCGCAGCTTTCGTCGGTCATTCCGGCGGTGGTGAAGAAGGGACGGGAATAGGCCCCGGCATCCACCGGCGTGAAGTTCAGCCCGGTTTCCTCGAACATTTCCCGGATACCGGCCTGTGTCATTTTCTCTCCGTCCTCCACAAGCCCTGCGGGAAATTCATATAGATAGTCGCCCAGGGGATAGCGGTACTGGCGAATCAGCACTACCCGATCTCTCTGTTCCCCATAAATCCCATAGAGAATTACCCCATCCGGATTGTTTTCGTGGGTGACGGCCTTCAGGGCACTGATGTTCTTCGCCCGGGAGGCTACATAATAAGGAGAAACCCGGCCGTCCCGGTGGACGGCCTCCAGCTCAAAGCAGTTGAGAAACCGGTTGTTTGTCTGCTGACGAATGCTTTTGATGCCGCTCATAATGCGCCTCCCGAAAGCCAATATGAAATACTATAACATTATGGAGTAAAAAAAGCAATATCCGGACAGACTGACTTTTGAGGTGAATCAGGTGACGGACGGAGAAATCCGGGGGCAGTTCCCGGAGGTGAGTGATTTTATTCCCAGGCAGCTTCGGTGCTGCGGCTTTACCATTTACGCCTATGCCATCGATGGGCTGGTATCCGGCGGGGATATGTCGGAGTATATTCTCCGGCCTATTACGGAGCACTTGCGGGGGCAGACCATGGGGGAGCTTTACGAGAAAGCCCTTCACGGAGGGGTTTACAACAGCGTGGCGGAGCCCTGCGAGGACTTGCAGACGGTTTTCAAAAAGCTGGTCAACGGCTTCTGCGTGGTGCTGTTCCCGGAGGCCGGAGCCATTGCTTTCGAGATCAAGACCGGGGTCAACCGGGGGCCGGATGCCCCGGAGGTGGAGAACACCGTCAAGGGGCCAAAGGATGCTTTCGTGGAGACCATCCGCATCAATACCAGCCTCCTGCGGCGGCATCTTCGCACCCCGGATCTGCGGATTTTTGCCTTAACCGTGGGAAGACGGAGCCTGACCAATGTGGCGGTGGTATGGATTGACGGTCTGACCAACCCCGGGCTGGTAGAGAAAATGAAGGAAAGGCTCACGGAAATCGACATTGACGCGCTGATTTCTCCCTCAGCGGTGGAGGAGTACGTCACCGGCTCCCGCATCACCGCCTTTCCACTGATTCAATATACCGAGCGGCCTGACCGGTTCAGCCAGGGGCTGCTGGACGGACGGGTGGGGCTGCTGGTGGACGGGCTGCCCCTGGGCTACCTGGCACCGGCCACCCTCGGATACCTGATGGAGAGCATGGAAGACCGGAGCCGGGATTTTATTTCCGCTTCCTGCATCCGGGTTCTGCGCTATGGTGCGCTCCTTCTGAATCTGCTGCTGACTGCCGTGTATATTGCGCTGGTGGAGTTTCATCCGGGACTTCTGCCGGAGCGGCTGCTGAATATTATTCTCACCAGCCGTCAGGAGGTGCCCTTTTCCACGGCGGCGGAGGCACTGGGACTTCTGATTGCCTTTGAGCTGTTGCAGGAATCCGGCGTCCATCTGCCCCAGGCTATCGGCCAGTCCGTTTCCACCATCGGCGGTATCGTTGTGGGTACGGCGGCGGTGGAGGCGGGGCTGATTTCCCCGGTGGTGCTGATTGTGGTGAGCATCGCCGGAGTCTGCGGCTTCATTCTGCCCAACCGGGATTTGGCGGAGGCTATTCGGGTGTGCCGGTTCGGACTGGGAGTGCTGGCGGCTTTCTTTGGGTTCTGGGGAATCGCTGCGGGACTGATCGGGATATTCTGGCATCTGAGTACCATTCGCTGCCTGGGCGTGCCGTATTTGCAGTGGTCACCGGCGGGCAGAGGCATCCTCCGAAAACGTTTGAAGCACCAGAAATGGCGTGACGACAGACTGTATCCCAAGGATCGAAAAAATCAGCGATAATACTATTTCTTGATAAAATGATTTCATCATTTTATTCTGCCGTTTCACGGCAGACCGCCTGGGCGGCGGCAAGAAATGTATTGACTTCGTTTTTTAGCGGCAGTGGCCGCTGGCCGCAATCCTGCGGCCTAATAAAACGCTTTTAAGCGTTTTATTAAAAACTCGTATAAAAACGCAAAAAGTGCTTGACAAAAGGGAAGGGGCGTGCTAATATATGCAAGCTGTCCGCGAGAGCGGGTCGCAAGAGCTCAGAAAATGAAGAATGTGTAAAGAATTTGAAAAAAGTTCTTGACAAACGGAAGGATCTGTGCTAAGATAACCGAGTTGCTCACGAGAGCAATCGTGCTAAAATCACTTCAGAAAAGTTCGAAAAAACTTGAAAAAAGTTCTTGACAAACTGAATTTGATGTGATAAAATGCAAAAGCTTTCTTCAAACGGAAGCGCGTCTGTACCTTGTAAATTGAATAACGTAAAGACGATTTTTAACACCTTGGACAATTAATGGATTGTTTAAGCGTAA
>CAKTOH010000029.1 GCA_934589705.1 uncultured Oscillospiraceae bacterium | reverse complement strand
AAGTCCGCGCCCATGGCCAGAGCCAGGGTCATGTGGTAATCGTGGACAATGCCGCCGTCGGAGCAGATGGGCACATAAATGCCGGTTTCCTTGAAATACTCGTCCCGGGCCGCGGCCACCTCGATCAGCGCGGTGGCCTGGCCTCTGCCGATGCCCTTGGTCTCCCGGGTGATGCAGATGGAGCCGCCGCCGATGCCGACTTTGACGAAGTCCGCCCCGGCCTTGGCCAGGAACAGGAAGCCCTCCCGGTCAACCACGTTGCCCGCGCCGATCTTCACGGCGTCGCCGTAAGTATCCCGCACCCACTGGATGGTCTTCTCCTGCCAGCAGGTGTAGCCCTCGGAGGAATCGATGACCAGCACATCGGCGCCGGCCTCCAGCAGAGCGGGAATCCGGGTGGCGTAGTCCCGGGTGTTGATGCCCGCGCCCACCAGATACCGCTTCTTGGCATCCAGCAGCTCCAGGGGGTTGGCCTTGTGGGAGGCGTAGTCCTTCCGGAAGACGAAGTACAGCAGATGATCGTCTTCGTCCACGATGGGCAGGCTGTTCAGCTTGTTCTCCCAGATGATGTCGTTGGCCTCCTTCAGAGTGGTCTCCTTGGGGGCGGTGATGAGCTTGGCGCGGGGGGTCATGAAGTCGCTGACCTTTTCCGTAGACTCCATCCGGGAAACCCGGTAGTCCCGGCTGGTGACAATGCCCAGCAGCTTTCCGTTGGGGGTGCCGTCGGCGGTGATGGCCACGGTGGAGAAGCCGTTTCTGGCCTTCAGGGCCAGCACGTCCGCCAGAGTGGCCTCCGGAGTCAGATTGGAGGCGGAGGTGACGAAGCCGGCCTTGTAGCCCTTCACCTTGGCCACCATGGCAGCCTGATTCTCAATGCTCTGAGAGCCGAAAATGAAGCTGATGCCGCCCTCCTTGGCCAGGGCAATGGCCAGGGTATCGTTGGAAACGGACTGCATGACGGCGGAGGTCAGAGGCACGTTCAGGCTGAGAGCAGGCTCTTCCACGCCCTTGCGGTACTTGACCAGGGGGGTCTTCAGGCTGACCCGGTCGGGGATGCAGTCCTCGGAGGTATAGCCGGGGATGAGCAGATACTCGCTGAAGGTGTGGCTGGGTTCCGGATAGTAATAAGCCATTGGGGGTTCCTCCTGTTTCTTTGAAAGTAATGTATGTGGGATAAATTTTTCTTACGGGGGGATTTATGATAAGGGTGCCCGATGGGCACCCTCATATTACAGTGTTTTTCCGTCGCCGGAGTCCAGAACCTGGGCGATCTCCTTGCCGGAGGAGCTGAGCTTGCGGAAATTGCCCAGAATCTCGCTGACCGGGTTGACGATGGCGAAGGTATTGGGATACTGGTGGATGATCTGGTTCACCGCGGCCACCTGGGTCTTGTTCACCACGCACAGCAGCACGCTGGTCTCCCGACCGGAGTACATGCCTTTGCCGGGAATCAGAGTGGTGGTGTGATGGATATTCTTGATGATCTCCCTGGAGATTTCCTCCGGGTAGTCGGTGATGATCTCAAAGGCAATGGCAGACCGGCCGGATTTCATCAGCCGCTCGCCTACGGTGGTTGACATAAAGCTATAGAGAATGCACAGGATCACCGGCTCCATCTGATAGCCGTAGACAAAATAGCTGCAAAGGGCAATGCAGGCATTCAGGGTAAAGGTGACGCCGAAAAAGCTTTTCTCCGGGGAATGCTTATGTACGATGGCGGAGACAAAATCCGTGCCGCCGGTATAGGCGCTGGCCTTGACCAGAATGGAATAGACATAGCCCTGAATCACACCGGCGACCAGAGGCCCCAGAATTTTGCTGGTGCCGTTCTCCGTGGAATAGGCGAAGGCGGAAAGATCCACATGGTCAAGCAGAATCAGTCCCAGGGAGAAGGTGATCACATAGACCATGCTCCGCAGAGCCACGGGCTTACTGACCTCAATATAGCACCAGACGGCAAGGGGCACGTTGACGAGCAGGCTCAGATAGCCTACGCTGATGCCCGTGACATACTGGATCATGGTGCAGATACCGTTCAGGCCGGAGGGGGCGAACTGGTTGGGGAAGACGAAAAGCGCATAGTTGATCGCGCCGATCATCGCCACGCCGGCAATAACAAGATACGTCCAAAGTTTTCTCGCAGTGTGCATAGGTGCCTTTCCTGTGACCGTATTTTTCTCACAAAGCCCTTTTTCCGGGTATGGCTGTCCCTTTACTTAGTTTTAGATTGTAACATAGGTTATTTTTCCGGTCAAGACGCAATTTGACGAAAAAGAAGGGCCAAAATTTTTCCAATCTGGGGGGTATGTCCACCCATCTTTCAGGCAAATACAAATGTTCTCCATTTATCTTCCCATTCTTCGGCAATTCGTAGGGTTCTTCCCTTAATTTTCCCTAAAAACTCCTTGTGTTTTCTGGTGAAATGTGATAAAATTTAGGTTGAAAGATTGTGCCCGAAAAGCGATACGCGCACCCTTTTCGGGCTGGACAAGGAAAGGAGTCGGACTATGTATTCATCCGCCTATGTCTGGGCAAAGGTTCTCAGCTATATTGAGGAACGCCTGGGGGCTGTGACCATCTCTGCCTGGCTGGACGATGCCGAGGTCGTGGAGCTGAACGAAAACAACCTGATTCTCTATTCTCCCTCGGATTTCCGTCGGGAGATCATTCGCCGCCGGTGCACCGATCTGATTCAGGACGCTCTGAAGGAGATTTTCAATTCCGACGCGAAGCTCATTGTCTACGGCGACGAGGAGCTGAACGCCAGAAAACAGAAGGGCAAGTCCCCCACGGCCATGGACTTTAACCCCCAGTTTACCTTCGATAATTTCGTGGTGGGCCCCTCCAACCGGTTTGCCCACTCCGCCGCCATCGCCGTTTCCAAGACTCCGGGGCAGGTGTATAATCCCCTGTTCATCTACGGCCCTCCCGGCGTGGGCAAGACCCATCTGCTCTACGCCATCGCCAACGGCATCCGCAAGGAAAACCCCAACGCCAACATCGTCTACATCAAGGGCGATCAGTTCACCAACGAGCTGATCGACGCCATCAAAAGCGGCCGGAACATCGAGTTCCGGAGCAAATACCGGGAGGCAGATCTGTTCCTGGTGGATGATATTCAGTTCATCGCCGGTAAGGAATCCACCCAGGAGGAATTTTTCCATACCTTCAATAAGCTCTATGAGGAGCACAAGCAGATCGTCCTGACCTCCGACCGGAAGCCCGACGATATGCTCACCCTGGAAGAGCGGCTGCGCAGTCGGTTCCTTTGGGGCCTCACCGCGGACATCAATCCGCCGGACTACGAGACCCGGATGGCCATTCTGAAAAACAAGGCCAAGCAGCTGGGGCTGACCCTGGACGACGACGTGTGCAACTACATCGCCGTGAACATTACCTCCAACGTCCGGCAGATCGAGGGCACGGTGAAGAAGATTCTGGCCTATCGGGATCTGAACAACATGCCCCTGGATCTTCCCAACATCTCCCGGGCCATTGACGACATGTTCAAGAGCGAGGGCAACGCCCTGCCCACCCCGGGGCTTATCGTCACCCAGGTGTGCAAGTTCTACAATGTGGACGAGTCCGTCCTTCGGGGCACTCAGAAGAACAAGGGTACCGCCGAGGCTCGGCAGACGGCCATGTATCTCATCCGGAAGCTGACCAATCTGAGCCTGCCGGAAATCGGCAAGGAATTCGGCCGGGATCACTCTACCGTGCTCTACGCCATCCGCAAAGTAGAGGTGGCTCTGAAAAACGGGGATACCACCGTCCAGAACAACATCCGGGATATTACCGCAAATATCAATTCCTGTCTTTGAGTCAGAAGTCCGGGAGGGCGATTCTCAGCCGATTAGCACGCACTGAAATAGAAGGTGTCATTGCGAACCAGTGCTCACACTGGTGTGGCAATCCCACGGTTCTTCCGGAAGACGATTGCCCCCTTGTAGGGGCGGCCATTGGCCGCCAGCGTTTCCCTAAAAGCCTTCCCCTAGGGGAAGGTGGCTCGCGCGTCCCCCGCAAGCGCGAGACGGATGAGGGAAAAATCAAAGAAGCGACCTCATCCGCCCGACCGGCACCTTCTCCTCTCAGGAGAAGGCTTGGGGGAACGGATTGCCACGTCGGCCGCTGGCCTTCTCGCAATGACACGAATCGTCGAAGCAACGTCAAAAATCTATCCACACCCCCTGTGGAATGTGGAAAACCTATCTGTGGATAACTTTGCCGTGAAAATTTTCTCAACAAGGCCTGTGGAAGGCTGTGAAGAAACCCACACAGGGCTGTGGAAAAAAAGTGGTTGGGGCTCTAAGGCAAAATGGAGTTTTCCACATAAGTTATCCCTAATACTGTTAATACTACCTTTCCCTATGATAGAATAGAGATATCTCTGAATTGATAACAAGAAAGGATGCTGACCATGCGTTTTACCTGTGAAAAAAGTATGCTGGTTACGGGACTGAATATCGCCGGAAGAACCGTCGCTCAGAAGAGCAGTCTTCCCGTGATTGAAGGCATTCTGTGCCGTGCCGAGGTAGGGCTGAGCCTTACCGGCTACAATATGGAAACCGCCATTACCTATGACATCGAAGCGGATGTGTCCGATGCCGGTGAGTGCATCCTCCCGGCAAAGCTCTTCGGCGACATCGTCCGCAGACTGCCGGAAGGCCCGGTGACGGTGGTGGTAGGCGAGGATTACAAGGTTTCCATTCGGGCGGGCTACGCCTCCTTCACCATTTCCGCCGAATCCGCCGAGGATTACCCGGAGCTGCCGGATGTGAACAGCGGCCGTCCGGTGATGCTGCCTCAGAACCAGCTGAAGAATCTGATTTCCGGCACCATTTTTGCCGTGTCCGAAAATCAGGGCCGGCCTATCCACACGGGCGTGAAATTCGAGGTGACCAATGATTCCATCACCGCCGTAGCCGTGGACGGCTTCCGGCTGGCCCGGCGCACCTACCACCCGGAGGAGGGCACCGGTCGGGAAATGAGCTTCGTGGTTCCCTCTCCTGGACTAAAGGAAGTTGAGAAAATCGTCGCCGATGTGGAGGACATGGCCTCCTTCACCTTAGGCCCCAAGCACATTCTCTTCCAGGTGGGCAAGGCCACCCTGGTCTGCCGCCTGCTGGAGGGCGAATTCCTGGATTGGCGGCGGGTGGTGCCCACGGACTGCCCCATCAAGCTCATTGCCAGCGTCAGTGACCTGGCCTCTTCCGTGGAGCGGGTGGGCCTGATCGTCTCCGAAAAATACAAAAGCCCGGTGCGGTGCGTGTTCGGCAACAACGAGCTGCTCATGCGCACCAATACCACCATCGGCGCCGCCGAGGATAAGTGCGCCTTCGCCGGTGACGGCAAGGAGCTGGAAATCGGTTTCAACGTCCGCTATCTTGCCGATGCCCTGCGGGTGATTCCCAGCGAGGAGGTCACTCTGGAGCTGACCAACGGCCTGAGCCCCATTGTACTGACCCCCGCGGACAACAAATACGATTTTGCCTACATGGTTCTGCCCGTGCGGATTAAAAACAGCTGAGAAAGGGGCAGAATATGAAAGTAACCGTCAAAAAGAAAGATAATTCCCAGCCCCTGGAAATTTCCACGGAGTTTATTAAGCTTCAGGACGCTCTGAAATTTGCCAACCTGGTTGGCTCCGGCGGCGAGGCCAAGGTGCTCATTCAGGAGGGGCAGGTAAGTGTCAATGGGGAAGTGTGCACCATGCGGGGCAAGAAGCTTCACCCCGGGGACAGCTTCACCTTCCAGGGTCAGACCGTTTTGATCACGGCCAAGGCATGAAAATCGAAAGCCTGACCCTGCGGGGGTTCCGCAATTATGAAAATCTGAGCCTGGAATTTGACCCGGGGGTGAACCTGATCCTTGGAGACAATGCCCAGGGAAAAACCAACTTATTGGAAGCCATTTCCTATCTGGGCTCCGGGCGCAGCTTCCGGGCCCAGAAAAACGCGGAGCTCATCCGCTTCGGAAGTGCCTTCGGCGAGGTGGAGGGTCGTGTCTTTTCCCAGGAGCGGGAGCAGACATTGCGGTTTCTGATTTTCCCCGGCAGCCGCCCCCGGCAGATCTTTCGCAACGGGGCGAAAAAGAAAACCCTTTCGGAAATTGCCGGGGTGCTGCCCACGGTGCTGTTCTGCCCGGAGGATCTGATGATCCTGAAATTGGGGGCAGGCCAGCGGCGGCGGTTCGGCGATTCCGGGTTATGTCAACTGCGGCCGAACTATGACGCGGCTCTGACGGAGTATCACCGGATTCTGGAGCAGAAAAGCCGGATTCTCAAGGATTATCACGAAAATCCGGGACTTCTGGAAATTCTGCCGGAGTACAATACCCGGCTGTGCCAGGTGGGAGCCCTGCTGATTTCCTATCGGGCCCGGTACTATGACGCCCTGGGCAAGGCGGCGGCGGTTTACCATAATCAGTTTTCCGGAGGCGCCGAGGAATTCCGGCTGGAATACAAAACCGTTTCCACGGTCACTGACCCCTTTGCCCCGGTGGGCAAGCTTACCGAGGCACTGCTTTCTCATCTGGAAAGCCACCGCCGGGCAGAGCTGGATTCCGGCCAGTGCCTGACCGGCCCCCACAAGGACGATTTTACCGTCACCCTGTCCGGTATCGACCTGAAGGCCTACGGCTCCCAGGGTCAGACCCGGACGGCGGCCATCAGCCTGAAGCTTGCTCAGCGGGAGCTGATGGGAAGAGAATGGGGAGAAGAGCCGGTGCTGCTGCTGGACGACGTGCTCTCGGAGCTGGATCCGGGACGGCAGGACTTTGTGCTGAACCAGATTTCCTCCGGACAGGTGTTCATCACCTGCTGCGAGGAGGGACGGTTTACCAAGCTGGGCAGGACAATTCCCATCCGAAACGGGCAGTTGATTTGATTCCTTGTGTCAAAAAATACAAAGAATTTGTTGTCATTGCGAACCAGTGCTCACACTGGTGTGGCCCCCTCCGGTCACAATCCGTTCTCCAAAGCCTTCCCCTCCGGGGAAGGTGGCTCGCGCGTCCCCCGCAAGCGCGAGACGGATGAGGGCAAAGGCTCCCCTTGCTGACCAAGGGGAGCTGTCATGGCCGTCTCCCGCAAGGCCATGACTGAGGGGATCAGAACTCTCTTATTTTGACAATCCCTCAGTCAGCTGCGCTGACAGCTCCCTTTGCACAAGGGAGCCTCTGGGTGCTCCCGCACCAGTGCGTTTTCTGGTGTGCAATGACGTGGTTTCTTGAAAAATAATGAAAATCCATTCTTTCTGCGCTTTTTCCTTCCGTCTGGTGAAGAATGAATCGTAAATAGCTCAAATAGGAGGACAACAATGTCTGACGAAACGAAAGTAACACAGGAATACGGCGGCTCTCAGATTCAGGTTCTGGAGGGTCTGGAGGCGGTGCGCAAGCGGCCGGGTATGTATATCGGCTCTACCTCCTCCTCGGGCCTGCACCACCTGGTCTATGAGATCGTGGACAACGCCATCGACGAGGCTCTGGCCGGCTACTGCAAGCACATCACCGTCACCATCAATCCCGGCGATTCCATCACCGTCACCGACGACGGCCGGGGTATCCCCGTGGACATCCAGCCCCAGACCGGACGGCCTGCCCTGGAAGTGGTGTACACCGTGCTCCACGCCGGCGGCAAATTCGGCGGCGGCGGCTACAAGGTCTCCGGCGGCCTCCACGGCGTAGGCGCCTCCGTTGTCAACGCGCTGTCCGAGTGGCTGCGGGTACGGGTGCACAAGAACGGGGAAATTTACGAAATGAAATTTGCCCGTGGCCACATCACCCAGGAAATGAAGGTGGTGGGCAAAACCGACAAAACCGGCACTGAGGTCACCTTCCAGCCCGACCCGGAGATGTTCGATTCCCTGGTCTACGACTATGAGATTCTTCATGAGCGGATGCGGGAGGAGGCCTTCCTGAACGCCGGTCTGGCAATCACCATCACCGACGACCGGGACGACGAAAAGCAGATTTGCGAAACCATGTGCTACGAGGGCGGCATCAAGGAATTCGCCGCCTGGTGCAACCGGAACAAGACCGTCCTCCATGACGAAGTGATCTACATGAAGGGCAGCAAGGGCGACGCCTCCGCGGAAATCGCCGTTCAGTACAACGACGGCTACAATGAATTTATGCTGTCCTTCGCCAACGACGTGCGCACGCCCGAAGGCGGTATGCACGAAACCGGCTTCAAGACGGCTCTGACCCGGGTGCTCAACAACTACGGCATGAAAAACGGCATCATCAAAGGCGACGACAAGGTCTCCGGCGACGACTGCCGGGAGGGCATCACCGCCATCATCTCCGTGAAGCTGACGGACGCCCAGTTCGAGGGTCAGACCAAGGCCAAGCTGGGCAACGCCTATATCCGCACCCTGGTTGACCAGGTGGTGAACGACCAGCTGACCACCTTCTTTGAGGAGCACCCCCAGATCGCCAAGGCAGTGCTGGACAAGGCCATGATGGCAAACCGGGCCAGAGAAGCCGCCCGGAAGGCCAGAGAATCCATCCGCCGGAAAACCGGTCTGGAATCCGGTCAGATGCCGGACAAGCTTCAGGACTGCAATGAGCGGGATCCGGAGCTGTGCGAGATCTACATCGTGGAGGGCGACTCCGCCGCCGGCTCTGCCATTCAGGGCAGAGACTCCCGGTTCCAGGCGATTCTGGCCATGTGGGGCAAAATGCTCAACGTGGAAAAGGCCAGAGCCGACAAGATCTACGGCAACGATAAGCTGTACCCCCTGATCGTGGCGCTGGGTGCGGGCATCGGAGACGAATTTGATTTGGAGAAGCTGCGCTATCACAAGGTGGTCATCATGTCCGATGCGGATGTGGACGGCGCCCATATCCGAACGCTGCTTCTGACCTTCTTCTTCCGGTATATGCGGCCGCTGATTGAGCACGGCTATGTCTATTCCGCCGTGCCGCCTCTATATAAGCTGACCCGGGGCAGGACTACGAAGGTTGCCTATTCCGACGACCAGCGGGATCAGATTTCCGCCCAGCTTCGCTCCGACAACGCCAACGCCAAGGTGGACATCAGCCGGTTCAAGGGTCTGGGCGAAATGGATCCCCATGAGCTGTGGGAGACCACCATGGATCCGGAGAAGCGGACGCTGCGCCGGATCACCTTAGAGGATGCCCGCCGGGCGGACGAGATTTTCACCGTGCTCATGGGCGAGCAGGTGGAGCCCCGGAAGGACTGGATCGAGCGCAACGCGAAATACGCGGTGAATCTGGATTTCTGACAGATATTGTTTGTCTCCCGGAAAAGCCTCCCTTGTGTAAAGGGAGGTGGCACGGCGCAGCCGTGACGGAGGGATTGACATCATTTCGAAATACGGAATATACCTGAAATAGAAAATCTGACAATCCCTCAGTCAGCTGCGCTGACAGCTCCCTTTGCACAAGGGAGCCTTGGGGCTTCCCCGTCGGGTAGATTGTGGATTCGTTGTCAGATTTTCTTGCCAAATTGTTTTGGAGGTGTCTTATTTGGCACATAACAGAAGCTACAAACCCGAGGACATCCGTTTCCCCGACCAGGTGATTACCCAGAGCAACCTGGTGGACGAAATGGAAAAGTCCTACATTGAATACGCCATGTCCGTCATCGTGGGACGGGCACTGCCCGATGTCCGGGATGGCCTGAAGCCGGTTCACCGGCGCATTCTGTACACCATGTACGAAAGCGGCCTGACCTCCGACAAGCCCTTCAAGAAGTCGGCCACCTGCGTCGGTGACGTCTTGGGTAAATACCATCCCCACGGCGACGCGTCGGTTTATGACGCCATGGTGCGCCTTGCCCAGGATTTTTCCATGCGCTATATGCTGGTGGACGGCCACGGCAACTTCGGTTCCGTGGACGGCGACCCCCCGGCAGCCTACCGTTACACCGAGGCGCGCTTAAGCAAAATTTCCAACGAAATGCTCCGGGACATCGACAAGGAGACCGTGGACTGGGATCCCAACTTCGATGAGACCCGCAAGGAGCCGAGAGTGCTGCCCAGCCGGTTTCCCAATCTGCTGGTCAACGGCTCTTCCGGCATTGCCGTGGGCATGGCTACCAACATCCCGCCCCACAACCTGACCGAGGTTATCGATGCCTGCGTGTGCGTGCTGGATGACCCGGAGGCCACCATGGCCGACCTGATGGATCACATTTCCGGCCCGGATTTCCCCACCGGCGGCATTATCATGGGACGCAGCGGCATTCGGGCGGCCTACGCCACCGGCCGGGGCAAGGTCATCGTCCGGGCCCGGACGGAATTCGAGGAATTCGGCAAGGATCGGATGCGGATCATCGTCACCGAGCTTCCCTACCAGGTCAATAAGCGGCAGCTCATCAAGAACATTGCCGAGCAGGTGAAGGACAAGCGGCTGGAGGGCATTTCCGACCTCCGGGACGAAACCGACCGGAACGGTATGCGGATGGTCATTGAGCTGAAGAAGGACGCGAACCCCCAGGTGGTGCTCAACAACCTCTTCAAGCAGACCGCCCTCCAATCCAGCTTCGGCATTATCATGCTGGCGCTGGTGGACAACCAGAAGCAGCCGAAAATTCTGTCCCTGCGGCAGATCATCGACGAGTATCTGAAGCATCAGGAGGAAATCCTGACCCGCAGAACCCAGTACGACCTGCGCAAGGCACGGGAGCGTGCCCACCTGTTGGAGGGTCTGCTCATTGCCCAGGATAATATCGATGAGGTCATCCATATTATCCGCTCTGCCTATGACGATGCCAAGCAGCGTCTGATGGACAGATTCTCTCTGGACGATATTCAGGCCCAGGCCATTCTGGACATGCGGCTGAAAGCTCTTCAGGGTCTTGACCGGGAAAAGCTTCAGGCGGAATATGATGACCTGATGGAAAAGATCAAGTATTACCTGGAACTGCTGGCGGACGAGAACAAGCTGAAGGCCGTCCTCCGGGAGGAACTGATCGAGATCCGGGACAAGTTCGGCGACAAGCGGAAGACCGAGATTCAGGACATCGAGGACGAAATCGACATCGAAGACCTGATCGAGGAGGAGACCTGCGCCTTTACCCTGTCCAGCCACGGCTATATCAAGCGGATGCCCGTGGATACCTACCGGACCCAGAGCCGGGGCGGCCGGGGCGTGAACGCCCAGAACCTCAAGGAGGAGGACTTCGTCAAATCCCTGACCATTGCCTCTACCCACGACTATATTCTGTTCTTCACGGACATGGGCAAGGTGCACCTGCGCAAGGGCTATCAGATTCCCGAGGCCGGACGTACCGCCCGGGGCACCGCCATTGTGAACGTGCTGCCGCTGGAAGCCGGAGAGTCCGTCACCGCCATGGTCATTACCCGGGAGTTTGACGACAATGAGTTCCTGATGATGGTCACCCGGAAGGGCACCGTCAAGCGGATTCCCTTCATTGCCCTGAAAACCAACCGGAAAACCGGTATCCGTGCCATCACCCTGGAAGAGGGCGATCACCTCATCAACGTCATCCGCACCAACGGCAATGACAATATTCTCCTGGCTACCGCCCAGGGCATGGCCATCTGCTTCAACGAGAACGACGTCCGGCCTATGGGACGGGACGCCGCCGGTGTCCGGGGCATCAGTCTGTCCGACGGCGACTTTGTGGTAGGCGCGGAGAAGGCCGAGGAAGGCAAGACCCTGCTCACCGTCACCGTCAACGGCTACGGCAAGCGCACGGAGCTGAGTGAGTATCTTCGCACCGGCCCCAACGGGGAAAAGTGCGCCCAGAGCCGAGGCGGCAAGGGTCTGAAAAACTACAACATTACCCCCAAGACCGGTAATGTTGCCGGCTGCCGGGTGGTGAGCGAAAGCGATGACGTGATGCTCATCGAAAACGGCGGTGTCATCATCCGGATTCCCGCTGCCTCCATCAACGTCTACAAGCGGGATACCCAGGGCGTTATCGTCATGCGCATTGAGGAAGGCAACCAGGTGGTGTCCTTGGAGCGTGTGGAGGCCATGGAGGAAGAAGATAAGGGCGAGGAGCCTCAGGCATGAAGACCGTAACCCTGTACACCGACGGCGCCTGCTCCGGAAACCCCGGCCCCGGAGGCTGGGGAGCCATCCTGGCGTTTAACGGGGTGGAGAAGGAGCTTTCCGGCGGCGAGGACACCACCACCAACAACCGGATGGAGCTGACCGCCGTCATTGAAGGGCTGAAGGCGCTGAAAGAGCCCTGTATTGTGGAGCTGTATTCCGATTCCAAGTACGTCATTGACGCTCTGGAAAAGGGCTGGGCCTGGGGCTGGAAGAAGCGGGGCTGGGTGAAGTCCGACAAAAAGCCCGCCCTGAACCCGGACTTGTGGGAGGTGCTTCTCCGGCTGACCCAGACCCATCAGGTGCGCTATCACTGGGTCAAAGGCCATGCGGACAACCCCAAGAATAACCGGTGCGACGAGCTGGCCGTTGCCCAGTGGAAAATGAGGAAGTAAGATGTATCTATCCATCGGCAATGACATGGCCGTCCGGGACAGCTCCATCATCGGAATTTTTGACCTGGACAATACCTCCACCTCCAAGCGAACCCGGGAATTTCTGGCAAAAAGCGAGGAAAACGGCGATGTGGTGCCCTGTGACGAGCTGCCAAAGTCCTTCATTCTGACCTCGGAGTACGGCTTTCACCGGGTGCGGCTCACGTCCCTCAGCGCGGCTACCCTGGAAAAACGGCTGAAATGAGGAAACCAGGTGCATCCGAAATCGGGTGCACCTGGTTTTTCCTGTGTGGGAAGTACCGAAAGAACAGTGTCATTGCGAACCAGTGTGGTGCTCCGCGCAGCGAATCAAAATTCTAATGACTGCCGGTGGCAGTCATACCTTGATTTATGCAACACTGGCGTGGCCCCTTCCAGGGATTCCCTCCGGTCACAATCCGTTTTTCTCTTGGTATGCACCGAAATAGGAATTGTCATTGCGAACCAGTCCACAGACTGGTGTGGCAATCCCCCGGATATTCCGAGGACTACCGGCGGAGCGAAAAGGCTCCCCTTGCTGATCAAGGGGAGCTGTCATGGCCGTCTCCCGCAAGGCCATGACTGAGGGGATCAGAACTCCCACTTTTTGGGGAACTCGCAATAAAGCGCGGTTTTACAATCTCTCAGTCTCGCGCTTGCGTGAGACGCGCGAGCCAGCTCCCTTTACACAAGGGAGCCTTTGGGTGCTCCCGCACCAGTATGTTTTTTGTTTCCGCGCAAAATAACAGAACAATACCCAGCGGTACTCAACAGTCCAACAATAACAGACCGGCCCTGCCGACCACGGCAAAAATTAAAGAAAATTTACAAGACAATTCCGGTCATTTGTGTTATACTATAAAAATCTACTACTCTGCACATAAAGGAGGAATTCCTTTGCGATATTGGTTCGGCTATCTGACTGCCGGGATTTTTGCCGCTATGACCTGGCTGCTGACCCGGTTCGGCGAGCGGTACGCAACCCTGGTGGACATGGTCTACCCTTATGTGGTGCGCACCTTGCAGGACTATCTGGCAAACTGGACGGGTCAGTTCACTTACCCGGTCTGGCAGGCGCTTGCGGTGGTGCTGGGAATGCTGATTCTTGCCAGTCTCGTGCTGGTGCTGGTGCTCAAGTGGAATCCCATCCAGTGGCTGGGCTGGGTGCTGGCGGTGTTTTCCGGCATTTACCTGCTGCATATGGCCATGTGGGGCATGAACTACTACGCAGGCTCTTTGTCTGACGACATCCGTCTGGAGGTCAGCAGCTATAACCTTGACGAGCTGACGGAGGCCACCGAGTATTACCGGGACAAGGCCAATTCCCTGGCCAAGCGGGTCAGCCGGGACGGCAGCGGCAACGTAAAATTCGACTCCTTTGAGGAAATGGCTGAAAAGGCTGGTGAGGGCTTTCATACCCTGACCTATGAAAAGCACTATCCCGTCTTTGCTGGGTGCACACTTCCTGTGAAAAAGCTGGGCTGGGCGGACATGTACACCTCCATGGGCATTACCGGCTTTACCTTCGGCATCACCGGCGAGGCCTGCGTCAATCCCCAGATTCCGGATGTGCTGCTGCCCTTTACCATGTGCCACGAAATGTCGCACCGGATGTGCATCGCTTCCGAGCGGGACGCCAATTTCGCAGCCTTTCTGGCCTGTTCCGTCCATTCCGACCCCAATTTCCAGTATTCCGCCTATTTTATGGCCTTCCGGTACTGCTACAGCGCCCTTGCCAGCGTGAATACCCAGGCGGCGGCCGCGGCGACGGCTCGGGTGAAGCAGGGCGTGGGGGATACCCTGCGGACGGACTGGAACGCCTACGACGCCTTCTTCAACCAGAAGCAGGACACCAAGGCCACCCACCTTGCGGATACGGTAAACGACACCTATCTGAAAACCAGCGGCGAAAAGCAGGGAATTTCTTCCTACGCCCAGGTCTGCGACCTGCTGGTAAACTGGCATATTCAGACCGTGGTGCTGCCCTCCATTACCCAGACGGAGACCCGGTTCGACCCCTACGACAGGACCAAGGTGGATTTGAGCGGCATCGTCAACGCGAAGGGAGGCATCGGCTGATGGAGAAAACCCTGAAAGAGGGTCTGACCCGGCTGGGTCTGGATTTGCCGGAGGAGCGGCAGGAGAAGCTGTGCGCCTTTGCCCGAGCCATGGTCAAGCAGAACGAAGTGATGAATCTGACGGCCATCACCGAGGATACCCAGGTGGCGAAGCTGCATCTGCTGGACAGCCTGACGGTGCTGTGCTGCGCCGATCTGCGGGGCAAAAAGCTCATCGACGTGGGCTGCGGAGCGGGCTTTCCCGGAGTGCCTCTGGCCATCGCCTGCCCGGAGGCAAAGGTGACGCTGCTGGATTCTCTGGGCAAGCGGATGAAATGGCTGGAGGAAATTCTGCCCGGCCTGGGAATTTCCGCCCGGTGCGTCACGGCAAGAGCGGAGGAAGCGGTGGCAGACTGCCGGGAGCAGTACGATTTTGCCACCTCCCGGGCGGTTGCCCGGCTGAACATCCTGCTGGAACTGACGGCTCCCTATGTAAAAGTGGGCGGCGCGGTGCTGGCCATGAAGGGTACCGCCGCGGAGGAAGAGCTTGCCGAGTGCGCCGGGGCTATCAAAAAGCTGGGGCTGAAGCTGGAGGAAGTGCGCAAATTCCCCATTGACGACACCAGCCACGGGGTCATTGTCCTGCGCAAGATTGCCCCCACCCCCAAGCAGTACCCCAGACGGTACGCCAAAATCAAACAGGCACCGCTGAAGTGAACCGCTGAAGTGATCATTGCCCCCTGGGACAGACCTGTCCCAGGGGGTCTCTTGTTTCCGGGGTACTGCTCAAAACGCATGTCATTTCGAGCCATCGGCCGACGTGGCAATCCGTTTCCCAAAGCCTTCCCCACTGGGGAAGGTGGCTCGCGCGTCTCCCGCAAGCGCGAGACGGATGAGGGCCTTGCCTCTCCCTATGGGAGAGGTGCCCCCGGAAGGGGGCGGAGAGGGCGAATTTTACCCTCTCAGTCGGCTTCGCCGCCAGCTCCCCCAGAGTGGGAGCCAAGGGGGAGACGGATTGCCACGTCGGCCGATGGCCTCCTCGCAATGACATGGTTTTTTGGCCGCCCCTACATTGTTTATCCAGGATTTCTCTATAAAAACACCCCCGGGGCAATCGCCCCGGGGGTACGTTATGGAATGACAGAATGGATAACCGGAAGCCTTACTTGCTCAGGAACTTGTCGATGGCCTCGGCGCCCTTCTTGCCGGCACCCATAGCCAGGATGACGGTGGCAGCGCCGGTAACGGCATCGCCGCCGGCGAAGACGCCCTCGCGGGTGGTCATCTCGTTCTCATTGACGATGAGGCCGCCCTTCTTGTTGGTCTCCAGGCCGGGGGTGGTGGAGCGGATCAGGGG
>CAKTOH010000028.1 GCA_934589705.1 uncultured Oscillospiraceae bacterium | reverse complement strand
GGAACTTGATGAGCTGGAAGGGCTGGCCGTTGAGGCCCACCCGGGTCTGGGTGTAGAAGATGGGCTTCCTGTCCCCGTTGATAAGGAAGGAGACCTTCACGATCAGCATCAGGGGCAGCATGGCGACGAGGCCGATGAGGCCGAAGACAATGTCCATAAAGCGCTTCACCGCCATGTAGATCATCTGCTTGCCGGTGAAGGAGTAAACGCCCAGCCCTAAGGCCTTGTAGGTACCGACCGTGGTGATGAACTGATTGTCGGTCTGGATACCCACCATGGGCTGAATGCTCAGGTGGATGCTCTTGCCGTTGTCGATGAGGGTCTGGTAGACCTGATGAGACAGTTCCGAAGGCTTCGTGCCTACAAAGAGCTCCTCAATGTGATTTTTCAGAATGTACTCAACAATTCCCTGCACATCCGTAGAATTTTCAAATTCTTCATAGGTTTCCTGTACCCGGCCCAGGGAATCTGTGCGATCAATCCGAACCGTGACCTTCTCGCCCGGCTCCCCGTCCAGAATGCAGATGCCCTTCACGGCGTACTCCTGGAAAAAGCCGGAGTTGATACTGCGCAGCAGCTGAGGCATGTCCGCCCGAGAGCCCAGGACGAAGATAGTTTTCTCCGTGGTGGCCACGGAGGTGGCCCGACCGGAACGGAGCAGCCCCTTCCACAGCATCCGCAGGGCCAGGGAGATGACCAGGTAAAAGCCGTAGGTCATCAGAATCACCGCCCGGGAGTAGGCCGCGCCGATTTTCAGGATGTACAGCAGAATGCAGCACAGGATGAAATTGTACACCGCCTGCCGAATGGTACACAGCAGTTCCTCGCTGCCGTACCGCCGGAAGATGCCGGAAAAGGGGCCGGTGAACAGGATCACCACCAGATCCAGCAGGCAGATGACGGTCATTACGCCTCGCCAGCCGTCCCTTGTCCAAAGGTCAAGGGTTTTAAACCGAATCACATAGGCCAGCACCAGGGAGGCCATCAGCGCCAGCACATCCAGCGCCATAAAGTCCAGATGCTTCAGCCAGCTGTATTTCCCCTTGATGTGCCGTGTTCGAATTCCCATTGGCTATCTCTCCTCTTTTTTTAAATCCGCTTTCTGATTTCTTAGGAAGCTCTGATTCAATCGGCAAGAGCCGGGAGCGAGGGATTTTGTTTCCAGGCAAGGTTTCTAAAGTGGAGGAATACTTTGTGTATTTCCCACTTTGAAAACCGCAGCATGGGGACAAAAGATCTGCTCGCCAGCCGCCAACGATTTATTCAGAGTTTCCCCTATCAAAACGTCAACAAGCCTGCGGTGGCCCATGCCATCGCAAGCTTGATTCGTCCCATTTCTTTTTTCCTCTGACGCGCTCCGGTTTTGTGCGATTCTCATCGAAAGGAAGGAGAATGGACAATTCAAACCATCCAGGCGTCTGCACAAAGCCAAACAATCGGCCGTCCGCCGGAGCCGCGCCATTATTTCACCATCAATTGCAGTCGCCTATTTGCATCTTTACACGCAACATTATATTTCAATTCCCGCCAAACGTCAAGCTTTTTTCCCATCCGGTGAAAGAATTCCCCGGTTTTACTCGAATCGTGGATTTCAGGCAAAAGGTCTTGTGAATTATCACGAAAAGAAGTACCCAGATTTGGAAATCCTTTCCAAATATCCTTCCTTTTTCTCATCCTTCCTGAACCGCCGCGGTGCCGGTGCACAATGGCGATACCGGTCAGGCGGCAAAATCGGCTGAAATGTTCCCGTTTTCCATTCCTCTCCTGTATTTCCGGAAAAAGCCGGGAATTTGTTGCAGGAAACGACACAAGCTATGCCTGCGGAAAGAAAAAGCCGATTTTCCCCGAAAACCGGTGTCCTTTCCAAAAACCACAATAAGGAGAGAGTTCAAATGAGCAGCAACAATAACAAGCTTAACGTTCCCCAGGCCAAGCAGGCCATGGAGCAGTTCAAGATGCAGGCCGCTTCCGAGGTCGGCGTGAATCTGCAGAACGGCTACAACGGCAACCTGACCTCCCGGGAGGCCGGCTCCGTCGGCGGCCAGATGGTCAAGAAGATGATCGAGGCCTACGAAAGCGGTATGCAGTAACCAAAAAGCGGACAGCCCACCGGCTGCCCGCTTCTTCTTTCATTCCGTCAGTCCCTTTTCCCGGGCCATTTTCAGCAGGGCGGCGCGGATGCGGTCGAACCGCTGCTGAGCATCCATATCGGAGGCGTAGCAGGCGGTGACGATGCGGATATGTCCCCTGCCCTGGGTTCCATAGGGAATGCCGCTGTTGACCATAATTTTCGCGTCCTCCATGAGCCGCGCCACCACCTCGTCGGCAGTGCCCAGCTTCTCCACGTTCAGCCAGGACAGAATGCCGCTTTCCGAGGGGCGCATGAACACCCCGGGGATATCGTGAAAGCTCTCGTAGGCCAGACGGCGGCGGCGTTCCAGTCGGACGTAATTGCTTTGCAGATAGTCCCGATCCTGCACTGCGGCAATGGCTCCGATGGAGGACAGGGTGCAGGGAGCCCCCAGCACGTTCACGGCTCCGCCGTAAAGGGTGTCCATGATCTCGGCGCAGGCATAGATATAGCCAATCCGGAAGCCGGACAGGCCGATGCCCTTGGAAATGGAGCACACCGTCACCGTCCGCTCCCACATGCCCGGCAGGGTGCAGGGATGGACAAACTCGATACCGTCGAAAATGTGATCCTGGAAAGCCTGGTCGGAGACCAGAATCAGATCGTGTTCCACGATGAATCGGCAGAGCATTTCCAGATTTTCCCGGCGGAAGACCGTGGTGGTAGGGTTATTGGGATGGGTGATGAGCACCATTTTCGTCCGGGGAGTCACCCGCTTTTCCAGCTCCTCCAGCCGGAGCTGATAATTGTCCCCCTCGTAAAGGGGCACCGCCACCGGCACCGCCCCCAGAAGCTTGGGGTTCAGGAAATTGGAGGGGTAGCTGGGGTCAGGAATCAGCACCTCGTTCCCCTCCCCCAGGAAGGGCATCATGGCATACAGAAGGCCGCTGTCCGAGCCGGGGGTGACGATCACGTTCCGGTTGGGGTCAATGGGAAGCCCTGTCCGCCGGGTGATGTCCTGGGCCAGCACGGCCCGCAGCTCCGGCATTCCGATGGGCAGGGTGTAATGGGAGGGGGTGCCCGCGGCCAGAGCCGCCTGCATGGCTTTCTTCACCGATTCCGGCACGGAAGGGTCGGGGTAAAAGGGGTCGGCCCAGGCCATGACCTCGCCGCCGGCGGCCTGGAATTTGGCCACCCCGTCGCCTACGTCTGCCTTCTGAGCCTTGACGAAGATGCCGCCCTGTAAGGGACGGAAGCGGCTGTTCATTTTGTCCTTGATGTTCATAGTAAGCTGCTCCTTTATTCTGTGCCCGGAATACTGCGCCGGGGTTTTGTTTTTCAGGAGGGAAATTCGTGGACGATACATTTACGCTCTATGATCTGAAGGTGGAGGTTGTCGCCGGGGACAGACCCTTCGTATCCCACCCCGGAGGGAGACTGCTACTGGCTGGAGCGGAACAGCCCCCGGTACAAGGGGATTATCCTCACCGACCGGAACAATGTGGCGCATTAAGCAGGATGCACGAAAGGATGCGCCGTCATTTTCGGGGGATCAGAATTTCCACGCTTTGACAATCCCTCAGTCAAAAATCAGAGATTTTTGCCAGCAGTACATTGTGGTATGACTGCCACCGGCAGTCATGGTAATTTTGATTCGCTGCGCGGAGCACCACCCTTTACACAAGGGAGCCATGGGTGCTCCCGCACCAGTACCATATTCGGCAGTTCCTTGTGAAAGGAGAGCAACCTCATCCGCCCTCCGGGCACCTTCCCCCAAGGGAAGGCTTTGGTTACATCTCAAAACGCCCGGATTCCCCGATTCTGGAAACAGAATCGGGGAATTTTTTCTTTACTTTTTCATACTATTTCCTGATTAAAATCTTAATTTTAATCAGGAAGGCATCGCCTGAAGGCGCTGCCTGTTTTGTGATTTGTAAGGAAAGAAATCACAAAACAAGTCTCATATGAACTCCATGCCCTTCAGGCAATTAAAATCTTTTTTAAAGATTTTAATTGGAGTTCAGTATCAGTGCCTTCAGGCCGGCTTCCATCCGGTCAAGGCCTTCCTTCAGAATCTCGAAGGAGGTGGCAAGGCAGACGCGCACATGCCCCTCGGAGCCGGGGCCGAAGTAGAAGCCGCCGCCGGGCACCAGGGAAACCTTATATTCCTCCGCCAGATACTTCACCAGATGATCTGCCGGCATTCCGAAGGAGGAAATGTCCGGGAAAATCACGAAGGTGGCCTCCGGCTTTTCGCAGGTGACACCGGGCATGTTGTTCAGCCGCTCGTAGGCATAATCCCGGTTCTTCGTCAGCCGCGCAATCAGGGCATCCACCCAGTAGTAGCACTTGGTCAGGCAGATTTCCGCCGCCACCTGGGTCAGGGAGGATACGCCGCCGATGGTGGTGTCCACCTGGGAGGCGACCACCAGCTTATCGAACAGTGCCTTATCCTGGCAGTAAACCACACCTGCCCGCAGGCCGGCAATGCCGAAGCTCTTGGAGAAGCCGAACACCGTCAGCGTTCGCTTGTTGCGCTCGTTGCCCAGGCTCAGAATGCTGCGGAAGGTTGCGTCCGGATAGACGATATCCGACCAGACCTCGTCGTTCATGATGTAAAAGCCGTACTTTTCGGACAGAGACAGAATGTGATCCAGATCCTCCAGGGGATAGAGCTTGCCCAGAGGATTGTGGGGATTGCACAGACCCAGCATTTTCGTCTTGGGGGTGATGTAGTCCTCCAGATCGGAAAAATCGATGGAGCCGTCGGCGCGGCGCTTCATGGGATACAGAATGACCTTAGCCCCGCAGCCCCGCATGGAAATGCCGAAGAGCAGGTCAACGGGGTCAAAGACGATGACCTCGTCCCCGGGCTCCAGAACGGTCTTGGCGATGGCATCCATACCCCGGGCGGCACTGTCGATGGGCAGCACCAGGTCGGGGTTCACCTTCTCGCCCTTGCGCTCCCACATGGCCTTGGCCACCGCCTCCCGGAGGGAGGGATAGCCCAGCTTGGGGGTATAGGAGAAATAGCCGCCGCTGATGTAGTCGTTCAGCGCCTGACCGATCTCCGGGGCGGCGGGGAAATCCGAGTCCGCGGCGGTCAGCGGAATAACCCCCTCCGGCACCTCCGCCCAGCGCATATTGTAGGCACGCTGCTTCAAAACGTCAATGTTCACTTCCGCATTGGTAAATTCCATGTTATTCTCCTTTCAGGGAAGCTCTGATGAAATCCGCCGCTCAGCCGAAGGGGATTTCACCGGGGTTTCCCTACTCACATCCGGGAGCGGCAACGCAGAAGCGGATGCGCTCCATGGCTTTCATATGTGACCAGATGAGCCTTCCGCCACGGGCGGTCATGCGCAGATTTTGCAGCTGCCGCAAATCTTCCAGCGCCTCATAGGGCACTACGTTCACGTCCGCCTCCATGCCGGTTTTCAGGCAGCCCGTCCGCTGGCTCAGACCCAGCAGGAAGGCGTTGTTCTCGGTAACGGCTCGGATGGCCTCCTGCTTTCCGTAGCCGCCCTGGTGAATCAGTTCTGCCGCCCGAATCAGAGGCGAAAGGCCGTTCACCCGCTCCCGGGGGCTTTTCCCGGTGGCTGCTCCGGGAATTTTTCCCAGGCGAAGGGCTCTTCTCACCTTTTGCAGGTACATTTCTTCCTCCCGGGTGCCCTTCTCCGGCGCACCGTAGAAGACAGCGTAGGAAGACGGGATTCTGTCCGGGTTCCATCGGGCAATCTGGGGCGCCCAAAGGGTGTAATCATTGGCCACCCCCTCCAGCGCCTCCAAAATCTGCCCGTCTCCCCGAACGCCCACGGACAGCACGCCCCGATACAGAGCGTCCGCCGCTAAGCGGTAGGCAGGATAATAGTCGCTACATTCTCCGGAAAAATGATCCAGGCCAATGTCCAGATCGCAGAAACCGGGCAGCAGCAGGGCTCCCTCCAGGTCAAGCACCGCATCCTCAGAAGTCGGATTGCGCCAGTCCGGGGCATCGGAGGCGGTGCAGGGGCCCACATAGCCGAATAAATCCGGCGGATCTCCCGCGTGGTTCAGCACCACCATGGCAGGGGCTTCCCCATAGCTCGGAAGCCTGCCGTTTACAAGCATGGTTCTTTCCATATTACACGTCCAGCTCGAACCGGTTCCGGTCGAAATTCGTCAGGCACTCGGCGCCGTGGTCGGTCATGAGAATCATGTCCTCCACCCGCATGAAGCAGTGCTCCGGCCACCAGAATTTCGGCTCGATGGTGAAGATCATGCCGGGCTGGAAGACCTCAGTCTGCTGGGTATGAAGCCAGGGGCCTTCGTGCACCTCAATGCCCACCTGATGACCCAGCAGGTCAAAATCAAAGTAATGCCGGACGCAGTCGGTGTAACCCGCCTTTTCCACATGGTCGTGGATCATCCGGAAGCCGTAGGTCATGGGGTCGCCGGGCTGAATCCGGTCAATGACCATCTGCTGAGCCTCCTGCAAGACGGCATAGGCACGGCGAATCTCCTCCGGAGCCTTGCCGCAGTAGAAGCTTCGGCCGAAGTCCGTATTGTAGCCTCTCCAGGTGTAGCCGTAGTCAAAGCTGATGGAGGAGCCTTCTTTCAGAACCGATGAGGTGCGGTAGCCGTCTACCCGGAAGTCTCTTTCCTTTCCGGTCTGGTAGAAGCGCACTGTAGGGCCGAAGGGCTGCTCCACACAGCCAAGCTCCTTGCCCAGGTCATAGAGGTACTGCTCCACCTCCCAGTTGGAAATGCCGGGTTTCAGGATGTGGGTCGTCTTCTCCATGGTCTCGTCCGTAAACGCGCAAAGTCTGCGGATAATGGCGATTTCCTTCTCATCCTTGATGGCTCGGAGCTTTCTGCCGAAGTCCTCCCCCTTCACGATCTGCGCGTCTGGGTTGAACTCATGGATGTAGTCTTCCAGCCAGGTATAGCAGCTGTTGCCGATGGCGAAGCGATTGCCCGTCAGGGTGGCTTCCAGCATCCCGGTGAACATAGCCAGAGGCCCCACAACCTTTCGGACGGTGATATTTCCCATGTCCCGGTTCCGGATGGGCGTCAGAACCAGCACCGGCTCCCCCTGACTGGGGATGCACAGCACGCAGTCCGGCACCGCCACCTGGTCGCCGGTACCGTCGTTGATGACAAAGCCGGTGAAGGGTGTCCGCTGCCAGGCGTAGCTGTCGTCATCCAGGAAATACTGCATATTGCCGGAGGTGGCGTAGAGCGCCCAGTCCAGCTGCTGCTCCTGAAGGATTTTCTGCAATTTTTGGATTCTTTTGTTCATGAATTGCCTCCTGTCCGGCGGTTATACTGAACTCCAATTAAAATTTTAATTGCCTGAAGGGCATGGAGTTCATATGAGACTTGTTTTGTGATTTCTTTCCTTATAAATCACAAAACTGGCAGCGCCTTCAGGCGATGCCTTCCTGATTAAAATTAAGATTTTAATCAGGAAATAGTATTAAAAATCATAAAAACAGGCGCACTTGTGGCCGTCCCCCAGGTCTCGCAGAGGCGGCACCTCCCGGGCGCATTTTTCCGTTGCGTAGGGGCAGCGAGTGTGGAACCGGCAGCCCGTGGGCACATTCAGGGGGCTGGGAATTTCGCCTTCCAGAATGGGCTTGTCCGGCATTCCCGCCTCCGTCACCTCCGGCACGGCGGACAGCAGCGCCCCGGTGTAAGGATGGGCAGGATGGCCGTAAATCTGCGCCTTAGTGCCCATTTCCACCACCACGCCCAGATACATGACCAGTACCCGGTCGCACAGGTGCTTGACGACCCGCAGGTCGTGGGAAATGAAGAGATAGGTCAATTGGAACTCCGCCTGCAAATCCTGAATCAGGTTCACCACCTGGGCCTGGACGGACACGTCCAGGGCGGATACCGGCTCGTCGCAGACGATGAACTTGGGATGGGTGGCGATGGCCCGGGCAATGCCGATGCGCTGCCGCTGGCCGCCGGAAAATTCGTGGGGGAACCGGTCGTAGTAATCCCGGCGCAGCCCTACCTTCTCCATGAGGCCGAAGACCTGTTCGTCCAGCTCTTTTTTATCCTTTACGCCCTGCAAACGCAGGGGCGCGGCGATGATGTCATAGACCTTCTGCCTGGGGTTCAGGCAGCCGTAGGGATCCTGGAAAATGATCTGCATATCCTTCCGGTAAGGGCGCATCCGGCTGTCGGACAGGCCGGCAATCTCATGTCCCTCAAAGCTGACGCTTCCGGAGGTGGCGGGGATCAGATTCAGGATGACCCGGCCCAGGGTGGACTTGCCGCAGCCGGACTCGCCCACCAGGCCTACGGTCTCCCCCTGATAGATATCAAAGGAAATGCCGTCCAGAGCCTTCACGACACCCTTCCTGGCAAAGCCGGTGCTCACCGGGAATTCCTCCCGGATATTCTTTACGCTGACCAGCACTTTTTTCTCCATATGGCTCACTCCTTTCCGAAGCTGTCCCGGAAGCAGCGGGTACAGTGCCCCGGCTCCACTTCCCGGAGCTCCGGGCAATTGACCCGGCACTGCTCGGTTGCGTAGGGACACCGGGGATGGAACCGGCAGCCCGTGGGCAGGTCGTACAGGGAGGGCACCATGCCCTCGATGGCCTTCAGCCGTCCGCCGTCATCCTTCAAGGTGGGGATGGAAGCCAGCAGTCCCATGGTATAGGGATGGCTCATGTGGGAGAAAATCTGCCCCACAGTGCCGCTTTCCACAATCTGACCGCAGTACATGACAATCACGTCGTCGGACATCTGACGGATAACGCCCAGGTCGTGGGTAATGAGCATGATGGCGGTGCCGGTCTCCTGCTGCAATTTTTTCATCAGCCGGAGAATCTGCGCCTGAATGGTCACGTCCAGAGCCGTGGTGGGCTCGTCGGCGATAATCAGATCAGGACGGCAGGCCAGAGCCATGGCAATGACCACCCGCTGGCGCATACCGCCGGACATCTGATGGGGATAGACCTTCATCCGCTCCTCCGGGCTGGGAATGCCCACCAGGCCCATCATTTCCGTGGCCTTGGCCCAGGCCTCCTTCTTTTTCAGCTTCTGCTGAACCATATATACTTCCGCGATCTGATCGCCTACGGTATATACCGGGTTCAGGGCGGTCATAGGCTCCTGAAAGACCATGGAAATCTGACTGCCCCGGATTTTTTGCATCTGCTTGTCGGTGAGCTTGGTCAGGTCCTGTCCCTTGAAGAGGATCTGACCGCCCAGGATTTTGCCCGCAGGCTCCTGCAAAAGCCGCATGACGGACAGGGAGGTGACGCTCTTACCGGAGCCGGACTCGCCCACGATGCCCAGCACCCGACCCTTTTGCACGGTAAAGCTGATACCGTCCACCGCGGGAGCCACGCCCCGCTCGGTGAAGAAGCTGGTTCGCAGCTCCTTCACCTCCAATAATATTTCCCCCATTGTGTTTTCCCCCGTTACGCTTCCACGACCACAATATCCTTTGTGATCTTGTTCAGGCACTCATAGCCGGTTTCCGTCCGCAGAACCACGTCCTCCACCCGGACGCAGCACCGCTTGACCACCACAATGCTGGGCTCCACGGTGAAGGTCATACCGGGCTTCAGCACGGTCTGCTCACCAGGGGCAATGAAGGGACGCTCGTGAACGTCCTTGCCGATGCAGTGACCCAGCCGGTGGATGAAGTTGGGGCCGACCTCCGCCTCGTCCATCACCCCGTGGGCAATGTCGTTGAGCATCTGGCCGGTACACTGGCCGGACTTCAGCGCCTCCATGGCGTCAGACTGGGCCTTCATCACCAGCTCGTGATAGCGAATCAATTCCTTGTCCGGCTCGCCTACGAACACCGTCCGGCCGAAGTCGGAACAGTAGCCCTGGTACATGCCGCCAAAGTCAAAGGCCACGGTGTAGCCCTTTTCGATTTTATCGTAGTTCATGCCGAAGATGGGGCCGGAGTTGGGGCCCAGAACGATGCACTCCCCCGGGAAGGAGGGACAGGCGCAGCCATGGGTTTCAAACAGCCGCTCGATCTCCCGCTCGATGTTGCGCACCAGCTCACCGGGACGGATCATGGGCATGATCTCATGGTACACCTGGTCGGCAATTTCCGCGTTCTTGCGCATGAGGCCGATTTCCTCTTCATCCTTGACGGCGCGCAGGGAATCCACCAGATTGGACGCTTCCGTGACCTTGGCTTCCAGCACATTCTGGAGCATCAGCACCGCCTGGGCGCTGATGTCCCGGTTCACGCCGATGTGCTTGCCGGAAAGTCCCAGAGCCTTTAATTCCCGGAGCCAGGTTTCGCCGGTGAGGTCGGGATCCTGAATGGACACGGCCTTGGTCACCGCGGTGCCCTCCAGGAAGGGCAGTGTGCCCATACCGGTAAGCCGGGGAATGAAATAGACCACGTCGCTGGGGGTAATGACCAGGCCTGCCAGCTCCAGGCAGTTCTGGCGCATATGGGTATAGTTCCGGTAAACCCGCTTGACCCCGGACAGATATTCCATGCCGGCATCCGCGGGAACCAGGTAAGCAGCCAGTCCCCGCTCAGCCATTCCGGCGCGCAGGGCGGCGATTCTTCTTTGATAATCCATGATTGTTTCCTCCTTAGCTCTGGGTTCTCATTCTGGGATCCAGGATATCCCGGATGGCGTCGCCGATGAAGTTGGCGGCAATGGAAACCAGGAAAATGGAAAGTCCGGGGAAAAAGCTGATCCACCAGTATTTCAGAATCCCCACGCCGTCGGAGACCATGTAGCCCCATTCCGGAGTGGGCGGGATGACACCCATGCCCAGAAAGCTCAGTCCGGCGAAGGTCAGAATGGCGGTGCCCACGTCCGTGGAGGCCAGCACCAGCTGGGACGACAGGCAGTTGGGAATGACGGTGTGCATGAGAATGTGCAGTCGGCTCTGGCCGATGGCCCGCTCGCTGGTGACGTACTCGGATTCCCGCACCACCAGCACCATGCTGCGCATCATACGGGCGTACTTGGGCCAGGACACCAGGGCGATGGCGAGCACCGCATTCATCATGCTCTTGCCCATAATGGAGGCCAGAGCCATGGCAAGCAGGATGCCCGGGAAGGACATGACCATATCCCCGAAGCGCATGAGCACCTCGTCTGCTGCCTTGCCGAAAAAGCCTGCCGCCGCGCCGTAGACGGTTCCGAAAAGGCAGGCGATGATGACCACCAGAATGCCCGAGGGCACGGAAATTCTCGCGCCGTAAACCACCCGGGAGAAAACGTCCCGCCCCAGGCTGTCCGTGCCGAAAAAGTGGGCGGCGCTGGGGCCCATGTTCCGGCTGGTCAGATCCTGCGCCAGGGGGTCACAGGCGGCGATCATGGGTGCGAACAGGGCGAAGATAATAAAAACGATCCAGATCAGGATGCCGGCGAAGGCAAGGGGATTTTTCCGGATAAATTTTTTGACTTGATTCATACATCCGCTCCCCTTTCTTTAATACCGGATCCGAGGATCGATAAAGGCATAGATAATATCCACGATGAAATTCATAAATACATTGATGGCCGCAATCAGGATCGTGGTTCCCATGATCGCGGGATAATCCAGGGTGGAAGCCGCCTTATAGGCGTACAGACCGATGCCCGGATAGGAGAACAATGTCTCCACCAGTACCGTGCCGCCGAGCAGGGAGCCGTAGCACAGGCCGAACATGGTCACGGAGGGAATCAGGGCGTTTTTCGTCACATGCTTCCACAGAATCCGTCCCTGGCTCAGTCCCTTGGCTCTGGCGGTGCGCAAATAGTCCATCTGCATGGCTTCCAATGTGCTGGAACGGACGGTTCGGGTCAGGATGCCCATGGTGGAGGCGCCCAGCACCAGAGACGGCATAATCAGGTGGCTCAGTGCGTCTTTCAGAAGCTCCGGCTCCCCGCAGGTGATGGCATCCCAGATGAGGAAGCCCGTGGGGAACTTGGCGCCCAGCCACTGGGAGCTGAACCGCCCGGAACCTGGTACCCAGTGAAGCTTCAGATAGAAAACGTAGATCATTAAAATCGACAGCCAGAAGGCCGGGATGGAAATGCCCACCAGCGACAAAAACCGCAGCACATGATCCGGCAGCTTATTGTGCCTGGCCGCGGAGAAAATGCCGAAGAGCAAGCCGAAAACAATGGAAAAAATGGTGGCAAGGGTTGCCATTTCAAAGGTGGCGGGGATGGCCTCCGCCAAGTCCTCCAGCACCGGCCTCTTGGTACGGATGGAGGTGCCCCAGTCGCCGGACAGGAAATTCTTGACGTAATTGAAGTACTGAACCGTGACCGGCTTATCCAGTCCCCATTTTTCCGTGTAGGCGGCGACGATTGTGGGGTCGCTCATGGCCGTCTGCCCCAGGTTGGCCGCCAGAGGGTCACCGGGGATATTATGGGCAATGCCGAAGGTAATGACGGACACACCCGCCAGCACGATGACCATAAGCAGTATTCTTCTTAGGATGTATTTCACCATATTCATGATTCAGAAACCTCATATTGTATCGTGGCGTGATGGAAGCTCTGAATCAGAGTTTTCCAGGTTGTCGAGAAAGTCCGAAAGATACATTGTCATTCCGAACCAGTGGTGCTCCGCGCAGCGAATTAAAATAGTAATGATTGCCAGTGGCAATCATACCGTAATATATCGCAGACTGGTGTGGGAATCCCCCGGTTAGACGTAAAAGCTTCCGGTTTAGGAACTAAAATATTTGAATGTTAGGGGGATTGCCACGCCAGTGTGAGCACTGGCTCGCAATGACATGCTTTTTTGACAGTCTCAAAAACTCTGAATCGGAGTTCCCTCTTATAAAAGGGGGCAGCAAACCCTCCTTGCAGCATCTTTGCTGTGGAAAGGTCTGCTGCCCAAATGCACGAAAACTTACTGGACATCCAGGCTGACGAAGTCAAAGCCGAAAGCAGGGCTGACGGTCAGATCCGTCAGGCGGCTGCTGACTGCCCAGGTCTTACCGGGCTGGAGCAGCACCACGGCGGGAGCGTTCTTCTCGTCCATCTGCTTCTGGATTTCGGCGAAGAGCTCGGCGCGCTTGTCGCTGTCGGTTTCCACGGAAGCCTTCTGCGCCAGCTCAGCCAGCTCCGGATCCATCTCGGCGGTCCAGCCCAGACGCAGGCCTACGGTGTTGCCGGGCAGGAAGGCCAGCTGGTTGTTGGAATCGTTGTAGTCCGGGCCCCACTGGCACATAACGGACTGCTGCTTGCCGTCCCGGTAGCCCTCCAGGTAAACGGCGACCTCCTGAGGCTCGATGTTCACGGTGATACCGGCCTCGGCCAGATCCGCCTGCACCTTCTGAGCCAGGGTCATGAAGGAAACGCCGTCGGGAGCCATGTCGGGGATGACGCCCATGCTGAAGGTAATGCCGTCAGGATAGCCGGCCTCGGTCAGCAGTGCCTTGGCCTTCTCCACATCCCGGGTGATGGTGGTTTCCCCGGCGTAGCCCAGGAAGCCCTTGGGAATAATACCGGCGGGGGTGGTAGCGCCGTTGCCTGCCAGAGCGCACAGGCCGGGATAATCGATGGCGTAACGGATGGCCTCACGGACGGTGGGGTCAGCCAGCTCCTTGCCGTACTCCTCGCTGGCGTTCAGACCCAGGAAGAAAATATCCATGGTGTCAAAGCTCACCAGCTTGATGTTCTCGCTGCCCTCCAGCAGGGCGGTCTGGTCAGCGGTCAGATCCAGGGCGAAGTCCAGATCGCCGCCTTCCAGCTCCATCTGCTGAGTGGCGGAGTCGGCAATGTTGCGGATGATGTAGGTGTCCACATTACCGGCGGGGAAGTAGGAATCCGGATTCTTCACCAGCACCAGCTCGGAGCCGCTGTGAAAGGAGGAAATCATGTAGGGGCCGCAGCCGATGGAGGTGGTGTCAAAGTAAGCCTGACCGGCATCGCTGCTGTCGCAGGTGGCGCCGTTGGCCTGGGCGGCCTCGGCGTCGTACACACCGGCGGAAGCACGGGTCAGAATGTTCAGCAGGGCGGGGTTGGGCTCGGACAGGGTGACGGTCACTTCGTAGTCACCGGTGGCCTCCACGCTCTCCACGCTGGACAGCAGGAAGGAGGGGTTTCCGGCGGCACCCTTCAGCCGGTTCAGGGAGAAGGCCACATCGGAAGCCTTCAGCTCCTTGCCGGTGGTGAACCGGATGCCCTGGTTCAGGGTGAAGGTATAGGTCAGGCCGTCATCGGAGATGACCCACTCGGAAGCCACGCAGGGCAGGATCTTGGATTCATCGGCGTAGTCGCTGGTGACCAGGGTCGGATACACGGAGTGCAGCATCATCTCGGCATCCCACTCGTACTCGTGAGCGGGATCCATGGTGGTTGCGCCCATGCTCACACCCACCACCACCTGCTTGGTCTGGGCGGTTTCTCCGGCAGCACCGGTGGCGGCGGAAGCGACGGGGGTATCGGCCTTTTCAATGGTGCCGCCGCAGGCGGTCAGGCCGAATACCAGCAGCGCGGCCAGCGCAATGGCAAGCATTCTCTTCATAATAATTGACTCCTCTCATATTTTAATATAGGGAAGCTCTGATTAAATCGGCAAGAGCTGGCAGCGAGAGATTTTGTTTCCAGGCAAGGTTTGGAAAATGGAGGAATACTTTGTGTATTTCCCATTTTTCAAACCGCAGACTGGGGGCAAAAGATCCGCTGCCCAGCCGCAGACGATTTATTCAGAGTTTCCATAGATAAACCGGTGGTCAGCCGGCTTATTTCCTATGGGATTACAGCTCGGCAACGGCCTCGATCTCGCACAGAGCGCCCTTGGGCAGGGTCTTCACCGCCACGCAGGCCCGGGCGGGCTTGGATACGAAATACTTGGCGTAGACTTCGTTGAACGTGGCAAAGTCCGCCATGTCCGCCAGGAAGCAGCTGGTCTTGACCACCTTGTCAAAGCCGACACCGGCGGCTTCCAGTATCGCGCCCACGTTTTTGCAGCTCTGTTCGGCCTGGGCTGCAATTGTGTCGCCGGAAAAAGCGCCGGTTGCGGGATTCACGGGAATCTGGCCGCTGACGTACAGGGTGCCGTTGGATACAATCGCCTGGGAGTAGGGGCCGATGGCCGCGGGGGCGTTGGATGTATGAATGATTTTCATGGATTTTCCTCCAGTTCTACTTGTCGTACCTCCGGAATTGTTTACCCGTCATGGGCAATTGTCCTTCAGGAGTGTCATCATTATATACGCTTCTCTATAAACTGTCAATAATTTTAGTGGTTAAAATTTTGTTTATTGCAGAGATGATTTTGTGCGATTTCACAACTTGTTTTTTTATCCGTTTCTCGTTACAATAACATAAGGTTTTGGAAATATGAAAGGCTCCGGCTTCTTTCCTACTTTTCCCCCGCGGCCATGAAAGTCCCCGGAGTCAAACCTGCAAAGAGGAGGCGTTCGCGGCAAACCACCGCGAAGCTGGTTATGGACAATATTGAAATCACGCTGACTTCCGTTGACAAGGCAATTCTCGACTCCTACGCCGCCATGGTGCCAGGCCTTTCGGCCTACCTTGGCGCCCACTACGAAATTGTGCTGCACAGCCTGGCATCCCTGTCCAACTCCGTCATCGCCATCTGCAACGGTCATCACACAGGCCGGACGGTTGGCTCCCCCATCACGGATCTGGCTCTGCAAATGCTGTCGGAAATCCGAGCCGACCGTTCCTATGTTACGGCGAAAAATTACTTCACCACCAAGAAGGACGGCACGCACCTAAAATCCACTACCATTCCCATCCGGGGAGAGCATCAGCGGATCATCGGCCTTCTGTGCATGAATCTGTACCTGGACACCCCTTTCTTTGACGTACTTGCCAACCTGATGCCGGATGTTCCCCTGCCCCCGGTTCCCGCCGTCCCTGTTCCGACGGAGAATTTCGCCACCAGCTCCCAATCCCTGATTGCGGACATGGTGGAGCGGGTGTCGGAGGAGGTGCACCGGGACAAGTCCATTTCCACTGTCTGCAAAAATAAGGTCATCGTGGAGCGGCTCTACGCCCAGGGCATTTTCAGCTTCAAGGAGAGCATCGTCCGGGTTGCGGAGCTGCTGGGCATCAATAAGAATACGGTCTATATGCATGTGCGCAATATCCGCAGTGCCGAGGAAAAGTGAGAGAAGCCTTCGTGTCATCGTGAGCCAATGGCGAAGCGCAAAGGCTCCCTTGTGCAAAGGGAGCTGGCAAAAATCTCTGATTTTTGACTGAGGGATTGTCAAATTGCGGCAATCAATAAACACTTTTGAAGAACGTACAATCCCCCCGTCACGGCAAAGCCGTGACACCCCCCTTTACACAAGGGGGGCTTTGGTGTAGTCCTCTGAGAGTCCCGCTTTCCGCCCGCATCTTCCCAATGCGCACACAGAAAAAATCCCCTATGCCATTTTCCGATGGCATAGGGGATTTTTCGGTTTGTATTACAGCTTAGGCGGGGTCCAGCTGTCGCCGCCTCCGCCGGAACCGCCGGAGCCGGAAGAGCCGCCGCTGCTTCTGGGAATGGGGGTGGTTCGGGCGGTGGAGGCGGCAATATAGGAAACGCCGCTTTCGGACTCCACCAGCAGCACATCGCCGCTCTGCCACAGAACGGTGATCTTCTTATTGCCGCTCAGCTGACCCAGGCTCTTGCCCGCCAGCTCAAAATTGTCGTAGCGCTTGCACTGATAGCCCGCGTAGCCCTCCCAGGGCTGGAAAACCTCGTCGCCGGGCTTTTCCACCCAGTCCACCGGAATATAAGCCAACACGCCGTCCTCCAGAATCAGGGCATAGCCCGGAATTTCCGGGGCCACTTCCGCGTCCAGCACCAGCTGAACCTTGTCCCCCCGGTCAAAATACTTGAGCACCACCCGGCCGCCGTCAGCCCGAACCTGAGCCGCGCCGGTTTTCACGGTGTCCGCCAGGAGCACCGGGCGGACGTCGCCTGCAAAGCCGGTCAGAGAAATGTCTCCCCCGTCCTTGCCGGTACCGGAGCCACCGGAACCGGAACCGGAGCCGGAGCCGCTGCTTTTGATCCGCCACTTGCTGGCCTGGGTCTTGGCGATGTAGCCCGTCAGGTCCTCGGTTTGCACCAGGTAGCATTCTCCCAGATCGTCCAGCACCGTCATCTGTGTGTTGGTTTTCAGAGTTGCCAGAGGCTCCCCCACCAGGGTATAGCCTTCGAAAACCCGGGTGTTGTACTTGGCGTAGGCCTGCCAGGCTTCATAGCTTTCGTCGCTGTCGAAGCGCAGGAGCACCTTGGCGAAGCTGCCCTGGGCATTCCCCACCGTCACGGTGGCCGTGGCCTCATCGGGGTAGCCCGTCACCTGGACGATGTCCCCCCGCTGGGGGAAGCTGAGGATCGCCGGAATGTGGATGCCCTGAATGGTGCCCTCCACCGTCCGGGGGGCAGGGGCAGTTGTCTCGGTAGGCTCGGTCTGGTCAGCCGCCGGAGCGGGTGCCGTTGTAGGTGCCGTCGCCACAGCCACCGGGGCGGTGGGCTGCTCCGCCTGATGGGAGCAGCCCGTGCCCAGGGCAAGGGTCAGTGCCAGAAAAATCACAAAGAATTTTTTCATCCGTCCGCCTCCTTAGTTGGGGTACTTGCTGGTATCCTCAATCTTGTTGATGATGTTCCAGACGTACTTGTAGCTTGCGGTTCCGGGCTTGTAGGTGTCCCGGTTCTGCCAGGCAACGTAGCCGATGGAACGGGTGACACAGCCGCCGTAAAGGGTCACGGTTTCGCCGGTGGCGGTGTCCTTCAGCTTGATGTAGGGCCGCATGACCAGATCCGGCTCACACTGGGCATCCGTGAAGTTCACCAGCACATTGGTGTACAGAATCATGCCGTCCGCCTTGGCGAAGATGGGGTCGGCCTTGCCCTTCTTGTAGGCGAAATTGGCCTTGCCGTGCGTCAGATTCAGAGTGTTGCCGCCCAGAGTGTCCGCCCACTGGACTACGGTGCCGTATTCCTCCAGGGTGTAGCCGGCCAGGCCCACCTTGCTCACCAGGCTCTTCTTCACGTTCTGGTCAATGCCGGTGATCATTCGGATGCCCTTCTTGCCGGAGACCCGGATGGAGCAGCCGGCGTAGTTCAGAAGATTGGCAAACTCGGTGATTTCCTCGGCCTTCGCGCCGCCTTCCTGCCGGGTGATGCGGAACACCCGCATACCCGTGGGATAGTTGGTGTAGGAGCCCGCCGGGGTGCCATCCTTAAAGGAGTAGATGGTCAGCAGATCGCCGGTTTCCGGCAGGTTGACATAACGCCGGTCGCCCGTTTCCTCAATGGGGTATTCCACCCCGTCAACGGTCACGGTGGTCTTGTCGTCAAATTCCGGTTTGTCCGTCACATCCAGATAGTTGGGTGTGGGATGGATTTCCGCCGTCACGGCCTCAGGCTGGGCATTGGTGAGCTGATAGTTGCCCGCGTCCGTACCCGTCAGCCGGAAGTCGGTGAACCGGATGGGGATGTCCGCCCGGACGCAGGGGTAGGCAAAGCTGGGTTCGCCGTT
>CAKTOH010000027.1 GCA_934589705.1 uncultured Oscillospiraceae bacterium | reverse complement strand
TGATACATATTGTCGGCAACCTCGTTCTCAACCGCAATCGTATCAATCGCAATCATACTACCATCAAAGAATTTCAGTTCCACACAAGCGGTATCCATGTTAAACTTACAAGAAATCAATCTATCCATAAGAAACCTCCATTTTACGGGATGTTATATCATCCCAAAATATTTGAATGCTTCTCGGATTGCTTTCTCTTTTTCCGGTGGACACAGAGGCTGTCTGGAATCTTCGGACTTCGGCAGATTGTAGTTCTTACCAACCTCAATCCCACATTTCCGCTTAATCTGTGAGATATACAGGTTTGATACCTTTAATCCGCTATGTTCCAGTACATAGTCCTTGATCTGCGTGTAGGTTGCCCCATCTTGAAATTCGGACATATCCATATCTTCTAAAGAGAACTCAACCCGAATCTTTTTCGAGTCGACCTCACCCTTGGAAAGCAAGACAACCGTCTCCACATGGGCGCATCTGGGGAACAGATCGGCGGCGGTGGCGGATCGGAGGGCGTAGCCCCGTTCCTTCAGCAATGCCACGTCCCGGGCAAGGGTCGCCGGGTCGCAGGAGACGTAGACGATCCGCCGGGGAGCCATCCGGGACAGGGCCTCGATGGTGTCGGCGTTCAGCCCCTTCCGGGGCGGGTCAACCACCGCCACATCCGGATGCACCCCCTGGGCTTCCAGGGTCAGCGCCGCCTGGCCTGCATCGCCGCAGAAAAATTCCGCATTCTCGATGCCGTTGCGCCGGGCGTTGTCCCTGGCGTCCTCCACCGCCTGGGGGATGACCTCCACGCCGATGACCTTCCCCGCCGCCCCGGCCATGGCCAGGGTAATGGTGCCCACCCCGCAGTACAGATCGAGAACCGTGTCGGATTTCGTAATTTTTGCCAGGGAAATGGCGGTTTCGTAAAGCCGCTGGGCCTGGTCGTGGTTCACTTGGTAGAACGACCGGGGAGACAGCCGGAAGCGCAGGCCGCACAGGGTATCCTCAATATACCCCGGGCCGAAAAGGGTCACGAATTTGTCCCCCAGGACAGCGTTGCCCTTTTTCGTGTTCACGCTGAGAACCAGCGTGGTAAAGCCGGGGATCTTTTTCAGCCGCTCCAGCAGAGTCTCCGCCCTGGGAAGCTTCTCCCCGTTGCACACCAGGCACACCAGAATCTGACCGCTGACC
Organism: uncultured Oscillospiraceae bacterium; assembly: GCA_934589705.1. GTDB lineage: Bacteria > Bacillota > Clostridia > Oscillospirales > Oscillospiraceae > Faecousia. The sequence goes on along the minus strand of CAKTOH010000027.1, from coordinate 17,607 downwards.
GCCCCCCGGCGGACGTAAATATGCCGCAGCAGGCCGGTATGGCTGGCCTCGTCGTAGACGGACACCCGATACTGGTTTACATAATCAATCACCGCATCCTTCACCGCGTCGGTTTCCGGAGGCAGAATCCGGCAGCTTTTGTTTTCCACCACCTGATGGGTGCCGGAGCGGTAGAAGCCGGCGAAGGCTTTGCCCTTCTTCGCCGCCACGGGATACTGAGCCTTGTTCCGGTAGCCCCGGCAGTCGGGGGCGGCCAGAATGGGCACTTCCGTCAGATTTTCCCCGGCCAGTCGGTTCAGGCAGGTCTTCACCCGCTCCGCCTTCAGCCGGGTCTCCTCTTCATAGTCCATGTGCCAGAAATCGCAGCCGCCGCACAGCTTGGCGACGGGACACTCCCGATTCACCCGGTGGGGGGATTTTTCCAGGATTTCCAGGATTTTTCCCGATGCCCAGGTTTTCCGGGGATACTCGATGCGCAGCCGCACCCGCTCCCCGGCGATGGCGTTGGGCAGGAACACGGCGCAGCCCTCCACATGGGCGATGCCCTGCCCTTCGGCGGTGTAGTCTGTGACCACCGCCTCATAAATTCCGTTCTTTTCCAGCATCAGAGTCTGGCCTCCATGTGAATGTTCCGCTGCTTCAGCCCCCGGCTTTCATAAAACTTCATGGCGCTGTCGTTGCCGCACCAGACGTTCAGGGTCAGGCTGTCGCAGCCGATTTTTTTGGCGTAATCCACGGCGAAATCGTAGAGCCTCGCTCCCACATGCTTGCCCCGGACATTCTCGTCCACGCACAGATCGTCGATATACAGGCTTTTCTGATCCATGAGCACCGGGTTGTTACGGGTGATCTCCAGGACGCAGAAGCAGTAGCCCAGAAGCCTTCCGTCCTCCACCGCGGCGAAAATCGGCCGGTTGGGGTCTTTCAATATTTCCGTCAGCGCTTTCTCGTCGTATTTCTGAGCGCCGGCACGGAACAAGTCCGGGCGGATTTTGTGGTGAACCTCCCCCACCTGCAAAAGCAGGTCGGTAAGCCCCGGAATGTCCTCCGGCCTTGCCATGCGAATTTCCATGGTACGTCTCTCCCTTAGTGATCATTTAGATCAGTGTACCATAAATCCGCCGAAAGGTAAAGCAGGGCTTGAGAAAAACCCCAAACCCTGCTATGATAACCCTGCCCCCGGCGGGCAGTACCGAAAAGCGCATGTCATTGCGAACCAGTGACATTGCATATTTTGGCTATGTTGACCCATAGGGGCACTTAACGAGACAACCCCTTCCTTCCAAAAATCAGATTTCATCACAAGGATGTGTTTTCATGGACTACACCAACTGCCGCCTGTGCCCCAGAGAATGCGGCGTAAACCGAGCCGCCGGTGAAACCGGCTTCTGCGGCTGCCCCGCCACCGCCCTGGTGGCCAAAACCATGCGCCATATGTGGGAAGAGCCGGTTCTGGCAGGCTCCGGGGGCAGCGGCGCCCTGTTCTTCGGCGGCTGCACCCTGGGCTGCAAATACTGCCAGAACGCCGCCATCAGCGGCGGCCCCGTGGGAAAGCCCACTGATTCCGCCGGACTGCGCCAGATTTTTGAAGACCTGATCGCCCAGGGGGCGGAGAACATCGATCTGGTCACCCCCACCCAATTCCTTCCCACCATCCTGCCTGCCCTGGAGCCGAAGATCCCGGTGCCGGTGGTGTGCAACTGCGGCGGCTATGAGCGGGTGGAAACCCTCCGGGAGCTGGAGGGGAAGATCGACATCTACCTGCCCGATTTCAAGTACGCGGACGGTGCGCTGGCCGCCGCCCTTTCCGGCGCGCCGGACTACTTTCCCCGGGCTCAGGATGCCATCCGGGAAATGGTGCGACAGACCGGCGCGCCTCAATGGCAGGGGGAGCGGCTTGTCCGGGGCACGGTGATTCGGCATCTGATTCTCCCCGGACATGTGGACAACTCTCTGCGGGTGCTGGACTGGATTGGGGAGACCTTCGCCCCCGGGCAGGTGCTGGTCAGCCTTATGCGCCAGTACACCCCCATGGGGAATCTTCCCGCCCCCTTTGACCGCCGGGTGACGGAGGAGGAATACCAGGCGGTGCTCAGCTGGATGTACCTGAATGACCTGGAGGGCTTCACCCAGGAGGCAGAGTCGGCAGATCGTGGGTTTATTCCGGATTTTTGAGGGGATGCCTTCGCCGGAAGGGGAAAATGATTATTTCGATCCACGCTTCCGGTGCGAGAAGTGATGCGGTTTGGCGCATATACAAAGCCCTGCGACTGACAAGCCGCAGGGCTTTAATAGCCTTTTCCGTCGGATCGACGGAATCAATGATATGGTTGAAGTCCCTGCTGCTGGGAGATATCATACTGAACTCCAATTAAAATCTTTAAAAAAGATTTTAATTGCCAGCGTGTCAAAAAAGCCCCCAATATACGTTGTCATTCCGAACCAGTCCGCTTAAGTGGTGTGGGAATCCCCCGGATAGAAGTAAAAGTCACTGGTTTAGGGCCTAAAATGTTTGAAAATTCAGGGGATTGCCACGGCAGTGTGCGCACTGCCTCGCAATGACATGGTTTTTCGACAGTCTGCCAATTAAAATCTTTAAAAAAGATTTTAATTGCCTGAAGGGCATGGAGTTCATATGAGACTTGTTTTGTGATTTCTTTCCTTATAAATCACAAAACAGGCAGCGCCGTCAGGCGATGCCTTCCTGATTAAAATTAAGATTTTAATCAGGAAATAGTATCAAAAGATCCCTCTCTCAAAAAATCCGACAGAACCTCTTTGCACAGAATTTTTTCAAATTCGTCCGCGCCATATCGGTTCAAATGATCCGTATTCATAAACAGATCATAGCGATTCGCAAAGCGTTCATCCGTAGAATAGTCGTAGTACGGAATGTTCATTTCTATGGCCGCTTGGTTGACGATGGAATAAAACACCTTCAGATGTTCGCTTCCCTGGCTCTGTGCTTCCTTCCAGTATTCCGGTAAGAGCGGTGTGGAAATCAGGATTGGTTTCCAATTCTTCTGCTTACAGCGCCGCAAAATTGAATACAGCGCATCCACCTCTTCCCGGTTGATATCAAGGCTATCCTCCTGGTCTGCCAGGCCATGGTAGGATATTCTTCTCTTTCCGTGCTCCGCCGCTTCCTCCGCATTTGTCGTTCGGCAGGATTCGTCTGTTTCCTCCGGTACAATTTCTTTTCTCAGATAAACCTTGAGCAAATCCGAACCCGCATCCAGGGCAGGCATTACATTAAGAAGAAAATTGACTTTCGCGCTGTAATTTTTGATATGCGCTTTGTCAAGAACATAATAGTAGCGTTTGTTCTTGGAATCAAAATCGTCTCGTTCGACCTCCGGTTTCCCGAAGAACGAAAAATACGAAACATCGACAAAAACAACTCCGCCCTCCTGAATATGATCCTGATAATAGTCCATCAGACGCTCATCGTAGCTTAACTTCTGACTGCTGGCCCCAAAATTAAAGCAGCTGTATTTTTGACCTAATATGCGATACAGAAATGCGTCTTGTCCGTGGCTGGAGCCAAAATTACAAATCTGTATCTGCTCGGGCATGGACTGAAACCGTGCCCGATAGCTGTCCCTTCTGCGATCCAATTTTTGGTAGCCGACGTTGATTCCGACCGTAATCGTGGAAAGTATCAGCAGATAGGCCGTGACTTTAAGCAAAAACTTTTTCATCGTAATCAAAACTGAAAATAGACAAATTCAGCCGCCATTCCTTTCTGCGACAGGAAAAGAATTGCCAATCCCGCCACGACATAAAGTGCCCACTGGGCCGCCCGGTTCCACCGACCGATTTTCTCAATGGCGTTTCCGTCCCGGTTAAAAAAGTCAAATATGGCCAGAGGCAGCAATCTCAGAAGATACAAGCCTAATTTTTGAATGCCCCTGCCGCCGTCAGCCAGGAAATAGCCAGCCGGATGGGAAATACCGCACAACATATGCTTCAGCACATACAGCGCATCCTGGATGCTTGCCGCCCGGAAGAAGATCCAGGTTACATTGCAGAACACAAATACCAAAAAGACCGCAGCCCAATGGCCGATTTTATTTTCCCGCAGGGGTTTTAAAACGCCTTTCAGCAAGTCCTCCGCAATCTGGGCGGCCCCATGAATCGCGCCCCAGGCAATGTAGGTCCAATTTGCGCCATGCCACAGGCCGCTGGCCAGGAAGGTCACAAGCAGGTTGAAATATTTCCGCGGTTTCGCGCAGCGATTGCCTCCCAGCGGAATATACACATAGTCCTTGAACCAGGTGGAAAGGGAAATATGCCACCTGGACCAGAATTCCTTCACAGAGGCGGAAAAATAGGGACTTCTGAAATTCGTCATCAAATCAATTCCGAACAGCTTGGCCGTTCCGATGGCAATATCGGAGTAGCCCGAAAAATCCCCGTAGATTTGCAGAGCAAAGAAAAATGCCGCCAGGACAAGGGGAAAGCCGGTATAGGAATACACATTCGCAAATACCCGATCCACATATTCCGCTGCCGCGTCTGCAATCAGCAGCTTTTTAAACAGGCCGACGACGATCAGCTTTGCGCCCAGCATTGCCTGGTCATAGTCAAAGATATGCCGCGCCCTTATCTGCGGAAGCAGATTTTCCGAGCGCTCAATGGGCCCGGCTACCAGTTGTGGAAAAAACGATACAAAAGTTGCGTAAACGCCGAAATTCCGTTCAGCTGCTCCGCCCCGATAAACGTCCACAACGTAGCTCAGTGTCTGGAATGTATAAAAGGAGATTCCCACTGGAAGGATAAGCTGCAAGGTAATCGGATGCACCGGGATTGCCAAAAGCCGGAAGGCAGATTCCAGTGCCGCAAAGAAAAAGTTGAAATACTTAAATACAAACAAGACGCCCAGGCAGACAATCAAAGCCAGTGTCAAAACCGCGCGCTTCCGGCGCTTCGTTTGACAGCGCTCGATCAGAAGTGCCGCCGCATAGGACACCACTGTCGTGAATAAAATCAAAACCACATATTTCGGATTCCAGCTCATGTAAAAGTAGTAGCTTGCCGCTAACAGAAGGGGCCACCGGAACTTATGTGGGAGCAGCCAATAGACGGCAAATACAACCGGCAGGAAAATTGCGTACTGTATCGAGTTAAAGAGCACTTTCTCAACTCCTCCCAAAAAAGATTTTCCTTTACAAAACGACAATGCTCCCAGCCTTTATGATGCTGTTTTGCTTCACGACGATTCCACCTACCACATTCACATAAAAAAGAAGCTGACTGATATACCGGTGTTTTTATACAATTCCCGCTTACCACCAGAATCTCCGGACGGGCAGATATTTGTGCCCATGCTGTTTCCAGACTGCGTTTCATTATATATGAAGGATTCTTATTTTTCAACAAAAAATATTTTATGCATCGGGTTTTCCGCCTATGGGGAGTGACAGTGTAATCATTGCTTGCTGGAAGATTTCTGCGATTTTAACCCACGCTCCCCGTGGGGGAGCGACAAGTTGACCTGGTGTTGTCGGCTCTGACGGAGACATTTCAATCCACGCTCCCCGTGGGGGGGAGCGACGCCTGCCCCCGTCCGGGGAAGGCCGTATCTGACCATTTCAATCCACGCTCCCCGTGGGGGGAGCGACGGTTACTCCGTTTTTTTGTCGTTTTCTTGTTCTTTATTTCAATCCACGCTCCCCGTGGGGGGAGCGACAACCGCCATAATTACCCCCCCATTTTTGATTTTGATTTCAATCCACGCTCCCCGTGGGGGGAGCGACTGGATCACATCAAGCCCCATCGCGGAAACGTGGAATTTCAATCCACGCTCCCCGTGGGGGGAGCGACAATGACGAAATCAAGCCCAGCGAAAGCGGCGGCATTTCAATCCACGCTCCCCGTGGGGGGAGCGACATGGAGACTCCCACAACAAAATGCTTCGTAGGCAATTTCAATCCACGCTCCCCGTGGGGGGAGCGACGGGCTTTTGCATGGGATCACCTCCAGGGCAAAATATTTCAATCCACGCTCCCCGTGGGGGGAGCGACGTGATTGCAGCTTTCGCCCCGTTTGGGGCTATGTATTTCAATCCACGCTCCCCGTGGGGGGAGCGACGTTTTATCGGAGATCCTCAAAAACAGCAAATAAATTTCAATCCACGCTCCCCGTGGGGGGAGCGACAGTAGTGTCTATGTGTAGCGTACACGATTTACCAATTTCAATCCACGCTCCCCGTGGGGGGAGCGACTCCGGGGAACCGTTGTTGGATTTTCCGACAACGATTTCAATCCACGCTCCCCGTGGGGGGAGCGACCTTCCTCATCCTCCGCCTCCGGAGGAGGAGCGAGATTTCAATCCACGCTCCCCGTGGGGGGAGCGACCTAAGCTCATTGTAAGAATGAATACGGCGGTCTGATTTCAATCCACGCTCCCCGTGGGGGGAGCGACATTTCCGACGTGATAGCCGTCCAAATCAAGACCCATTTCAATCCACGCTCCCCGTGGGGGGAGCGACTAGTGGCCAGATCGATAAAGCAACCAAGTATCTGATTTCAATCCACGCTCCCCGTGGGGGGAGCGACCAAATATATCCATTCTGTTCGTCCCAAACAATAATTTCAATCCACGCTCCCCGTGGGGGGAGCGACGAAGATATTATGCAAGAAGCAGTTAAGCAAAAAAATTTCAATCCACGCTCCCCGTGGGGGGAGCGACGCCTGTCCGTCATGGCTTACTCTGCAGGCACTTCGGATTTCAATCCACGCTCCCCGTGGGGGGAGCGACCATCTGCAATTGCTGCACCGAACTTGCCAATTCAATTTCAATCCACGCTCCCCGTGGGGGGAGCGACCACCCAGGCCGTGGCCAAGGATGCCCAGGCGGCATTTCAATCCACGCTCCCCGTGGGGGGAGCGACCTCCCGGGTCTCGATTTGCCCCGTGTAGGGGCTATTTCAATCCACGCTCCCCGTGGGGGGAGCGACCAAGGAGTTCACTGTGATGATGGAGGCACAAATTATTTCAATCCACGCTCCCCGTGGGGGGAGCGACCGACTGGTATATTCAGGATTGTGGTATGAGCGAAATTTCAATCCACGCTCCCCGTGGGGGGAGCGACTGTGCACCGACGTTATCGGTGAGTTGTGGGGCAAGATTTCAATCCACGCTCCCCGTGGGGGGAGCGACGCGTTCCGAGTCAAAATCTGCATTGGACAATTTAATTTCAATCCACGCTCCCCGTGGGGGGAGCGACCACTCTCCCTTTATAACGACATAACGGCCGGGTATTTCAATCCACGCTCCCCGTGGGGGGAGCGACGCTATCCCCTATGCGGAGAGCGAGAATTCCGCCGATTTCAATCCACGCTCCCCGTGGGGGGAGCGACGTTTTGGGCTCAGTCCAAGTATTTCAAGCGGTGTATTTCAATCCACGCTCCCCGTGGGGGGAGCGACACTGGCATCGAAGACCTGGATGCAATTATCGGTGATTTCAATCCACGCTCCCCGTGGGGGGAGCGACGGGGCGGTGGTACTACTCCGGGGGCGGCCTGAAGATTTCAATCCACGCTCCCCGTGGGGGGAGCGACTTGACCGTGTGCGGCGGGCACTGAACCACGGAAGCATTTCAATCCACGCTCCCCGTGGGGGGAGCGACAGCAAAGATGCACAGTTTTACCTGCGAATCTTTGGCGAAAAGGTAAATTTTGAATGCAATTTCTTAGTAAACAGCCGATGTCAGCCGGTTCCCTAAGCGCACAACAGCCGTTTTCTGCCGAAAATGTCGTGCGAACCTCCCGGGGATTCCCTGGGAGCTGGGACTTCGCAGGGGTGGGAACGGCATTTCGAGGCGGGCCGATGAGGGCATCGGCCCCTACGTTTTTTCCGGAAGACGGATTGTGACCGGGGGGAATCCTTAGAAAGGGTGCCCACAGGTTTGCAATGGCATCTTCTATACCACCGCACCGCAAGAACGACACCGAGCGATTCCCGATGGTGTAGCGATACCAGACCAGCTTGCGCACGCATTGGCTGTCGGCCCTGCCGACCACCCGCTGCCCACCGGGGCTCCCGGGGCGCAAGGACACTGTTCTTTGGCTTCCGTGCCGACACCGAGCGATACCCGAAGGCCTAACGATTCCAGGCCAGCCGTGCACATACTGCCCGCCGGGGCTTCTGGGGCGCAAGGGCACTGTTCTTTAGCTTCTGTGCCGATACCGAGCGGTGCCCAAAGGCCTAACGATTCCAGACCAGCCGTGCACATACTGCCCGCCAGGGCTCCTGGGGCGCAAGAGCACTGTTCTTTAGCTTCTGTGCCGATACCGAGCGGTGCCCAAAGGTCTAGCGATTCCAGACCAGCTTGCGCACGCATTGCCCGCCGGGGCTCCCGGCCTAGAGAATCAGCGTGTCCTCCGGCAGATAGGTGTTCTTGGCGCCAAAATGCTCTACCTTCTTCTCGTACTGGTTTCCCAGATAGTAAAAGCGCAGGCTGTCCTTCTCCGGATCCATAATGGACACCAGCTTGGCCTGAAGCTTCCGGCACTGGCCAGCGTCCAGCAGACACTCAAACACCGAATTCTGCACCCGCTGGCCGTAATCCACGCATTTTTTGGCGATCTGCCGCAGACGCTTCCGGCCGGCGGCGTCCTCCGTGTTCACATCGTAAGTAATCAGTACCAGCATAGCCTCACTTCCATAGAAAGGGCGGATAGGCGTCCAGATCCCCTCGAAGATACCGAGCCAGCAGCAGCGCCTGAACATAGGGCACCATGCCCCAGCTCAGCTTCTCCCCCAGGTAGGGATGGGTCAGAGTGTCCCGCTTCCGCTCCTGCCAGGTTTTCAGGAATTTCCGACGACCATCCTCCGCCAGCAGCACCGCGCCGCTGTCCTGAACCTGGAAATCCTCGGGCTTTATCATCCGGTTGTTCACCAGGGTCAGCACGAACCGGTCGGCCATGCAGGGGCGAAGCTCCTCCATCAGATCCAGAGCCAGGGACTGCCGTCCGGGACGATCCCGGTGGAGAAAGCCCACATAGGCATCCAGCCCTACGCTCTCCAAGGCACTGGCGCAGTCGTGAGCCAGCAGACTGTAAGCAAAGGACAGCATGGCGTTTACCCGATCCAGGGGCGGACGGCGGTTTCGTCCGTGGAAGAAAAAATCCTCCTTCCGGACGAGAAGCAGATGGTCGAAGACCCCAAAATAGGCACTGGCGGCGATGCCCTCCAGCCCCCGGAGGGTGTCCGGGTCGGAAACCGCCAGAACCTGGGGCAGCAGCGCCCGGATATCCCCGACGGCTTGTTCCAGACCCAGGCCTTCCACCCGGGGCGCGTGGTCACGCAGGGTGCGCTGGATGCTGGAAGCACCGTTGCTCAGCTTGCCGAAAATCATGGTACGGGCAATCTCGCAGCACCGAGCCGGATCATCGGCAATCCGGTATTGCTCCCGGCGCAAAAGCACATTGCCGCTGCTTTCCCCGCAGACCCGGGCCAGGAATCGGCCCCGGGGCGTGCAGAAGGCAAGGCCGATGCCATCTTCCGCGCATTTGCCCATGAGCGCAGGGGAGGCCCCGGAATAGGAAAAGCTGACAATGGTTTGGAGGGTGTGCAGAGGATACCGGGCAATGACCTCCTTGTCCCGGTTGGCCAGCACGTTCTCCCCCTCCAGGGACAGATAGATGTCCTCGGAGGTGACAAAGAGGGTGTTCAGCAGCTGTTTCATGGCGTTTCCTCCAGAGCCGCCTTCAGATAAGCGCGGACGGACTTGACCTTCATCAGCCTCGGCAGGCACAGCTCCTTCAGGGAGCAGGCGTTGCAGGACTTGGTGGGCTTGACCTTGGGGGTGTAGCCCCGGTGGTAGAGCGCGTGCATTTCCGCAAGCAGGGTTTTCACCTGGGCGCGCAGCTCCGGGGTGAAAAGAACCTTCTCCCGGCGGCGGATTTCCCCATAGTAGAGGGCACCCTCCGGAATATCGCAGCAGAGCATGGTTTCCAGGCACATGGCCTGACCGCAGAGCTGAAGGGTATCCCCGGTGTCCTCCCGGGGCTTTCCCCGCTTGTATTCCACCGGATAGGGCTGCCAGAGCCCTTCCTTTCCGGGAAGGGGAATGCCCGTGGCGCACCGGTGATATTCCAGCACGTCGCACTGGCCGGACACTCCCAGCTCCGCCGAATATACGCTGACTCCCCGGGTGATGAACCGGTCTCCCCGGCTTTCCTGAAAACCGGTGTCGTGGGCGTTTTCGTGGAGAAGGGAGCCGTCAATGGTGCGGAAATTCTCCGCCCATTGGTGCTCGATATGGATGAGTGCCCACCTTCGCCTGCAAAACCGGTAGTGCTGCAAACCGGAAAGCTGAAGAAAATCCTCTTCCTTATACTCCATCCATCACCTCGGGCTCCAGCCCGGGAAGTTCCTCCACAGAAATGACATAGTCATCCGCGCAGGAAGGCATGGCGTCCTCGTTTTTTAGCGCGACCCTGACGCTGCGGTGAACCTTCGCGGAGGAATACTGCCCATCCTTGCAGTTGTGCTTCCACCAGAACAGCTTCACCACCTCCATAGAGCCATCAGGCCGGGCAGAAGACGCATCGTTGACGAACAGCGTGCGCAGGCATTCCTTGACGGTTTCCGCGTCCGCCTCGGTAAAGCCGGTCTTTTCCGCCAGCTGGACATTGATGGAGCCCTTGATCTCGTACAGGCCAAAGCGGACAAAGTGCTTCATGCCCATGGTATCGGAGGCCCGGTTTTCGCCCTTCTCCTTCTTCTCACCGTTTACACTCTTGGTGATCTGGATGGACTCAACTTCCACCGGGGAAATGCTGGAGGCCTGGTGGATGGATACCGGCCCCCGGACACCGCAGGAGAAGCCCTTTGTGTCCTTGAAGGCGAACACCTGGCCAAAGGCGCGCACATCCAGCCAGGTTTCACAGGCACGTCTGGCGTATTCCTCCCTGTCCTTGATGCCCTTCAGACTGGCGGAGGCCCGCTCACTCAGACTGCCAAAGCCGTCGGCGCACCGATCCTCAGACTGAACAAAGATGGGGTTTCCCATATCCTGCATCCGATTGCGGATTTTCCGCTTGACGCACACATCGGAAATCTCACCGAAGCCGTTCAGGTCGGTGCGGGGACGGTTGCCGTTCAGTGGGTCGCCATTGCCGTTGGCCCGGGTCACAGAGATCAGGGCCACAAAATCGATTTTGTTCTGCAAGATGCTCATTTATTCTTCCTCCTGACTGTTTTCGGTTTTGTCGGATGTGTACAGGGCTTTTTTCTGCAAATAGTAGCCAAATAAGTAGGTGTCCTTCAATGCTTCCTCGTGCTCCGCCTGGGGGAGATCGGAAATTTGCTCGATGATCTCTCCAATCAGACGGTCATATTTTACTCTGTTCCACGGTTTCAAGTGGGGATAATAGGCTTTTTTCAGCTGCTCCCAAAGAATACGGCTGGCGTACCGGGGACGCTTGGCAAAAACAGATTGCATCCGGATGGCGTTGGACTCCCGCTGCTCATCCTTATCGTAGGTGTCCCGCTCGATTTTTTCAAATACCGCCAGAAGCCGCCCGTACTGATAGCTGATGTCTTTCTTTTCCGGTTCCAGTGACATGTTCCATTCCTCCCGATCCCAATCGTAGTAGTATTTCCGAAGCACCGCGCAGGCGGTGGACAGTACGGTTTCCCGCAGCTGGGTATCCATAATTTGCAGGTTGGACGCTTTGGCCGCTGCCGCCCGGGCAATGTCCGCGGGCATTTTTCCCTTATCCACCCGGCAGGATAAAAGCCGCTGCACCTGCTGGCGCAGAATCCGATCATCGGTTTCCAGCTTTGTCTGGCTGCCGGAGGTACGCACAGTGCCAAAGGCGCAGTTCGCAATCTGATACAAAGACGGCGCCTGAATGCCGAAGGGGTCGTGATTCCAGCAGCAGAGGGCGTCCCAGTTGTGGAGCCGCTCCAGAAAATCCGAAGCCGGAAGCTCGCTGTAGTAGGTGAGGGCAAGCCGGCCGGAGGTGGCGGCATCGAAGGCGGCAATCACCGCGCCCACATCCGCCGGGATGGTCGCTTTCCAGCCCCGAAGGGTTTCGGAAAGAGCCTTCCGATAATCGGAATATTTCACCTGCTTTGGGGTACCTTTCCGGAGGAAAGTTGCCTGAACTCTCGGAAGATCAACGCCCTGAGGGTTCCAGCACAGAAATGTCCGGCCGGCGATGGCAACCCCTTGGGTCGCGGCCAGCCAGTGCAGGGCGTTGTGGCTTTTCTGGGAAGCCTCGTAGCTCATGGTCATGGCCTCGGCATCAGATTTGAACCGTCCCCGATAGGTAAAGCCGCTGGTATCGTTGGCGGAGACCAGCTTGGCGTTGGCGCAGATGTTGATAATCTTCTTAGGATGCTGGCTGGCTGGCGGGGCAAGCTTCCCGGAAACCATGCAGAATACGGAATCTTCCTTCTTTGTGGAGGCGTAATAGTCGATAAACGCCCGGAACAGGCTTTGATCCTGCCAGCAGGCAGACACTTCCTCATCCCCGGTTTCCACCCGCCAGCGGACAATCTGCTTTTCCTTGGCGGGAAGCCCATTTTCCTTCAGGGTAATCAGCCCCAGCCGGGCCATATCCTCTAAAATGCTTCCCTTTTCCACATACCGGGCGATGGCGGAAAGCTTTGGATGGCTGTAGGGAGACTGCTCCCAGTGATGCAGCTGGGTCAGGCAGGCCTCATATTTGGCAGGATACATAGGAGAGAAAAAGCGAATCTGGTCGCATAAAGGGTGGGCGCAGCTGGTGTCTCCCGTTCGTCCGGAGGACAGCTCCGTGACCGGGATAATGGTTGCCGCATCTTCCTTTTCCACGGTTCTGGCATCCAGCAGGTTTCCCTCGGAATCCAGGGTGATTTCCAGATCCGCATTCGCGATTTGATGGGACACGGGAATCAGCGGTTCCTTTATTTTAGCATCATAGACACCGGCATATTGTTTTTCCATCGCGCAGTAGGTGTCGTAGGCCTGTTTCATCAGTCCCATTTATTCCACCTCCCCAAATTCCCGCAGGCCGGTAAAATTGTTTTCCTCTGCGGAGAAAATCTTCATAGGCATCTTGCGCAGCGGCTTCTGCCCCGGGCATTCCTCCGGCGGCAGAAAATGGATAATGCCGTTTTTCATCACCGGATACCAGAAGCGGGCGGTCATGCGGCCTTTCGTTTCCTCCGAATAGGCCTCGTCCGGATAGGTGATGCCGTGATACATGAGCCCGAAGCTCAGCTCCGGCAGGGAATCGTAGGCACCCGCGCCGCTTCCGAATTCGCAGGGCTCAACATAGCCCTGACATTCCCGGGTGCCCAGGAAAATGTCCCGGCGGCCGCCCTTCTCGATCATCCGGCGGGCAATACAGTGGTGCTTGTTTTCGTTTCGGTCACCGATCAGCTCCGGGCGGTTGTCGTTCCAGTCGAAGCAGGCCCGCACCTGATAGCGGCAGTCCCTCAGATAGGTATAGTAGGCCAGGTCGTTGCCGCCGCCGTATTTGATGGGACGAATGCCCTTCACCTCGGTCTGGATGGGGTTCATCACCCGTACATCCAGGATCCGCCAGATAAATGTTGGCTTCCAGTATACAGAGGAGACAATACCCTTTAATGCTTCGTAGGTGGGCACCTGGTAGGTGCACTTTTCGCCTCCCAGGCGCATAATGGGGTCGGAAAAAAGGGCGTAGTCTCCGGTTACCTGGAATTCCACAATGTTAGGATGCTTTGTTTTCAAAGTTACACCTCCTGAAAACCGAGCGTACCGGCATCCAGGGAAAAGCCGGTGTGCTCGTTATAAAATCCGTCGGACAGAAGGAATATGCTGCCGTCAAACAGAGCCGTTACGGCGCCCAGAGCCTGAAGCCGTTCCAGCTGGTAGTGATATACGCTGACGCAGTACCCCTTTGCCTCCTGCATCCAGTGCCGAATGGCCTCCCAATCCTTCTGCCCATAGGCCTGGGACGCGGCGGTGAGAGCGTTTTGCAGTTCCCGGCCTTTTCCGTAGGGAACAAGAAGAGAGCTGGTATCCTCGTCGAACACCTGAAACAGGCTGCCCGCCAGACGGAAGGCCTGACGCAGGAAATAGCTTCCCGCCGCCGGACAGTTAGCGTCGGCATATTCAGGGTTTTCGGCCAGCAGATGATAGAGGGAACCGTGCTCCTGGGTCTGGTCGTCCTGAAATCCGGCAGGCATTTCCCGGTACAGCTGACGGTAATAAAACCGGACGGCCTCCTCCGAGGAAAGATCCCGCTGAAACTTCTCCGGCTGACGGGAAAAGGCTGCCAGAAGGGAGGTGGTGGCGTTCTGTCCGCGGACAATGTCCTCCAGACCCCGCAGCCGTTCGTCCGTGCAGCGCAGGATGGAAACAGGGGCGGGAGTGTGCTGCTCGGCGTTGCGGTTGCATCGCCCGGCTGCCTGAACGACACTGTCCATTCCGGCGGAAAAACGGATCACCCGCTGGAAGGAAATGTCCACACCGGCCTCGATCACCTGGGTAGAAACACAGACGACCTTGCGCACGGTTTCGGCAATGCTGCCCAGTGCCGCCTGTAAGGCCTCCAATGTCTGCCTGCGGTGGGCAACGCACATGGCCGCGGACAGGTGAAAGCACAGACAATCGGTGCTTTGCAGATGCTCAAAGAGGAATGCGGCCTCTTTTTTGGTGTTGCATATCACCAGCAGACTGCGGCACCCGTCCAGTGCCTCCCGGACAAGGGGCGGAATGTCTTCCAGTCTGGCAGCACCCGCGTTCTGAATTTCTGTGCGTTTGAAAATATCCCAAAGTGCTTTCTGCTGAGGAACCAGGTCGATTGGCTCCCGGCACAGCGGATGCCGGGCGGCTTTCAGGTCGGGCTGTGTGGCGGAGCAGAGCACGACGGTGGCACCGCAGATCTCCGACAGGAAATTGACGGCCAGGTTGAAAAGCGTCAGCATTTTGCCGGGAACGGTCTGCACCTCGTCAATGACGAGAATGCTGTTGCACAGAGAGTGAAATCTGCGGATGGCGCTGGTTTTCCCACTGAAGCAGGTGTTGAGCAGTTGCACAAGCGTAGTGATGATGACGGGCGACGCCTAAGAATCCGTGAGAAGCGCCAACGCCTGCAATCGCTCTGGGGTATCCTCCGGCTCCACAAGGTTGGAGTGGTGCTCCAGAATCAGGGAATCATCCCCCACGAACCGCCGGATCACCTGGGCATTCTGATCCAGAATGGACAGTAGAGGCGAGGTAAAAATGATTCGGGATTTGTTCCACTTTTTCGCGTGAGCCAGGGCGAACCGAAGGCCGGAAAGGGTTTTTCCGCCGCCGGTGGGAACATTCAGTCGATACACCCCGCCATGGCGCTCTGCCCCGGCGGCGCAGGTGTCGGAGATACGCCGACGAGCCTGGTCAATAGGCGTTTCCTGGGCAAAACCGGAGAGCTTTTCCTCCATATATGCCAGACGTTCCGCCCAGATGGGCCGCATATCCTCCGGATACTTTGGAAGGGCCGCTCCGGTCATGAATGCCGCAGTGTCCGCCCGGTCTCCCTCGATAACGGCAGACAGCAGCATCCGGGCAAGCAGGCCGGTATAAAAAGCGGTTTCTTCATTTGCCTCATTGTCATCTTCAAGGGGAGAAAGTGCGGAAAGTTTATCCAGCAGGGGCGTGATTTCCTGAACAGATGCTTGAAACAGGTGCTCCAATTCTTCCGGATCCGCGCATTCCGCAAGGTAATTCCTCAGCGCTTCCTCATAGGCGATACCGGGCTTGGTCAGCCGGTGGTCAAAGCCGCAGCCTTGCCGGGAGTCGATGCAGTCGAACAGACCGTGGTGGGAACCCACCGCGAAAGCCAGCAGCTCAGCGGCAACCTCAGCATATCCCAGTTCCTCCCCGGGGCCGTGCCATTGTCTCAGGAGGAAACGAACCCCGGCGAAGGTGTGGTTGACGCTTCCACGGACAGCCTCCCCGCCCTCTGCGGCGGCTTCCAGATATTGGGCAAATTCTTCCTTGCATTTTCCCATATCGTGCAGCAGGCCGGCCAGATAGGCGGAATGCTCCAGGCCGATGGGTCTGAGAGCCTTTGCGGCAAGGTCGGCGGTGCTCCGGCAGTGCTCCCGAACGGTCTGCTTCTCCCCGGATTCCCGAATATGAGCAAGATACATTAAAGTCACCGTCCTGAAACAGATTTATGTATTTCTAAAATACCACACTTTGCTGTATTTGTAAATAGCTCGATAAAAAGGAAATAAGAACAAAATTATTTGACTTTCTTTGTATAATGTGCCATACTGTGTAAGTCAGGCAAATGTCTGTGGATTGAAAGGATAAAAAGGATATCATGTAAAACGTGGCAGAGTTTTCTCTGCCACGTTTTACACGAGTTTTTAGAGCGTATCTGAAAACTCGTATAAAAAGAAAAGGGATTTCTGCCATCCGGGCAATTCGTTGCCGGGGCAGAAATCCCTTTTTGCACGCCCGGTGAGGGCGCGTTCTTTACTCGATTACTGTTTGGCCTTGTACGCTTCGCCCCATGCCCACAGGGAGTCCAGAATGGGCTTCAGGCTTTTACCCAGTTCCGTTAGCGAATATTCCACTCTCGGCGGCACTTCGGCATAGACCTCCCGGTGGACAAGTCCGCTCTCCTCCATTGCCCGGAGCTGGGCGGTCAAGACCTTCTGGGACACGTTGCCGACGGATTTTTTCAGTTCCCCGAACCGCTTCGTTCCCGGCAGTAAGTCCCGCAGAATCAGCACCTTCCACTTATCCCCGATGAGGGTCAGCGTGGTCTCCACGGGGCAGGCAGGAAGCTCGGTTTTTGCTTTTGCTTCGATCATTTCAATCCCTCCGAAAAAATTTTTGGGAAGCGCCGAAACGCCGGAAAACCCAGTAACGGCGCAATTGTTTCCTTCCGGTAACTACCCATTAGTTTCTATTTGGTAACTACAGCACAATATTGTGCTTACTTTACGAATTGGAGCTACGGTATTATTATAATGCCAGAGGCAAACGAAAGCAAGCCCAATCACCAAGGAGGTCACTCAAAATGAAAAAAATTCTTTCTCTCACGATGGCTCTTGCCATGATCGGCACGGCGTTCACCGGCTGCGGCGCTAAAACGGCTGCGCCTGAAACATCCGTGGAACCCACCCAGCAGACGGCACCTGTCCGGCAGGAGCAGAGCCAGACCGAAAAGGCGCTGGCGCTCATCAACACCTTTGCCACCGGCGATACGGACACCGCCCGCAGCCTGTTAGCGGATGGCTACATCCAGCACAATCTGGCATACGGCACCGGTGCGGATGCCTTCATCGGCTCCGTGGAATATCTTGCATCTGCCGATGTGAAAACCACTGTGAACAACATCCGGGCTTTTGAGGATGGCGACAAGGTGTTCTTGCAGACGATTTACAATTTTGCCGGTGCCGGTGAGCAGGTCGCCTTTGACATCTTCCGTTTCGATGAGGACGGCAAGATCGCCGAGCATTGGGACAATCTGGCGGCTCTGGCTGAGCCGAATCCCTCCGGTCACACCCAGACGGACGGCACGATGGAGGTCACGGATCTGGATAAGACCGAGGAAAACCGTGAGCTGGTCAAGAATTTCCTCTATGATGTCATGCAGGGCAACAATCTGGACAAGACTCC
>CAKTOH010000026.1 GCA_934589705.1 uncultured Oscillospiraceae bacterium | reverse complement strand
AACCTGATGGGCATCCGTGCCTGCCAGGCGGTCATGCCCAAGACTCCCCAGGTCGCCGTGTTCGATACCGCTTTCCACATGACCATGCCCCCCAAGGCTTATCGGTACGCCATTCCCAAGGAATACTATGAGAATGACGACATCCGCCGCTACGGCTTCCACGGCACTTCCCACAAGTATGTGGCCAAGCGTACCGCGGAGCTCGTCGGCAAGAAGAACTTCAAGATGGTCAACTGCCACCTGGGCAACGGTTCTTCTCTGTCCGCCATCCAGGACGGAAAGTGCATGGATACCTCCATGGGTCTGAGCCCTCTGGCCGGTGTTCCCATGGGCACCCGTTCCGGCGACATTGATGCCTGCGTGGTGCAGTTCATCTGCAATAAGTACAACATGAGCGTGGACGACTGCCTGACCATGCTGAACAAGAAGTCCGGTATGCTGGCTCTGTCCGGCGTGTCCTCCGACTTCCGTGACCTGGGCGACGGTGCCGCTAAGGGCAACGAGGACTGCGTCCTGGCTCTGGACAAGTTCGCTTACGAGGTTGCCAAGTATGTGGGTGCTTACGCCGCCGCGCTGAACGGCATTGACGTGCTGACTTTCACCGCCGGTGTGGGCGAGAACGACTGCGATGTCCGGGCCATGGTCTGCGACTACCTGGGCTTCATGGGCGTGAAGCTGGATCCCGAGCTGAACAAGACCCGTGGCAAGGAGATGGTCATTTCCACTCCCGACTCCAAGGTTCAGGTCTGGGTGGTTCCCACCAACGAAGAGCTGATGATCGCTCAGGATACCGCCGAGCTGGTCAAGGCTGCCAATAAGTAATTTTACGTTTTTACGTTTATTCAGGAAAGCCGCCGCGGAAACCGCGGCGGCTTTTGCAATCAAAAGGAGGAATCCCAATGGAACCGGTCGTAGAGCGCTTTTTGCGCTATGTTTCCTTTGACACCCAGTCCGACGAGCATTCGGGCAGCTGCCCCTCCACGGACAAGCAGAAGCGATTGGGAACCGCGCTGGTGACGGAAATGCGGGAAATGGGAATCGGCGATGCCCGGATGGACGAGCAGGGCTACGTCTACGGCAGCATTCCGGGAGATCCGGACTTGCCCGCCATCGGGCTCATTGCCCATATGGATACCTCGCCGGATGCCAGCGGTGCGAACATCCGGCCGAAGATTCTGGAGTACACCGGGGAAGACCTGTGCCTGAACGCCGAAAAAGGAATCTATCTCCGGCAGAGCGATTATCCGGCTCTTCGGAATCATGTGGGCAAGCACCTGATCGTCACCGACGGCACCACCCTGCTGGGGGCGGATGATAAGGCAGGCATTGCCGAAATTCTCACTGCGGCGGAAGAAATTCTTCGCCGGGGCGGGCGGCACGCCACGGTTAAAATTGCCTTCACCCCGGACGAGGAAATCGGCCGCGGCGCAGACGGCTTTGACGTGGCCGGGTTCGGCGCGGACTATGCCTACACCGCCGACGGCGGCCCGGTAGGGGAGATCGAGTACGAAAATTTCAACGCCGCCGATGCTGAGGTGACTTTCACCGGACGGAACATCCATCCGGGCTCGGCAAAAAACGCCATGGTGAATTCCCTGTATCTGGCCATGGAGTTCCAGAGCCTGCTGCCCGTCCATCAGCGGCCTGAAGCCACAGAAGGCTATGAGGGCTTTTTTCACCTGACGGAAATGTCCGGCACCGTGGAGGAAAGTCACCTTCACTATATCATCCGGGATCATGACTGGGCAAAATTCACCGAAAAGAAGGCAATGATGGAGGCCGCCGCGGACTTCCTGAACGCCAAATACGGCAAGGGTACGGTTCGGCTGACCATCCGGGACAGCTATTATAATATGCGTACCCGGATTGAGCCGGTGATGTTCATTGTGGAGCGGGCGAAGAACGCCATGGCGGCGGTTGGGATGCATCCAAAGGAGGTTCCCATCCGGGGCGGCACAGATGGGGCCCGGCTTAGCTTTCTGGGTCTGCCTTGCCCGAACCTGTGCACCGGCGGGGAGAATTACCACGGCCGGTTTGAGTATATCCCGGTGGAGGATATGACGCTTTGCGTGAAAATGCTGGTGAAAATCCTCACAAATTTTGAATAAACGCGCAAAAAACCGGAGCGGCTATGCCACTCCGGTTTTTTCGGTTGCTTATTCGGCGAAATCTGCCTCTTCGGCCACAGGCTCATGAGGCGCGGGAGCCTCGGCGGCGGGCTTGTCCTCGGCAGGAGCCTCAGCGGCGGGAGCTTCCACAGGAACCTCCACGGCGGCAGGCTCTTCGGCGGCCTCCTCAGGAGCCGCGACATCCGGTTCTTCCTCGCAGGCGGGGCACTTGGGCAGGGAAGCCAGAACCTTCTTCGCCCAGGTGGTAATCTGCTCACCGTAGGTGGCAACAACATAGACGGCACCGGCTACGGCAGCCAGGGCAGCCAGAATCTTAACGATGGTATTCAGTGTTTTCATATGGCACAACCTCCATAATGTAATCTCCCTATATTATAACCGGCATAGGGGGAAAAAGCAAGGAACAAAAACAAATAATTTGTAAATTAGCGGGCAGAAGGGGCCTTAAACATAGCCGTACATCCCCCGGACGCTGACTTCCCCGGAGTTGACGGCCTCAGCGTGCCCGTCCGGGAAGCGGACGATCAGAGCACCGTCTTCGTCAATGTCCTGGGCAAGGCCATGCCGAACCTCCTTGCCCCGCACAAGAGAAACCTCTTGCCCCAGGGTGATGCAGTCCTTCCGGTATTGGGCCATGATTTCCGATTTCCGGGAGATGAGTCCGGCACTCATTTCGCGCAGGGCTTCCAGCTCGGCAGCTGCCAGCCGGGCCCGGTCAACGGGAGCGCTGGTGACCATGGAAAGCGAACCGGCCACATCCCGGATTTCTTCCGGAAAATCGGTTTCCCGCTGACAGCAGTTGATGCCGATGCCGATAATGGCGTAGTCCACATTGCCATTTTTATCCAGCCGAAGTTCCGTGAGGATGCCCCCCAGCTTCCGACGGTCGGAAACCAGATCGTTTGTCCACTTGATGCCCGGGCGGAACCCGGCGGCTTTTTCAATGGCATCGCACATGGCGACACCCACAGCGCAGGTCAGGTGCATGAGATCGGCGGGAGGGCACTCCGGGCGCAGGAGCATACTCAGGTAGATGCCCACCCCCGGGGGAGACAGAAAACTCCGTCCCCGGCGGCCGTGGCCTCCGGTCTGGTGGTCGGTAATCACCGCCGTACCGTGGGGGGCTCCCTGGGCGGCCAGAATTTTCAGCCGGTCGTTGGTGGAGTCCACCTCCGGCAGATAGTGAACCCGATCCCGCCAAGGGTATTCGGATGGGAGTGCGTTCAAAATCTCTTGTTCCATATCAGTCGATGTCCTTCAGAACTTCCTCCGGCGGGCGATCCAGAATTTCCGGGTGCGCCAGAATCCGCTTGTAGTGCTTGAAGAAGGCGGCGTAGTAATAGCCGTCCACGATCCGCTCGTCCAGGGTAAACTTCACATCCACATATTTGCGCTGCACCACGCTGCCGTCCTCGGTGATTTCGTAGGCCCGCCGCTTCATGCCGAAGGCACCGAATACCGGCAGGTTGCCGAAGTCGTACAGGTGGTGGTAAACGGGCGGAATGCCAAGGCTGCCCATGGAGGTGAAGAACAGGCTTCCGTGGAAGGGGCTGACCTCCAGCAGAAAGCCGGGGAGCATACCGAAGTAATCCAGGGTTTTCAGAATCCATACCGCGAATTTCAGAAACACCCCGGGAATCAGGGTCAGCGCTCCGGCGGTGGCATCGAAGTCGCTGTCCAGGCAGGACGTGTTTTTTACACTGTCAACGGCTGCCTGGTACTTGTTGTAAACGTCCTCGGCGGTATCCGTGGGCTTCAGATGTACTTTAATGACCGTGTCCGGGGAATCCGCCCGCATTTCCTTTTTAATGGTCATGCAGTACTGAATGTCGTCTCCCCGGGAGTAGACCTTCTGGCCGGAAATGAACCGGTTCAGTCCGGGGAACCGGCAAAGAGTGCGGACGTAGCTTGCCAGCAGCACATGGGTAATGCCGAAGCTTGTCAGACCCTCCCGCCGCTTTTGACGGATGTAGCGGTCAATCTGACTGATCTCGATGGAATCCTCAAACTGATTGTCGGAGGTGTTCCGGGTGACCATGATGTAGGGGGAAACCTGAGCCATGGCGGGCAGGGTGCGGATTCTTCTTCCATCGGGTCGATCGCCCCAGGTGGGGTGATATTCCTCGGCAGGATGAACCCGGACGGCAAGACATGTGAGAATAACACCGGCCAGTGCCAGAAAATCCGCGGCGCAGTCCTTGTAGGCTTCCAGATCACCGGACAGAATCCCTCTGCGGTAGAAGTACAGCAGAATTCCCATGGGAACGCAGACCATCGGCAGCAGGAAGAACAGCCCCCGGTGTCCGGCGGTGATGTCCGTGTAGCTCACGGCAAAGAAAATCAGCGCCACCCAGAACAGCCAGGTCATCATCCTGCCGCTGACGTTGTCGGAGATCCAGAGCCCAGCGTAAAGGCACATCATCCAGACGGGAATGGCGGTTTTGTAGAACTGGTTTTCACCGTTCAGCAGGGCGATGAGCGAAAACAGCGTGGTAGCCCCGATTGGCAGAATGATTTGACTCCACACGAAGTAGCTGTCCCCGGTTCCTTTCAAGCCGGAGAAAGCAATGCGGGTCACTGCCGAGGCTGCCATGCACAGCGTCATCAGCCAGATCAGCGCGTTATTACGGCTGACATATAGATGCAGGTTCTTTTTCATACACACATAATATATCAAAAACCGGATAAAATAGCAATAAAAAAAGCAGGGCGTGCCCTGCTTTTTTGAAGACCTATAGGTTGGCAATGGCAGCCATATATTCAGGCGTAGTGCCGCAGCAGCCGCCGAGCATGGTGGCTCCGTTTTCCTTGCACTTGGCCATAATGTCCGCGAACTCTGCCGGAGTCTGGGAATAGACCGCTACGCCGTCGCTGCCGATGGTGGGAATGCCCGCGTTGGGCTTGCAGATCAGGGGAATTTTCACGGAGCGGCGGAGCTTGGTCACAAGATAGGGGGTCATCATGTCCGCGCTGACGCAGTTGAAGCCCACGGCCACCGCCCCGGAATCCTCCAGAGATTTCAGCGCCGCCCCGGCATCCGCCCCGGAGAACAGGGAGCCGTCGGGCTGCATGGTGAAGGAGTACATGGCGGCGTCCGCTCCCTCCAGCTCGGCAGCGCACAGAATGGCCTCCGCCTCCTGCTGATAGAGCAGCGTTTCCCCGATGAGCAAGTCCGCGCCGCCGGCAATCAGGCCGTGAATCTGGCGGCGATAGTTTTCCACCATCAGGTCGAAGCACTCCGCGTCCCAGCTGTCGCAGAAATTGGCCAGAGTGGTCAGGTCTCCCGCAATCAGGCAGCCTGGGGCGGCAGACCGGGACAGGGCGACCAGAGCCTCGTTGATGGCTTCCGTCTGACCGTCCAGCCCAACCCGTTTCAGGGCGATGGGCTGAGCCTGGAAGGTAGGGGCATAGATGATCTGACAGCCTGCCTGGGCGTAGGCACGCTGGAGCGCCACCAGAGGCTCCGGATTGGCAAGAATCCATTCCTCCGAGCAGCAGCCCTTGGGCATACCGGAATTTCGCAGATTGGAGCCGGTGGCACCGTCCAGAATGTGAACGCCTCCGGCGATTTTGTCTTGCAACTCTTGCCTTGTCAGCATGGTTATCCCTCGCAGTTCTAGTTTCTTAGGGCGTATTATAAAGGAAACGGAAGGAAAATGCAAGTGCATTGACGATTTCGATTTTTTCTGGTAGGATAGGGAAAATGATAGGAAGGAGCCGGAAGTATGAAAAAATCCCAATTGCAGGCCTATGCCCGGCTGATCGTCCGCTGCGGCGTGAATGTTCAGCCCGGCCAGGAGGTCATGATTTACGCGGGACTCGACCAGCCGGAGTTTGTGGAGCTGGTTGTGAAGGAGGCCTACACCGCCAAAGCCAAAAAGGTGATTGTGGAGTGGAGCTACCAGCCCTTGGAAAAGCTGCACCTGCGCCATCAGTCCCTGAAAACCCTGGGCACGGTGGAAGCCTGGGAGCGGGAGCGGCAGGAGCACATGTGTCAGGTGCTCCCGGCTCGGATTTATCTGGAATCCGACGACCCGGACGGCCTGAAGGGCATGAATCTGAATAAGGCCGCCAAGGCCAGGCAATTGCGTTATCCCATT
Organism: uncultured Oscillospiraceae bacterium; assembly: GCA_934589705.1. GTDB lineage: Bacteria > Bacillota > Clostridia > Oscillospirales > Oscillospiraceae > Faecousia. The sequence continues at coordinate 13,342 of CAKTOH010000026.1, read as the reverse complement.
CTGAAGCCCTACCGGGATCGGCGGGAAAACCGGGATCAGTGGTGCATTGCGGCGGTGCCCGGAAAGAAGTGGGCGAAGAAGGTATTTCCGGGTCTTCGCACCAGTACGGCGGTGGAAAAGCTCTGGCAGGCCATCCTCAGCGCCTCCCGGGTGACGGATGACCCCATTGCCGCATGGGAAGCCCACAACGCCGACCTGAAAGCCCGCTGCGCCTACCTGAACGGCCTGAATATCCAGGCTCTTCACTACCGGGCGGACAACGGCACCGACCTGACCGTGGAGATGATCCCTCAGGCCATCTGGTGCGGCGGTCGGGAGGACAGCCTCCAAGGCGTTTCCTTCAACCCGAACATTCCTTCCGAGGAATGCTTCATTTCCCCCATGCGGGGCAGGGCAGAGGGGATTGTGTATGCCACCAAGCCCCTGAGCTATCAGGGCCAGCTCATCGAGGACTTCTGGTTCCGTTTTGAAAAGGGGAAAGTGGTGGAATCCGGAGCCCGGACGGGGGAAGCCCTGCTGCAAACCATGGTGGCCATGGACGAGGGCGCGGCTTACCTGGGTGAGTGCGCCCTGGTTCCCCAGCACAGTCCCATCGCCGAAATGGGTTTCCTGTTCTATAACACCCTTTTTGACGAGAATGCCGCCTGCCATCTGGCTCTGGGCTGCGGCTTTGCCGATACCATTGAAAATTTCCAGAACCGCTCGTTGGAGGAATGCCGGGAACTGGGCGTCAACGACTCCATGATCCATGAGGATTTCATGATCGGCTGCGACAGCATGGACATTGACGCCATTTGCGAAAACGGTCAGGTGATGCCGGTTTTCCGGGGCGGAAACTGGGCGTTTTAAGAGACCGACAACTTTTTTCAAAATTCCAAAAATAATGCTTGCATTCTTCCCGGCAATGTGATATGATATCCGAGCGATTGAAGATTGCTTAGGGTGCTTTGTGCCCTTTAACTGATACGAAAGAGGTGAACGAAATGAAGGAAGGTATCCATCCCAAGTACGAACAGACCACTATCCGCTGTGCCTGCGGCAATGTCTTTACGACCGGTTCTACCAAGAAGGACATTCGTGTTGAGATCTGCTCCAAGTGCCACCCTTTCTATACCGGCAAGCAGAAGCTGGTTGACACCGGTGGACGGGTTGATCGCTTCAACAAGCGTTTTGGCTTGAAGTAAGAGCAGAAAATTCCGCACTACGGATTCGTGGTGCGGATTTTTTGTTTTTTCTGAGAAAAACAGTTGTCCCCGGGCGGGCGGATGTGCTATACTAAACGATAATGAATGATGCTTCGGAGGAACCTATGGAAGAAAAACTTGAAACCGCCGTCCAGGAGCGGGCGGTACTGGTGGGACTGAACGCGGACTGCTTTTCCGAGGAGCAGACCGCCACGGAGGAATCCCTGAAGGAATTGGAAGATCTGCTGGAAACCGCCGGAGGCTTCTGCACCGGCAAGGTGCTCCAGAACCGGCATACTCCGGATTCCCACAGCTTCATCGGCGAGGGCAAGGCCCAGGAAATCCGGATGCTGGCGGAGGCCACCCAGTCCACCATGGTGATTTTTGACAATGAGCTGTCCCCCGGAAATATCCGGGCATTGGAGGAAATCATCGGCGTGACGGTCATTGACCGCAGCGCTCTGATTCTGGACATTTTCGCCCAACGGGCAAAAACCAAGGAAGGTCGGCTTCAGGTGGAGCTTGCCCAGTACAAGTATTTGCTGCCCCGGCTTTCCGGTATGGGCGCCAGCCTGTCCCGACAGGGCGGCGGCATCGGCACCCGGGGCCCCGGCGAGACCAAGCTGGAATCCGACCGGCGGCATATCCGGGAGCGGATCACCCGGCTGGAAGAAGAATTGGAACAGGTGCGCAAGGTGCGGGCTGTCCAGCGGGAGCGGCGGATGAAGAATTCCATTCCTGTGGTTGCCATTGTGGGCTACACCAACGCGGGAAAGTCAACGCTTCTGAATCAGCTGACCAATGCGGGCATTCCCGCCAACAACCGTCTGTTCGATACCCTGGACACCACCTCCCGGCAGCTGACGGTGTCCGATAATCTGGACGTGATTCTGTCCGACACCGTGGGCTTTATTTCCAAGCTGCCCCACCATCTGGTGAACGCTTTCCACGCCACCTTGGAGGAGCTGGAATACGCCGACCTATTGCTTCACGTCATTGACGCTTCCGATCCGAACCTGGAGAAGCATGTTGCCGTGGTGGACAGGCTCATTGCCCAGCTGGCAAAGCCCGGCACTCCGGTGCTCAAGTGCTACAATAAGGCCGACCTGGTCTATTCCGAGGATATCCCCAAGGGAAAGGACATCGTTGCCATTTCCGCCAAGCGGGGAAAAAATATGGACGGCCTTCTGAAGGCCATTGAGAAGGCTCTGGGGTATTCCCGGCATCATGTGATTCTGCGCTTCCCCTACGACAAGGGCGGCATGGTGCAGACGCTCCACGATAATGCCCAGGTCAAGAAGGTGGAATACACCGATTCCGGCATCGAGGTGGAGACGGTTCTCGATCCCATTCTCTACGGAAGACTGACGCAGTACATTGTGAAGGAGAGCTGAAGCCTTGGACGAGTACCTTGTCCCGAGTGAATACGGCGAAGACGAGTTTATCGAGAAAAAGTCCCGGTTTATCGGTCGAATCTGGCCGGTGGAGACGGAAGAAGCGGCACTTGCCCGGATCCAGGAGATGAAAAAAAAGCACTACGACGCCACCCACAACTGCTGGGCCTACATCATCCGGGACGGAGCCGTCCGGTTTTCCGACGACGGAGAGCCGGGAGGCACCGCGGGAATGCCCATGCTTCAGGTGCTCCAGCGGGAGGGGCTGTTCAATGCGGTCTGCGTGGTGACCCGGTATTTCGGCGGTATCCTGCTGGGAGCCGGCGGCCTGGTGCGAGCTTATACCAAGGGTGCGAAAATCGCCGTGGACGCGGCGGGCAAGTCCATGAAGCGGGTGTGGACGGTGCTGTATGTGCCCTGTCCCTACAGCTTTTATGAGCGGGTGCGGTTGGAGGCGGAAGGCTTCAGCGGCATTGTCCGCAAGGCGGACTTTGGCGCCGAGGTGGAGTTGGAACTGCTGTTTCCCGAAGCGAAGACCCAGGAATTTCTGGACAGGCTCACGGAAATGACCGCGGGCAGCGTGGAGAGTATGGAAATCGGTCAGGAATACCGGGCATTCCCGGTATCCGGGAAAGGAAGGGATTGCGGTGACGGTTAAGGAAGAACTGGAACGGCTGGAGCATAAGCGGCTGAACCCACTGGCAGCCTTCGCCGATCAGTCCAGGGGGCGGCCCCGATATGAGGAGCCCCGGGAAGAGGATGTTCGCACCTGCTATCAGCGGGACATTGACCGAATTGTCCATAGCAAGGCCTTCCGGCGGCTGATGCACAAAACCCAGGTGTTTCTTCAGCCTGAGGGAGACCACTACCGTACCCGGATGACCCACACCCTGGAGGTTTCCCGGATTGCCGGCACCATTACCCGTGCCCTGGGGCTCAACGAGGATCTGTCCGAGGCCATCGCCATGGGACACGACCTGGGGCACACCCCCTTCGGTCACGCCGGCGAGGCGGCTTTGTCCGACTGCCTGGGCAAGCCTTTCCGTCACAACGAGCAGAGCCTGCGGGTGGTGGACATCCTGGAGCGGGACGGCATGGGCCTGAATCTGACCTATGAGGTTCGCATGGGCATTGTAGGCCACACCGGTGACACCTGGCCGGAAACCCTGGAGGGAAAAATCGTCCGGCGCAGCGACCAGATCGCCTATGTGAACCACGATATCGACGATGCCATCCGGGCGGGAATCCTCACCAATGACGACATTCCCCAGGAGATTTCCGACGTGCTGGGGCACACCCACAGCAGCCGGATCAACACCCTGGTGACGGACGTGATCGCCACCTCCCGGGAGGCAGGAGCCATTTGTCTGACACCAAAAGTCGAGCGTGCCCTGAAGGATCTTCGCAGCTTTATGTTTGCCCGGGTCTACCGGAATCCGGTGGCCAAGGGGGAGGAAAGCAAGGCCAAGGACATGCTCAAGCGGCTCTTTGACTACTATATTTCCCATCCGGAAGCTCTTCCGGAGGATTTTCAGCCCCAGCTGTCCTTCGACGGCATGGAGAGGACGGTCTGCGACTATATCGCCGGTATGACGGATAACTACGCCGTGGACAAATATACGGAAATTTTCATCCCCATGGGCTGGCATGTCCGGGGATAAAGAATAACCGGAACATAATCGGGAAGGAGGGAACCCTATGGCATTTCCGGAGGCCTTTCTGGACGAGCTGATTGCCAGAAATCCAATTGAAGATGTGGTAAGCCAATATGTGAACCTGAAACGCTCCGGCTCCAATCTGTTCGGCCTGTGCCCCTTCCACGGGGAGAAAACCCCCTCCTTTTCCGTTTCCCCGGATAAGGGAATCTACTACTGCTTCGGCTGCCACAAGGGCGGCAGCGTCATCAATTTTGAGATGGAAATTGAGGGCTTGAGCTATCCGGATGCCGTCCGGGCACTGGCCAAACGTGCAGGGCTGGAGGTTCCCGAGGATGAGCAGTACCAGTCCCGGTACCGCCAGCAGGAGCGGCTCTGGGCGCTCCACAAGGAGGCAGCCCGGTTCTTTCACAGCAGGCTTTATGCCCCTATCGGGGCGAACGCCCTCCAATACGCCACAGGCCGGGGAATGCCCAAATCCATTCTGACAAAATTCGGTATCGGCTATGCCCCGGACAGCTGGACGGATCTGGCAGACTACCTGCGAAGCAAGAACTATACCGATCAGGAGCTTCGGGACTCAGGGCTGGTAACGGTTTCCCAAAAGAACGGCAATCTCTTTGATCGGTTTCGGGATCGGCTGATGTTCCCCATCATCGATGTCCGGGGGAACGTCATCGGCTTTGGCGGCCGGATTATGAACAGCAGTGACAAGTCAGCTGCCAAGTACCTGAATTCCCCGGAAACCCTGATTTTCAATAAGCGAAAAAACCTGTTTGCTCTGAATCTGGCAAAAAAAAGCAAGCTTGGCTATCTGATTCTGGTGGAGGGCTACATGGATGCCATCGCCCTGCATCAGTACGGCTTTGACTGCGCGGTGGCGTCTCTGGGTACGGCTCTGACCGAGGACGGCGCAAATTTGCTGTCCCGGTACACCGAGCAGGTGGTGCTCATTTACGACGGCGACGAGGCCGGACAGAATGCCACCCAGCGGGCCATTCCCATTCTGGAAAAGGCTGGCCTTCAGGTGAAGGTGCTGAAAATGCGGGACGCCAAGGATCCGGACGAATATCTGAAAAAGTTCGGTGCCGACCGGTTCCGGATCCTGCTGGAGGAATCCGCCAGCCGGGTGGAGTATCAGCTGAACGCGATTCTGAAAAAATATGACCTCCGGGACGACGAGCAGAAGGTGCAGTACCTTCAGGAATCTGCCGGGCTGATCGGTTCGCTGAGCAGTGCCGTTCAGCGGGAGGTCTACGGCGGTCGGGTGGCGGAGGCCGCGGGCATCAGTGAGGATGCCATGAAGCTGGAAGTGAATCGGGCACTGAAGCGCCGTACTTACCAGGAGAAGAAAAAGCAGGAAAAGATCGACCTGTCTCCCGCCCGGAATTTGCAGCCAAAAGAGAAATCTATCCGCTACAGCAATCTCCGTTCGGCCAGAGCCGAGGAAATGATTATCGCCCAGGTTCTCCGGGAGCCGGCACTGTTTGCTCAGATTCCGGATTTGCAGCCGGAAATCTTTTCCTCGGAGTTTCTGGGCCGGGCTTTCCGGCAGCTTCGGGACCGTTATCACCAGGGGCTGGACGTGAGCCTTGGGGGACTTACGGATTTTACCGCCGAGGAAATGTCCCATCTGGCGGGAATTTCCCAGCAGCAGGGGCCGGTGAATGAGCGGAGCCTGCTGGACTGCGCCGACATCATCCGGGAGGAATACCAGAAATCCCAGACCAAAACCGAGGACGATCTTATGCGTTTTCGGGAAAAAATGCAGAAAAGCAAAGGAATCAAAGCATGACACAAAGTGTGGATACAGAAAAAAACCTTCCGGTGAGCACCGGCGAGGACGATATGAGCCAGTTCCTACGGGAGATTCGCCAGTATCCCCGGCTGACCCCGGAGGAGGAAAAAGCGCTGGCTCGCCGGTGTGCCGCCGGAGACGAGGAGGCCATCCGCCAGATGGTCAATTCCAATCTGCGGCTGGTGGTGAGCATCGCCCGGGAGTACGCAGGGCGGGGAGTGGCTCTTCTTGACCTGATTCAGGAGGGGAGCATCGGCCTGCTGACGGCAGCCAGGAAGTTCGACTATACCATGGACTGCCGGTTTTCCACCTACGCCACCAAGTGGATTCGCCAGGGCGTGACCCGGTGCCTCATCAACCACGGCAGTCCCATTCGGGTGCCTCTGCATACCGCGGAGAAAATGCGGGCGGTGGCGGCGGCCAAGAACGCACTGACCCAGGAAACCGGTCAGGAGCCTACCACCGCGCAGATTGCCCGGCGGTGCGGCCTTCCTGAGCAGCGGGTGAAGGAGCTGATGCTTCTGACCCCGGACGTGTGCTCTCTGGATGTGCCCACGGGAGAAGGGGACGACGGAGTCCTGGGCAATCTGGTGGAGGATTCTCTGTCCCCCCAGCCCTATCAGGAGCTGGTGCGCCAGGAACTGGAAAACGCCATTGTCCAGCTCCTTTCCACCCTGAATCCCCGGCAGCAGCAGGTGCTGCGGCTTCACTTCGGCATGGAGGACGGGGCCTGTCATTCCCTGGAGGAAATCGGCAAGCAGCTGGGTATTTCCAAGGAGCGGGTTCGCCAGATTGAGCGGCAGGCCATGGACAAGCTGCAAAAAAGCGGGCAGAGTCTGGGATTGGAGGACTTTTTGAATGAATGAACTGGAATTTTCCTTTGAGCCGGATCCGGTGGACGTATTTCTTTCCGGCCTGAAAACGGGAGATCGGGTAGCTGCGTCCCGGCTTCTGACGCTGCTGGAAGGGGAGTACACCGAGGCTCTGGAAGAAACGCTGCAAGAGCTGGAAACCGCCGGGGTAACGCTGGAGATTGACCTTCCCAAGACCCACGGCACCGGCGAGGCCGCTGCCCGTCTGCGTCAGGAGGAGCTTCTGGCGGCAGAGGGACTGAATCCCGGCCTTTTGGAAGAAAGCGACCCTCTGCGGCTGTATTTGGAAGAGCTGGCGGGCGTTCCCGCCTTTGGAGATGAGGCGGTTCTTGCCGCCCAGTGTGCCGAAAAGGCCGGTGGGGAAGAGCAGCTGGCAAATCTGGGGCTTTCCCGGGTCATCGAGCTGGCACAGGACTATGTGGGTTACGGCGTGCTTCTGATGGATCTGATTCAGGAGGGCAGTCTGGGTCTCTGGCAGGCCATTCAGTCCTACTGTGAGGGGGTCTATGCCGATCACCGGGATCGGTGGATTCGGTTTTATCTGGCCCGGGCGGTGATTTTACAGGCTCATGCCGGCGGCGTGGGGCAGAAAATGCGCCGTGCCATGGAGGACTACCGGCAGATTGACGAGCGGCTTCTGTCCGAACTGGGCAGAAATCCTACTCTGGAGGAAATTGCGGAGCAGCTGCATATGTCCCCGGAGGAGACGGAAGCCGTCAAAAAAATGATCGAAAACGCCCGACTGGTTGACCGGGTGAACCGTCCGGATGAGCCGGAGGACAGCCAGGAGCAGACCCAGGCGGTGGAGGACACGGCGCTGTTCCAGATGCGCCAGCGCATCGGAGACCTGCTGTCCTCTCTGGATGAGGCGGATGCCAGGCTCCTGACCCTGCGCTTCGGCCTGGAGGGTGGCAAGCCGCTGAGCCCGGAGGAAACAGGCAGACTGCTGGGTCTGACACCCCAGGAGGTGGTTGCCCGGGAGGCCGCCGCCTTGAGCAAACTGAGAAAGGGATAAGATTATGGCTAAGAAAATTTCCATCGCCATTGATGGGCCTGCCGGTGCGGGCAAAAGCACCATTGCCCGCCGCCTGGCCGCGGAAATGGGCTATCATTATGTGGATACCGGTGCCATTTACCGGACGGTTGCCTACTTTTTTGACCTGTGGGGGGTAAGTCCCAAGGATATCGACGGCATTTCCCGCTACATTGACGAGCTGACCGTCAGAATTGAATACGATGCCGAGGGCGTTCAGCACATGATTATGAACGGCATGGACGTGACCGGGGACATCCGCACTCCGGAAATTTCCCAGAAGGCCAGCCTGATTTCCGCTCACGCCATTGTCCGGGATATGCTGCTGGATATGCAGCGGGAGATTGCCCAGCAGTACGACGTGATCATGGACGGCCGGGATATCGGCACGGTGGTGCTGCCTAAGGCCACCGTAAAATTCTTCCTCACCGCCTCCCCGGAGGTGCGGGCAAAGCGGCGCACCAAGGAGCTGCTGGAAAAGGGACAGAAGGCAGACTACGAGAAGATTCTCAAGGACATTCAGCAGCGGGATTACCAGGATACCCACCGGGAGGTGGCACCTCTGAAAATGACCCGGGATTCCGTAAAGCTGGATACCTCCGAGATGACCATCGATGAGGTGATCGCCGCCATGAAGGAAACCATTGCGAAGAAGGTGGCACCGTGAGCGTCCGAGTGGCGAAAAGCGCCGGCTTCTGCTTCGGCGTCAGCCGGGCGGTAGAGCTGGTGGAGAAGGCTGCCCAGGAGGGACGGAAGGTGGCCACCCTGGGCCCCATTATCCACAACCGGCATGTGGTGGACAAATTCGAGAAAATGGGTGTTCGGGTCATCGAAACGCCGGAGGAGGCTCTGCCCGGAGAAACGGTGATTATCCGCTCTCACGGCATCAGCCGGGCGGTGTATGAGCGGCTGGAATCGCAGAAGGTGGAGATCATCGACGCCACCTGCCCCTTCGTCAAGCGGATTCACACCATCGTCAGCCGGGCATGTGAGGAAGGGCGGCTTCCCATCATCATCGGCACCCCCACCCATCCGGAGGTGGAGGGAATCGCCGGCTGGTGTAAGGATTTTCGGGTGTTTCAGGACGCTTCCGAGCTCGAAAAATGGGTTGCTGATGAAAAAATTTCCTCGAATCTGGCAATTTGCATGGTTTCACAGACAACTTCCACTGAATCTTTGTGGAAATTGTGCGGTGAATTTGCAAAAAAACAGTTTACTAACTTGAAAATTTTTGATACAATATGCAGAGCAACGGAGTATAGGCAAAGCGAAGCAGCAGAACTGAGTGGAGTATGTCAGGCAATGGTCGTTGTAGGAGACCCCAAAAGTTCCAACACAGGCCGTCTCGCTATGATTTGCCGAGAGCACTGCGATAAGGTCTTCCTGGTGGACAATGCCGCCGAGCTGAAAGCGGAAGATTTTTCCGGTGTTACAGATGTTGGAATCACTGCCGGCGCGTCGACTCCGGCGTGGATTATAAAGGAGGTCAACAAGACTATGAGTGAAATTACCAATGCTGAGGCTGTACAGGAGGAGAACTTTGCGGAGCTTCTCGAGCAGTCCATCAAGACTTTAAATACAGGAGATAAGGTCGTAGGCACCGTTACCGGTATCGGCAATACCGAGGTTCAGGTGGATCTGGGCACCAAGCACGCCGGCTACATCCCCTATGATGAAGTCAGCAATGACCCTTCCGTCAAGCCTGAGGACATTCTGAAGGTGGGCGATGAGATCGAAGTCTTTGTCGTTCGCGTGAACGATCAGGAAGGCACCGTGCAGCTGTCCAAGAAGAAGCTGGACGGCCTGAAGGTCTGGGACGACATGGCTGCCTGGGTGGAGGACAAGACCACCGTGGAAGGCGTTATTACCGAGGAGAACAAGGGCGGTCTGGTTGCCAACGTGAAGGGCATCCGGGTCTTTATCCCCGCTTCTCAGTCCGGCATCGCCAAGGGCGGCGACATGGCCGGTATGGTGGGCAAGACCGTGCAGATGAAGATTACCGAGGTCAACCGTGCCCGCCGCCGTGTCATCGGCTCCATCCGCGCCGTTTCCTCCGAGGCTCGTAAGGCTGCTCAGGAGAAGATCTGGAGCGAGATCGAGGTGGGCAAGAAGTATCACGGCGTTGTGAAGTCCCTGACTTCCTACGGCGCTTTTGTGGATATCGGCGGCGTGGACGGCATGGTGCACGTTTCCGAGCTGAGCTGGAACCGGATCAAGACCCCCGCGGACGTGGTGAAGGTCGGCGACGAGATCGACGTTTACGTCATCTCCTTCGATCCCGAGAAGCACAAGATTTCTCTGGGCTACAAGACTGCCGAGATGAACCCCTGGAACCAGTTCATGACCAATTACGCTGTGGGCGACGTGGTGGATGCCAAGATTGTCAAGCTGATGACCTTCGGTGCTTTCGCTGAGATTCTGCCCGGCGTAGACGGCCTGATTCACATTTCCCAGATCGCTGACCGCCGGATTGGCAAGCCCGAGGATGTGCTGTCCGAGGGTCAGGACGTGAAGGTCAAGATCACCGATGTGGATGCCGAGAACAAGCGCATCTCCCTGTCCATCCGGGCTCTGCTGGAGGACAATGGCGAGGACGCCGAGTAATTTTTCAAAGGAACACCGGGACTGACCATAGTCCCGGTGTTTTTCGTAATACCGAAAACTCCTCCACAGAAAGGACATCACCATGGTTAAGCATATTATTTTCTTTACGCTGAAGCCGGAGGCAGATAAGGACAAGGTAATTTCCGCAGCCCAGGCTGCCCTCCTGCCCCTGGTGGGCAAAATCCCGGGTTTAACCAAAATGGAAGTGAAAAAAGCCTTCGTCGGTCCGGATTTTGTGCTCTATTCCGAGCTGGAAAGCCGGGAAGCCCTGGCGGTTTATGCTGAGCATCCGGCTCATATCGAGGCGAAGACCCATTTCTTCCCCTGGGTGCAGACCCGGGTGGCAGCGGACTACGAGGTTTAAGGAGAGAATTATGAAAGCAGTTGTAACAGTTGTCGGCAAGGATCGGGTGGGCATTATCGCGAATGTCTGCACTGCCCTGGCAGGCTATCAGGTCAATGTTCTGGACATCAACCAGACGGTTATGCAGGGTTACTTCACCATGATGATGGTGGTGGAGGTTTCCGCCTGCAATGTGCCCCTTTCGGAGCTGGTTACCGGCATGGAGCAGCTGGGCCGGGAGATGGGGCTGTCCATCCGGGTGCAGCGGGAAGACATTTTTGAAGCCATGCACCGGATCTGAGGTGCCGCCATGCTGAATTATAATGAGATCCTGGCCACCCAGGACATGATCGACAAGCGGCATCTGGACATCCGCACCATTACTATGGGCATCAGCCTGCTGGATTGCTGCGACCCGGATTTGAGCGTGTGCTGCGCAAAAATTTATAAGAAAATCACCACTTTTGCCAAAGACCTGGTAAAAACCGGCGAGGAAATCGAAAAGGAATTCGGAATTCCCATTGTGAACAAGCGGATTTCCGTCACGCCCATTTCCTTGGTTGCCGCTGCCTGCCAGACGGATTCCTATGTGGAAATCGCCAAGACCCTGGATGCCGCCGCCAAAACCTGCGGGGTGAACTTCATCGGCGGTTTTTCCGCTCTTGTGCAGAAGGGCTGCACGGAAAGCGACTGGAAGCTGATTCGCTCCATTCCCGAGGCCATGAAGGTTACGGAGCGGGTCTGCGCCAGTATCAATGTGGGCTCCACCAAGGCGGGTATCAACATGGATGCCGTTGCGGAAATGGGGCGGATCGTAAAGAAAACCGCCGAGCTCACCGCGGACAACGGCGGCCTGGGCTGTGCCAAGCTGGTGGTGTTTGCCAACGCCGTGGAGGACAACCCCTTTATGGCCGGTGCTTTCCACGGGGTCGGGGAGCCGGAGTGCGAGCTGAATGTGGGCGTTTCCGGCCCCGGCGTGGTGTACCACGCCCTTCAGAGCGTGAAGGGTCAGCCCTTTGATGTGGTGGCCGAGACCATCAAGAAAACCGCTTTCCAGATCACCCGAATGGGACAGCTGGTGGGCAGAGAGGCTTCCAAACGGCTGGGCGTTCCCTTTGGCATTGTGGATCTGAGCCTGGCTCCCACCCCGGCGGTGGGGGACAGTGTGGCTCGGATTCTGGAGGAAATGGGTCTGGAGGTCTGCGGAACCCACGGTACCACTGCGGCACTGGCTCTCCTGAACGACGCGGTAAAGAAGGGCGGCGTGATGGCCTCCAACCATGTGGGCGGCCTGTCCGGCGCGTTCATCCCGGTGTCCGAGGACGAGGGCATGATTGCCGCCGCCGAGGATGGCACCCTGGTGTTGGACAAGCTGGAAGCCATGACCTGCGTGTGCTCCGTGGGTCTGGACATGATTGCCGTGCCCGGGGACACCAGTGCCGCTACCATCTCCGCCATCATCGCCGACGAAGCGGCCATCGGCATGGTCAATTCCAAGACCACCGCCGTCCGGATCATTCCCGCTCCCGGCAAGGTGGTGGGCGACCGGATCGAGCTGGGCGGATTGCTGGGCAGCGCGCCGGTGATGCCGGTACACGAAAAGTCCAGCGAGGCCTTCGTAGCCCGGGGCGGTCGGATTCCCGCCCCCTTACAGAGCCTGAAAAACTGATTGGGGAAGACGAAGAACCTGCCTGGGCTGTACCTGGGCAGGTTCTCTTTTGGACAATTGTAAGAAATTCACAAAATAAGTTTACATAATTTTTAAGGTTTCAGGGATTGCGATTTCCGCTTCCGCCGTGTATAATACAGGAAGAACTGGGGACGGGGGAATTCCATGAAGCGTTTGATTGCCGTAGGCCTGGCACTGGCGGTGGTGCTGGGAGGCGTTCTTATCTATCTGCGAAGCACCGCCATTACGCCGGAGCTCTACACCGGCGACTGGTATCGGGTGGAGGACGGAAAGCAATACCGTTTTCACCAGGGAATAATCTCTCCTGCTGACGCCCAGGGGGAGTTTGCGGGAGCCTACGTTTTCTGCGCGGAGAAAATCCTCCTGTTCATCAAGGAGCCTGGCGGCAACAGCCGGGTCTGCGAGCTGTACCCTGGAGGCGTGCCGAAGGGGGAGTTCCTCTGCGAGGGCAGCGCCGAAAAGGGGAGAATCGTCTTCTCCCGAACAAATCTGGAAGAAACAGAGCCGGGAGCTTGGGGAAACTCTGAATAAATCGTCTGCGGCTGGACAGCGGATCTTTTGCTCCCATGCTGCGGTTTGAAAAATGGGAAATACATACAGTATTCCCTCATTTTCCAAACCTTGCCTGGAAACAAAATCTCTCGCTGCCAGCTCTTGCCGATTTAATCAGAGCTTCCCTGGCTCCCGGCTCACAGACTGTCGAAAAACCATGTCATTGCGAGGCAGTGCGCACACTGCCGTGGCAATCCCCCGAATTTTCAAACATTTT
>CAKTOH010000025.1 GCA_934589705.1 uncultured Oscillospiraceae bacterium | reverse complement strand
TGCTCCGGCATCGAGGAGATCATTCTGCCGAGGGGCGTGTTGACCATCAGCGATGGCGCGTTCAACAACTGCTCCGGAGTTCAGCGGCTGTGGCTTACCAACTCCATCAAGACCATCGGCGCGAGTGCCCTTAGCGGCATGAAAAACCTGAAGAAGATTTATTTCTCCGGTACCTACTTGGACTGGGATACAAACATTCAATGGGCGGATGATAAGGGCTATTCAAATTTCCCGGTAGGGCCAACGCTGACCGAGGAGACAGCCTCCGGCTCCTGCGGCGAGGCTCTGACCTGGAGCCTGAGCACCGCCGGTGACCTGACCATCTCCGGCACCGGGGACATGGCGGACTTTGCCGCCACCGGCGCGCCCTGGGCGGAGTATCGGGATCAGATCAAGCTGGTGATCCTGGGGCAGGGCGTGACCTCCATCGGCAGCTCCGCATTCCAGGACTGTAAGAATCTGGAGACCGTGAGCCTGCCCGGTTCCCTGACCGCCCTGGGCAAGGCCGCCTTCCTGCGCTGCGGAGAGCTCACCAATGTGAAGCTGCCCGCTTCTCTGAAAAGCGTGGGCGAGGACTGCTTCACCGGCTGTGAAAAGCTGGTGCTGCTGGACTTGACCGGCGTTCCCGATGAAATCATGGAGCTGCGCACCTCCCTGGAGGGCACCGTTACCCTGCCCGCGGGCGTGAAAAATGCCCGGCTGCGCTGGGCACTGGAAACCGCGGAGGGAGAAATTCCCTGCTCGGAAATCGCGGAAGTTTGCGGCCAGGAGGGCGGCTACTATCTGAAAATGAAGAGCTCCGGCAAGGTGAGGCTAACGTGCCGCGACGCCATGACCGGCGCTCAGGGCAGCAAAACGGTCACCTTCACCGAGGGGCTCATGATCCTGCCCCAGGGTGTGGATACCCTCATCAGCGGCGAAAAGCTGGCTCTGTCCGCCGTGGCTATGCCCGGAGCCAAGCAAATCACCGCCAGGTGGTTCCTGGTAAGCGGTCAGGAATACGCGACTGTGACCGAAAAGGGCGTTCTGACCGCCGGAATCGTGGAAGAACCGACGACGGTTCAGGTCACGGCTGTTCTCACCGGCAGCACGGTCAGGATGACCAAGCAATTTACGATCCTGCCCCAGGTCAGCCAGGTAACCATCCAGTATCGGGGCAATCCGGCTCCCGCCGAGCAGGATGTTTCCGCCGAGGACGGGGACACCCTGCGCTTCAAGGCTTCGACCCTGCCTGCCGAGGCCGTCAGCCCGGTGCAGTGGCGCAGCAGCGACGAGAAGGTGGCGGTGGTGGACGGCGGCCTTGTGACCCTGGTAGGCTCCGGCAGGGCGGTGATTACCGCCCAGGCCATGGACGGCGGCAAGAAGGAAGCCTCCGTTACCCTGAACGTGACCTATCAGGATCGGACGCCCAGACTGGTTTCCTCCACGGTGAGCCTGAACGGTGCGTCCACCCAGGGCGCGGAGCTGGAGCTGGCGGAAAACTACGGCAACCTGATTCGGAAGGTTTCTCTGAACGACGACCGGTTTACCGCCGGCTACGAAAACGGCATTCTGACCATTGCACCGGCTCAGTTTGTGAGCAAGGGCACCTACCCCGTAACCCTGACGGTGGAATGCGGAAACCGCAAGAGCTATGATTACGATTTGACCGTGAAGGTCACGGTGGCCCTGCCCAAGCTTACCGTGAAGCAGGACGGGAAGTTCAACCTCTTCTATAACTCGTACAGTTGGTACAGCAACGCCGCGCTGATCATTACCGGCGGCCAGGTGGAGAATGTGGAGCTGGACAGCGAGGATTTCAAGCTGGTCAAGTATGACGAGCATGACGACAGCCGTTACCAGCTGAATTACAAACACGACGGTGTCTCCGAGAAACCCAACACCAAGGCAACTCTGAGCGTTCTTTTCGCGGGCTACAACACCCCTGTGACCAAGACCATCACCATCGCCACGGAAAACAAGGCGCCGGAGATGACATTGGCGTCTACGGCTTCCGTTATCAATACGTCCTTAGGCGACAACCTGAGCGTGAGCACCCGGCTGAACGGCGTTGCCAACCTGCCGTATATTACCTGGGATGACCCAAACGTGGAGAACGTGAGCCAGAATTGGGTTACCATAACCATTACGCTGAAAGAGGCGAAGAGCACCACCGTCAATTTCTACGTTCGGGATTATTCCTGGAGAAGACCGGTGAAGCTGACCCACAAGATCACCGTCACCAATAAGGCTCCCACCCTCAAGCTGAGCAGCACGAAGCTGACCCTGAACCGGTTCTTCCCCTGGACAAGTGACGAGACCCGTGTGACGCTGAAAGAGGGAAACCTGCGTGTGCGGGAGGTGACATTTGAGAACGTTCCCGAGGGCTTGGTAGCGAAATACTATAATGGAACAATCAGAGTTTACCACTCCGCGAATGAGCCGGTAATGCCGGCCAAGGGCAAGTATACCCTTACCTATCATGTGTTTGCAGTTGCCGGCTACGCATCTGACAGTCAGACGGCGGACATTACCGGTAAGCTGACGATCAACGTGGAGGAAAAGGTTCCCACGGTCAAGCTGTCCGCTTCTACCGTGAAGCTGAATAAGCGTTTGGTAGGGGAGGAAACTGTCACCGTCAAGGTCAGCGTCAGCGATCCGGGGCATGTTGTGTATTGGGATAGCCTGCCGGAGAACGTCGTGCGCCACAGACAGCTTACCGGGGAGATGACCATTAAGCTGACGCAGGACACCATAGACGGCGGAACCCTCCAGCTCAGCGGCATGAAGATACGCACATTGGATGGCCTCAATTACATGGCGATGGAGCTGGATAAGCCCCTGACCCTGAAAATCCAGACCTACGACAAGGAACCCACCTTCAAGCTCAGCGCCAAGGGCAAGCTGGATGTGCTGAATCCGGACAGCGAGATCGTCTATACCCCCAAGATGACGAACTGCCTGAACGCCCCCACGGCGGTGGAGCTGACCGGCGACGACGCGGAGCTGTTCAATATAAGCCTGGATTCCGAGGGCAAGATTCACCTGACTCTGGCCAAGTCCGGTGAGCATTACTCCACCAAGACCACCTACAAGGTGACCCCGGTTCTGACGGCCTGCGGCAAGAAGATCAACGGCGCAGCTCTGAGCGTCAAGGTCTCCCAAAGCGCCTTCAAGCTGGCAAAGCTGCCCAACCGGACGGTGTTTACCACCCAGACCACAGCCCTGATGCAGCAGCTTGTGGTCGCCAGTCCCGCCGGGGCGAAAATCGGAGACGTTACGTTGAACGCCAAGACCACCGCCGCCCTTCGGGAGGCAGTGGAGACGGCCGGCGGCATCGGGTTTGACTCCCAATCCGGGATGGTTACCGTTCCTTCCGGAGCCTTCACCGATCTGAAGCCCGGCAGGTACACCCTGATTCTGGACGTGACCCCAGCCAACGGGATCTCGGACACCAAGCCCACCCAGGCAAAGCTCACCCTGACCGTGCGGAAATAAGCCCAAAGGGACGACCAAAGGGGCGGCGGAATTTTCCGCCGCCCCATTTCACAGAGTACGCCCCAAGAAATATGTCATTGCGAACCAGCGTGGTGCTCCGCGCAGCGAATCAAAATTCTAATGACTGCCAGTGGCAGTCATACCTTGATTTATGCAACGCTGGTGTGGCCCCTTCCAGGGATTCCCTCTGGTCACAATCCGTACCCCCCTGCCTTCCCTTGGGGGAAGGTGCCCGCCGCAGCGGGCGGATGAGGGGAAAATAAAGTATGAGGCGGCCCTCATCCGTCTCGCGCTTGCGGGGGACGCGCGAGCCACCTTTACATTATGGAGCAATTGCCACTGGCAATTGTTAGATTTTGATTCGCTGCGCGGAGCACCACCCGGAGAGGAAGGCTTTAGAAACGAATTGCTTGCCAGTGTTGCGACACTGGCGAGCAATGACGTTTTATTTACCGGCAGATGGAACCCCATCATTAAGCACCATTTTCCGCTCCTTCCAATCCGGCATCCGGTCGGCAAGCAAAGCATAGAATCCCTTGCCGTGGTTGGGATGGAGAAAGTGGCAATATTCGTGCACCACTACATATTCAATGCACTCCCGGGGTGCGGCCAGCAGCTGCTTGCTCAGGGTGATGACCCCCTTGCCCGGCAGACAGGAGCCCCACCGGGACTTCATCGACCGAATCCGAAGGGTGGGGTAGGGAACCCCCAAGTCCTGAAACAGGGGATAGCATTCCCGGAGAATCTCCGGAAACACCGCCTGACATTGGGCATCCCAGAACCGGCCCACCAGCCTTTCCCGCCGGGAAAAATCCTCCGGATTTTTCAGCCTCAGCACCAGCTTCCCGTTTTCCAAGGCCACGGCCTCCCGCTCTCCGGAAACCACCCGCAATTCCAGAGCCTCTCCCAGGAAGGGGAGCCGTTCCCCGGTGACGTATTCCAGTGACGCCGCCTGAGGCCGCTCCCGGAACCGGCTCTGAGCCTTCCGGATAAAGTCCTCATGGCCGATCAAAAAAGCTTCGATTTCCCGGACAGGCACCCGGCGGTTGGCGGAAACCCGGACGCTGCCGTCCGGATAAATCCGCAGATTCAGATTTTTCACGTTTTTTCGCTCCAGGGTGTAGGAAAGGGGTACTCCGGAAAGCAGAATGGTGCGTTGGGCTTCGGCCATAGGAAATCTCCTTTGAGATATTTTTCCTCATTGTACCGCTTTTTTTCCGGGGACGCAACAGCGGGTTTCTTGCGTCCGGGAGGATTTTGTGGTAAAGTGAAAGCACCAAAGTCAAATTATGGGAGGGAATTTACATGGAAATCAAGGAAATTTTGCGGGATTTGCGCACCCGGAAGGGCTATTCCCAGGAGGAGCTGGCGGAAAAGCTTTTCGTGACCCGGCAGGCGGTGTCCCGGTGGGAAACCGGCGAAACCGTCCCCAACACGGAAACCCTGAAGCTGCTGTCCGGGCTGTATGACGTGTCCATCAACACCCTGCTGGGTTCGCCCCGGCAGCTGTTCTGCCAGTGCTGCGGGATGCCTCTGGAGGACGGCATTCTCAGCCGGGAGCCGGACGGCGCTCTGAACGAGGAATATTGCAAATGGTGCTACGAGGGCGGCCAGTTTCGCTATTCCAGCCCGGAGCAGCTCATCGACTTCTGCGTAAACCACATGGCAACGGCAGACTGGCCTGCGGAGCAGGTGCGTGCCCACATGGAGGCCGTTGTGCCCCAGCTGAAGCATTGGAAAAAGTAAGCGCAGGGCTTGATTTGCCAAAAGTCTTGTGCAGCAAAAACCGCTCTGCGGAAGCAGGGCGGTTTTTGTCATAGAGTTTTCAGGGCAGCACAATTCTGCCCTTGTCCATAATAGCCGGACGGAGCCGCTCAGAAATTCTCGGTTCGGCTTGCACGAAAATTAGTCCAGGTTTGCCAGAGTTTCAATGGTTTTCCGGTAAATTTCCTTGGCGGCCAGCAGATCCTCCACCAGAAGGTACTCATCCTTCTGGTGCTCGGTGCACTCCCGACCGGGACGCATGGGGCCGAAGGCCACGATTCCCGGCATGGCCCGGGCATAGGTGCCGCCGCCGATGACGGTGGGCTCGGAGGGATCGCCGGTATACTCCCGGTAAATGCCCACCATGGCCTGAACCACCTTGCCGTTTTTGTCCATGTACACAGGATGCTCGTTGGCGGTGCACCGGCAGGTGATGCCGTAGGGGGCGCAGGCGGCGGCAATGGGCGTTTCCACCGCCGCCCGGTTGAAGGTCACGGGACTGCGGATGTCCAGGGTCAGGACGATTTCATCGCCTTCCGTGCGCAGAACACCGGCATTCAGAGTCAGCTTGCCGCTCTGGACATCCTCCAGGCCGCAGCCCATTTTCACGCCGTTCAAATCGGAGCCAATGTGCGCCCGGTAAAAATCCACCAGGGGGCTTTCGACCCCCGCCTCATGGAGAGCCTCCATCATGGCGGTGATGGCATTTTCTCCCTTTTCCGGGGTGCTGGCGTGGGCACTGCGGCCGTGGGTTTCCAGGGTGCGCTCGGCACCGTCGGCGGCAAGGTAGGCGCAGCGGCACCAGTCGGCTACCATGTTGGGGGCATTGCCGCCCTCGATGCGCACCAGGCCGCTCTCGGAAACCGGCAGGGACAGCTGGAAGTTCAGAATTTCCTTTTCTCCGTAGATGGCGGGGAACTCCGCGTCGGGGGTGAAGCCGAAGACCGGCAGCTGCTGGGTCTGCTTGTAGTAGTTCATGTCGTCCCAGTCCCCGCTTTCCTCGCACTGGCCGAAGATCAGCCGCACCCGGCGGTTCAGGGGAACGCCCGCGTCCTGGAGTTCCTTCATGGCAAAGAGGGCTGCCAGCGTGGGGCCTTTGTCGTCGGCCACGCCCCGGCCGTAGAGCCGGTCGCCGCAGAGCTCGCCGCCGGGGTTGTGGGCCCAGCCGCTGCCTGCGGGTACGGTATCCAGATGTCCCAGCACCCCCACGATTTCTTCACCCTGACCGATTTCCGCCCAGGCGATTTTGCCGTCCAGGTTCACCGTCCGGATGCCCAGCTTTTCGCACAGCGCCATCACATATTGAAGCGCCTTGGCAGGGCCTTCGCCGTAGGGGGCTTCCGGGGTCACGTTCACCCGGGCAATGCTCTCGATGGACACCAGTCCCAAAATGGCGTCCAGAAATTCCTTGTTTTCCATAGTACCTCCTAAAATACAATAGAGACGGTAGTCCGCGTCATAGCCGGCGCTTTTGAAGTCCAGGACCGCCGGAAGAATAATACAAGTATATCATCTTTTCCCGGAAAAGTATATGGCTTTTTTCCTTTTTGATTTCCGTAACAGAAGAAAAGACGTATTTTTGTCATCAAGTGGAGAAAGAGTGAAAATCTTTTGATAAATCCGAAAAGCCCCGGAAAACGGCGGTGAAAGAAAAGCGGTTTTGGTACAAAAGCGACCTTGATTTTTCCGCAAAACCGCATTACAATGAAAGAAAAGTGTCGGCGTTTTTCAGAAAACGAAACACCGGCGGAAAGAGGGATTTCTATGAAGGTTTGTCCCAAATGCGGCAGGCTCTATGCCGACACCGTGAGCAGCTGCCCGGCGTGCGGTATTTCCCTGGAACAGGCTCAAAACCAGCCGGAAAGTGCCCCGGCAGCCCCGGCGGGTCAGCAGAAGCTGCCCTGGATTCTGGCCATTGCCGCCGCCCTGGCGCTGATGTTCCTCCTGGGACGGTATACCGGTCAGTCCGGAAAGGAGCCGCCCAAGGAAGCCGCGGTGCCGGTGACCCAGGCGGAAACCCAGAAACCGATGATGATTGCCGCGAAGCCGAAGACGACGGCAGCTCCCACCACCATGCCGGAGCCCACGACCGTTCCCACGGAGCCTCCGGTGGTCTGGCGGGTGGGACAGACCGTGACCATGGGCGTCTATCCCATGGAAAGCAGCGGCTACGGCGGGGATATCCAGTGGCAGGTGCTGGACGTGTCCGGGGACGAGGCCCTGATTATCAGCAAGAACTGCCTGGATGCCGCGAAATTCCACAACGCCAAGGAGGCGGTGACCTGGGAGACCAGCGATCTGCGCTGCTGGCTGAACAACGACTTTCTGTACATGGCGTTCAGCAATGCGGAATTGGACTACATTCAGAGCACCAGCCTGTCCACCCCGGACTCCACTTACGGCAATAAAACCGGCGGCAGCGATACCACGGACAAGGTTTTCTGCCTGAGCATCGATGAGGCGGAGCACTATTTTTCCTCGGACAGCGACCGAAAGGCAACCCGAACGGCCTATGCCAAGGAGCGGACTCCCTATGATTGGTGGTGGCTCCGGTCCCCCGGCGGCTCCAACGACGCGGCCAAGGCCATCGTCAACGACAAGGGCAAGATCACGACCGGCGGCAACTGGGTGACGAACAACGATGCCGTCCGCCCGGCCATGTGGGTGAAGATGCACTGATACTATTTCCTGATTAAAACCTTAATTTTAATCAGGAAGGCATCGCCTAAAGGCGCTGCCTGTTTTGTGATTTATAAGGAAAGAAATCACAAAACAAGTCTCATATGAACTCCATGCCCTTCAGGCAATTAAAATCTTTTTTAAAGATTTTAATTGGAGTTCAGTATGAGTTACAATTGTACAGAAAAATATACAAGCGGCCGGCAGAACCTCTGCCAGCCGCTTTGCGCTGTTTTGAAATAAAATGATGCTCATTTCTGGACGGTCAGGGTAAATTTTGCTTGGATGGGTTTTGTATCGCTTGCGGCGTTTGCCGGGAAGACATCCAGAATGACTGTGTACCGGCCGGGCTTCAAGGAGGCGAACGTTGAGGCGGGAAAGATGACGGCACCTCCACCGGCCTGAATTCCGTCTGCGGCATCCAGCGCCTTCCGGAGGGCGGCGGTGGTCTTGGCGTTCAGCTCCACTTTGCCGATGACCGCCGTGGCAGGGCTGGCGACATTGAGATGTACTGTCAACGGCGCATCTTTGGCAAGGGACACCGTCTGATTGGGGATTTTCGCCAGTTTTAGGGCACTCTGGGTCACTTTGACGCTCAGGGTGGGGCCGGTGATATCCTTGCCAAGAAGCGTCACAATGGGCATGACCTTGTAGGTTTTCTTGATGGAATAATTCGCGCCGGATTCTGCCAGTTTCAGGTGAACCAGGCCGTCAACCACTTCCGCATTGAACAGTTTTGCGTCCTCACCTGTCAGCTGAACGTCCGTAATCGTCCCGGTGGCGTTGGTCAGTTTGGGGGTATAGACGATCTCGCTGGCTGGATTCAGCACGTCCAGCTTACCCTTGGCTGTGAATTTCACCGTTGGCTTTTTCTCCGTGACGGTGATTCTGTGGGTCATCTTGACTTCTTTCGCCCAGTCATTGCCCTTGAAATAGATGGTTGCGGTTGTGGTCTTGGCGGTGTCCAGCGTCACAACCAGCTTGCCGCTTTTGATAGATGCCGTCACGCCGCTGGTAGCCGACCGGGCTTCCAGACTCTCGTCCTCTGTTCCCAGCACCTCAGCCTCTACCGTCAAGCCACCAACCAGAGTAGTATTTAAGATGCTGGACGTGGGATTCAGCTTGAGCTTCGGGGCGGTGTTCGTGGTGCTGATGGTCAGCACCTTGGTTGCCGGGGTGTCGCTGCCCGGGAAGAAAACTTGCAGGGTGGCCCTGGTGTTGGGCTTGGCGGGAGGGTTATCCGGGTTGGCAAAGCGGATATAGAAACTCCCGTCCTCCTCTTTCAGAACAAAATCCTCATTCCCGTCAAGCAGGGCATAATCTACTTTACCGCCGGTGATTGCCAGTTCCGCCCGGCTGTCGCTGTGGAAAAGATTGAACTTTTCTGTCTGTTTTACGGTAATTTTCGGCAAAATCTGAATTTCCTTCCGGGCTTCCGGACTGCCATCCGTAGGCGTGGCAATGACGGTGATATTCTGAACCTCGTTCACCGCTTTGGCCGTCAGAACACCGGAGCTGCTGATGGAGGCATAGGCCTTGCTGTCCTCGCTCAGGCTCCAATTGGCTTTCACCTTTTTATTATCCGGCATAGCCCAGGCGGTTAAGGTCAGCTTACTTCCACTGATAAGTGCAGTCGTGTCAACCGGCCGAATTTCGCAACTAGGAAAATCTACCTCATTATCATATAAAACCGTAGCACTGGTTAGATTATCGTTGTTACTTCCAATTTTGACTTTCAACCACTTGGATTTGGAGCCACCATAATGCACATTGCTCAAATTACTACAGCCATCAAAACAAGCATCTTCAATGCTTATCACACTTTCAGGAATTGTTACGTCAGTTAGCGCGCTACAATCTTGAAAGGCATCCCACCCAAGATTAGTTACACCCTCTGGAATCACTACATTAGTCAGGCTGCTACAGTTAGAAAATGCCCAAGCTTCAATGCTCGTAATTCCTTTTGGGATTACAACATTGCTTAAACTGCTACAAAAATAAAAAGCTGCACTGCCAATGCTTGTAACACTTTGAGGAATTGTCACGTTAGTCAAATTGTAACATCCATAAAAAGCCCATTCGCCAATGGTTGATGCACCATTTTGAATTTCTACGCTGGTCAGGTTTTCACACCAGCAAAACGCCAATGTCTCCATTTTAGTTATGCTACTGGGGATTGTCAAACTACTGATGCTATTGCAGTAAGAAAAAGCATTCGAGCCAATACTCATTACACCTACGGGAATAATCACGCTGGTCAGTTCATCACATGAAGAAAAGGCATAGCTTCCAATGCTAGTGACACGATTGGGAATCGTAACACTTTTCAGGCCACAGCTTTCAAATGCGCCCCGCCCGAATCTATCATCAATACTTAACAGGCTTTCAGGCAGTACAACGCTTTCCAAACTATTACAACCATAGAATGTCCCACCTGCTATTTTCTCTACACCTTCAGGAATTGTAATGCTGGTCAAAGCAGTGCACTTAGAAAAAGCGGAATGGCCAATACTTGTCACACTCTGCGGAATCGCTACACTGCTCATTGCGCAATTGGAAAATGCGCAATTGCCAATACTACTCACACCAGATTCCACCACCACTACAATTATTTGCTCTTGATATGCACTCCATGGAGCGGCAGCGTCTCTTCCCGTTGTGCTATTAGAATAGTTCGACATCTCTCCTTCGCCAGAAATAGTCAAAGTTCCGTCCTTGGTGAGCACCCAGGTCAGGTTATCCCCGTCTGCTCCGCAAGTGCCGGAAGCGAGCACGTTCTCGTCCTCGGCAAATAGGTCGAGGGTGGGCTCAGTGGTTTCCTCAGTGGGTTCGGTGGAGGCCGTGGTAGTCTCTTCCATGGAAGCAGTTGCCTCCGTGGCCTCCGTAACCTCGGTGGTCGGCTGAGGCTCCGTGGGCGCGGAGGTTTCCTCCGGTGCAGCCGTTTCCATTGCGTCCGTGGTGGTTGGCTCAGTGGTGGGAATCTCCGTAGTGGGAGCCTCGGTTTCCATTTCCGCCGCTTCCGTGGCCGTCTGAGTTTCCTCAATTTCCTTGGCAAACACCGGGGTCACCAACTGAACCGTCAAGGTCACAGCCATCAACCATGCCAGCAGCTTTTTCATAGAAACGACCCTCTTTCTCTATTTCTTCGGTACATTACTTCTTCCAAACGGGATACAAAGGCAGACTTTGTAATACCGCTATCAGCATAGCACTTTACCTGCCAAATTGCAAGAGAACCTGACAAAATTTGGGCAATTTGTCTGCTTTTCTTTCTATATCCCTGGTTTTCACCTGGGAACCGCAATGCTTCCTAATCATTCTATTATGTCGGAGAAGAGAGGGGCGTTGTCCATTCGATAAGGAAAGCTGCCCCGGAATCCGGGACAGCTTTTCAGTACGAAGGCAGGAACGATACCGGGCGGAAACGGCTCCCTTGTGTAAAGGGAGCTGGCAAAAATCTTTGATTTTTGACTGAGGGATTGTCAAAACAGGTAAGTTCTGATCCCCTCAGCCCCAGTGTGCGCACTGGGACAGCTCCCCTTGGTCAGCAAGGGGAGCCTTTGCGCCTCGCCGGTAGTTCTCGGAAGAATGGGGAGTTGCCTTTCGGCGGCCTTATGCAGACTGGTTCCGGGTGGCCTTGGCTGCTTTTTTGGCTTTCCGCTTCTCCCGCCAGGCGCGGTGGAGGCGGGAAACGGTTTCGGTCAGAAGGATGCCGTAGCGCAGGATGGGTTCCGTGGCGATGGCGAAGACCCCGAAGAGCAGGACGCATTTCAGGGACATCCGTCCGATGCCGAAAATGTCCCCCAGCCAGATGCTGCAAACCAGAAGCCCCGTCACGCAGCCGCCCCAGATGATCCACCGGAACCAGTTCAGGGGCTTGCTGATGTTGTAGAGGATCATGAAGCCCACAATGGACAGCAGCATGGTGCAGGCGATGGAAATATCTCCCTCGTCCACCCCAAAGACCCGGCCGAAGATCACAAGGGCTCCCACCACCAGGAAATCCGTCAGCCCCGCGGGCAGGG
This sequence comes from uncultured Oscillospiraceae bacterium, assembly GCA_934589705.1. Taxonomy (GTDB): domain Bacteria; phylum Bacillota; class Clostridia; order Oscillospirales; family Oscillospiraceae; genus Faecousia. The sequence continues at coordinate 9,063 of CAKTOH010000025.1, read as the reverse complement.
CTTTTGCCAGCACGTTTGGCAGGAACTTGCCCCGGATGGGATCCTCGTTGGGCTGAAGGGCCAGGAAAAAGCCGGGCACGCCGATGGTGAACATGGTGATGAGGGACAGCTGGGAGGGCTCCAGAGGGTAGCTGATCATGAAGCAGGCGGAGAACACCGAAAGCAGGAAGGAGAAGATGTTCTTCACCAGGAACAGGCTTGCCGAACGCTGGACATTGTTGACTACCCGGCGGCCTTCCGCCACCACCGAGGGCATGGCGGAAAAGTCCGATTCCAGCAGCACCAGCTGGGAGACCTGAGCCGCCGCGTCACAGCCGGAGGCCATGGCCACCGAGCAGTCCGCGTCCTTCAGTGCCAGCACATCGTTGACGCCGTCGCCAGTCATGCCCACGGTGTGCCCCTGACTTTGGAACGCCCGGACAAGCTGCCGCTTCTGATCGGGAGTGACCCGGCCGAAGACGGTATATTCCCCGGCGGCCTCGTAAATTGCTTCCTCGGAATCCAGGGTGGAGGCGTCAATATACTTTTCCGCTCCGGGAATCTCCGCCTCCATGGCAATCCGGGAGACGGTCAGTGGGTTGTCGCCGGAAATGACCTTCACCGCCACCCCCTGCTGGGCAAAGTACCGGAAGGTCTCCGGCGCGTCCCGGCGGATGGGGTTGGTCAGAAGAATCAGGCCAAGAGGAATGACCTTTTCGGTCAACGCCTGACCTTCCAGAGTGCCGGTATATTTTCCGAAGAGCATGACCCGGTAGCCGTCGCCGCTGAAGCTTTCCGCCAGAGGCCGGACGGCCTCGTAATCCTCCCGCAGAAGGAATTCCGGCGCGCCCAGCACATAGGCCTCGCCTGAGAACACCGCGCCGCAGTATTTATAGGTGGAGGAGAAGGGGAATACCTGCTCCGCGTTTGTTTGCGCAGGGAGCTTGAAATATCGGTGCAGAGCCTGCATGGTCTGGTTCCCCTCGGGCATGACGGCCACCAGATTGCCGACCAATGTTTTCAGCCCCACACCCTGAGCCGGGTCGAAGCCCTCCAGGGGGACGAGGGAGCTGACCTGCATCTCATTTTCCGTAATGGTGCCGGTTTTATCCACGCACAGCACGTCCACCCGAGCCAGAGCCTCAATGCACTTCATGTCATGCACCAGCACCTTCCGGGTGGCCAGGCGCAGGACGCTGACCACCAGCGCCACGCTGGTAAGCAGATACAGCCCCTCGGGAATCATGCCCAGCACCGCGGCTACCATGGACAGAACGCTGTCCCGGAAGGAGGCCCCGGAGAGCACATATTGCTGGACGAACAGGAAAATACCGATAGGCACAATGAGAATGCCCACAACGCCCACCAGCCGATCCAGAGTGCGCAGCATTTCCGAACGCTGCTTGGTATCCATGGCCTTGGCTTCCAGGGTCAGCTGGGAGATGTAGGACTCGGCGCCCACCCGCTCCAGCCGGGCGGTACACTCGCCGGAGACCAGGAAGCTGCCGGACATGAGGAAGTCTCCCAGTCCCTTTTTCAGCTCGTCGGCCTCGCCGGTGAGCAGGGCTTCGTTGACCAGCACTTCGCCGTCCAGAATGATGGCGTCGGCGCAGATCTGGTCACCTGCCCGGAAGCGCACGATGTCGTCCAGAACCAGCTCTTCCGCGGGAATTTCCTGAATTTGCCCATCCCGGATGACCCGAGCCCGGGGCGCGTTCAGCATGGAGAGCTTATCCAGGGTGTTCTTGGCCCGAATCTCCTGGATAATGCCGATGAGAAGATTTGCCACCACCAGCGGCAGGAAGGTCAGGTTCCGCAGGGAACCGGAGGCGAACACCAGCACCCCCAGAATGGCGAAAATCAGGTTAAAATAGGTGAAAAGGTTGGAGCGTATGATCTGCCCCAGGGTTTTGGACTCCGCCGTCACCGGGGTATTGGCCCAGCCGTCTTCCAGCCGCTGCCGTGCCTGCTCTTGGGTCAGGCCTTCCTCGGCGGAGGCCAGAATCCGCGCAGGCGGCTCCGGGGGGATAAATGTAAGATTCTTTTTCTTCATAGACGAAGTCTCCTTCTTGGGAAGCAATGTTTAGTCGCTGTCGATGATCTCCGGGAAGATCTTCTGGGTTCTGCGCACGGCGGTGAGCACGGTAATCAGGTTCAGGACACCCTCTGCTGCCAGGGATACTCCCAGCAGCACGGTCAGAACCCGGACGGAACGGATAGTTTGATTATGCTTCATAATTCGCCTCCTGACAAGGGGTTTCCCCAAAAAATTTTCCGAAAAGCACATTTTCTCCCGGAAAATTCCGGAGGGAAAATGCAGAAGAACGTTATTTCACTGCTTTATGGGCTTGCCGCAGATGCTGCCTTTTTCCTTTAGGATAGCACAGTTCGGCGACATTTGCAAGGGAACGTCCAAAGCATCCTTGCCGATCAAGGGTCGTACCAAAAGGGGCAAAAGGCTCCTCTTGCTGATCAAGGGTGGTGCTCCGCGCAGCGAATTAAAATATTGATGATTGCCAGTGGCAATCATACCATAATTCATGCTGTCACGGCCGTCTCCCGCAAGGCCATGACTGAGGGGATCAGAACCAAAAATTTTGGCAATCCCTCAGTCAAAAATCAAAGATTTTTGCCAGCAGTACACTATGGTATGACTGCCACCGGCAGTCATGGTAATTTTGATTCGCTGCGCGGAGCACCACCCTTTACACAAAGGGAAGCCTTTGGCGCTCCCGCGCCGGTGCGCCTTCCGGTGACTTATAACGACATCTTTTTCAACGACAATTTGTAAAAATACTACTTTAGGAGGATTCCATTTTTTCCCGCCTTAGGCTACAATAAGGTAAAATGAGCGGTGGAATGCGCTGAGATATTTGGACACAGGGGAAAGCAGGTGGAGGATTTTGAGAAAAAAGATTGTCATTCGGCCTCTGATTCGGGAAAAATTCCAGGAATTTCTCCAAGGACAGCGGATTTTGTTCTTCAGCGCCCCCTGCGGCTTCGGAAAAACCACGGTGGCGGAAGTCCTGCTTTCCGGTCGTTCGGTGCTCCGGCGCAGTGGGGAGGAGGAGAATCCCATCCCCGAAAAAGGAGACTGGAATATCCTCCTGGTGGATGATTTTCAGCGGATGCCGGAAGAAAATGTCCTGGCATTGTGCCAGTATATCCGAAGCACCCCTGACCGCCGGTTCGTGTTCCTGTCCCGGGGGACGCCTCCCGGGTGTATGATGGCCTTCCAGTACGCGGGAATCATGGGCGTGATCTCCGCGCGGGAAATGCTCTTTGACGAAGAGGACATCCAGACCCTGTTCCGGCTCTACGATGTGCCGGTGACGAGAAGCGAGGTCTCCGGCATTTTGAAGGAGTCCATCGGCTATGCCCTGGGGCTGGCCATCACCGTCCGGCTCATGGCCTCCGGCAGACCCTTCGGGCCGGAGCTGGTGAAGGACGCTTTTCAGGAGGTTTACCGGTATTTTGAGGCGGAGATTTTTATGCCCCTGGATCTGACCATCCGCCTGTTTCTGCTGGAGCTTGCCCCCTTTGAAACCGTGAACCTGGAAATGGCCAAGATGGTCAGCGGGGATGTCCGGGCAGGACAAATGCTGGACTGGATTCGGAACAATTCTTCCATGCTTCTGGAGGAAGGGGGACAGCTCCGCTTCTGGCCCCAGTACCGGAACTTCCTTCAGTGGGAGATGAAAAAAACCTTCCCGGAGGGCAGGATCAAGGCTCTGCTCAGCCGGGGCGGATTGTACTATGAACTGAACGAGGATTATCCCCATGCCCTGGAATGCTACCGGGACGCTGGGGATCACAGCAAGGTCTCGGAGATTCTGGTGCGCAACTCGGAGCTCCATCCGGGCATGGGTCACTATGGAGAGATGGAAAAATACTACCGCAGTCTGCCGGAGGCGGAGATTCTGGAATCCCCGGCTCTGATGCAGGGCATGTGTATGCTCTGCGCCCTGGCGGTGGATTACCCCGGCTCTGACCGGTGGTATGAGGAGCTGAAGCGCTTCGCCCAGAAGCGGGAGCCCAAGGACGCCGCCGCCCGGCAGGCCCGGAGCCGTCTGGCCTGGCTGGACATTTCCCTGCCCCAGCGGGGGGTGGAGGGGCTGACGGAGACCATTCCGGCGGTGGTTCGGCTGATGACCAACAAGGAGATCAGCCTGCCGCCCTTCTCCGTCACCAGCACCTTGCCCAGCATTATGAACGGCGGCAAGGACTTTTCTCCCTGGAGCAAAAAGGACGACCTGCTGTATAACACCATCCGCCTGCCGGTGAAGAAGCTTCTGGGGGCGGACGGCATCGGCCTACCGGACTGCGCCCTCACCGAGAGCAAGTTCGAAAAGGGCGAGGATATTTCCCAGCGGCTTCTGACGGTGGTCTCCCGGATGCGGGAGATTCAGCAGTACGGCACGCCGGACATCGAGTTTGCCGCCTGCGGCCTGCTGGTGCGCAATTACGTTGAGCAGGGGCGGCTGGAAAACGCCCGGCGAACTCTGGAGCTTCTTCGGCAGCAGTTTGTGGAGCGAAGGGAAAATCGGTTCCTGCCCAATCTGGACGCCATGCTCTGCCGGGTGGATCTTCACGGAGGAAATCTGGACAGGGCAGACGAATGGTACCGGGAGAAGGCCCCCAGAGATCCGGTGCACCTGAATGTGCTCAAACGCTATCAATATCTGACCCAGGCCATGGTGGAGCTGGCGGACGACGACCCGGAGGGAGCGCTGCTGACCCTGGCTCCCCTGGAAAGCTACTGCGCCGCTTGCGGCCGGTATATCGACAGCATTCACCTGAATGTGCTTTCCGCTTTGGCGCTGTACCGTCTGCGCGACGGGCAGTGGAAGGAAAAGCTGCGCCGGGCGCTGGATACTGCCCTGGCCTTCCGCTTCATCCGCACAATCAGCGTTTACGGCGGGGCGGTGCTGCCCCTTCTGAACCAGCTGGACTGGAAGGAGGATGAGGCCTTCCGGAAGCGGCTTCTGGCCCAGACCCGGAAGCAGGCGACGGCCACGCCCCTGTTCTTGCAGCCCAGGCTTTCGCCCAACGACGATCTCACCGCTACGGAAAAGCAGATCTTGCGGCTGATTTGCGCGGATAAGAGCAACGCCCAGATCGCCCAGGTTATGAATATCAAGCTCACCACCGTGAAGACCCATGTCAGCCATATCCTGGAAAAGCTGGACGTGAGCCGCCGCAGCGAGGCCAAAACCGCCGCCAAACGGCTGAAGCTCATCCCGGAGGATACATAGAGCAGTGTCGATTGATGCTTGTCATTGCGAGCCAGCCCCGTTAGAGATTGTCATTGCGAACCAGCGTCGCAACGCTGGTGTGGCAATCCCCCGGTACTTCCGAGAACTACCGGACAGCGCACACTGGTGTGGCCCCTTCCAGGGATTTCCTCCGGTCACAATCCCCCGGTTATTCCGGGCACTACCAGTAACCGTGTCATTGCGAACCAGTCCGCAGACTGGTGTGGCAATCCCCCGGTTATTCCGGGCAAGTCCGCACACTGGCGTGGCCCCTTCCAGGGATTTCCTCCGGTCACAATCCCCCGGTTATTCCGAGAACCACCGAAAGAACAACGCCTATGAACTATTACGTCTACATTCTAACCAATGCCCACAAAAATCTGATTTATGTGGGCGTGACCAATGATCTGATCAGAAGGGTGTATGAACACAAGCACCACCTGGACGCAGACAGCTATACCGCAAAATACAATATCGACCAGCTCGTTTATTTCGAGACTACATCGGATGTGTATTCCGCAATTTCGAGGGAAAAGCAGCTCAAGGGATGGAATCGGGCGAGGAAGAATAAGCTGGTGGAAATGAAGAACCCCGGGTGGGCGGATATCTATGAAAGCCTTTTAGGGTAGAACGAAAGATATGATGTCATTGCGAACCTCGAAAATACCGTGACATTGCGAACCGGCGGGAAAATAGAGGGTGTCATTGCGAACCTCGAAAATACCGTGTCATTGCGAACTGGCGGGAAAATAGAGGGTGTCATTGCGAGCCAGTGCGCACACTGGCGTGGCAATCCCCCGAATTTTCAAACATTTTAGATTCTAAACCAGTGGTTTTTACTTCTATCTGGGGGATTGCCACACCAGCGTTGCGACGCTGGTTCGCAATGACAAGTGTTACACGGTGGCTCTCGGAAGTACCGGGGGATTGTGACCGGAGGAAATCCCTGGAAGGGGCCACGCCAGTGTGCGCCTTTCCGGAGGGCACCCGGAAGTACCGGGGGATTGCCACACCAGCGTTGCGACGCTGGTTCGCAATGACATATTTCTAACGAACGTCAAGCAATAAGCATCCATCGTCAAAAAGTAATCCTTATTTTCCGAAAAAAGGAGAATTGTGTATGAAAAGAAGATTATTCAGCATGTTTCTGGCACTGACCCTGGTGGTGGGAATGCTCCCGGCACCGGCCTTTGCCCAGGAGACGGAGCACGTCCATACCACGGAGGCTCCCACCGAGGCTCCCACGGAAGCCCCGGCGGCACCGACCCAGGCACCTACCGAGGCTCCTACGGAAGCCCCGGCGGCGCCGACCCAGGCTCCCACCGAGACGCAGCCCACCGAGCCTACGGTTCAGGCCTTTTCTGAGCCTGCCCAGGACGAGGACGTGGCGGCGGTGCAGGCCATGATCGACGCCCTGCCCGACGTGAGCCACATGTCGGAAAGCTACCTGGACGCGCTGGAAGCGGCGTACTCTGCCTATGATGCCCTGAGTGAATCCCAGCAGGCGAAGATCACCGGCGTGGAGAAGCTGGAAGCCTTGTTCAACTGGGTAAACAGCCAGGTGTCCACCCTGGCGGAGGATGTCAAGGAAATCTCCGGCAAGGTGACCTGGAACAACCGGACCTTTACCACCCCCGTCAAGCTGACCGGGGACACCACCCTGACCCTGGTGGGCGACAACAAGATCGAGTGCGACGCGCCTCTGGATCTGAACAACTGCACGCTGACCGTCAAGGGTACCGGTACCCTGGAGGTCGTCGGCGACGGCAGGAGCAAAGAGTTTCAGTGCAACGGTGCCATCTTTGACAGCACCTACACGGGCCGTACAGCCAGTGCCGGAACCCTGATCCTTGAGAGTGGTACCGTTAAGGCCAGCGGTGGCACGCATAACGCCATATCCCTTTATGCCGTGGATTTGAAGGGCGGCAGCCTGGAGGCCTACGGCGGCGTACGCTCCGGTCTTGCCTGTTCCTACCTGTACGCGCGCAGCGGCTCCATCTACGCCACCGGCGGTAAATACGGCATCTATGCGGCAGTCTACAGGGGTGCGTGCAATCCCGGCAATCTGCCCATTCTGGCTTCCGACGAGAAGGACGCACCGATGGCGGAAATGGACGAGGGAAATCTCGACGATATCAACGATAATGCTAAGAAGAAGACTTACTACATCGGCGAAGTCTCCGGCCCCATGCTCTCGGTGAAGGCTCAGAAGGGCTACCTCTATGAGGGCGTTGCCGATCAGACGGCCACCTTCTCCTATTCTGCCAAGAATCTGGACGGGTGCATGTTTGGGGTCGAATGGACGGGTGCCCACCCGGGTCTGACTGCTGATTTTTCTGAAAACGGCGATCAGACCATAATCGTCACGACTAAGAACACCGTGAAGCGGGGCACCTATGAGCTGAAGCTCACTGCCGCAAATGCCGAGAACGCGAAAACATTGGCCACCAAGACCTTCACCGTCAACGTCCTCGGTGCGCCCGTCACCGTCACCACCCAGCCCAAGGATGCCTCCGCCAGCTGCAAGGACAGGGATTTGGACTCCTGGCAGGGCGACAAGAAAATCCAGGTGACTGCCACGCGGGCCACCGGCCTGACCGAGGATATTACTTACCAGTGGAAGCTGGAGGACGGCACGAAACTGGATAACTGCACCGGGTACGAACTTTTCCTTCAGGATCTTTTCGTGGGTGGCAAGCTGACCCCGGTGGCCAACAAGTCCTGGCTGCTTTCCGCCAAGGTCTACTGCACCCTGACCGTCGGCAGCTACAGCGTGAACACCGATCCCGTCACCCTGACGGTCAACACCTGCGACTATCAGCGCGTCGATCATGTCGACGGCAAATGCTTGCAGTGCGGGGAATTCCACACGTCGGATCCGCTGCTGGTGAACGAGGACGGCTACTTTGCCATCGTGCCGGATGAGTCCGGAGACCCGTCTAAGGTGGGCGGCCATCTGGTAGCTGGCGGAACTTTTTTCCTTACGAAGGACGTGATCCATAGAAGCCTTAACGCGGGCAACGCCACGAAAGACAACAAGGACACGATCCTGGATTTGCAGGGCCATACCCTGGCAAAGCTGGAAATGGACAACTTCCCCTACGGCACTTTCACCCTGAAAAGCGGCACGCTGGATCAGTGCGTTTACAGCAACGCGGAAGGCAAGCTGATTCTGGACGGCGTGACCTTTGGCAGCGGCTGCTTCCAGGCCACGAACTACAATTTCCTGGAGATCACCGTCAAGGGGAATACGGTCTTCCAGAATGCCGTTTCCTTCAACTACGACTATAAGCCCGTCCATCTGCGGGGCGGCACCTTTGAAAAGGGTATCGACACAAGCAACGGTGCCCAGCCGCTGGCCCTGCTGGACGATGGCTTCGCCTTCCGGAATAAGCGGGGTATTGTGGATGCCTCCATTCCGGAAAATCTCGGCGGCGAAATCCAGGTGGTGGCGCACACATGTAAGTATGTGAACGGTAAGTGCGAGTGCGGCCGCACCTGTGACCACGTTAAGGTGGATGACAACGGCTACTGCACCTTCTGCCATGCGCTGGTCGAGCCTTACGCCATCGGGCAGACCCGGTATAAGAGCCTGGAAGATGCCCTGACCGCCGCCAACGCCGGGGACACCATCATCCTCCGGGGCAACTTCTACCAGGGCAGCAAAACCGTGGAGATTAACAAATCCGTGACCCTGGATTTGGGCGGTCATACCCTGACCAGCGATGCCGATGGCGCGCCGGTGCTGCGGATACTGGCAGAGAATGTGACCATCCGGAACGGCACCGTGGAGAATACCCGCACCGCCAAGTCCAGCCCGGCGGTGGCG
>CAKTOH010000024.1 GCA_934589705.1 uncultured Oscillospiraceae bacterium | reverse complement strand
AAAATGGCTTCATCAGGCGGAAAATCCCTCGCCGTTGGTCATATTCCCGGTTTTCAGATAGACCCTAAAAAGGGCGCGGTGCCTTCCGCACCGCGCCCTTTCCACAAATTCCGTTATACTTCCTTGCTCTTGCTTGCGATTTCCGCCTGGCACTTGGTCAGGAAGGCATCGGCAGTCATGGCACCCAGATCCTCGCCCTTGCGGGTACGGACGGATACGGTGCCGTTCTCCATATCCCGGTCGCCCACCACCAGCATATAAGGAATCTTCTGCATCTGGGCTTCCCGGATCTTGTAGCCCAGCTTCTCGCTGCGCAGATCGCTCTCCACCCGGACACCGGCTTCCTCCAGCTTGGCGGCAACCTGAGCAGCATACTCGTGCGCACGCTCGGTGACAGGCAGCACCTTCACCTGCACAGGGGACAGCCACAGGGGGAAGGCACCGGCAAAATGCTCGGTGATCACGCCGATAAACCGCTCGATGGAGCCGAAGACCACCCGGTGAATCATGACGGGGCGATGCTTCAGGCCGTCCTCACCCACATATTCCAGGTGGAACCGCTCAGGCAGCTGGGAATCCAACTGGATGGTGCCGCACTGCCAGGTACGACCCAGGCAGTCCTCAATGTGGAAGTCCAGCTTGGGGCCGTAGAAGGCGCCGTCGCCCTCGTTGATAACGAAGTCCTTGCCCATGGCGGTGATGGCGTTTTTCAGGATGTTCTGGTTGAACTCCCACTCCTCCACGGTGCCGATGTGGTCCTCCGGCATGGTGGACAGCTCAATGGTGTACTTCAGGCCGAACACGGAGTAAACCTCGTCAAAGAGCTTTACCACGTTCTGAATCTCCGTCTCCATCTGCTCCTTGGTCATGAAGATGTGGGCATCGTCCTGGGTGAAGCAGCGAACCCGGAACAGGCCGTGCAGCGCGCCGGACAGCTCATGCCGGTGCACCAGACCCAGCTCGCCCACCCGCAGGGGCAGATCCCGGTAGGAGTGAGGCTCGGCGGCGTACACCAGCATACCGCCGGGGCAGTTCATGGGCTTGATGGCATAGTCCTGGTCGTCGATGACGGTGGTGTACATATTGTTCTTGTAGTGATCCCAGTGACCGGACTGCTCCCAGAGGGTACGGTTCAGGATCATGGGGGTGGAAACCTCCACATAGCCGTACTTCTTGTGCACCTGACGCCAGTAGTCGATCAGGGTGTTGCGCAGCACCATGCCCTTGGGCAGGAAGAAGGGGAAGCCGGGGCCGTAGTCGGTGAGCATGAACAGACCCAGCTCCTTGCCCAGCTTCCGGTGGTCACGCTTCTTTGCCTCTTCGATCCGGGCAAGGTAAGCATCCAGCTCATCCTTCGTGGGGAAGGCGATGCCGTAGACACGCTGAAGCATTTTCCGCTTGCTGTCGCCCCGCCAATATGCGCCGCAGGTGCTCAGAAGCTTGAAGCCGTTGTGCTTGACCCGGCCGGTGTGATCCAGGTGAGGGCCGGCGCACAGGTCGGTGAACTCGCCCTGGGTGTAGAAGGAGATGACGGCGTCGGCGGGCAGGTCTTCGATGAGCTCCACCTTGTAGGGCTCCTCCTGCTCGCGCATATAGGCGATGGCCTCTTCCCGGGGCTTCTCGCTGCGGACAATGGACAGCCGCTCCTTGCAGATCTTCTTCATCTCGCCCTCGATCTGGGTCAGATGCTCGGGGGTGAAGGCGAAGGGCGCGTCAAAGTCATAGTACCAGCCCTCGTCGATGGCGGGGCCGATGGCCAGCTTCACCTCGGGCCACAGACGCTTCACGGCCTGCGCCATGATGTGAGAGCAGCTGTGCCAGTAGGTTTTCCGGTATTCGGGGTTTTCAAAGGTGTACAGATTTTCTTCGGACATTGGAATTTACCTCCTATTCATTCTCGGGGAGGGTATAAAAAAGCCCACCCCCTGAAAAATCAGGGGTGGGATACAGTAACATGCAGTATTCCACGGTTCCACCCTGGTTGCCTTCCAACGGAAAGCCACTCATTGACGCCGTAACGGGCGCACCCGGCAGAGCATTTCCGCTCCGCGGCTCGGAAGTGGTTAGGCGTGCGGCAGGGGTACGGCTGCCTTTCACCAAGGCGGCAGCCTCTCTGGGAATCTTACCGGCGCGTGTGTCTTCGTCGTTGCCTTTGGCTGAAATCTAGCACAATTCCCGCCGATTGTCAATCCCCCGGCGGTGAAATTTCCAAACATTTTTCAAAATCGCCTGTTTTCGCCCCAGGCCGCCGCCTGTAATCTTCCCCCGACGGCAATTTTCCAAAGGTTACAGCATTCGACATGTTATGTTACTATTTGTAATTATTTTGACAGCGGTTTTCGGGAAAAGCCGACACCAAGCGACCGTCTTCCTCCATTTCCTTTACATAATATCTCAACTTCTGTATCTGAAAATATTGGCTATTTCAATTGAATTTCAATATTTGCTTGACAATTTTACGAATTTTGCTATAATAAGCCCAAGCAAATCGCAAGTCGGTACGACCTGTAATTATTTGTTATGTTTTGCGTTTTCGGGAGGGGTTTTCCATGGCAAAGTCCGTTTCCAGGGTTCTGCGCAGGAAAGTTTTCCTGATTCGCCTGTACATCGCACTGCTGAGCCTGATTCTGGTGCTGGCTCTGCTGGCGCTGATCTCCCAGGCGGCTCTGGCTAAGACCTATGTGGTCACCGACGGCGATCGGGTGGTGACCTACACCGCCTTCACCGAGGATCCCCAGGAGGTTCTGACCCAGCTGGGTCTTTCCTTAAATCAAAATGATACCTACACCACCCAAGCGGTGGAGGGCGCGGCGGCCATTACCGTCCGCCGGGCCCAGAAGATTACCGTCCATTACCATGGGCAGACCACGCTGGTCACCGGCTTTGGCGAGACCGCAGGGGAGCTGCTGTCCCGCCTGGGGCTGGAAGTTACCGGAGAGGACGTGGTCTCCCATGGTTTGGAAGAAGAAACCTACGACGGGATGGAATTGCGGGTAGACCGGCCGGAAATTCTCCGGCAGGTCTACACCGCCGCCATCCCCCACCCGGTGAGCCGGTGCAGTGACCCCACTCTGCCCGTGGGCACCGAGACGGTGCTCACCCCCGGTTCCGACGGAGAAATGCGCTGCACCGCGGAAATCACCTACTTAGGCGGCGAGGAAGCCGACCGCCGGGTACTTACGGAAACCGTCACCCGGCAGCCGGTTGCCGAGATTATCGCCGTAGGCACCGGCTCCGCCCCGGCCGTCTCCGGTCAGCCTGTCATCGCCGACGGACGCATTACCCTTCCCACCGGCGAGGTGCTGACCTATACCCGGAAGGACACCGTCCGGGCTACCGCCTACACCCATACCGACCGGGGCTGCGACACCGTCACCGCCACCGGCACCCGTGTCCACCGGGGCACCGCCGCGGTAGACCCCCGGTTCATCCCCTATGGCACCCGGATGTTCATCGTGTCCAGCGACGGCTCCTATGTCTACGGCATTGCCGCGGCGGAGGACTGCGGCGGGGACATCAAGGGCGACCGGATGGATCTGTACCTGCCCACCCATGCCCAATGCACCGCTTTCGGCCGCCGGGTCTGCACCGTTTACTTTCTTGGATGATTTAAGAACGCCTCAAAAGCACATGTCATTGCGAACCAGTGCCACAGCACTGGTGTGGCAATCCCCCGGATATTCCGAGAACCATCAAAAGATTTCTTGCCTCTCCCTCTGGGAGAGGTGCCGGAGGCGGAGAGGGTGCTTTTTGCCCTCTCAGTCACTTCGTGACAGCTCCCCCAAAGTGGGAGCCGAGAAGCGCGTGCCCTTCCGGGTTTCCCAAAACAAATACAGCACTTGAAACTCCGCCTTTTTTCTGGTATGATAGCCGGAAGAAAGGCGGGTTTTGCCATGATAAATGTTTGCGATATTCAGGTGATGAAGCCATTGCTTTCCCAGCACGGCTTTCACTTTTCCAAGGCCAAGGGTCAGAATTTTCTCATCGCTCCCTGGGTGCCCCAGTCCATCGCCGAACAGGCCGGGGTGGACGAAACCGCCGGTGTGCTGGAAATCGGCCCGGGCATCGGCCCTCTGACCCAGCAGCTGTGCCTGCGGGCGAAGAAAGTCTGCGCCGTGGAGCTGGACGAGCGCTTAGCGCCCATTCTCGATCTGACTGTCGGCGAATTTGACAACCTGGAAATCATCTGGAACGACGTGCTCCGGCTGGATCTTCCCGCCCTGGTCAAGGGCGAATTCGAGGGGCTTCGCCCCATGGCCTGTGCCAACCTGCCCTACTACATCACCTCCCCTATCCTCACCGCCCTGCTGGAAGCGGACTGCTTCGATTCCGTCACCGTCATGGTGCAAAAGGAAGTAGCCCAGCGGATTGCCGCCGCCCCGGGAAGCGAGGATTACAGTGCCTTTTCCGTGTTCTGCCAGTATTACGCGGAACCCAAGCTGCTCTTTGAGGTTCCCGCCCACTGCTTCCTGCCACAGCCCAAGGTGACCTCCGCCGTCATTCAGCTGAAAGTTCGTCAGAACCGGGACTGGGGACTTGCGGACGAGGGCATCTTCTTCCGAACCGTCCGGGCCAGCTTCGCCATGCGCCGGAAGAAGCTGAGCAACGGCCTGGCCTCCGGCTTTCCGGAACTGGGCAAGGCCGGTGCCGCCCAGGTGATTGTCGCCGCGGGCTTTGACCCCAACGTCCGGGGGGAGACTCTGAGCATCCCGGAATTTGTAAGACTAGCCAACGAAATTGTCAAATGGAGAGAAACATGATCGAATTTTTACTGCTGGACCTGGATGACACCATTCTGGATTTCCACAAGGCCGAGCGAATCGCCCTGAGCAAAACCATCCGTTCCTTCGGAATCGAGCCTACGGAGGCCATTCTGAACCGCTACCACGAAATCAACAAATGGCACTGGGAGCAGCTGGAGCTGGGGAATCTCACCCGAGCCCAGGTGCTGGAAGGTCGGTTTGTCCAGCTCTTCCGGGAGCTGGGGCAGGAGGTCAGCGCCGCCGACTGCATGAAGTCCTATGAGCACAATCTGTCTATCGGCCACTATTTTCTCCCCGGTGCGGAGGAGGCCGTGAAGCGGCTCCACGAAAAATACCGGCTGTTCCTGGTGAGCAACGGCACCGCCGTGGTTCAGCAGGGCAGGCTCACCAGCGCCAATCTGTACCCCTGGTTTGAGAAAGTGTTTATCTCCCAGGAAATCGGCTTCAACAAGCCGGACAAGGCCTTCTTCGACCGGTGCTTTGCTCAAATTCCCGACTTCGACCCAAGCAAGGCTCTGATGGTGGGCGACAGCCTGACCTCGGACATTCAGGGCGGCATCAACGCGGGACTTCGAACCGTCTGGGTCAATCCCGCTCACAAGCCCGCCGGAAATATCCGCCCGGATTACGAAATCGAGGGGCTTTCCCAGCTGGAAACCCTTCTGGAGGGACTGTAATGGAATACGAACTGGTACATGAAATTCAGAACCTCTGCCGGAACAACCAGATGCGCGACGTTTTCTTTGAGGAAGTGGAATGCGACGACCCTGAGGAATATCTGCGCCGACGGCTGTCCGGTCATAAAATCGAGCTGTCCGCCGACCCTGGCTCAAACGGTGCAGTTACCATCCACGCCGTGGTGGACGGCCTGATGGAAAAGTACGTCTTCACGCCTATCTAAGGCCGCACCCGCAATAGCAGCATGTCATTGCGAACCAGTCCGCAGACTGGTGTGGCAATCCCCCGGTCATTCCGGGAGCCTTCGTATAACGCATACCGGCGTGACCCTTTCCAGGGATTTCCTCCGGTCACAATCCGTACCCAAAGCCTTCCCTTGGGGGAAGGTGGCACGGCGCAGCCGTGACGGATGAGGGCAAAAACTCGCACTTTTCATAAAACTCTCATAAGCAAGGGTCAATGCCCTTGCCCGCCCCGCACATCTAAAAATTTGGAGAACATCATGAAACATTTTCACCTGCTGCCCTGGGTCATCGTTGCCCTGCTGATTCTGGCAGCCTTTATCCTGCGCTTTGTCCTCTGGGGCTACAGCTTTTCCGCCCTGGTCTGCTGCTGCCTTGCCGGCATCATCGCCTTCTACGAGATCACCGGGATGCTTCTTCCCGTCTATCCCGCTGTTGTCCCCATCCTCCGCCGGATTTTCACCGGCTGTCTTGCCGTTGGCATCGCCGTTGTCACCGTCACCGAGGGCATCATCATCAAGGCCAGCTTCGGCTCTCCGGAGGAGCCCATCGAATATCTGGTGGTGCTGGGTGCCAAGGTTCGTGTCACCGGCCCTTCCGCCTCCCTGTGGGATCGGATTTACGGAGCCTACGACTATCTGACCGAGCACCCGGACGTGATTGCCGTGGTGTCCGGCGGCAAGGGCGACGACGAGCCCATGACCGAGGCCACCGCCATGTGGGAAAAGCTGGTGGAGCTGGGCATTGCCCCGGAGCGGATCTGGATTGAGGACAAGGCCACCTCCACCTGGGAAAATCTTCATTTTTCCCTTGACCTGATTGAGGAAAAAACTGGCAGCCGTCCGACAAAAATCGGCGTTCTGTCCAGCGAATACCACCTGTACCGAGCCAGCCTGTTCACCAAGGCCTGCGGCGTGGAATTTGTGGGCATTCCCGCGAAAACCAGCAACCTGTCCCAGCTCATCAACCACTTCATGCGGGAGGTCGCCGGTGTCTGGCACTACTGGCTCCTTGGCAGTCAATATGAAGCACTGTGATAACGCCAAAAGCACCGGCCCCATCAGGAGCCGGTGCTTCCAGCGTGTCAAAAAAGTCCGAAAGATACGGTGTCATTCCGAACCAGTCCGCAGACTGGTGTGGGAATCCCCCGGTTGAACGTAAAAGCTGCTGGTTTAGGATTGAAAATATTTGAATATCAGGGGGATTGCCACGCCAGTGTGAGCACTGGCTCGCAATGACATGGTTGTTTGACAATCTCTGAAGCACCGGCTCCCCTTGAGAGCCGGTGCTTCTTTTCTTTATCCGCTTACTTATGCAGTGCCTTGCGCAGCACAGGGATCATCAGCATTGCCACGCCGCCGCCAATGAGGGCGGTGATCAGCTGAGGCAGGTAGAACGTGGTAGACAGTGCCTTCAGCATCGGCTCCTTCAGGGTGCCGCTTGCCAGCAGACCGGGAGCCATCACGCCGCAGATCAGCTTCACCACCAGCAGATACAAGGTGGCGAACTTGGCGATGGCCGCCACCAGCCAGGCCGCCACCCGCTTGCCCACGGAAGCGCAGTCCCCGGCGATAAAATACAGCAGCACCACCAGCACGGTGTTGCCCACCATGATGGCAGGAACCGTCACCAGCTGGGGCGCCACGCCCAGTAAGTAGGCCAGCACAGGAGACAGCACCGCCACGGTGATGCCGCTGCCAAGACCCGCCAGCAGCACGCTCACCGCCAGCACGGCGTTGACGCAGGAGCCGGTGACCAGCTGTCCTGCGGGCTTGGTCAGCGCCTGCAAGGTGACAAGCAGCGCCAGCATGACGGCGGTTTCCGTAATCCAACGAACCTTTTTACTCATAGAAAATACCTCTTTTCGTCAGTCTTTTCCGGTTACACCGGAATAAGCGGTTTTGACACTGACACCGGACAGGCCGCCCAGCTTTCCGGAAAGACTGGAAATGGTATTCTGAGGCGCGTCCATGGCAACGGTGATAATGCTCACCCCCCGCTTGGGGTAGGGGATGCCCATTCTGCCGATGATGAACGGACTGTATTCGTGCAGAAGGCCGTTGAGAATCTCCACCGACGCGGGGTTCTCCACGATCATGCTGATGACTGCCACTCTGGTTTCCATTTCCTTTCCTCCTAATACTATTTCCTGATTAAAATCTTAATTTTAATCAGGAAGGCATCGCCTGAAGGCGCTGCCTGTTTTGTGATTTATAAGGAAAGAAATCACAAAACAAGTCTCATATGAACTCCATGCCCTTCAGGCAATTAAAATCTTTTTTAAAGATTTTAATTGGAGTTCAGTATAAAAAGAAAACTGCCGCGACCCTGACGGTGCGGCAACGACGGCACAGCCCCGGATATTTTTCCGCAGCTGACGAAGTATGCACACCTTTCACGCAGGGGCTTGCCCCTTAATGTCAGGATCATGCCGTAAGCATAGCATATCTTCCTTCATTTGTCTATCTTCGATTCCGACAAATCTTTCCGCCTGTGCCTCTTTTTCGGTCATCGGAACCGGGAAGCCGCAAAACCGAATTTTGCGGCTTCCCAAAAACTAAGCCTCTTCTATCAGACTTCCATCCACGGCATTGACCCAAATCAGCGGTCTGTCGATTTCCACATCGGGAAAACCGGAAGGCAGCCGGACGGGTTCTCCGCTTTCCTTGTCGTAGTAGGAAACCCTGCCGTATACGCCAAAGGCAGGCGTATAGTAAAAGATACCGTCTTTCTTTTCCGGGGCGGCACGAAGAAGGCCGAATTCCAACCGATCTACGGAAACCTTGCAGCTCAGGGGCTTTTGATGCAATAACATCGGGAAAAAGACCAGATGCTGGGAATCCACCCCGTAGCGGGCCAGATATTCCTTCGTGCGTTCCAGCAGTGTTTCCGTAGGAAGAATCGCCGCGCCGTTGTTGACAATGCTTTTGATTTCCAGCGGTGCGTCCAGGTCAAAATAAGTCAGCTCTCCGTTGGCGGAAAATTGGAACATCGCCGTACTGATGTGATAATCGGAAGCCACATTGCCCGCCAGGCAAGGGATCTGCTGCCCATAGAGCGCGGGAACCCCCTGGAACACCGGCGTTGCGCAAAGCTGCACCTGGTATTCTGTCGCGGACCCATAGTGTTCCTCAATTACGTCCGCAAAGGAGATTTCCCACTGCCCCATTCCCATCCGGTCCAGCATAGCCTGGGCCTTTTCCTTCAGCGAATCGATCTGCTCCTGGGTCGGCTTTGGCGTCCGGCACAGCTTGGCGCGAAGGTAGCGCATTTCCACGTCCGCGTTCCCCAATCCGTCACCGAACTGAACGGAAATTCTGTTCAGTTTGTCCCGGCCTGAATCTGTCCTGACCGCGAACACATTATAGTTCACTTCGCCGAAATCCGTGGTTGCACAAATCCAATCGTCACCCCGGGAATTGTAGGAGGCGGCATAGTGCCTGTCTTTTTGGAAGGTCCATTTGCAAGGGGTATGGGGATTTTCCGTGGGTGCCGTCTCCATCTGAACCGTATATTTCTGAAGGTAAAATCTCAGGCTTTCCAGGGTGTCCTCCACATATTCCTCACCGCCGAAAAGCTCCTCCAGGGCCTTCCGGGAGGCAAGCTCCGTCATCCACCGGATTCGTTTCTGAAGCTGCTCTTTGGAATAGGCCGCATTCTCCTCATGCTCCCGTTCGTAGAATGGGGCATCAGCGAATAACGCCTGCGCCACACGCTTCACATCTTCTCCGGTAAGGCGGTGGGGAACCGCCTCCGCAATGGGCAGCGGCGCGGAGGTCAATTGCTGGTTCAGACGGATGGAATACTGCGCGGTTCCGTCCTGGCTGGTCACGGTGTCGGTCAGGAGAATTTTTTCGTCCAGCGGCGCGGTCGCCGCTGCCGTCATATTCTGCTGGAAGACACTGTCAGGCTTTTCGGCGGCGCAGCCGGACATGGCGGAAATCCATAGGACGGCGGCAAGGATACCGCTCAGGCTTTTTTTCATTTGTTTCATCTGCGGACACATCCTTTCGTTGCTTGGGTTATTCTACGGGAGCCTCTGATTAAATCGGCAAGAGCTGGTAGCGAGAGATTTTTCTCTAGCCGAAGGCTTCAAAAGTGGAGGAATACTTTGTGTACCCGCAAGGGGTATGCCGCATCCGTAAGCCAGCTTGCGCTGGCAACGGCTGCGCTATATTTCCCACTTTTGAAGCTGCACGGATAGGAAAAAAGATCCGCTATCCAGCCGCAGACGATTTATTCAGAGGTTCCCTATATGTGATTATAGCAAATGGGTGCGTCCCCTTCGTTAAGGAATGCTAAGGAAACTCCTAAAAAATTCCTAATTCAATCGGCAAGCACCGGGCGCGCCTATGTATTATGGACAGGCAGCACCACCGTAAAGGTAGTGACCTGGTTCCGGCTGGTAACGCAAATACTTCCCCCGTGGGCATCCACAATGTCCTTGGCAATGGCAAGCCCCAGTCCCGCGCCGCCGGTATGGGCAGACCGGGCATCGTCCAGGCGGTAAAACTTTTCGAAGATCCGTTCCAGCTTTTGGGGCGGAATCGTCCTGCCGAAATTGGAGACAGACACTTGGACGGTATCGTCTTGCAGCTGTGCGTGAATCTCGATTTCCGTGTTGTCATAGCTGTAGGCGACGGCGTTTTTCAGAATATTGTTGAACACACGAGCCAGCTTGTCCGGATCCGCCGTAATGAGCAAATCTTCCGCTGTGCGGACTGTGACAGACTTGCCCCGGGGCTTCAGCACAGGATAGAATTCCTCCGCCATCTGCATCAGCATGTAGCCAAGGTCAAATCGCTCTTCTTCCAGAACGATCTCATGCAGATTGTACCGGGTGATCTCAAAAAATTCGTTGATCAGGCTTTCCAGGCGCATTGCTTTTTCCAGGGCGATATCCGTGTACCTGGCTTGCTGCTCCCGGGGCATGTCCGGAGTCTCTTTCAGCAGACTCAGGTATCCGATTACGGAGGTCAAGGGGGTTTTCAGATCGTGGGCAAGGTAGGCGATCAGGTCGTTCTTCCGGGTGGATTCCGCAACCAGCATTTCCTCCTTGCGGTTCATCTGGCCTTTCAGCACCGCGGCATAATCCGCCACCTCTTCGTATTTCGGGGGAAAGGGCTCAGCATTTTCTCCCTGGGTAAAATACTGTCTCAGCATCCGTCCGATGTTCTTCGCGGTTTTCCTCTCTGCCCGATTTCCGGAAACAATCACGGCGATTATGATGGACAGTGCCCACACCGCCGCCAGTGCCAGACCGGCAGCCAGCAGGAAATGCTTCAGCTGATTCCACTTGAGAATCCGCACTTCAATGCACCCGCCGTTGCTCCAATAGGCATAGCCCATATCCGTGAAGAACCTGTCCTGAAACCAGCCTGCCACCTGCTTGTCCAGGGCAACATCCCAAAAAGCAAACAAGCCCCAGAGCAGCCCAACGGCAGCGGCGCAAATCAGAACCGCCCTGCCCGCAGTGTTAATTTTAGTTTTCAATTTTATACCCCACTCCCCAGACCGTTTTGATATACTTCGGACACTCAAAGGAATCGCCCATCTTTTCCCGCAGATGCCGGATATGCACCGTAATGGTGTTATTGTTCTTGGAATAGTATTCCTCCCCCCAGACCCCATGGAACAGCGCTTCCGAGCTGACCGTGCTGCCGGGGTTCCGGCATAGAATTGTCAGAATCCCAAATTCCGTTGGGGTCAGGGCAAGCGGCTTTTCGTTTAAGGTGCATTCATGGGTTTTGATATTGAGCACCAGACCCCTAAGCCCAATCACATTCTCCTCGGGTTTCGCTCCGGCATTGTACCGGGTGTACCGGCGAAGCTGAGCCTTCACCCGTGCCACCAGCTCCAGCGGCAGGAAGGGCTTGGTCACATAATCGTCCGCGCCCAGGGTAAGGCCGGTAATCCGGTCAACCTCCGCGATTTTCGCGGTCAGCATGATCACCGGGAAGGTATATTCCCGGCGAATCCGTTTGCAGATCTCAAAACCGCTCCGATCCGGCAGCATCACATCCAGAATTGCCAGATCCGGGCATTCTTTGTCGATGCAGTCCAGGGCTTCCTGGGCCGTGTGGCACTGAAACACGGTGAAATGCTCGTTTTCCAGATACAGGGCAATCAGTTCGGTGATTTCCCGTTCATCGTCCGCAACCAGAATTTTTTCCGCCAAAAGAATCCCTCCCCTGCTCGTTTCTGTTATTTTACAGGATTCCGGCATCCAAGTCCACAGGAACTTTCCTAAGAAATTCCTAAGAATTCTCCAACAGAACCGGCAAGCGTTTTGCCGCCCCAGACCCTTGATCGTGTCAAAGCTGTCCGCAACAAAAAAGGAGCCGGGCATTGCCCGGCTCCCTGTGCTGTATGGAAAAAATCTCGCTTACACCATTGCGGCGGTGATGATTGCCATCTTGTAGACCTCGTCGGCGTTGCAGCCACGGGACAGGTCGTTGATGGGAGCGGCCAGACCCTGCAGGATGGGGCCGTAGGCCTCGAAGCCGCCCAGACGCTGGGCGATCTTGTAGCCGATGTTGCCAGCCTCGATGTTGGGGAAGATGAAGGTGTTGGCATGGCCTGCCACGGGGGAGCCGGGGAACTTCAGCTGACCGACCTCGGGAGCCACGGCGGCATCGAACTGCATCTCGCCGTCGATGGCCAGATCGGGAGCCATTTCCTTGGCCACGATGGTAGCGTCGTGGCTCAGCTTTACGGTGCCGCCCTTGCCGGAGCCGTTGGTGGAGAAGCTCAGCATGGCGACCTTGGGGTCAATGCCGAAGACCTTGGCGGTGCGGGCGGACTCGATGGCCACTTCCGCCAGCTTCTGAGCGGCGGTCAGGGTCACGTTGCCTTCCTTGTCAACGCTGTCCTCGTAGCTCAGGTTGATGGCGCAGTCGCCCATGGCCAGCTTCTCGTCGCCCCGAACCAGAATGAAGCAGGAGGACACCAGGTGGGCGCCCTTCTTGGTCTTGACCAGCTGCAGAGCGGGACGGACGGTATCGGCGGTAGAATAGGTAGCGCCGCCCAGCAGGGAGTCGGCGTAGCCCATCTTCACCAGCATGGTGCCGAAGTAGTTGCCCTTGCTAAGCGCCTTCCGGCAGTCCTCGGCGGACATCTTGCCCTTGCGCAGCTCCACCATCTTGTCTACCATCTTGTCCATCTCAGGATAGGTAGCGGGGTCAAGAATCTCCACGCCCTCGATGTTGAAGCCGCCCTTGGCGGCGTTGGCCTTAACCTCGTCCACGTTGCCGATGAGGATGGGGGTCAGGAAACCGCCCTTGACCAGCCGGTCCGTAGCTTCCAGAATACGGGCATCGTGACCCTCGGTGAACACGATCTTCCGGGGATTGGCCTTCAGAGTTTCGATCATAGCATTGAACATGGGAATCATTCCTCCAATTATCGGGCGGATGCCCGTTTTTTACCCTTTTATTATAGCTCAGTTCCCACCGGGGCGCAACCCCTTTTTGCGGATACGGGAAATTTTTGTCTCCGGACCGGTACTTTCCGGCGAAATAATTTTTCCTTATGGAATCCATAGATTTTGTTTATTTTGATGAAAATCTTTTTGAAAAAGCCGATTTTCCCCTTGCAATTTGTACGTTTTCCCTGTATAATAGTGATAAACTATGGAATGGGGGAGATTGGCCTTGAGCGAAGTTCTGGCGGTGCTGTCCGGGAAGGGCGGAACGGGAAAGACCTCCGTCTGCGCGGGGCTGGCCACCGCCCTGGCCGAGGCCGGAAAACGGGTTCTTTGCATCGACTGCGATGTGGGACTTCGCAATCTGGATATCTCCCTGGGAATGTCCGAAAGCAGCCCCCTTTCCTTTCTGGATGTGGCCTCCGGTCACTATTCCCTGAGCGATGCCGCCCGGCATGGCAGCTACCCCAGCCTTGCTTTTCTCACCGCCCCCATGAACTGCACCGCCGACGACATTGACCCGGAGGCCTTCTTCCGGATGCTTCTGGATGCCCGGCGGGAATTCGACATGATTCTGCTGGATGCCCCTGCCGGGGTGGACGCGGGCTTCCGGCTCACCGCCGGAGCCGCCGACCGGTTCCTGCTGGTCACCGGCTGCGGCCCTGCCTCCGTCCGGGACGCGGCAAGAGTGGGCGATCTTCTGGAGCTGCAAGGCAAGCAGGACGTGCGCCTCATCGTCAACCGGGTGGATCGGGATATGCTCAGCACCGTAAGGCTCACCATTGACGATGTGATGGACACCGCCGGACTGCCCCTGGCGGGCATTGTCCCCGAGGATCCCTGCGTGACCCTTGCCGCCTCCTTCGGCAAGCCTCTTCTGCGCTATGCCCCCCGCTGCCCCGCCGCCAAGGCCTGCCGTCGGATCTCCCGACGGATTCAGGGGCTTCACGAGCCGATTTCCCTGCGATGATGAATTTATTCTTCTGAAAAGGAGTGACCCTTATGAATATTGCATTTCTGGCACACGACAAGAAAAAGGAACTGATGGTTCAGTTCTGCACCGCCTACAAGAGCGTGCTTATGAAGCACAACCTCTTCGCCACCGCCACCACCGGTCGGCTCATTGCCGACAATACCGGTCTGCCCATTACTCTGCTGCTGTCCCACAAGCAGGGCGGTCATCAGCAGATCAACGCCAGAATCGCCTATAACGAAATTGATCTGGTGCTGCTGTTCACCGACCCCAATACCACCGAGCCCTGGGACGATGCCCAGATGATCGAGACCATCCGTCACTGCGACAAGCAGAACGTGCCCATCGCCACCAACCTGGCCTCCGCGGAAATGCTCATCATGGGGCTTCAGCGGGGCGATCTGGACTGGCGGGAAATGCTGCATAATAAGAACAAATTCTGAAATATCGCATGTCATTGCAAACCGAAAGCCTTCCCCTGGGAGGGTGGTGCTCCGCGCAGCGAATTCAGATTAAACAATTGCCAGTGGCAATTGCACAATAATGTGTAGGTGCCACGGCGCAGCCGTGACGGATGAGGCCGGGGCCATTCCCCCAAGAACCCTCGTAAAAATCCGTAGGGGTCGATTGAGCTCATCGACCCGCTCTGCATCACTGGCAGTTTTTTGTCGGGCCGATGCCCTCATCGGCCCCTACAAAAGCCAAGACACTTCTCCGCTTCCCCAGGGCCCTTTGCGGCCTTTTTTCAACGAGAAAGGAACATAGATCATGGATATCATCAAGCCCCGCACCCTGTCCGGCTTCATGGAGCTGCTTCCCGGCAAGCAGATTCGCTTCGAGAAAATGCTGGAGATTCTGCGCACCACCTACGCCTCCTACGGCTTCGCCCCTCTGGACACCCCGGTTATCGAGGATGCCCAGATTCTCCTTGCCAAAGGCGGCGGCGAAACCGAGAAGCAGATTTACCGCTTTACCAAGGGCGACAGCGACCTGGCTCTGCGCTTTGACCTGACCGTACCTCTGGCAAAGTATGTTGCCCTTCACTATAACGAGCTGGCCTTCCCCTTCCGCCGGTTCCAGATCAGCAAGGTCTACCGGGGAGAGCGGGCTCAGCGGGGTCGGTTCCGGGAGTTCTACCAAGCGGACATCGACATCATCGGCGACGGCAAGCTGGACATTCTCAACGAGGCGGAGATTCCCGCCATTATCTACAAGGTTTTCCGCGGCTTCGGCCTGAGCCGGTTCCAGATCCGGGTGAACAACCGGAAGATTCTCAACGGTTTTTACGCCATGCTGGGTCTGTCCGAAAAGTCCGGAGACATTATGCGCACCGTGGATAAGCTGGATAAGATCGGCGCCGACAAGGTCAGGCTGATTCTCCTGGAGGACTGCGGCCTGACGGAGGATCAGGCGGACGAAATTCTCCGCTTCATCGCCATCACCGGCTCCAATTCCCAGGTTCTGTCCGCCCTGGAGGGCTATGCCGGCCGGAACGAAATGTTCGACCAGGGTCTTTCCGAGCTGAAGGCCGTCACCGTGAACCTGGCCGCCTTCGGTGTGCCGGAGGCCAACTTCGCCGTTGACCTGACCATCGCCCGGGGGCTGGACTACTACACCGGCACGGTCTATGAGACCACTCTTCTTGACCATCCGGAAATCGGTTCCGTGTGCTCCGGCGGCCGGTACGACAATCTGGCAGGCTATTATATCGACAAGGCTCTGCCCGGCGTGGGCATTTCCATCGGTCTGACCCGGCTTTTCTATGTGCTGGACGAGCAGGGGCTTCTGAACCCCGCCCTTCCCTCCGCCCCGGCGGATGCCCTGGTGCTGCCCATGACCGACAGCCCTGCCGCCGCCATCGCCCTGGCCGAAACCATCCGCTCCGCCGGTCTGCGGGTGCAGCTCTACGGCGAGCAGAAGAAATTCAAGCAGAAGATGGCCTACGCCAACAAGCTGGAGGTGCCCTTCGTGGTGCTTCTGGGCGAGGACGAAATCGCCGAGGGTGTGTGCTCCGTGAAGAATATGGCAACCGGCGAGCAGGTGAAGCTGTCCCCCGCCGATGCCGCCGCCTATATCAAAAATGCCTTGGCCAGTGCCGACTGCGCTGTGATTCTGGAAAAGTAAGCTATAAGGCTGTCTGATTCCGATATATCCCCCGACACTGTTTTGGGGGATATATCCGTCAGACAGCTTCTTTTTGTTTGATTTTTTGTTGCATCATAAGCCGAAAAATGTTATGATATCTATAGCATTTCGCAGCATTTTCATTTCCTGTTATGGTAAAACACAGAAAGGAAGAGATGTAATGGAAATCAAGAAAATCAACCTCGGCGAGGTGGCAGTCGGTGCCGGTCAGAATGCAAAGGCTTTCCTCGGCAAGGCAAAAGACAACATCATAAATGCTATCGACCAGAATGGCGACGGAACACTTGATAGGAAGGATGTATCCGCCCTTGCCCAGGCCGTAGGTAATGCAGCCAATGCTGCGAAGAGCAATGCCGAAGCCAAAAGCCGTGAAAAAGAGCTGCAAGCGTTGCAGCCTATTTTCCCCGCCGATTTGACCAGTGCCGAATTCACGCTTTCCAAGCTGATTCGCGTATCGGAGATGGACAAAAGGCATGCGGAAAGCGAAGTCTGCAAGGGTTCCATCGGCTTTGTCACCGTACAGAAGGGACTGCGTATCATCCATATCTACAAAGACGCAGTGGAAGCTTTCGGCCTGACGCTTTTCCCCGGTGCCGACAGTGAAATCTACTATGTGGATCCCAGCGACAGGGATAAATATATTGCGTTAGACCACTATTTTGATTATCTGAAAATCGCCCGCGTGAACGAGCTTCAGAAAATCGCTCAAGACTTGGGCGCAAAGCACTTCCGGGTTACATACAAAGAAAAAAGCGAAACCGTGGCCAAATGCGAAATGAAGGGAAAGGTCGGAGGCAAACTTGCAGCCGGAAAAGCCGATGTCGATGGAACCCACAGTGTTTCCGCATCGGATAACACGAATATACAGGTTGCGGCAGAATTACAGTGTTTAGGACATGCACCTATTGCGCCAAAATTGTACTATCTCCGTGGAGAACCCAGTATCCAATCCCTGATTGCCCTGCGGATGGATGAAAATTCTCCAATCTTCCATCAGGACTTCAGCTTACAGCTCAGCAATTCCTCCGGTATTTGCGAAAACGATGCCTGCAAAATAGACGCGGCATTGAAAGCAATGAAACTCGCAGGAAGTGCCACGATGGTCTCCGAGGTAAAAAAAGAGTCCCGCAGGTCTTTTGAATACGAAGTAGATTTTTAAGCTTATCAGCCGCCCCTGCCACTGTGCAGGGGCGGCTGATATAATCACCGTTATATTTATCTGTGCTCACCATTCTCCAGTAGCATCCCCAGCAGCTTGGCATCGGTGAACACCGGATTTTCATAGGCAGCATCCAGAATGGCGTCCAGATTCTCCGCGTCATTTTCGATTTCCTTGGAAAAAAGCTGAGCCGTTTCCCGGAAATCGCCCCCCAGAATCCGAAGCACCAGGCAGGAAATCACCATGAATTTTACCCGGCCGTACAGGTCGTAATCCGACACCGCCTGAAGCCAGTATCGGTTGACATAATACCGGAGCAGATTTCCCGTCCGGCAATCCCAGTTCCCTGGTTCCGGCGCCTTCAGCCGCTGCCGCCAGGTGTCCGTCAGGATTTCCAGACCGGAGAAGAATCCCAGCACCGCCTCCGGCTCCCCGGACTGAGCCATGGCTCCGGCCGTGTCCCAGGCCGCTCCCCGGTCAAAGGGGCGTTCCTCTTCTCCGTCCAGCTCACCCTGCGCCTGGCAGCCGTAAAGCAGGAGCAGGGACAACGCCCGGGAAATGTCCGTCTCATTCAGAATTTCCAACGCCTGGGTTCGGGTGCGTTTCAGAACCGCCATGGCCTCCCGGTCATATTCCGGGTCTTCCCCGCCGGGATTCTTCTCCGTCACATAGCAGCTCTTTTCATCCAGAATCCACCTGGCCGCCTCCGGGCAGCTAAGCTCCAGGCCAAGCTCCACAAAGTCCCCATAGTCGTGGGTCAGCCGAGGGAACCGGCGGCAGGTCTCGCACAACGCTCCCTCCCCCAGCTCCGCCTGAATCTGGCACAGGCCGTCCCGCCGCCACATAGGGCACCGTCCGTCCTGAACGGTCAGATAGGTTTCCCCGTCCTCCTGTCGGAGAGCCGCCCGGAGTTTCTCTCCCAAAGCCCCGGCCAGAGCACGGTAACGCCGGGCAGAGGCTTCGTCCACCTGCACCTGCCAGTCCTTGCAGCAGCTGTCCGGGCATTCCCCCGCCAGGCAGCGAAAACGGTCATAATAATCCGGTTTTGTAACTTCCATGGAATTCCTCCAAAAAGAGCGCACACCCAAGGCGTGCGCTCTGATACTATTTCCTGATTAAAATCTTAATTTTAATCAGGAAGGCATCGCCTGAAGGCGCTGCCTGTTTTGTGATTTATAAGGAAAGAAATCACAAAACAAGTCTCATATGAACTCCATGCCCTTCAGGCAATTAAAATCTTTTTTAAAGATTTTAATTGGAGTTCAGTATGAAAATGTTCAGTTCTGGTTCGGGCGGATGGTGCCCATGATGGAGGATGCCTCCTGCAAGGCCTGCTTGCCGGAGCTCACCGCCGCCTGAAGCTGGGTCAGCTGGCTCACGACCTGGTCGGCCATCTGGGTGATGTCGGCGGAAAGGCTGTCCACCTTGGCGGTGGTCTGGCTGAGGACACTGTTGGCCTGGTAGTACACCAGCTCAGACCGCTCCTTGGCCTCCCGCTCGATCCGCTCAGCCCGGCGATAAGCCTCCAGCTCGTCGCTGGCCGTGGGGGTCAATCCGGTCTCCGGCTCCGGCTGAGCTGTCTGGGCTGCCTGCGTCAATTCGGCGCACCGGCTCTGAGCCGCTGCCAGCTGCCGTTCCAGGGCATCTGCCCGGGAAGTGGCCTCTTCCAGCTGACCGGTCAGGTTCCGGCACTTTTCTTCCAGCGATTCCACCAGCAGCCGCTGACTTTCCGCATCGGGCAGTCTCTCCAGCCGCTCTCGCAGGCTCTCGTTTTCGGCGGTAAGCTGATTGAGCTGATTGGTGTGCTTGGTGTTGATATATTCTAAGTAATGCACCACATCCTCCCGGTTGAAGCCGTTGAAGGCAGTGCGGAAATTCTGAGAAGAGGCCATAGTTTTCTCCTTTTAGCAGGATTTTTCTGGATTATACCACATTCTATTGGGAAAAACAACCGTTTGCGCAAAAAGAATCCGCTGGGAGCAAAAATTTTTTCCATTTCCTCTTTACAAATCCGGGAAATCCTGCTATAATAATCGGGCTTTCAGAAATGCGCCAGTGGCTCAATGGATAGAGCATCGGATTCCGGTTCCGAGGGTTGGGGGTTCGAGTCCCTTCTGGCGTACCAAAGAAGAATAATCCGAACCTGTTCTCAGTAGGAGACGGGTTCGGATTATTTGTTTTCTTGGGTGAATTTGAGGAAACGCGTTGCCGAAACGGCGTTGTCAAAAGGCCATAATTCAAGCCGAGAGGAACGAGGAAAAAGAAGCAGCATTAGATAACTGGCATACAATTGAAACCAGGAGTAGATTTTGAAAATTCACGCATTTAGAAAGTCATTTTTGAGCATCCGAAGGTCATTGTATTCCCTAAGCCCCAAAAGCGATAAAAAGGTATTGCTATCAGCCGCCTTTTTACCCTCTAAATGCGTGAGTGGAGGTGCCTGTCATACGAGAAAAGGTGCCGCCAAACTGGCGGCACCCTGTTCGGTCACTTGCTTACTTTTTCCCTTCCTTTCCTTCCGTCTGTTCCGCTTCACGCTGAGCCTGCCATTCCCGGAACTCCCGCTGGCCTTCTTCACTTTCGTAGTAGGCGAGAATATCAGGGAGGATGCACCGGGCAATGCGTTCGATCTCGTGCTGCGGAATACCGGAATTGTTGATGAGCTTCTTTCTGCGGCCCAAGCTGGTTGTTCCCTCCGGTTCGATATGAAATTTTTAAGGTACGGTTGTACGTGGGCGGATGATCCATACTTACAGCATGGCTCCTTTCTGAAAATGGAAAACGCAGGCGCTTGTCAAGTTGTGGCTTGATCGGCGTCTGCATCTTTGCTGGCTGTATTATAGCATATTGGGAGCAGGTGTCAATAGCAAAGATAGCTCCCACATTGTATCGTTCAGGCATAGTTTCTGCGTTGCACTTTTCCTTATTTAGCAAATTCCTGATACGTTTTCATCCATTCTACAATGTATCCTGCTTAGGTGTTCATTTCACTAAGCAGTTTTTATTCTTGATGTTGTATTGATATTTGAGTATAATACTGAAGTTAATTTTGCACCTACACGCTGAGGGAGGGATTTATATGCCATTATCTTCCTATAGTACGAAACGACATCACACGGATGAGTGTTGATGCAATTGTAAATGCTACCAATTCCTCATTACTGGGAGGCGGAGGTGTTGATGGTGCAATCCGCAGACGCGCAGGACCGGAACTGCTTGAGGAGTGTAAAACTCCAAGTGGTGTAAGACAGGCCAAGCGAAAATCACGAAAGGATGCCGTCTGGTATGTAAATATGTAATTCATACGGTTGGCCCGGTATGGATGGGTGGCGATTGCAACGAACATAGTTTGCTGGCTTCTTGCTATCGCAATTCGTTGAATCTTGCCAAGGCATACAATTGTAACAACTTTGCATTTCCTATCATTTCCTCAGGTGCATATGGATTCCCTCAAGAGCAGGCACTTCAGATTGTAATCACCGAAATCCAGACATTTCTGGACGAGAATGATATGCTGGCTTCGTTCCAGGACATGAGCAAGGTCACCGATGCCGGTAATATTGCCAAGGACGGTATCTATGCCTTCCTGAATCAGGCCCAGCAGGCAGCAATCGTGGTGGACTGCGAAAACTCCGATCCCTACAAGCTCTATGCCATGCTCAACAACCTGGACCAGAATGCACTGCTGAGCAA
>CAKTOH010000023.1 GCA_934589705.1 uncultured Oscillospiraceae bacterium | reverse complement strand
TGCTGCTATAGCTCAGTCGGTAGAGCGCATCCTTGGTAAGGATGAGGTCGCCAGTTCGAATCTGGCTAGCAGCTCCATATTTCTTGACAGCATATCTGCTGCTATAGCTCAGTCGGTAGAGCGCATCCTTGGTAAGGATGAGGTCGCCAGTTCGAATCTGGCTAGCAGCTCCAAATAGAAAGTACCCAAGACGTGATAGTCTTGGGTATTTTTGTGTTTTTTTGAATTATATGACAGGGCTGGTTTTTCGTTTTTCGATCATCTGAGAACCACCGTAAATTGCATGTCATTGCGAACCAGTCCGCAGACTGGTGTGGCAATCCGTAAACCCAAGGAAACTGTGAATAAATTGTCCTTGACAAATCTGTCTACTTGATGTAGTATATACTTGTCTACAACAAATAGACAAAGGAGGAATCCCAATGGCAGACTATCATTTAGGCGAAATCGAATCCATCTTTGCGGACATTATCTGGGCAAACGCACCCCTGACCTCCCGGCTTTTGGCAGAGCTGGCAGAGCAGCGGCTTCGCTGGAAGCGGACGACTACCTACACGGTGCTCAAGCGGCTGTGTGATCGGGGGCTGTTTCAGAACCAGGGCGGCACGGTGACGGCACTGGTCAGCCGGGAGGAGTTCTATGCCCGGCAAAGCGAACAGTATGTCCAGGATGCCTTCCAGGGCTCCCTGCCGGCCTTCCTGGCGGCCTTTGGCAGCCGGAAGAGGCTGGATGACCGGGAAATCGACGAGATCCAGAAGCTCATCGATTCCATGCGGAGGTAGGGTTATGACGGCGATTTTTGAAAGGGTACTCAATATGAGCCTGACGGGCAGCATCGTGATTGCTGTGGTGCTGCTGGCCCGGCTGCTTCTGAGACGGGCTCCGAAAATTTATTCCTACATGCTTTGGGCGGTGGTTCTGTTCCGGCTGCTGTGCCCCATTTCCCTGAGCGCGGGCCTGTCCGTTCTGAAACCCCTGCCTGTGACGACTTCCCAGGGACTGAGCACCGTCACCTATCGGCCGGTGGAGCCGGTCATTCCGGCTTCGGGGGAGATCGGACAGGAAGATGCGAGGCCGGAACCTGCTGAGACGGTAAAAACTGAAACCGGCGCTCAGGTGATGACGCTGGCAGCCGCCGTTTGGCTGACGGTTGGCGGGGCGTTGGCAGGGTGCAGCCTGGTGCAGTACATTGTCCTTCGCCGAAAGCTTCGGGAGGCGGTGCCCTATCGGGGAGAAATTCTTCTCTCCGACAAAATCCGGACACCTTTTGTCATGGGCGTGCTGTCTCCGAAAATCTATCTGCCCTGGGACACCCCCCAGGAGGAGCGCCACTTTATCATCGCCCATGAGCGGCAGCACATTCACAGAGGCGATCCCCTGTGGAAGCTGCTGGGCTATTTGGCTCTGTGCGTCCACTGGTTCAATCCCCTGGTGTGGCTGGCCTTCTTCCTGGGCGGGAAGGACATGGAAATGAGCTGCGACGAGGCGGTTCTCAACTGCCTGGGGGAGGACATCCGGGCGGATTATTCCCAGGCGCTTCTGCGCCTTGCCACCCACAAGCGGCTGATTGCCGGTATGCCCCTGGCTTTCGGCGAGGGAGAGACCAAGGGTCGGGTGCGGAATATGGCTCGCTGGCGGCGGCCCAAGGTCTGGGTCAGCGGAATCTGCGCGGTGCTGTGCCTGGTGGTGCTGGCCGTCTGTGCCCTGAATCCTCAGAAGTCGGACAGCACGCCCATGGGTGCCGTTGTAACGACCGAAAAGCCCCTGAATATCCGAGCGGAAGCCAGTGCCCTCAGTGCCGTTGTCGGCAGCTATGAGCCCGGCACAGCCATTACCATCCTGGAAAGGAGGGGCGGCTGGGGACGCACCGACCGGGGCTGGATTTTCATGGATTATGTCACGCTTTCGGAAAACGCCCTATTTGGCACCATTGGCGAGGCAAGCATCGGCATCTGGGATCTGTATTACACCCTCCCGGAGGGCTGCGTCCAGATGACACTGGAAGCCAGCGAGGATCGAGATGAAGAGGAGTTGCGGGAAGGAAACACGGTCATCGGCGGTGTCCGGGCTTTCAAAATCCCAAGTGACATCTCCGGTGCGGACTGGCTGGAGGAGCTGGTGTTCCCGGAGTGGGGCATGGAGAATGTGGGCTATATGGCCAGCGGAACCCTGGCTAGCGGCTACACGGTGGAATTTTTCAGCGACGTGCCCGAGGGTCAGCCCAAAACCCTTTTGAATCGACACAATGTCTACCTGTGGGAAAATCGGATTTATGACGTGTGGTTTAACGGGTATACTGTCAGTCCGGAAGTTGAGAGTGCCATTCTGAGAACCGTCAGCTTTGGCAGTGACACGTTGGCCGTTCCTTCCTCCGTGCCCATTGATCTGGCAATGCTTCCGGAGAATGTGAGCCTGAAGTCCGGCAAGAACCGCGCAATCCTCTTTGTGAAGGACGGGGAAACTGTCGGCCAAATTGACACCTATGACATTCCGGATTCTGTGGAGAACCCCTATGCGGATTTTGATTGGCTGGCAGAGGCCGGAGTGTCGGATGTTTCGGATTCCAGCCTGATCTTAATGGCGGGCAGTTCCCTCTACGGCGACTGGGATCTCCAGGCGGAAAGTGACGTGATACCCGGCCAGCCCCAGACAGTGAAGCGGTGTCACACCTTCTTTATCGCCGAACGGAAGGTCTATGACGTCTGGTTCGACCTGACGAAGATTTCGGAAGGGGAATACCGGAATCTTATGTCGCTTATGGTCAATGGAGAGCCGGAAGAGACCACCATTGCTACCCAGCCCCCTCAGGAAGGCTCCGAGTATTGGGGCGAGAGCTTCCTGAGTGACGACGGCACGGTTTCCTTCCAGGCGGATGTGTACTACGACCCGGCTCAGCTGACTGGGGAGGGTGTTATGACCCAGGCGGAACTGATCTCGGCGGTGAAGCGGGAGATGCAGGCCGGAACCATGGACGGCTTCGGTCTTGGCACCAAGGAAATGGGCTACACCGACGTGGAATGCTTCGTGAATCTGACCGGGCTTCATCTGGAGCAGCGTCAGGAAAAGCCGGTGCTGGTGGTGGAGGGCTTTGTTATTTACAAGTTCTCCGACGGCAACTCCATCGGTCAGGAGCTGGGCATTCGCGAGCTAATGGCTCTGGACGCCAGAGACGGAAGCTTCCTGTCCGGCTTCGGAAGAGTGAGCTAAAACAGAAGCCCCCGGCGTAAGCCGGGGGCTTTCTTCTATTGCAGACTTCCGAAAACCGTGTCATTGCGAACCAGTGACCGATGTCACTGGTGTGGCAATCCCCCGGTCGTCCGGAGATCATCGTACAACGCATGTCATTGCGAACCCGCGCGCACGCTGGCGTGGCCCCTTCCAGGGATTCCCTCCGGTCACAATCCGTTTCCCCTGCCTCGGCAAATTGTCAAGCCTTAGCCCTCATCCGTCTCGCGCTTGCGTGAGACGCGCGAGCCACCTTCCCCCAGGGGAAGGCTTTGGAAATGACCGTGTATAATGGGCTTTCTATTGACAAAATTCACCGATTGGAGTAAGATGCTTCCTATCGAAAAAGAGAGAAGGAACGCATATGTACGGCTTGGGAACGATCATCAACACGGGAGCCATTGTGGCCGGGGGCCTGGCCGGGATTCTCTTCGGCAGATTTTTGAAGGAAAACGTCCAGGATACCCTGAGCAAGTGCTGCGGGGTCAGCACCCTGATGATCGGCATTGCCGGGGCGTTGGAGAAAATGCTCACCCTGGAAAACGGGGCGATTTCCAGCGGCGGCAGTATGCTGCTGGTGCTGTGCCTGACCGTCGGCGGGGTCATCGGAGAGCTTCTGAACCTGGAGGGAGCCTTCGAGTGCTTCGGCCGGTGGCTGAAGGAGAAGACGGGCAATGCCAAGGACAAGGGCTTTGTGAACGCCTTCGTCACCGCCTCCTTAACGGTCTGCATCGGGGCTATGGCAATTGTGGGTTCTATTCAGGACGGCCTGACGGGAGACTATTCCATCCTTGCGACCAAAGCGGTGCTGGATTTCATCATCATTATGGTTATGAGCTGCTCCCTGGGCCCTGGGGCGGCGTTCTCCGCAATTCCGGTCGCAATCCTGCAAGGAAGCGTCACCGCCCTGGCGGGGCTTGTGCGGCCTGTGATGACAGAGGCCGCGCTGAACAATCTCTCCCTGGTGGGTTCGGTGCTGATTTTCTGCGTGGGCATCAACCTGCTCTGGGGTAAAAAGATACAGGTTGCCAACCTGCTGCCTGCCATCGTGCTGGCGGTGGCTGCCGCCTTCCTCTGATACTGAACTCCAATTAAAATCTATAAAAGATTTTAATTGCCTGAAGGGCATGGAGTTCATATGAGACTTGTTTTGTAATTTCTTTCCTTATAAATCACAAAACAGGCAGCGCCTTCGGGCGATGCCTTCCTGATTAAAATTAAGATTTTAATCAGGAAATAGTATGAGAATAGACCGGGGTCGATGATCGACTCCGAACAAATTAAAAAGAAGCTGCCATTGCGAGTCGGTGCGCACACCGGCGTGAGAACCCGCTTCTCCCTAGGGGGACGGATTGCCACACCAGTGCTGCGGCACTGGTTCGCAATGACAGCTTTATTGTTTCTTGCTCCCTTTTGCGGGAAAGATGTCTGGCCGGGCGGCTTTTTAACCCCGCTCGAATTTTCCCTTCTTCACACTGGGAAGCTTGATGAGATTTGCCAGGGCGCAGCCCAGGAAGGCAAACAGCGTACCAAGCACCATGGAAACCAGCACATCGGAGGGATAGTGCACATACAGATACAGCCGGGAGAAGGACACGGCGATGGCAATGATCAGCGCCGGAATGCCCATTTTCTTGCTGTATTTCAGCAGCACCACCGCTGCCTCAAAGGAGGCGATGGTATGGCCGGAGGGGAAGGAGAAGTCGCTCTGCTTCTTAATTAACAGGTTGATGGTAACGCCCAGCTGAGCCTGTAAATTATAGGGCCGTATCCGGGCAACCAAGGGCTTCAGGGTGATGTTGCACACCAGAAGCCCAAGAATCAGGGCGAAGAGCATGGAAATCCCGATTTTTCGGGTTTTGGGGAGAATCAGCATGAGCACTGCCCAGGCAATCCAGAACACGCCTCCTTCGCCGAAGAGGGTGATGATGGGCATGATCTTGTCCATCAGGGGAGACTGGAGATTGGCCTGAATCCAGTCCAGAATGGGCAGGTCAAAGGAAAGGGCCAGTTGATTCAGAAAGGCTGCCATGGGTCACGCTCCTTCCGTTGCCGCAGTGGTTTCGCCGGTGGTTTCGCCGGTGGTTTCGGCGGAGGCTGAGGGGATGGTGGTCTGCTCGCCGGGGTTCTGGAACAGGGCATACAGGGTCATGGGCTTCAGGGTCACGCCGTCGGGGATGGAAACCTTGCCCTCGTCGTCGGGCTGGAACTGAAGGTTATAGACCTTGGCACCGTTTTCGTCCTGGTCGATGGTGACCCAGCCGGTGAAGACCTTACCCTCGGGGGTGGACACCACGGGAGTCACGATCTCCTTGGCATCGGTACCGAAGAACTGGCTGTAGACCTCGTTCTCACCGTTCATGAAGGTCAGGCGCACCCGGCCTACGGGCTGGGACACGTTTACGTTGGTGGAGTTGAAGCACATCCACTTGCCGGCGTCGTTCTTCCGGAAGAACAGGCTGGAGGCATAGGGGAAGGTTTTGATGGTGCCGTCGGTACGGGTGACGTTCACGTCCAGAGTGACCCGAACGGAGAAGATATCCCCGTTGTACAGGGCGAAATTCGTGACGTTCATATTGTCCAGGGTGAAGCCGTTGTTGCTTTGAACCCACAGATTCTCTCTGGTAATGCTGGTCAGAGACTTGTAGGCCTCGCCGGTGGGGTCGAAAATCTGGGCGGCATGGCCACGGTCGTTGTCCACAGCCAGCATCCAGTTGCAGTAGGTCTCTGCCGCTTTGACGGCGGCGGCCCGCTGGTCATCGTTCATGGTGTTGCTTTCCAGACGCTCGGTGAAGGTTCGGGTGGCCTCGTCGTAGGTGACTTCCATCTGAGCGCCGCTCTTGTCGAAGATGGTGACTACAGGCTGCGCCATCAGGCCGTCCACCTGCTGGGTGCACATGCTGGCCCCGGTGGTGCCCTCAGGCAGATAATCCTCCGCCCGGGTGGTGGCTACCTGGATGATGGTGTTGTCGTCCAGGGGAACGTCGTTGATAAAGGCGGTGTGCCCGTCCAGCTTGACTACATAGTAGGTGCCAGCCCGGTCAAAGAAGACCTCCACAGAGCCCAGCTGCCAGTCGGGAATTTTCTTCAGATCCTCCAGCTTGTCGGTGCCGGTGGCCTTGTTCTTGTCCGTCAGAGTGAAGGAGGCAACCTTTTCACTGCCCAGGCGAACCACATACTTCTTGTCGCCGGACAGGCCCGCGGAGGTTTCCAGATACGTCAGCTTCTGATCGCCTACCTTGTTCTTCATGTAGGTGACGTAGGCATCCTTACCCTCATAAGCGGAATCCTTGGCACCGGCGGATTCATACAGGGCACCCCAGTCAGGGTTGGTGAACAGCTGGGTGAAGACCTGCTCCGCCTTGGGGGCGGGCTGCGCCAGCTCGAAGTCGGTGAGCCAGCCGTGGAGCCAGTTCAGGCCGATGAAGGTGCCCAGGAAGAACACCAGAATGAACAGGAAATACAGGGTGTAGAAAATCACGCCGCCCAGCCGGGGGCCGGATTTCTTCTTCTGGCTGACGGGGGGCTCCTGGGCGGGCATAGGCCGTCTGGCGGCAGGCCGCTGAGCGTTGGGGCTGCCCGCCGGACGCTGTGCGGGCCGGGCACCAGGGGTTCCGGTGGGACGCTGGCCGCCGGCACGCTGGGCGTTTGCCGGATGGGGGGGCATACCGCCGCCGGGGCGCTGGCCGCCGGCAGAGGCGGCGGGACGCTGGGCATTGGAGCTGACCCCAGGCCGCTGGGCATTGGGGGCACCTGCCGGGCGGGAGGCCGGGGCAGGCCGCCGGACATTCTGGGAAGCCGGAGCCGTGGGGGCAGTCTGGACAGGACGCTTGACCGGCTCCTGGGGGGCGGCGGGCTTTGCGGGCTCCTTGGTTTCCTCAGGATCCTCAATGTCGTCCAGGAAGCTCAGGTCGAAGTCCAGCCCTAAGTCCAGGTCGTTGAAGGAAAAGGGCTTTTCCTTGGGTGCGGGCTGGGTGTCGTCCATATCCAGATTCAGATCATCCATATCAAAATCATCGTGCTTTTTCATGGTTACACCCCCTTATTAAGATGCTGCCCGAACCAGCCAGTAGTTGGGCATCCGTCTGGGCTTGGACTGAATCAGAGACGGGACGTTGACGAAAATGGCATCCTGGGAAGCGGTGCCCAGCTTGCCGTTCACGTCCCGATACATCATGATGGAAGAAGAGCCGCCGTCCATATTGCAGGCGTTGACGGCGCCGTACTCCTGCATTACGTTGACTATATCCGCGTAGGTAGCGCCCATGGAGCCTACCTGACGGCCGTCGGCGCAGACGATAATCACGGTGCCGTCGCTGCGCTGACCGATGGCGGTTCTGGGATTCATGCCGGACTTGTCGTTATAGGCCTCCAGATTCACCTCGCCGTTCATAATCAGAACGGGGCCGAAGCAGCAGCCGTCCCGGATTTTCAGATTTTCCGCCTCGGACTGGCTCAGGTTGGTCTTGGAAACCACCAGAATATTGTCCTCGTTGAAACCGGCGAAGCCCTCCAGACCGGGCTGCTTGCCGGAGGTCCAGACCACCTTGCCCTCGGATACCACAAGACCCAGAGGGGTACTGCCATTGGCGGAGTTGAGGGTGCCGTCGTCATTGAAGGCACCGGCATTGATGGCGGCAATCACATCCGGATTTTCCTCCATGACCTCCGTCAAACGTTTGCCGAGGATGGCGGTGGAGAACTTTTCGGTGGAAGTGCCCATATAGACCTGAGCGGGATCCCGGATGAGCATAATGTGGGCGGTGTAGGTATCGCCGTACCGGGTCTCGGTGCGGACGCCGTCGGGATAATTGTCCCACTCATTGCTATTGCCGGTGATGACGTTGTTGGCCTGCACCACGATCTGGGAAATGTCGGTGACATCGTCCTCCAGCCCGTCGGAGACGCTGCTGGTGCGGATCGCATCCACGGCGTCCTGACCGATGAACAGGGCAGGCACCCACTTGGTGGCACTGGCCTCGATCAGGGTCATGGTCAGGCGGTCACGGGCAGCAGGGGAAGGGCCGTTGAACGCCAGGTTCAGCACCAGCACCAGGGCGGCGGCAGCCAGAATGACCACAGTGAACAGAACCAGGAAGAATCTGCGGATGATGCGGCCCAGCAGGCCGCTGCCCTTTTTCTTTTTCTTCTTGGTCGGCATGGCACCCTCGGTGCCGGGAACCGGATTCGTGTTTTTCTTGTTCATAGACGTAACCTCTTACTTGGATTTTTCCGGAGCAAAGACCCAGCGCTGCTGGATCATATAACTGACAATGTACAGAACCGTCATCACAACGGCATACAGGAAGGTGCGCAGACCGTTGGAATTTTCGCTGATTCCCAGCAGAATATAGGTTTCCTGGGTCAGAAGCACCTGGAGTGCCATCTGGGGCAGAGCCAGGGCGTAGTAGCGGAGCAGAGCCTTGCCGGTGCTGACGTGGGTCTGGAAGACCAGCTTCTTATTCAGGAAGAAGTTCAGCAGGGAGGAAACCACTCTGGCGCCAACGCCGGCGCAGGCTGTCAGGGCCATGCCGGTCAGGGGCAGGGCAGAGCTTAGCAGGGAGTAGCCGCCGATGTCCACCGCCGCACTGGCAAGAGAGCTCAGGGTGTAGCGGAAGAAATGGGCCAGAATCAGCTTGTAAATCCGCCAGGAGTCGTGGATCACCCGGAAATGGGAGCTTTTGTTCTCCTCAATGTAAACCGTGCGGATCTTCTGCTCGTCAAAGGGAATGCCCTGATCCTTGAAGGCCAGCAGCATATTGGTCTCGTATTCAAACCGATCGCCGTACACCTCCGCCAGCTGGTTCAGATAGCTTGCGGGAATGGCGCGCAGCCCTGTCTGGGTGTCGGAAATGTTCATGCCCACGAAGACTTTGAAAATAGCCGAGGTGGTGCGGTTGCCGAACCGGCTTCTGGGGGGCACGTCCGGCTGGGAAAAGTCCCGGCAGCCCAGGACAACGCAGCCGGTTTCCAGCATCTTCTCACAGCAGGCCCGGGTGTCCTCCGGGTGGTGCTGGTTGTCGCCGTCCACGGTGACAACGCCCAGACTGTCCGGCCGGTTCTGGAGAACATACCGGAAGGCGTTCTTCAGAGCCGCGCCCTTGCCCTTGTTGACCTCATGGTGCAGCAGGGTAATTTCCGGGTGCTGGGCTGCCAGGTCGTGGAAGTAGTGCAGATTCTCGGGCTTGCTGCCGTCGTTGATCAGGATAATATCGGAAAAACCATATTCCAGCAGTCCGTCCACCACGGCGACCAGCTTGTCGTCGGGATCCAGGGAAGGCAGAACCACGGAAACTCGGGATAAGTCGTTCATATTCATACCGCCTCTTTCCAAATGCGCATAATATTTGACAATAAAGCTTATATAGTATAACACACAACTTGCCGTTTGCAAAGGGTTTTAAGAAAAAGTTAAAGGAAAAAGTCGTAAGAACTGGCTTTTGAAGGAAAGGGGGAAGGCCACCGCCGCACAAAAAAGGGGGCGGCCAATGGCCGCCCCTACAAATTCTATGATTAGATTTGCGCTGTTTCAAAGCACCTTGGACAGGAAGTCCTTCAGTCTGGCGTTCTGAGGATTGCCGAAAACCTGGGCAGGGGAGCCCTGCTCCAGAATTTTGCCGCCGTCCATGAACAGCACCCGGTTGCCAACCTCCCGGGCAAAGCCCATCTCATGGGTGACCACCACCATGGTCATGCCGTCGGCGGCCAGCTCCTTCATGACGTTCAGCACCTCGCCCACCATTTCCGGATCCAGGGCGGAGGTGGGCTCGTCGAACAGCATCACCTTGGGATTCATGGCCAGAGCCCGGACAATGGCGATCCGCTGCTTCTGGCCGCCGGAAAGCTGGTTGGGATAGGCATCGGCCTTTTCCTCCAGACCTACCCGCTTCAGAAGCTGCATGGCTTTCTCGTTGGCCTCCGCCTGGGTCATGAGGCCTGTGCGCACGGGAGCCAGGGTGATGTTTTTCAGAATGGTCATGTTGGGGAAGAGGTTAAAGTGCTGGAACACCATACCCATCTGCCGGCGCACCTTGTCAATGTCCGTTTTGGGGCTGGTGATCTCCACCCCATCGAAGGTGATGGAACCGGCACTCGGCTCTTCCAGCAGGTTCAGACTGCGAAGGAAGGTGGACTTGCCGGAGCCGGAGGGGCCGATGATGACCACCTTGTCTCCGGGATAGATGTGCTCGGAAAT
This sequence comes from uncultured Oscillospiraceae bacterium, assembly GCA_934589705.1. Lineage (GTDB taxonomy): Bacteria > Bacillota > Clostridia > Oscillospirales > Oscillospiraceae > Faecousia. The sequence goes on along the minus strand of CAKTOH010000023.1, from coordinate 11,268 downwards.
ATTGTCCAGCACCAGGTGATCGCCGAAGGATTTGCTCAGGTTTTTAACGTCTATCACTTTGACGCAGCCTCCTTTCCAGAATGCTCAGCAGCCAGCTGAAGATCATGACGAGAACCAGGTAGATGAGCGCGATGCCCAGCAGCGGGAACATCTGCTCGTAGGTTCTGCCGTAGATGGCCTGAGCGGCGTAGACCAGCTCCTTGCCGCCGATGACGGTGATCAGGGAGGTGTCCTTCAACAGAATAATGAACTCGTTGCCCAGAGCCGGGAGAATGGCCTTGAAGGCCTGGGGAATGACGATAAAGCGCATGGTGTCGATGTAGTTCAGACCCAGGCTCCGGCCTGCCTCCGCCTGACCGGGATCCAGAGCCATCAGGCCGCCCCGGATGATTTCGGAAACGTAGGCGCCGGAGTTGATGCCCAGGGTCAGCGCGCCGACCATGGTGTAGTTCCGGGAGGAGGAGAAGATAACAAAGCCCATAATGAGCAGCTGCACCATCATAGGCGTGCCCCGGATGACCGTGGTGTAAACCTGGCAGATGCCGTTGAGAACGCCCAGCACCGGATTGCGCTTACCGGCGCGCTGCTGGTCGTGGGCGGTACGGACCATGGCCACCAGCACACCCAGCAGGATACCGATGGTCAGTGCCATGGCGGTGACCATCAGGGTGGTGCCCACACCGTTCACATATTGCTTCCAGCGACTGCCGTCGATGAAAGCCTGATAGAATTTGACGTAGAATTCCTGCCATCCGGTGGCCTCACCGGCCCGAAGCAGGGCCTTCCAGGCTTCGTACTGTTCCACAAGCTCACTCCTAAATATATGTTTTGGGTAATTGTTTCCGGGAAAGAGCCTCTCCGGGGCTTCTTCACGCAGACAATTAACGCATCGTATCAGGGACGGCAAAAGCCGTCCCTGATACAAAGAAAGTGCACGGAAAGGGAAAATTATTCGGCGGTGATGTACTTGCCGATGATGGCGTCGATGGTGCCGTCGGCAGTCAGCTCAGCCAGGGCGCCGTTAATGGCATCCAGAAGAGCGGTGTTGTCCTTGTTCACGCCGATGGCGTAGTTCTCGACGACATACTCGGTGTCCAGAATGGTCAGACCGGGGTTGGCCTCCACATAGGCTTCGGCAGGAGCGGCATCGATGACCACGCAGTCAACCTGACCGTTCATCAGAGCCTGAACGGCGGAAGCACCGTTGTCGTAGGCGGTGACATGATCGTCGCCGTAATCGTCGGAGGTGAAGATGTAGCCGGTGGTGCCCCGCTGGGTGCCGATCATCTTCTCACCCAGGTTGTCCAGGGTCACGTCGGAGCCTTCCTTGACGATGACTACCTGCACGCCGGTGGCGTAGCTGTCGGTGAAGTTCATGACCAGCTTCCGGTCATCGGTGACGGTGACACCGGCCATCACGATGTCGGACTTGTTCTGCTGAACAGCCAGCAGAGCGGCGTCAAAGTCCATGTCGTCCACTTCCAGCTCCAGACCCAGCTTCTGGGCGATGGCACCGGCAACCTCAACATCAATGCCCTCGAAGGAGCCGTCATCGGCGATCATCTCGTAGGGAGGGAAGGAGGCGTTGGTGGACATAATCAGCTTACCGGCCTCAATGGTGGAAACCTCGGCAGCAGCGGCCTCGGTCTCAGCTGCGGCGGCCGTGGTCTCGGCAGCGGCGGCAGGGGCGGTGGTGGCGGCGGGAGCCTCGGTCTTGGCACCGCAGGCAGCCAGGCTCATCATCAGAACCAGAACCAGAGCCAAAGAAAGCATCTTTTTCATAATATTATCTCCTTTTCTCGTTTCCAAGCGTTTCGCTTGGAGAATTGATGAATGAATTATACTGCTGAAGAGGAGAAACGTCAAGAACTGATATGAACAATTCTGCGGGAAATATTCGGATTCATCTGATATCAATGCACAAAAATATACAAAACAGACCGGAATATACGAATATTCAAAGGGCATATGCAAAATCGGAACCGAATGAATATGCAATACAGAACGAATATAATACAACTTTTTGGAATAGTTGCCCCTGCCGGCCATGGAATACCCGGTAATGAAAGAACCCCGGCGCGGTTGACCAGACCGTGCCGGGGCTCTCTCAGAGAAAAAGAGAGGTAAGAAAATGAAAAAGAATGATTTGCTCTTGCTGTCTTTATTATAGCCGGGGGGTATTAAAAAATAAGGGGTTAAATATTAAGGAAGTATTAAGCGCGTAAAAAAGCGGAAGCTGTTTTTGTACAATGTGTATAGTTGTGAATTTTTTGTTGCTTTTTTCTACTGCCCCTTGACATTTTTGAGGAATGGGATATAGTAAGGACAAAAGAATTTAGCACTCGCAACAATAGAGTGCTAATCCGCCAAGAAAGAAGGATGACTTATGAATCTTGATATCTATACGAATAAATCCAAAGAGGCCATCCAGTCCGCCCAACAGCTGATGTCCCAGAACCACAACCCCCAGCTGGAGCAGATCCATCTGCTGGTGGCTCTGCTGGAGCAGGAGGATGGGCTGATTCCCCAACTGCTGAAAAAGATGGATGTTACCCTGGAAAGCTTCCGGGCGGCAGCCCGGGCAGAGCTTCAGAAGCTGCCTGGTGTCAGCGGCAGCGTAAGCCTTGACCAGGTTCAGGCGGATTCCAGCGTGATCTCCGCCCTGAACGCGGCAGAAGACCAGGCCAAGGCCATGAAGGACGAGTATGTCTCCGTGGAGCATCTGCTTCTGGGTCTGATGGAAACCGCCCAGGGCGGCGTGAAGCGGCTCTTTGACACCTATCGGGTCACCAAGGAGGCACTGCTTCAGGCCTTGCAGGCCGTCAGGGGAAACCAGCGGGTTACCACCGACAGCCCGGAGGGCACCTATGAGGCTCTGGAGAAGTACGGCACGGATCTGGTGAAGAAGGCCAGAGAGCAGAAGATGGATCCGGTTATCGGCCGTGACGAGGAAATCCGGAATGTGATCCGGATTCTGTCCCGGAAGACCAAGAATAACCCTGTGCTCATCGGTGAGCCCGGTGTCGGTAAAACCGCCATTGTAGAGGGTCTGGCTCAGCGGATCGTCAAGAAAGAGGTTCCTACCTCTTTGCAGGATAAGAGCGTATTCTCTCTGGATATGGGCGCACTGGTGGCCGGCGCCAAGTACCGGGGCGAATTCGAGGAACGGTTAAAGGCCGTTCTGAACGAGGTCAAGCAGTCCGAGGGCCGGATTCTGCTGTTCATCGATGAGCTGCACACCATTGTGGGTGCCGGCAAAACCGAGGGCAGCATGGATGCGGGCAACCTCTTAAAGCCTATGCTGGCCCGTGGTGAGCTGCACTGCATCGGCGCAACCACCCTGGACGAGTACCGGCAGTATATTGAGAAGGATCCGGCTCTGGAACGTCGGTTCCAGCCGGTACAGGTGGACGAGCCTACGGTGGAGGACACCATCGCCATTCTGCGTGGCCTGAAGGAGCGGTACGAGAACTTCCACGGCGTGAAAATCACGGATCCCGCCATCATTGCCGCCGCGACCCTTTCCCATCGGTATATCACCGACCGGTTCCTGCCGGACAAGGCCATCGACCTGATCGATGAGGCCTGCGCCCAGCTGCGCACCGAGCAGGACTCCATGCCCACGGAGCTGGACAGCGTGAACCGTCACATTATCCAGCTGCAAATTGAGGAGGAGTCCCTGAAGAAGGAAGAGGACGAGCTGTCCAAGAGCCGTCTGGCCCAGATCCGCAAGGAGCTGGCTGAGGAGCAGGAAAGCTTCAACGCCAAGAAGGCTCAGTGGGAGAACGAAAAGAACTCCCTGGAGAAGGTGCAGCAGCTTCGGAAGGACATTGAGGACTTGCACCGTCAGATCGAGGCTGCCGAGCAGAGCTATGACCTGGGCAAGGCCGCCGAACTGAAATACGGCCGTCTGCCTCAGCTGCAAAAGCAGCTGGAGGAGCAGGAGCGGCGGAACCAGCAGGAGGGCGACAGCGCTCTGGTTCACGAGAAGGTCACCGATGAGGAGATCGCCAAGATCGTGGAGCGTTGGACGGGCATTCCCGTCAGCCGCCTGGTGCAGGGCGAGCGGGAGAAGCTGCTCCATCTGGACGAGACGCTCCATAAGCGGGTGGTCGGCCAGGATGAGGCCGTTCAGGCCGTCACCGAGGCCATCCAGAGAAGCCGTGCGGGCATTCAGGATCCCAACCGGCCCATCGGCTCCTTCCTGTTCCTGGGCCCCACGGGCGTCGGTAAGACCGAGCTTGCCAAGGCACTGGCGGAAGCCCTCTTTGACGATGAGAACAATATGGTGCGAATCGATATGTCCGAGTATATGGAGAAATTCTCCGTCTCCCGGCTCATCGGCGCGCCTCCCGGATATGTGGGCTATGAGGAAGGCGGCCAGCTGACCGAAGCGGTGCGCAGAAAGCCCTATTCCGTAGTCCTGTTCGATGAGGTGGAGAAGGCCCATCCGGATGTGTTCAACGTTCTGCTGCAGGTGCTGGATGACGGCCGTATCACAGACTCTCAGGGTCGTACCGTGGATTTCAAGAATACCATTCTGATTCTGACCTCCAACCTGGGCTCTGAGTATCTGCTGGACGGCGTGAAGGCCGACGGCACCATTGACGAGAATGCCAGGGCGCAGGTGCAGGCACTGCTGCGCCGTTCCTTCCGGCCTGAGTTCCTGAACCGTCTGGACGAGATCGTCTTCTACAAGCCCCTGACCAAGGAGAATGTGACGAAGATCATCGACCTGCAGATCGGAAAGCTCAACAGCCGTCTTGCCGAGCAGCAGATCAAGGTGGAGCTGACTGAGGCCGCCAAGAGCGCCATTGTGGACGCCGCCTACGATCCTCAGTACGGTGCCAGACCTCTTCGCCGGTATGTCCAGCATACCGTGGAGACCATGCTCTCCAAGCGTCTGCTTCGGGGCGACATTCTCCCGGGTCAGACCGTTACCGTGGATGCGGCAAACGGCCAGCTGGAGATTCGGTAAACCAAAGAATCCAACCCCCCGCCGCGGGCTTGCCTGCGGCGGGGGGTGCAGCGTGTCAAAAAAGCCCTCAATATACGTTGTCATTCCGAACCAGTCCGCAGACTGGTGTGGGAATCCCCCGGATAGAAGTAAAAGCCACTGGTTTATGATCTAAAATGTTTGAAAATTAGGGGGATTGCCACGGCAGTGTGCGCACTGCCTCGCAATGACATGGTTTTTCGACAGTCTGAACCCCCCGCCAGGCTTGCGCCTCGGCGGGGGGTTGCTATTGTCTCCGTCCGTTACGTCCACCACCCGGATGTCCCGGGGCAGGGAAAACAGGGCCTTTGCCGGGCAGTTCAGCTCCCCGTTTGAAGTCCACTTGACAACGAGCTTGCCGCCCTGGGGACGGATCAGCTGATAAGCGGAGGCGATGACCCGCATCCGGTTTATATAGACTTTCATAAGATATCCGAAAGATGGGTTCACCTGCGTCATAGCACACAAATGTAGCGTTTCTATAGGCCGTCCCGGAAAAAGACCGGAGAATTTGTGAAGTTTTTCCATTGAATTTCCGGGTCTTTGGTGCTATACTCTCCAGCGTAATCATTTTTTGGGAGAAAATGGAATGCAAGAGAGATTATTTTCCGACAGACAGTTAGTCAAGCTGATGATCCCTCTGATCATTGAGCAGGGACTGACGATCTTAGTGGGCATGTGCGACGGCGTGATGGTTTCCGCCGTCAGCGAAGCGGCCATCTCCGGCGTGTCCCTGGTTGACATGATCAACGCGGTGATTCTGGTGCTTTTCGCGGCGCTGGCCACCGGCGGTGCGGTGGTGACGAGCCAGCTGCTGGGTGCCCGGCGGACGGCGGAGGCCCGGCGCAGCGCGGGCCAGCTGGTGAGCCTGACCTTTGCCATGGGCTGCCTGATGATGGCTCTGTGCCTGATATTTGCCCGGGGGCTTCTGAAGCTGTTCTTCGGCTCCATTGCGGACGATGTGATGGCCGCGGGACTGATTTACCTGCGCATCACCGCTCTGTCCTTCCCCTTCATCGCCCTGTATAACGCCGGCGCGGCCATTTTCCGCAGTGTGGGCAACAGTAAGGTGTCCATGCAGGTGAGCCTGTGGATGAACGGCATCAACGTGGCAGGAAATGCCCTGTGCGTGTTCGTGCTGAAAATGGGCGTGGCCGGTGTGGCTGTGCCTACCCTGGTTTCCCGGGCAGTGGCGGCAGTCATGATTCTGACCATGGCCAGCCGGAAGGGTCAGAAGCTGACCCTGGACGCTTCCTCCTTGTACCCCATCGACCGGCAGGTCATGGGCAAGATTCTGCGCATCGGCATTCCCTCCGCCTGCGAGAACAGCTTCTTTCAGTTCGGACGGCTGCTGGTGGTGAGCATGATCGCCCTTTTCGGCACCACCCAGACCTCCGCCAACGCCGTGGCCAATAACTTAGACAGCATCGGCACCGTGGTGGGTCAGGCTATGGGCCTTGCCATGGTGACGGTGGTGGGTCAGAGCGTAGGCGCCGGGGACAAGGAGCAGGCCACCTTCTATCTGAAGAAGGTGATGAAGTGGAGCATTGTGGCGCTGGGCGCGGTGAATCTGATGATTATCCTCTTCCTCAACCCTCTCATCGGCCTGTACCGCTCTCTGACGCCTCAGACCGTGGAGCTGACCCGGACGCTGGTGCTGATTCACTCCACGGCGGTGATTTTTATGTGGGCCTTTTCCTTTGTGCTGCCCAATGCCTTCCGGGCGGCCAACGATGTCCAGTTCACCATGTGGGTAGGCATGGGCTCCATGCTGGTGTTCCGGGTGGGCGTGTCCTGGATTCTCTGCGTGCACCTGGGCTGGGGCGCCGTCGGCGTGTGGATTGCCATGATCCTGGACTGGGTGTGCCGGATCAGCTTCTTCCTGCCCAGAGCCCTCACCGGCAAGTGGCTCAGCAAGATTTAAGGAAACTCTGAATAAATCGTCGGCGGCTGGACGGCGAATCTTTTGCCGCCAGCTCTTGCCGATTTAATCAGAGCTTCCTTGCCCAATCGGGAAGCTTTTCAAATTCCAGGAGTTTTCCCTTGTGGGGGAAGGTTAACTTACAGGAATACAGCATCGGGGCGGGGACGTTGTCTCTCGCCCCGTATTTGTGGTCGCCCACCAGGGGGTATCCCCGGCTGGCAAACTGCACCCGGATCTGGTGGCTCCGGCCGGTGTGAAGCCGGATACGCACCAGACTTTCCTCACCGGAGGTCAGCCGGGTGAATTCCAGCCGGGCCTTTTTTACCCCGCCCCGCATCCGCTTGACCACAAACACCTTGTTTTTTCCGCTGTCCTTCCAGAGAAGGTCCTCCCAGTCGCCCCTTTCCGGAGGGCTGCCGTGGACAAGAGCTACATATTCCTTAATGAGCTTGCCTTCCTGAATGGCCTTCGACAGGCTGGCGGCAGCGGCCTGGGTGCGGGCGAAAACCATTACCCCGCCTACGTTTTTGTCCAGCCGGTGCACCGGGTAGATTTCACCGCCCAGAGTTTCCTTCAGAGCGGCGGGCATCTGAATTTCGGAATCCAGCCCTACCGGCTTGACGCACAGGACAATGTCCCGGTCGGAAAAGAGAATTTCCATGGATGACCTCCCAAATTGTTTGATACTATTTCCTGATTAAAATCTTAATTTTAATCAGGAAGGCATCGCCTGAAGGCGCTGCCAGTTTTGTGATTTATAAGGAAAGAAATCACAAAACAAGTCTCATATGAACTCCATGCCCTTCAGGCAATTAAAATCTTTTTTAAAGATTTTAATTGGAGTTCAGTATGAAAACAGTATAGCATACAACCGGGATAAGGGAAAGCCCCGGTTGCTTTTTTTCGGAAAAACGGTATAATGTAAATATTGAAAAGATTCCTACGGAGGAGACAGAAAATGACTACACAGGACTATCAGCGGAAATCGCCGCTGGCAATTTTTTTCCATTATTTCGGAAATCACAGGCGGCTGTTTGCCATTGACTTGGGCTGCGCCGTGGGCATGGCGGCTATCGACATGGCCTTCCCGCTGGTCACCCGGCAGGCTTTGTACGACTACCTGCCCAACGAGGCCTACGGCGTGTTCTTCCGGATTATGGTGCTGGTGGCAGCCAGCTATGTGCTGCGCACCCTCCTCAACTACATCGTGACCTATTACGGTCACACTTTCGGCATCCGGGTGGAGGCGGATATCCGCCAGGATCTGTTCACCCATATGCAGCAGCTCAGCTGCGACTACTATGACCAGAACCGCACCGGCAAGCTCATGTCCCGGCTTACCACCGATCTGTTCGAGCTGACGGAGCTAGCCCACCACGGCCCGGAGGATCTGCTCACCAGTGCCCTGACCATTTTAGGGGCTCTCGCGGTGATGGCCTCCATCCGCTGGCAGCTGGCGCTGGTGGTGGCTCTGACCATTCCGGTATTTCTGACGGTTGCCATGACCATGCGGCGGCGGATGGCGCAGGCCTCGGCCGTTGCCAAGGAGAAAACCGGACACATCAACCAGGAAATCGAAAGCAGTCTGTCCGGCTTCCGCACTGCCAAGGCCTTTGCCAATGAAGAGGCGGAGAGCCGCCGGTTCCAGGCCGCCAACGAGATTTACAAGGACTCCAAGCGGGGCTTCCACAAGGCCATGGGCGTGTTCCAGAGCAGCGTGGAATTCTTCCTGTGTATGCTTAATGTGCTGGTCATCGGCTTCGGCGGCTACTACGTTATGCGCGGGGAAATGGACTATCGGGATCTCATTACCTTCAACCTGTATATTGCCTCCTTTGTAAACCCCATGCGCAAGCTGTGCAATTTCTCCGAGCTGTTCGCCAACGGCTTCGCGGGGCTGAGCCGCTTCGTGGAGGTCATGCGCACGGAGCCGACCGTCCGGGACAAAAAGGATGCCAGGAAGCTGGAAAACGTAAAGGGCGAAATCGACGTGCGCGGCGTGTCCTTCTCCTATGACGGGGATCTGGCGGTGCTTCACGATGTGAGTCTGAATGTAAATCCCGGGGAGACCATCGCCATTGTGGGCCCCTCCGGCGGCGGAAAGACCACCTTGTGCCAGCTGATTCCCCGGTTTTACGACGTAACCGGCGGCAGCATTTCCATTGACGGCCTGGATGTCCGGGACGTGACCCAGCGGAGCCTCCATGAGAACATCGGCATTGTCCAGCAGGACGTGTTTCTGTTCGCGGATACGGTGCTGGAAAATATCCGCTACGGCAGGCCGGATGCCTCCATGGAGGAGGTCATTGCGGTGGCAAAGCAGGCGGAAATCTACGAGGACATTCTGGCTATGCCCCAGGGCTTTGAGACCTATGTAGGTGAGCGGGGCACCCTTCTGTCCGGCGGTCAGAAGCAGCGGATTGCCATTGCCCGGATTTTCCTGAAGAACCCGCCGATCCTGATTCTGGACGAGGCCACCTCGGCGCTGGATTCCGTCACCGAGGCGAAGATTCAGCGTGCCTTTGACAATCTGGCCCAGGGTCGAACCACGCTGATCATCGCCCACCGGCTGTCCACCATCCGCAATGCCGGACGGATTGTGTCTATCGCGGACGGAGTCATTACCGAGTGCGGCACCCACGAGGAGCTGCTGAAAACCGGCGGCATTTACTCCCAGCTTTACAAGACCCAGAACGCCCTGGCGCTGGGTCTGATCTAGGGAAGCTCTGATGAAATCAGCAAGATCCGCTGCCCAGCCGAAGACGATTTATTCAGAGCTTCCCGAACCCTGAAAGGAGGGCTTTCATGTATCAGCCACTTGCAGACCTCTTGCGCCCTACCACCCTGGACGAGGTCTACGGTCAGGAGCACATTCTGGGGCCCAACGCGGTGCTCCGGCGGCTTATCGACTCCGGGAAAATTCCCAACATGGTTTTCTACGGCCCCAGCGGCACGGGAAAAACCACGGTGGCGAACATTATTGCCAAACAAACCAACCGGACGCTCTATAAGCTCAACGCCACCACCGCCTCCACGGCGGACATCAAGGAAATCGTGTCCCAGCTGGACACCTTTCTGGCTCCCAACGGGGTTCTTTTGTACCTGGACGAGATTCAGTCCTTCAATAAAAAGCAGCAGCAGTCCCTGCTGGAGCACATCGAAAACGGCAAGATCACCCTTATTGCCTCCACCACGGAAAATCCCTATTTTTATGTGTTCAACGCCATTTTAAGCCGGTCTACGGTGTTCGAGTTCAAGCAGATTTCCGCGGAGGCCGCCTTGAAGGCCGTGCGCCGGGCGGTGGCGTTCATGGAAGACCGGACGGCTCTGAAGGCTAAGCCGGAAGCGGGGGCATTGGAGTACATTGCCGGAGCCTGCGGCGGCGATCTGCGCAAGGCCATGAACGCGGTGGAGGTGCTCTTCTCCGCCGGTCAGCCGGAAAACGGAGAGCTGCCCCTGACCCTGGAAGATGCCAAGGCCGTCACACAGAAAAGCGCCTTGCGCGCGGACAGGGACGGAGACAATCACTATGACCTGCTGTCCGCTCTGCAAAAATCCATCCGGGGCTCCGACCCGGATGCCGCCTGTCATTATCTGGCAAGGCTTCTGGAGGCGGGGCAGATGCCCTCAGCTTGCCGCCGCCTTATGGTCATTGCCGCGGAGGATGTGGGCCTTGCCTATCCCCAGATCATTCCCATTGTCAACGCCTGCGTGGACATGGCTCTGAAGCTGGGAATGCCGGAGGCGCGGATTCCATTGGGCGATGCGGCGGTGCTCATGGCTACCAGCCCTAAGTCCAACTCCGGCCACATTGCCCTGGATGCGGCTCTGGCGGACGTGCGCAAGGGAAAATCCGGGGATTTCCCTCGGCATTTGCAAAACGTCCACGCGGACTCCTATACCATGGAGCGGGAGCAGGGCTATCTCTACCCCCACAACTACCCGAATCATTGGGTCAGGCAGCAATATCTGCCGGATGAATTGGTGGGCACCCATTATTATGAGTACGCGGAAAACAAGCTGGAGCAGGCCGCCAAGCAGTATTGGGACAAGATCAAGGGGGAGAAATAATGGACATTCACATCAATGACATTCTGGTGATGAAAAAGCCCCATCCCTGCGGGGAAAAGCGGTGGATGGTGCTGCGCACCGGAGCGGATTTCCGGCTTCGGTGTCTGGGCTGCGGCCATGAGGTGATGACCCCCAGGTTTAAGGCGGAGAAAAACGTCCGCGCCATAGAGCACCCCAGCGCACCCATTGACGAATAAGGTGGGGTTGTCTCGTTAAGTGCCCCTATGGGTCAACATAGCCAAAATATACAATGTCATTGCGAACCAGTGACCGATGT
>CAKTOH010000022.1 GCA_934589705.1 uncultured Oscillospiraceae bacterium | reverse complement strand
CAACGGCGAGGGATTTTCCGCCTGATGAAGCCATTTTTTTGCAGGAATACTCTGCGTATTGCAAGGAAAAATGGTGCCCAGCAGGTGGAAAAGACCCGCTGTTTGGGCGTGTTGACGGTTTTCAGATAGACCCTAATGATTCAGGCGAATTCTGCATTCCTGTTGACAGTTACGCCTTGCTTCTTCATAGCAGCCCTGATAACCTGAGCCATACTCATTGACTTCACCTCTGGGGATTTTCAAAGTAATTATACATGAGGGCAAGCAGAAATGTCAATTCAGGAGTTACCGGAGAATCGATCCGGAGCTATTGACCCAAGACTGGAAATAGCATATAATTGACCTGTACCCAGAAAAGAGGAAGGACGGTATTGTATTCAATTTCCCGATGCCTGTTAAAGGTGAGGAAGCGAAAGAATTGTCCTTGGAATCTGATACTACCGACGAGACGGTATGTCTCCTAACCAGGGAAACAAAGCCGCGGGCTGCGGAAGCCGGTAAAATTTAACCAAAACGCATTCGTAAGAATACGCAAGGCGATATTGCCCCAAAAAGAGATACAAGGAGGAACTCATATGGAGCGTTTTCGACAGCGATATGGGATCGCTCTGACGAAAAGGAAATTGCAGGAGATCATTCTGATGCTGATGGCCTGGGAGGCGGTGTTTGCCTTTTCCTATCTGGGATACATTGAGCTTCCGGCCATTTCCACCACCACGCTGCACGTTCTTGTGATCGTGTCGGCCATGATGCTGGGGCCCCAGGGAAGTGTGCCGGTGGCATGTGTTTTTGCGGCCACGTCCATGTGGGTCGGCACCTACAGTCTGTCCCCGCTGGACCGGGTATTTTCTCCCTTTGCCAGCGGAATGCCCCTTGGCTCCATCCTGCTGGCATTTGCCCGGGTGCTGTTCGCCGCGGGAGCCGGTTGGCTCTTTGACCTTTCTTTCCGGAAGCCCCGCAGGCATGTCTATCTGGGTATTGCGGGGGTTGCCGCTGCCAGCACCCTTCTTCATGGGCTGTGCGTTTTCGCCGCCTTATGCTGCGGCTTTCCCATGCTGCGGCAAATGATTTTGGAGAATCTGTTTTCCTATCCCGTATTCCGGGACTGGCTGTCCTATCTTCTGGCGATGGTCGCCTGCTGCGGTGTCCATTGGGGTCTGTCCCGGGAGTCGGTGAAGAACCGGTTGTCGGCGCTGTGCGACTGTCCTGCGGCCATGCAGGAGTCCGGAAACCGGAAGCGGCTGTTCTATTCGGAAGCCACCGCGGTGGGGGTGGGCATTCTGTGCATCCTGTTTCTGCGAAAGGCCATCTTCAAGGAGCTGTACCTGCAAGGTATCGATGTCAGCGAAGACCTGCATCAAAATATCACCGTCTTTTTGCTGCAAGCCCTGGTGGCGCTGCTGGCGCTCTTTGGCGTTGTCAGCATCCTGCTTCAATGGATTTACGAGTATTATACGGCGCAGCAGCTTCGGATGGACAAAAAGCTGATGGAGCAGCGCATGAAAAGCTCCGTAGATCCTCTGACCGGCGTATTCAGCCGACTGGCGTACCATGAGTGCCTGGGGCAGTACGCGGATTCCGTTCCGGAAGATCTGACCGCCTTTCTCATGGACATCAACGGCTTGAAGGGGGTCAACGACGCCCTGGGGCACGAGGCGGGGGACGAGCTGATATGCGGCGCTGCCCAATGTATCACCCAGGCAGTGGGAGATCGGGGGAAACTCTTCCGCATCGGCGGGGATGAGTTCGTGGTGCTGGGTCAGATGACCCAAGCCCAGGCGAGGGAAATTCTGTCGGCGCTGCAAGGGCTTGCGGCGGCCTGGTCCGGGACGAAGGTGAAGACGCTGAGTATTTCCGCCGGGTGCGCCTTTGCCAGCGACCATCCGGATTTTTCCGTGGAGCGGCTCACCAAGGAAGCGGATCTTGCCATGTACGCCCGGAAACAGGAATATTACCGGACGAAGAAGCTGTCATCCGCCACGGCCGTCCCCGGTGGAAACCGGGCGCGTCCATAAGAAAAAGGGATTTCTGCCATCCGGGCAATCCGTTGCCGGGGCAGAAATCCCTTTTTGCGCACCCAGTGAGGGAAATGATACTATTTCCTGATTAAAATCTTAATTTTAATCAGGAAGGCATCGCCTGAAGGCGCTGCAAGCCCCCGGCACGGATGTACCGTGCCGTCTCCCTAGCTTTTTCCTTTCCGAAAAATTGGTTACAAAATGACATTCCTTTCCGGGTATTCTCCGGAATCTGCCAATCTTTTTCCAATTTGTTTACAGTTTCTTTCCAATTGTCCCTGACAGGTTATATAAAATAGCAGTGTCATTTTTGTGAACATTATCTTCACACAGTTAGGAGAAAGCCTATGGAGGAACAGCAAAAGTCCGGCGAGGAGCTATTTGACAAGCTCAGCCAGGAAAAGAAGCAGCGCAGGCGCAAGCGGCTGCGCAGGGTGATCATCATTGTCGCGGTGATTTTCGCGGCTCTGGTGATGGTGGTTTCCCATCTGCGCAAAAACGTGGATGCCCGGTTCGCCGCTACCCAGAAGGACGTGCAGAGCTACACCGTGGCTCCGGGCACGATCCACACCCTGGTCTCCGGCAGCGGCGTGCTGGAGCAGGTGGACGAGGAAGACGTGACCGTCCCCGCCGGTGTGGAGGTGGACGAGGTCATCGCCGAGGCCGGAGACACGGTTGCCAAGGGCGACCTGCTTGCCAAGGTGGACATGGCTTCCGTGGTGGACACCCTGAGCAGCACCCAGGATCAGATCAAGACCCTGGATAAGAAAATCAACAGCGCCAAGTCCGACACCGCCTCCACCAGCGTCACCACCAGCGTAGGCGGCCGGGTGAAAAAGATATACGCCAAAGTAGGCGACAACGTGGTTTCCAGCGTCACCGAAAACGGGGCTCTGGCTCTTCTGAGCGTGGACGGCTACATGGCCGTGGATTTTGAATCCGACGGCTGCGCCAGAGGCGACGCCGTCACCGTCACCGTCACCCTGCCCGACGGCACCGCAGTGAAGGGCACTGTGGAAAGCGCCACCCTGGGCACCGTCACCGTGCTGGTTTCGGACAACGGCCCTGCCATGGACGAGGAAGTGACCGTCACCGATGCCGCCGGGAAGACCCTGGGAACCGGCAAGCTGTACATCCATTCCCCCGTAGCCGTCACCGGCTATGTGGGTACGGTCAAGAGCATTTCCTGCAAGGAAAACGCCAACGTCACCGCAGGCTCCACCCTGATGACCCTGAGCGACACCAAGACCAGCGCGAATTTTGACGCGCTGCTGCGCCAGCGGCAGGACTTGGAGGACACCCTGACGGGACTTCTGACCATCTACCGGGACGGGGCGGTGCTGGCAAGCCAGGACGGCCTGGTGACCAGCGTGGAATATGACGAGGACACCGCCACCTCCGCGACGGAAACCCAGATCCTCACTCTGTACCCCCAGAAGCAGATGACCGTCACCATCAGCATTGACGAAACGGACATTCTGTCCCTGAAGGAGGGACAGGAGGCGCAGATCACCGTCAGCTCCGTCAGCGACGACGCCTTCACCGGCTCCGTCACCTCCATCAGCAAGGTAGCCGATACCTCCACCGGCGTGACCCGGTATTCCGCCGAGGTCACTCTCGACCGGGATGAGGGAATGCTCGTGGGCATGACCGCGAATGTGGACGTGCGGATCGAGGGCACGGAAAACGCCCTGATCATCCCCGTGGATGCCCTGCATCAGAACAGCGCCAGCTACTATGTCTACACCGGCTATGACGAGGAACAGAAGCGTTACACCGGCCGGACGGACGTGACCATCGGTATGCAGAACGACGACTATGTGGAGATCACCTCCGGCCTGAACGAGGGAGACACCGTCTACTACACCGAGGCCGACAGCGGCGGCTTTGGCGATTTCATGGTCATGCCCGGCGGAATGAACGGCGGAATGAGCAGCGGCGTAACCGTCGTCCCCGGCATGGGCGGCGGAAACGGCGGCGGCGGACGACCCTCCGGCGGCGGTAACGGCGGACCCGGCGGCGGTAACGGCGGCGGCCCCGGCGGCATGGGAGGCTGAGCCATGATTCAGCTGAAAGACGTGTGCAAATATTATCAGGTGGGCGACGACCGGGTTCGGGCTCTGGATCACGCCAACCTGCACATCTACCCCCAGGAATTCGTCAGCATCATCGGCCCCTCCGGCTCCGGCAAATCCACCCTTATGAACATCATCGGCTGCCTGGACGTGGCCGACGCGGGGGAATACCTGCTGGACGGCCTGCCCATCGAAAGCTACACCGAAAACCAGCTGGCCAAGGTGCGAAACGAAAAGATCGGCTTTGTGTTCCAGCAGTACAACCTGATTCCCAAGCTTACCGCCGAGGAAAACGTGGAGCTGCCTCTCATCTATCAGAAGGTTCCCAAGAAGGAGCGCACCGAGCGGGTGAAGGAGGCTCTGGAACGGGTGAACATGTACGCCCGGGCAAAGCACCTGCCTACGGAGCTTTCCGGCGGTCAGCAGCAGCGGGTTTCCATCGCCCGGGCCATCGTCACCCGGCCTAAGCTGATTCTGGCGGACGAGCCCACCGGCGCCCTGGACTCCAAAACCAGCCGGGAGATCATCGACATTTTCCATGAGCTTCACGGTCAGGGCAATACCATCGTCCTCATTACCCATGACGGCGGCATTGCCAAGCAGGCTCAGCGGTCTATCCACATTCTGGACGGTCAGATTTCGGAGGTGAGCCTGTAATGCAGTCTTTTGTGATGGCACTGCGTTCCATCGGTGCCAATAAAATGCGCGCGGCTCTGACTATGCTGGGCATCATCATCGGCGTCATGGCTCTGGTGGTGCTGGTGAGCCTGGTCAATGGCGCAACCAATTCCGTCACCACCGCGGTGTCCGACCTGGGCACCAGTCTCGTCACCGTCACCGTGTCCGACGACAAGGGCAAGCCCATCCACTTGGACGATCTGAACACCTGGATGTCGGAGGAGCCGGATATCGGCCGGATTTCCGCCCGCACCAGCACCTCTCTTGTGGGCAAGCACGGAGCCAACTACGATACCGTCACCGTTTACGGCATCACTCCCTCCTATTACGATATCCAGGGCTTGCAGCTTTCCATGGGGCGGTGGCTGAAGACCGCCGACCAGGACAACCGCACCTATGTCTGCGTTCTCAACGACACCGCCGCCAAGGAGCTGATTGGCTATACCGACTGTGTAGGCCAGACGGTGGTTCTCAGCGGTGTTTCCTTTGAGGTGGTGGGGGTGCTGGAGGAGGACACCAGCTCCATGATGTCCATGCTTACCTCCGGAACCCTCATGGCCTATATTCCCTATTCCACCCTCATCCGTCTGACGGACAGCGTCAGCACCGATGTGACCACCTTCTACCTGTCCGCGGCGGAGGGCTCCAACGTGGACGCTGCCGCCGATGCCATGACCCGGATCCTCATGGAGCGGTTCGATGAGGACGAGGATGCCTTTGAGGTGGATTCCTCCAATATGCTGGAGGAGGCCATGAACTCCATCACCTCTACGCTCTCCATTCTGCTGGGCGGCATTGCCGGAATTTCTCTGGTGGTAGGCGGCATCGGCATTATGAACATCATGATGGTCACCGTCACCGAGCGAACCCGGGAAATCGGCATCCGCAAGGCCATCGGCGCCAGCCGGGGCACCATTCTGACCCAGTTTCTCATGGAGGCGGTGGTGCTGTGCATGATGGGCTGCGGCCTGGGAATTTTCCTGAGCTGGGCCATTTTGCAGGTGGTTTCCACAGTCACCGCCAGCGCGGGCATTTCCTTCGCCCTGGATGGGGGCGTTGTGATGCTGGCCGTGGCCTTCTGCTTCCTCATCGGCGTGGTTTTCGGACTGTACCCGGCCAATAAGGCGGCAAAGATGAAGCCCATCGACGCGCTGCACTACGGAGGATAACTATGGACAAGACGAAGAAGAAAAATGTCCGCCGGTACATCCTGTGGGGAGTGCTGGCGGTGGTGGTGGCAGGACTGGCAATGCTGCCCGCCCTGGCCCGGCAGCAGGATGCCCAGGACGGCCCGGTGGCGAGCGTGCTGGAAGCGGAGGTCAAGGAAGGCTCCGTCCAGGCTACCGTCCGGGGCGGCGGCACCCTGGAAGCCGGGGACGGCGAGGACATCGAGCTGCCCGCGGAGGTGAAAATCACCGAATTCCTGGTGAAAAACGGCCAGGAGGTCAAAAAAGGCGACCCGGTGGCGAAAATCGACAAGGTTTCCGCCCTCACCGCTGTCACCGAAATCCGGACTTCCATGGCTGCCGTGGAAAAGCAGATGGAAACCTTTTCCGATGAAAAATCCGCCTCCACCGTCACCGCCCCTGCCGGAGGCCGGGTGAAGGCCATTTACGCGGGCCCCGGCGATTCCGTGGCTCAGGTGCTGGTGGAGCACGGGGCGCTGGCTCTTCTGAGCCTGGACGGCCGGATGTGCGTCACCCTGACCGTTTCCTCCCAGCTGATTCCGGGAGATTCCATTAACGTGACCCTGGATTCCGGGAAAACCGTCACCGGCCGGGTGGAATCCAATCTGAACGGGGAGCTGACCGTGACCATCGCCGACAACGGCTACGCCGTAGGCGATACCGTCACCCTGGAAGGTCTTGGCTCCGGTTCCCTGGAAATCCACAATCCCTGGCTGGCCACCGCCTTCAACGGCACCGTTTCCCAGGTGAATATCCGTCTGGAACAGACGGTGTCCTCCGGAGGAAGCCTTTTCACCCTGAAGGACACGGACTACACCGCCCAGCGGGAGCTGCTGGCCGAAACTCATCGGAAATACGAGGAGCTGCTTCAGAAGCTTCTGACCTGGCAGGATACCGGCGTCATTACCGCCCCCTGCGACGGCCTGGTTTCCGGCATTGACACGGACAGCACCCATCTGCTGGCCGCCGAGGACGAGGAACTCACCGCAAGTCTCTTAAATGCCGACGGTGGGGACTTCCGGCTGGTGCTTCTGAGCCAGGTGACCCAGACCTGCACCGGCGACGACAAGTGTCCTCTGAAGGGCACGGATTCCGGTCATCAGGATGGCTGCCCCAAGGCCTGCAAGCACGCCGCCTCCGAGGGCGTGTGCACGGCAAGTGAGCACTTCACCGACTGTATCATGGCCTGTACCCACGCGGAAAATCCTGAAGACTGCCCGGCAACCGGTGCTCACCACACCGACTGCATCAAGGCCTGTATCGAGACCACCCAGGAGCACAAGTGCCCGGCAACCAAGTATCACTATGACGGCTGTATTGAAAAATGCACCGAGTCCGCGGTCAGCGGCCAGTGCCCGGCTCATATTCATAAGCAGGGCTGTATTGAATCCTGTATCAGTGCCAGCACTGTGGGCAAATGTAAGGCAGGACACCACAAGGCCGACTGCATTGAAAGCTGTATTGTCAGCACCTCGGCAAGCAACCCCTGTCCCGCCACCAAGCATAAGGACGGCTGCTATTTCCAGAACGCCGCCTACACCGGCCAGATATTCAAGGTGGTGTCCGTGGGTGACGGCGTACTGGTGGGCTACTGGGATCCCACAGTCTACGAACTGGTGAAAACCGCCGACGGCTGGGCCCGGAAGGACGGCAAGCCTTTCAGCACCAACCTGTGCGTTCAGGCGGATACCATTACCGCGGGGAGCGCCGGAAGCTTCCGGTCAGGCGACACCTTGCTTTCCGTTACCGTCACCAAGGACGGCGAAAGCAGCTCCCTGGGCCTGGTCAAAATCGGCTCCGGCGGCTCCCAGATGCCCGGCTTTGACCTCAGCGGGCTGATGGGCATGATGGGCGGCTACTCCATGGGCGGCAGCACCGGCAGCTCCCAGACCCAGCTGTACAGTCTGGACGGGGACGTGCTTCTGACCGTCACCCCCCTGGACACGATGACCGTCACCATTGCCGTGGACGAAAAGGACATCGCCAGCGTAAAGACCGGCATGACCGCCCAGCTGACCATGAACGCCCTGCCCGACGAAACCTTTGAAGGTCAGGTCACCCGGGTGGCCCAGACCGGCAGCGGCAGCGGCGGCAGCAGCAAATTCGACGTGGAGATCACCCTGTCCCGGGAAAGCGACATGCTTCCGGGCATGAGCACCACCGCGGAGCTGACCCTCTACGAAAAAATGGACGTTCTGACCCTGCCCGTGGCCGCCCTCCGGGACGAGGGAGGCAAGACCCTGGTCTACACCGGCAAGGACAAGAAAACCGGGGAGCCTGCCAACCCTGTGGAGGTCACCACCGGCCTGTCCGATGGAGAGAATGTGGAAATTCTCTCCGGCATCGACAGCGGCACTACCGTCTACTACAGCTACTACGACACGGTCACCGAGTCCGACGCCGTGGAGACGGAACGCAGTATGTTCTGAGATTTTGCGTAAGCGCGTATAAAGAGGATCCCCCTTCCGGAAAACCGGAAGGGGGACTTTTTGTGTAGAAAACTTCCGTTTACGGAAGTAGGGGCGGCCATTGGCCGCCCAAGGCTCCCCTTGTGTAAAGGGTGGTGCTCCGCGCAGCGAATCAAAATTACCATGACTGCCGGTGGCAGTCATACCACAATGTACTGCTGACAAAAATCTTTGATTTTTGACTGAGGGATTGTCAAATTTGCATTCACAGGGAGTGCCCGGAAAGAGGAAAGTTCTGATCCCCTCAGTCATGGCCTTGCGGGAGACGGCCATGACAGCTCCCCTTGGTCAGCAAGGGGAGCCTCGGGCGGCCAATGGCCGCCCCTACAGGAGAATCTACAGTTTATGCGTGTAATTGGGAGGAGGCGACCGATGTCACCGGTGTGGCCTTCCAGGGATTCCCTCTGGTCACAATCCGTTTTCCCCTTGGCTCCCACTCTGGGGGACACGAAGTGACTGAGAGGGTAAAAAACGCCCTCTCCGCCCCCTTCCGGGGGCACCTCTCCCATAAGGAGAAGCAAGGCCCTCATCCGTCACGGCTGCGCCGTGCCACCTTCCCCGGAGGGGAAGGCTGTGGCACGCACTGGCGGTCGGCCATGCCGACCTTATTTCTTATGATCCTCGGTGACGGCGCCGGTGCGGTAGGCATCCAGCAGCATCATCAGCATATTCACCCGATCCTGAAGCTCCGCGCCCTGGTCGGTCTGGCTCACCCGCATCCGGGTCTCCATTTTCTCGAAAATCTCCGAATCGTTGCGGATGTCGTCGTTCTTGTGCACCGCGTTCCACTTGCTGGTGAAGGGCTGGTGAGACACGATCCGGTAGTGCCGGGAGTTGTAGATCAGGGTATAGCCCGCAATGCCGGAGGTGGCCTGATAAGCCCGGCTGAAGCCGCCGTCAATGACGATGAGCTTGCCGCCGCCCTTGATGGGGCTTTCGCCCTTGCGCACCTTCACGGGCACATGGCCGTTGATGATATGGCAGTGCTCGCCTTCCAGGCCGAATTCCCTCAGAAGGCCTTCGCAGACCGCCGGATCCTGGTAGTAGGTGTAGTAGGCGTTCTTGGGCTCCACCCAGGTGGATTCGTCCGCGATAAACCGCCGCTCAAAGGTGGTCATCCGATCCCGGCCGAAGATGGGGCTGTTCCGGCCTGCCCAAAGCCACCAGAGGAAGTCCATGCCGAACTGCCGCTCTTCCGAGCCACGCTTGTCATAGTAGGCTTTTCTCGCGGTCTTTTCGGCGTAGTCCAGGAACCGCTTGCCGCTGCGCTCCTTGCCGCCGATGGTGAAGGTCATGAGACTGCCGTCGTCGTTCATGGGAATGCAGCCGTGGAACAGAAGATTTCCGTTGCAGACCTTGTACAGCCCGCCCTTGGAGTAAAGGTAGCGGATGTGCCGCTGAAGCTTCTCGGAATTTTCAAAGGAGTCCGTCAGCTGGTTGATGACGTGGTTTTCCTCCTCCGTCAGGGTGTAGGGGTCGGCGGGGTCAATGGTGGGGAAGTCACAGTCCAGCATGGGATAGACCTTGTCCCCCAGGGTGATGGTCTTGTCGGTGTAGTTGATCTTATCCAGCAGCAGCCGGTCGGCCATGCCGAACTCCGGACGGCGCAGAACCTTCTGACCCTCCAGCTTAAAGAGGATAATGGTAATGGCCTTGTACATCCGGGCGGAGAGCAGCTTGTCCTTTTCCGTGTACTGGTCGGCATCGGTGCCCGTAAGCTTGACCTTGAACTGGTCGGTGTTGGAATTCTTATAGACCTCGTTGGCGAAAATGGACAGGGGCCGCAGGGAAATGCCGTAGCCCGTCTCGATCACGTCCAGGTTATTGTAGCGGATGGAATTGCTGAGCACCGTGGCAACCAGCGTCCGGGAGCCGGAGGCCGCGCCCATCCACAAAACATCGTGGTTGCCCCACTGGATGTCCACATTCCGGCTGGACATCAGGCTGTCCATGACGATGTCCGCCCGGGGGCCCCGGTCGAAAATATCGCCCACAATGTGCAGCTGATCCACGACCAGGGACTTGATGACCTGGCAGATAGCCCGGATCACGTCTGCCGCCTGGCCGATCTGGATGATGGTGTCGATGATGTTCTCGTACTGATCCTTCCGGGAGCCCCCCTCTTCCACCAGGTGAATCAGCTCATCGAGAATGGTCTCGTAGTCCGGATCCATGTAGGTGCGAACCTTGGAGCGGGTGTGCTTGGTGGAGACGAACCGGCACAGGTCAACCAGTCGATGAATGGTCAGCCGGTACCACTCGTCCAGGTTCTCCTCCTCGTCGGCAACCAGCGCCAGCTTGGAGGTGGGGTAGTAGATGAGGGTCGCCAGGTCGTTCATGTCCCGCTGGGTCATGGAGGTGGCGAAGAGCTCTTCCAGCTTTTCCTTGATTTCGCCGGAGCCGGAGTTGAGAATGTGCAGAAACGCCTCATGCTCGCCGTGAATATCGGACATGAAGTGCTCCGTGGGCTTGGGCAGATTCAGGATGGCCTTGAGCCGAATGATCTCCGTGCCCGCGGCCTCCACCGTGGGGTACTGCCGGGCAAGCAGCCGCAGATAGTGCAGCTCCTCGTCGGTAAAAATACGCTTGTTATCCATATGATTCTTCCTTTCCGGCACGAAGCCAGCCTTCCCTTCGTCATCGTAACACCATCGGGCATCCGGCAGGGTGTCCAATGGTCTTACGATCACGGGAAAATGGCAGGCAGGTGGTGCCATTTAAGTGTTATCAATAGGCAAAACCTATTATGATTCTTGATTATACAATATTCTCCCTATGGTAGCAAGGGCGAAATGGGAAAAGTTTTTCGCAATTTTTTGTAATATCTCCACAAAAGGAAAACGCCTTGAAGTCAAAGCCTGTCCGTATATTCCCACACTCCATAAACGCTTCGGCGCTGGTTCCTCCGGAGGCAATGTTCTTGTCCCGGCAAGAACATTGATAAGAAGCCGGCTTAGGGGGCGCTGCCGAAAAGCCGCCCCCCTAAGAACCCCCCGGCCGCATCGCCGGAAGCCAGTCACAATCTTTCGGCCTGCTATGGATGGTTCTATCGGAAATGCCCAGATAGAAGCAGGGTTTCCCCAGAAAAGGAAACGCCCGGAAGCGGTTGCTTCCGGGCGTGATAACCTTTTAGTCAGCGACGTAGGGCAGCAGGGCGATCTGACGGGCACGCTTGATGGCGGTGGTCAGGTCACGCTGGTGAGCGGCGCAGGTACCGGTGGTACGGCGGGGCAGAATCTTGCCGCGCTCGGACAGGTAACGGCGGAGCTTCGCGGTGTCCTTGTAGTCGATAGCGGTCACCTTATCCACGCAGAACGCGCAAACCTTCTTGCGCTTGCGGGGACGCATACGCTGTTCGTTAGCCATGGAAATTCCCTCCTTGTAAGTTTTTTGCAGAAAAGTTCGTTGTTAGAAGGGCAGCTGAGCGTCATCATCCTCCAGCATCGCAAAATCCGACGCGGGAGCGCTTGCGGGGGCAGAATAGCCGCCGTAGCTGGGAGCGGGAGCACTGTAGCTGTTGCTGCTGTTATTTCCGCCATAGCTGTTATTGCTGTAGGAGGAATTGCCGCTCTCGCTGTCACGTCTGCTGTCGCCGAAGTAGACATTGTCCGCTACGATTTCAGCAGAGGTACGCTTGTTGCCGTCCTTATCGGTCCAATCGCGCATCTCGAGACGGCCATTCACAATGATCATGCGTCCCTTGGTGAAGTACTTGGAGACAAATTCTCCAGTCTGCCGCCAGGCGACACAGTCAATGAAGTCCGCCTTTCTTTCGCCGCCATCCTTGGGCACAAAGTCCCGATCAACAGCTACGCGAAAACTCGCCACAGCGACACCGCTTCCGGTGCGCCGCAGCTCAGGGTCACGAACCAAGCGACCCATGATAACGATGTGGTTGAGCATATCAGGCCTCCACTGCAGTGGTCAGGCAGCGCATAACGCCTTCGGTGATCTTCATCACACGCTCCAGCTCTGCGGGGAACTCGGGCTTGCACTCCATGTTCATCAGAACATAGTAGCCTTCGTTCAGGTCATTGATTTCGTAGGCCAGGCGACGCTTGCCCCACTCGTCAATGCTCAGCAGAGTACCCTCCGCCTCCACCATTGCCTTGAACTTTTCCACAAGTGCTGCGATGCTCTCCTCACCCAGGGTAGGGTTGACGATGTAGAGCACCTCATACTTACCGGTGATCTTAGCCATGTTGATTGCACCTCCTTTTGGACTTTTGACCCCCGGTCGCGCCGGGAGTAAGGATTGTCTGCGTTCGCAGACTGATTTATTTTAATGGAAGAATCCGAAAAAGTCAAGGATTTTTTTGAAATTTCCAAGGAATTATCCAGGAAATGAGTGTCCTAATAAACGCATGTCATTGCGAACCAGTCCGCAGACTGGTGTGGCAATCCGTCTCCCCCTGCCTTCCCCCACGGGGAAGGTGCCCGCCGTAGCGGGCGGATGAGGGCAACTTGCCTCTCCCTATAGAAGAGGTACCCCGAAGGGGCGTGTTATTACCCTCTCAGTCACTTCATGACAGCTCCCCCGGAGTGGGAGCCAAGGGGGAACGAAGGAAACTGATTGTGACCGGAGGGAATCCCCGGAGGGGGCCACACCAGTCTGCGGACTGGTTCGCAATGACATGCAGGGTACGGGACTACCCAAGAATTTGACAGCGACCTCATCCGGCTCTTCGAGCCACCTTCTCCTCTCAGGAGAAGGCTTTGGGGAACGGATTGCCACACCAGCGTGCGCGCTGGTTCGCAATGACATACGCTTTCGATAGTCCGCAATGCTTCCGCTCTTGCGGGAGCGTTTATTTTATATAATGTGTATGTCCTCCGGCAAAATGTTCAAGAATAATTCAAAAGTAACCCATTGACTTTTTTAGCACTCTGGTGTATAGTGTGCTTAGCACTCAAGAGAAAGGAGTGCTAAAGGAAAAGGAGGAGGAAACATGGAGCTGAGTGATCGGAAAAAGAAGGTTCTGCGCAGTGTCGTGGATCTTTATATCCGCACCGCCGAGCCCGTTGGCTCCAAGGCGATCACGGAGCTTCCGGATATGAAATACTCCTCCGCGACCATCCGCAACGAGATGGCAGAGCTTACCGCTCTTGGCTATCTGGAGCAGCCTCACACCAGCGCCGGTCGGATCCCCTCCGCCGCGGGCTATCGGCTGTATGTGGATGAGCTGATGATGGACTACCGGCTGAGCATCGACGAAACCAAATCCATTAACAATGCCATCGAGGAAAAGATGCAGCGTGTGGATAAAATGGTGGAGAAGGTGGCAAGGCTGGTTTCCCAGGCAACGGACCTTCCGGCCATTTCCGCCGCGTCCCGCAGCGGTCAGCTCACCGTCAAGCGGTATGACCTGATTCTGGCAGGCCCCGGCAGCGTGATTCTGGTGCTGATGCTCAGTAACGAGCAGGTGGGCAACAAGCTCATCAAGCTTCCCCTGGAGGTGGGAGACGCAGACCTGAAAATCCTCAGCGCGGTGCTCAACGCCTCCCTGACGGATATCCCGCCGGAGCACATCACCGCCGAGCTTCTGGATAAGGTCATGCGTTCGGCCGGCAGTGCCGCTTCTCTGGTTCCCGTAATCGTGGATTTCGTTCAGGAGACCCTGCGAGCCAGCGAAAGCCCCAACGTTGCCGTGTTCGGTCAGTCCCGACTTCTGGGGCTTCCCGAGTATCGGGACGTGGACAAGGCTCAGCGGGTCATGGCCTCCATCGATGAGGACGCCCTGGCGAACCTTCCCGCGGTGATGGAAAACACCAACGGCACCAAGGTCATTGTCGGGCCGGAGAACGTATCCGAGGAGCTGAAGGACACCTCCGTGGTGATGACAAAGTTCGACATCGGTGACGGCCTTCAGGGCATGATCGGTGTGGTTGGCCCCACCCGAATGGACTACGCCAAGGTCACGGCAAGGCTCAGCTACTTTGCCGAGAGCCTTTCCAAGATGTTCGCCAAGCCCGAGCAGCCTCAGCTGCCCACCCCGGAGAAAAAAGACAGTGGAACGCCTCAGGGCGAATGATATGGAGGAATGAACGTGGCAGAAGAAAAGAAGACAACAGAAGAAGAGCTGGAGCCGGTTTCCAACGCTGAGGAAGTTCCTCAGGAGGAAGCGGCGCAGGAAGTCAAGAAGGACGAAGCAAATCCCTGGGAGGAAAAATACAACGCCGAGCGGGACGCCCACCTGCGGATCGCCGCGGAATATGACAATTTCCGCAAGCGCACCGTCAAGGAAAAGGACGCGGCCTACGGAAACGGCAAGGCCGACGCGGTGGCGAAGATTCTTCCCGTTTACGACAACCTGGAGCGGGCGCTGAACCAGCCCACCGAGGATGCCGCCTATAAAAAGGGCGTGGAGATGACCATGACCGAGCTTGTGAAGATTCTGAACGGTCTGGGCGTGGAAATCTTCGGAGCGGTGGGGGAGACCTTTGACCCCAACCTGCACAACGCCGTGATGCACACGGAGGATGAAAGTCTGGGTGAGAACGTCCTGGCGCAGGTCTTCCAGAAGGGCTTCAAAATCGGCGATAAAGTCGTTCGGTTCGCAATGGTTCAGGTTGCGAACTAAGTCGGCAGGAACCCGGAATATCCGGGGGATTGCCACACCAGTGTGCGCACTGGTTCGCAATGACATATGTTATTCGAGGCAGTGCAAAATAAATTTATAAATTCTTTTCATGAATATATAGGAGGATAATGATTATGGCAAAGATTATTGGTATTGACCTTGGTACTACAAATTCCTGTGTTGCTGTTCTGGAGGGCGGCGAGCCTGTTGTGATCGCCAACGCCGAAGGCAACCGCACCACCCCTTCCGTGGTGGCATTTTCCAAGACCGGTGAGCGTATGGTCGGTCAGGTGGCAAAGCGTCAGGCTGTGACCAACGCTGACCGCACCGTTTCTTCCATCAAGCGTCACATGGGTGAAAATTATCATGTGACCATCGACGGCAAGAACTACACCCCTCAGGAAATTTCCGCAATGATCCTTCAGAAGCTGAAGGCGGATGCCGAGAGCTATCTGGGACAGCCCGTTACCGAGGCCGTCATCACCGTTCCCGCTTACTTCAGCGACGCTCAGCGTCAGGCAACCAAGGATGCCGGTAAGATCGCGGGTCTCGATGTAAAGCGGATCATCAACGAGCCTACCGCCGCGGCTCTGGCCTACGGCCTGGACAAGGAGTCCGAGCAGAAGATCATGGTGTACGACCTGGGCGGCGGCACCTTCGATGTGTCCATCCTGGACATCGGCGACGGCGTTATCGAGGTTCTGGCTACCGCCGGCGACACCCATCTGGGCGGCGACGACTTCGACCAGAGAATCATGGACTACCTGGTGGACGAGTTCAAGAAGGCCGAGGGCATCAACCTGGCCGGCGACAAGGTGGCTATGCAGCGTCTGAAGGAAGCTGCCGAGAAGGCCAAGATCGAGCTGTCCGGCGTGACCTCCACCAACATCAACCTGCCCTATATCACCGCCGACGCCACCGGCCCCAAGCACCTGGACGTGACCCTGACCCGGGCAAAGTTCAACGAGCTGACCGCCGATCTGGTCGAGCGCACCATGAAGCCTGTCCGTCAGGCCATGTCCGACGCAGGCCTCAGCGCTTCCGACATTCACAAGGTGCTGCTGGTTGGCGGCTCCACCCGTATCCCCGCCGTCCAGGATGCCGTGAAGAACATCACCGGCAAGGAAGGCTTCAAGGGCATCAACCCCGATGAGTGCGTGGCCGTGGGCGCTGCCATTCAGGGCGGCGTGCTCACCGGCGATGTGAACGACATCCTGCTGCTGGACGTAACCCCCCTGTCCCTGGGCATTGAGACCATGGGCGGCGTGTTCACCCGTCTGGTAGACCGGAACACCACCATCCCCGTTCAGAAGAAGCAGATCTTCTCCACCGCCGCCGACGGCCAGACCTCCGTTGAGGTGCACGTCCTTCAGGGCGAGCGGGAAATGGCTGCTTACAACAAGACGCTGGGTCGGTTCCAGCTGGGCGGCATCGCTCCCGCGCCCCGTGGCGTGCCTCAGATCGAGGTCACCTTCGACATCGATGCCAACGGCATCGTGAAGGTTTCCGCTAAGGATCTGGGCACCGGCAAGGAGGCCAACATCTCCATCACCGCTTCCACCAACCTGAGCCAGGAGGACATCGACAAGGCTGTGAAGGACGCCGAGCAGTACGCCGCCGAGGACAAGGCCCGGAAGGAAGAGGTGGACACTCACAACGCCGCCGACCAGACCGTCTATCAGACCGAGAAGACTCTGAACGAGCTGGGCGACAAGATCGACGCTGCCGAGAAGGCTTCCATCCAGGCTGCCATCGACAAGCTGAAGGAAGTCAACAAGGGCAATGACGTAGCCGCCATCAAGGCCGCTACCGAGGAAGTCCAGAAGGCCTTCTACGCGGTATCCGAGAAGCTGTATCAGCAGACCGGCGCGCAGGGCGCACAGGGTGCTCAGGGCGGTGCCCAGAGCAATCAGCCCGGCGATGACGGCGTGGTTGACGCGGACTACGAGTCTGTTGACTAAAGAAAACACTGCAAGGGGCGGCCCACGCCGCCCCTTGGGTGCTATTCAACTGTGTCATTGCGGGAGCTATCGTACAACGCTTGTCATTGCGAACCAGTGACCGATGTCACTGGTGTGGCAATCCCCCGGTCATTCCGAGGGCTATCCTTATAGCATTGTCATTGCGAATCTAAAACCATAATGATTGCCAGTAGCAAACATACCTTCATGTACGCAGACTGGTGTGACAATCTCCCGGATACCCGGTAAAGAGCACACTTTACCGCATCGGCCGGAATGACAGGGGGATTGCCACGACAGTGTGCGCACTGTCTCGCAATGACAGCAAAATCGTTTCGAGGTGAATATCTGTGGCTGAAAATAAACGTGATTACTATGAGGTACTGGGCGTGGACAAAAGCGCCAGTGCCGATGATATAAAGAAGGCCTATCGGAAGCTGGCCATGAAATACCATCCCGACCGGAACCCCGGGGACAAAACCGCCGAGGAGAAATTCAAGGAGATCGGTGAAGCCTATGAGGTGCTCTCCGACGCGGACAAGAAGGCCAAGTACGACCAGTTCGGCTTTGCGGGCGTTGACCCCAACTTCGGTGCCGGTGCCGGCGGCTACGGCGGCGGCTTCGGCGGCTTCGGAGATTTCGGCGACTTAGGCGACATCTTCGGCGAATTCTTCGGCGGCGGCGGTGGCAGAACCCGTGCCAGCACCCAGAACGCCCCCCGCCGGGGCGAAAATGTAGGTGCCCGGCTGGAGCTGACCTTCGAGGAGGCCGCCTTCGGCTGTGAAAAAGAAGTGGCTACCCCCAGAATCGAAAACTGCCCCGCCTGTCACGGCTCCGGCTCTGCCGACGGCGTGATCGAGACCTGCTCCCAGTGCCACGGCACCGGTCAGGTGCGGACGGTACAGAATTTCATGGGTATGCAGATGCAGTCCTCCACCACCTGTCCCGCCTGCAGCGGTCGGGGCAAGATCATCAAGACCCCCTGCACCACCTGTAAGGGCAAGGGCAAGGTTCGCCGCACCAATCGGGTGAAGGTGAAAATTCCCGCCGGTGTGGACGCCGGACAGAGCGTCCGTGTCCGTGGCGAGGGCTGCGTCGGTGCCAACGGCGGCCCCAACGGCGATCTGCTGGTAGAAATTCTCATCCGGCGGCATCCCATCTTCAGCCGTCAGGGCACGGATGTGCTGTGTGAGGTGCCCATCAGCTTCACCCAGGCGGCACTGGGCGCCACCATTCAGGTGCCTACCCTGGACGGCAAGGTGGACTTTGACCTGCCCGAGGGTACTCAGACCGGCCGGGAGTTCATTCTCCGGGAGAAGGGCATTCCCGAGGTGGGCAATTCCCGCCGCCGGGGCAACGAGCGCTTCACCGTGGTGGTGGAGACTCCCACCCATCTGACCGGGGAGCAGAAGGAGCTGCTGCGCAAGCTGGACGGCACCATCGAAGTGTCCCCCAAAAGGAAAAAGTTCATCGACAATCTGAAGAATATTTTCGGATAAAAATTGCGAACCGGTACTTGTTGCCGGTTCGCTTTTTTGCTATACTGGAGAAAAGGCTCCCCTTGCTGATCAAGGGGAGCTGCCCCAGTGCGCACACTGGGGCTGAGGGGATCAGAACTTTCTTATTTTGACAATCCCTCAGTCAAAAATCAGAGATTTTTGCCAGCTCCCTTTACACAAGGGAGCCATCAGCGCGGGAGGAACCGAGTATGAAACGAGCGGATTATATCAGCTGGGACGAGTATTTCATGGGCATTGCCATGCTGGCGGCCAAACGAAGCAAGGATCCCAACACCCAGGTAGGCGCCTGCATCGTCTCCCCGGACAACATCATCATTTCCACCGGCTACAACGGTATGCCCAAGGGCTGCTCCGACGACGAATATCCCTGGGATCGGGAGGGCAGCGCCACCAAATACCCCTACGTTGTCCATGCGGAGCTGAACGCGGTGCTCAACGCCAACGGCCGGGACCTGCGGGGCAGTAAGCTGTATGTTGCGCTGTTTCCCTGCAACGAGTGCGCCAAGGCCATTATCCAGAGCGGCGTGAAGGAAGTGTATTATCTTTCCGACAAGTACGCCGATTCTCTTTCTACCCTGGCTTCCAAGCGGATGATGGACTCCGCCGGGGTCAAATACATTCAGCTGCGCACCCGGCTCAAGGAGATCGTTCTGGATTTCATTCCGGAAGAGGAAAAACAGGCAGGAAAGGGCTAATAATGGCGTAATGCGCCCCCATTTGTGCGCACCGGAACGGAACACTGTCATTGCGAACCAGTGACCGACGTCACTGGTTCGCAATCCCCCACAAGTGTCCGAGAACTATCGAAAAACGCACTGGTGCGGGAGCACCCCTGGCTCCCTTGTGCAAAGGGAGCAAAAGGCTCCCCTTGCTGACCAAGGGGAGCTGCCCCAGTGCGCACACTGGGGCTGAGGGGATCAGAACTTTCCTCTTTCTGGGCACTCCATGTGAATGCAAATTTGACAATCCCTCAGTCTCGCGCTTGCGGGGGACGCGCGAGCCAGCTCCCTTTACACAAGGGAGCCTTTGGGTGCTCCCGCACCAGTACGTTTTTTGTTTCTGCTCTGAAAACAGAACGATACCGAGCGGTACCCAAAGGTATCACGCTGACAGACCAGCCATGCACGCACTGGCTGTCGGCCCGGGCCGACTTTATGGAATCCTTACAAAACCGTTCAATATCGTTTGACAAATGTGACGAAATCCGTTATAATGGAGGTGTTTGGGTGGAAAAACCAAATATCGTTATTCACCATTCTGAAAAGGAAAAGGACGGATCAGAAATGTATAAAATCGTGCGTAAGAAGGAGCTGAATGCCAACGTCACCCTGATGGACATCGAGGCCCCCTTCGTTGCCAGAAAGGCAAAGGCAGGTCAGTTCATCATCTTCCGGATCGATGAGATGGGCGAGCGTGTTCCCCTGACCATCGCCGGCTACGACCGTGAGAAGGGTACTGTCAGCATCATCTTCCAGAAGGTGGGCTTCACCACCAAGGCTCTGGGAGAGCTGAACGAGGGCGACTACATCCGGGACTTCGTTGGCCCCCTGGGCAAGCCCACCGACGTGGAGGGCAAGAAGCGGGTTTGCGTCGTGGGAGGCGGCGTGGGCTGCGCCATTGCTCTGCCTGCTGCCCGTGCCTTCAAGGAGGCCGGCGCCATCGTGGACGTGATCATCGGCTTCCGGAATAAGGACATTGTCATCCTGGAAGACGAGTTCCGTGCCTGCGCGGATAACCTGTACCTGATGACCGACGACGGCTCCTACGGCGAGAAGGGCTTCGGCACCGTCAAGCTCCAGGCTCTGCTGGAAAGCGGCATTCAGTACGATGAGGTTCTGGCCATCGGCCCCGTGCCCATGATGAAGTTTGTCTGCAAGACCACCGAGCCCTTCGGCGTGCACACCATGGTTTCCCTGAACCCCATCATGGTGGACGGCACCGGTATGTGCGGCGGCTGCCGTGTTACCGTGGGCGGCGAGACCAAGTTCGCCTGCGTGGACGGCCCTGAGTTTGATGGCCACAAGGTGGACTACGCGGAGCTCATGAGCCGCAACGGCACCTACCGTGACCGGGAGGCAGAGGTTGCCAAGGATCACGTCTGCCGCATGGAAGCCATGGGCAAGGCGCTCATCAAGTAAGGAGGAACGGGAAAATGGCTAATATGTCTTTGAAGAAAGTTCCCATGCCCGAGCAGGAGCCTCTGGTTCGTGCCCGGAATTTCCAGGAAGTCACCCTGGGCTATACCGAGGAAATGGCCGTTGAGGAAGCGGGCCGCTGCCTGAACTGCAAGAACCCCAAGTGCGTGGAGGGCTGCCCCGTCAACGTGCGCATCCCCGAGTTCATCGCCAAGGTTCGTGAGCGGGATTTCAAGGCCGCTTATGAGGTCATCACCTCCACCAACGCCCTGCCGGCGCTGAGTGGCCGTGTGTGTCCCCAGGAGACCCAGTGCGAGAGCAAGTGCGTCCGTGGCATCAAGGGCGAGCCGGTGGCCATCGGCCGTCTGGAGCGGTTCGTTGCCGACTGGTATCGGGAAAACGTCAACGCCATGCCTGAGAAGGCTCCCTCCAACGGCATCAAGGTGGCCGTGGTTGGCTCCGGCCCTGCCGGCCTGACCTGCGCCAGCGATCTGGCCAAGAAGGGCTATCAGGTTTCCGTGTTCGAGGCTCTGCACACCGCCGGCGGCGTGCTGGTTTACGGTATCCCCGAATTCCGTCTGCCCAAGGCTATCGTGGCAAATGAGGTCACCAAGCTTCAGGCCCAGGGCGTGGAAGTCATGACCAACATGGTCATCGGTCGTGTCCTGACCATCGACGAGCTGTTCGAGATGGGCTACAAGGCCGTCTTCGTGGGCTCCGGCGCGGGCCTGCCCATGTTCATGCACATCCCCGGCGAGAGCCTGAAGGGTGTCATGTCCGCCAATGAGTACCTGACCCGTACCAACCTGATGAAGGCCTACAATTCCGATTCCGACACCCCCGTCATCCGCTCCAAGGCGGTGGCCGTGGTTGGCGGCGGCAACGTGGCTATGGATGCCGCCCGCTGCGCCATGCGTCTGGGCGCCGACAAGGTGTACATCGTCTATCGCCGTGGCGAGGCCGAAATGCCCGCCCGTAAGGAAGAGCAGCACCACGCCAAGGAGGAGGGCATCGAGTTCAAGACTCTGTGCAATCCTGTGGAGATCGTGGCCGACGAGGATGGCCGGGTCTGCGGCGTGAAGTGCGTCCGCATGGAGCTGGGCGAGCCTGACGCTTCCGGCCGCCGCCGCCCTGTGGAGATTCCCGACAGCCAGTTTGTGCTGGATGTGGACACCGTGATCATGGCTCTGGGCACCAGCCCCAATCCCCTGATCCGCTCCACCACCCCCGGCCTGGAGACCAACAAGAAGGGCGGCCTCATCGTCAATGAGAACGAGATGAC
>CAKTOH010000021.1 GCA_934589705.1 uncultured Oscillospiraceae bacterium | reverse complement strand
AGGTCTCCAACCTGTCCAAGCCCGCCGAGGAGTGGGTGGCAGGCGGTATGCCCATCACCAAGATGATGAACATGGAGCGCAGAAACGGTCAGGACAAGCCCGTCATCCGCAAGGCTCTGGTAGAGCTGGACGGCAAGCCCTTCACCTACTTTGCCGAGCACAGAGACCAGTGGGCTGTGGAAACCTGCTTCACCTACCCCGGTGCCATCCAGTACTTTGGACCTGCCGAGGTCTGCGACCTGACCACCAGAACCCTGGCTCTGGAAAAGGCCTAAGCTTCTATATTTGCCAAAAACGACGTGACCGGAAGGCCACGTCGTTTTTTACTATGGATTCCGTGAAGCACCGGTCAGTCTGTCAGGCGGTTTTCCTCTCCCCAGATGCACAGCTGGTCAAGAACCTTCATCAGCGACTTTCCCCGCTCAGTCAAGGAATATTCCACTCGCGGCGGAATCTGCGGGAACTCTTTTCTCACAATCAGCCGGTCAGCCTCCAGCTCTTTGAGATTGCTGCTGAGCGTTTTGTCCGTAATCGTGCCCAGGTACCGTTTCATCTCGTTGAACCGCACTGGCGCAAACTCCATCAGGCAATATAGAATCACCATTTTATGCTTGCCGTTGATTAGCGACATGGTGTAGCTAAAGCCGGTATCGGCAAAGCTTGCGTTTCGAATGACACTTTCCATACAGCCCACGTTTTACACTTCCTTTTTAGATAGTACCTATCTTAATTGACAGTACTTGTATTTTCTCCGATGTATGCTATTATGATAGCAGGATGACCGAGTAAAGTCAATCCCAAACCGAAACGGAGGTTGTTAT
Source organism: uncultured Oscillospiraceae bacterium (assembly GCA_934589705.1). GTDB lineage: Bacteria > Bacillota > Clostridia > Oscillospirales > Oscillospiraceae > Faecousia. The sequence continues at coordinate 24,691 of CAKTOH010000021.1, read as the reverse complement.
TTATGAAAAAAGAACTGGGTGTCAATCCCTATCTGTTCCCTATGCCGGTGCTGATGATCGCCACCTATGGCGACGGCGATGTGGTGGATGTGATGAATATGGCCTGGGGCGGCATCTGCGCCGAAAATATGGTTTCTCTCAACATCAGCGCAGACCATAAAACCTCAGAAAATATCAAAAAGCGGGGTGCTTTCACCCTGAGCGTTGCGGACATTCCCCACATAGAGGCCGCCGACTTCTTCGGCATTGCCAGCGGCAACAAAATGCCGGACAAGTTCGCCCGGAGCGGACTGACCGCCGTCAGGAGCGAAAAGGTGGACGCTCCCATTGTCCAGGAGTTCCCCCTGACCCTGGAATGCAGGGTCGTGGAGGACAGGGAGGAAGTTTACGGCCACCACGTCCTCGGTGAGATCGTGGGGGTTCTTGTGGACGAAACTGTGCTGGACGAAAAGGGCAAGGTGGATCCCACCAAGCTGAACGCCTTTGTCTTTGACCAGTTCCGCAGCGGCTACTACGCCATCGGCCAGAAGGTGGGTCAGGCCTGGCACACCGGCGCGCCGCTGATGAAGAAATAAGATTACGCAAAAACGACGTGACCGGAAGGCCACGTCGTTTTTTATCGGAACACAGTGACATTGCGAACCAGTGACCGATGTCACTGGTTCGCAATCACCCGGTTCTTCCGGGAAGCATCGAAAGACGCACTGGTGCGGGAGCACCCCCGGCTCCCTTGTGTAAAGGGAGCTGGCAAAAATCTTTGATTTTTGACTGAGGGATTGTCAAACCGTGCTTTATCGGAAGTGCTCAGAAAGGCGGAGTTCTGATCCCCTCAGTCATGGCCTTGCGGGAGACGGCCATGACAGCATAAATTATGGTATGATTGCCACTGGCAATCATTTCAATTTTGATTCGCTGCGCGGAGCACCACCCTTGGTCAGCAAGGGGAGCCTCGGGCGGCCAATGGCCGCCCCTACTGATTCTATTGAGGGATTTGGGATATCCGGGAGATTGCCACGGTTTTTCCCTATTTCTTCCACTTCTCCGTCAACGCCCGGATCTGAGAGGCCAGCTTGGCATTGTCCTTGTTGGTGCAGCCCTTGCGGGTATGTACCAGGGCAAGCAGTGCCTCCGCCGCGGCCAGCAGATCCTCGTAGACCTGCTTTGCCCGCTGGCTGCCCTTGAAGATAGCCGCCCGGTTGATTCGCACCCCCTGGGTCAGGGTCACGCTCTTGCCGGTGAGCAGGTCAAATTCCGTGCCGCTGTAGGGAGCCTCTGCCCGGTAGCCCAGCTTTTTCAGGGTGTCCCGGAAGGCCTCGCAGCTTGTTTCGTCGCCGTGGTTCACAAATACCAGCTTGGGCTTTTCCGTAAAGCCTGCCAGCCAGCGGAGCAGTCCGTCCCGGTCGGCATGGCCGGAGGTGCCATGAAGCGTGGCGATTTCCGCGTTCACCGCGATTTCCTCGCCGAAGAGCCGGACGCTTTTGGCTCCGTTCTGGAGTTTCCGACCCAGAGACCCCTCGGCCTGGTAGCCGACAAAGAGAACGATGCAGTCCCCGCGCCACAGATTGTGCTTCAGATGATGCCGGATCCGGCCGGCCTCGCACATACCGCTGGCGGACAGAATCACCTTTGGCCGGTTATCAAAGTTGATGGCCTTGGATTCATCGGCACTGACGGACAGGGTCACGCCGTCAAACCAGATGGGGTTGATGCCCTGACGAACCAGAGCCAGGGTCTTCTCGTCAAAGTTCGTCTGGCTGCACTGAAGGAAAATTCCCGTGGCCTCCACTGCCAGAGGGGAATCCACATATACCGGGAACCGGTCGTGGCCGTGGATCAAACCCCGCTGCTTGATCTCCCGGATGGCATACAGCATTTCCTGGGTTCTGCCCACCGCGAAGGAGGGAATCACCAGGTTGCCCCCCTGATCCAGAGCCTTCTGGATATAGCCGGCCAATTCCACGACCGGATCTGCCGTGTCCTTTTCATGGAGCCGGTCGCCGTAGGTGGACTCGATCACCAGGTATTCCGTTTCCGCAATGGGCTTGGGGTCGTTGATAATGGGCTGATTGGTGTTGCCCACATCGCCGCTGAAAACGATTTTCCGGGTTTCCTTGCCCTCGGTCAGCCACAGCTCAATGGAAGCGGAGCCCAGCAGATGTCCCGCGTCGTTCATCCGGAGGACGATGCCCTCGGCCACCTGAAGAATCTCCTCGTACTGGCAGGGCCGCAGCAGCCGAATGGCGGCCTGGGCGTCGTTCACGTCATAGATCGGCTCCACCGGGGGCTGACCTGCCCGTTCCGCCTTCCGGCTCTGCCACTGCGCCTCGGACTGCTGGATGTTGGCGCTGTCCAGCAGCATGATCCGGCACAGGTCACAGGTGGCCTCGGTGGCGTAGATGGCCCCGGAGAAGCCGTCCTTGCACAGCTTGGGCAGCATACCCGAGTGGTCGATATGGGCATGGGTCAGGAACACCGCCTCAATCTGCCCCGGGTTCACCGGCAGGGGCACATTCTCGAAAATATCCGCCCCCTGCTCCATACCGCAGTCCACCAGATAGAACCGGCCTCCCACCTCCAGCAGGGTGCAGCTGCCGGTGACTTCATGGGCGGCGCCGATGAATTGAATTTTCATACATTCACCTCCGAAAATATGCCGTGAGTCTTACTTTCACTATACCACAGGTTCCCGGCGGAGACAAGGCTATCCGGCCTGGGTGTCTACGGTTTGCGCGCCTAAAAAATGAATCACCAGCCGGTTGGGCAGGCACACAATGTCCGTGCCGCCTGCGCAAAAGCCCCGCTTTTCGCAGTAGTGATCCGGACAGTTTGCCTGGGTCACGGCGATTTTTCCGTCCCGGACGGTGACGACGTTCACCCCGCCGTTTTCCCCGGTGACGGTGAATTCCTGATCCACGCGCAAATCCACGGTTTTCACCGTTTTCCCGAAGCTTTCAATCCGAGCCTGTCCCGCCGCCTTCCCAGGCCGGAGGAGCCACAGGCTCAGCCCCAGGCACACCAGAAGACCGGCTCCCAGAATCGCCAGCCAGGTTTTTGACTTCATGTTCTCCGCCTCCCGGCTTTCGGGCAGATTGCCCTACCCGTTTCTCAGACAGTATAGCAAATTTGTGGAGAAAAGGCAATAAAAACTCCCAAATTCTTCTTGACATTTTTCTTTCTGAATGGTAAAATGTTCGAGCCGCATTGAAGGGGCTCTAAGTCGGTGCGTCCAAATGCCCGCGCCTCAAAAGCGAGACTACACAATATAAAGTAGGTGAAACAAATGAAAGCAGTTATCGTTACCGGTGGCAAGCAGTACACCGTGGCTGAGGGCGACGTCCTGTTCATCGAGAAGCTGAACGCCGAGGCAGAGTCCACTGTCAAGTTCGATCAGGTTCTGGCCGTCCTGGACGGAGACAACACCAAGATCGGTGCTCCCGTGGTCGAGGGTGCCGCTGTGGAAGCCAAGGTCGTGAAGAACGGCAAGGGCAAGAAGCTGGACATCATCCGCTACAAGGCCAAGAAGGGCGAGAAGCGCCACATCGGCCATCGTCAGCCCTACACCAAGGTCGAAATCACCAAGATCGCTCTGTAATTTATGACAAGATGCGAATTTCACACCGAGGGCGACCGGATTACCGGGTTCAGCATCTCGGGTCACAGCGGCTATGAGGAGGCCGGCAAGGACATTGTCTGCGCCGCCGTATCCGCCGCGGTTGCCATGGCAGAGGCCACCATCAATGATGTGTGCGGTGCCAAGGCAAAGGTTCGGGTCAAGGACGAGCAGGCTCGTATCACCCTGACCCTTCCCGTTTCCTGCGACGAAGAGGAAACCGTTCAGGCAGTGCTTGCCGGAATGATGCTTTACCTCTGTTCGCTGCGGGACGATTATCCTGATTATATCGAAGTTTTGGAGGTGTAACACCATGCTGAAGATTGGTATTCAGTTCTTTGCTCACCACAAGGGCGGCGGCTCCACCAAGAACGGCCGTGACTCTGAGTCCAAGCGCCTGGGCGTGAAGCGTGCTGACGGTCAGTTTGTCCTGGCTGGCAACATTCTGGTTCGTCAGAGAGGCACCCACATCCATCCCGGCACCAACGTTGGTATCGGCAAGGATGACACCCTGTTCGCTCTGGTTGACGGTACCGTCAAGTTCGAGCGTCTGGGCAAGGATCGCCGTCAGTGCTCCGTTTACGCTGAGCAGTAAGCGCATAATGACAAAGAGCTGCCGCACATACCGCGGCGGCTCTTTTTTCAGAAAATTCACCGATATTGGGTGGCAGAGAAAAGAGAATAGAATGCAGGGGCGGCCATTGACCGCCCGGCATATATGCGGAAAGCCGAAGGACAGGCTGTCATTGCGAACCAGTGACCGATGTCACTGGTGTGGCAATCCGCACATCAAAGCCTTCCCCTGGGAGGGGAAGGTGGCTCGAAGAGCCGGATGAGGTTGCCCCAGTTTTTCCGAAACGCATACTGGATTCTTTTTTCTGTGTCACCCGCCGAGAACATGGAGGGAAATGCTATGTTTGTAGATAAGGTTCGCATTACGGTCATCGGCGGACGGGGCGGCGACGGCGCCGTGGCCTTCCACCGGGAAAAATACGTTGCCTCCGGCGGCCCCGACGGCGGCGACGGCGGTCATGGTGGCAGCGTGGTGCTCCACGTCAACGACAACCTGTCCACCCTGCTGGACTTCCGCTATAAGCGCAAGTATCAGGCATCCGCCGGTGTCAACGGCATGGGACGGAAAATGGCCGGCAAACGGGGTGAAAATCTCGTCATCGACGTGCCCCGGGGCACCGTCGTCCGGGATGCCGAATCCGGCCAGATCATCGTGGATATGTCCACCGGCGAAGACTTTGTCATTGCCCGGGGCGGCCGTGGGGGCTGGGGCAATGCCCACTACGCCACCCCCACCCGGCAGGTGCCCCGGTTTGCCAAGGCCGGCCTGAAGGGTCAGGAGCGGGACGTGATTCTGGAGCTGAAGCTGCTGGCGGACGTAGGTCTGGTTGGCTTCCCCAACGTGGGCAAATCCACATTGCTCTCCGTTACCTCCAACGCAAGGCCGAAAATCGCCAACTACCACTTTACCACCCTGTTCCCCAACCTGGGCGTGATTTACGTCGAGGAGGGCGTGTCCTTCGTCATGGCGGATATCCCCGGCATTATCGAGGGCGCCGCCGAGGGCGCCGGCCTGGGTCACGATTTCCTCCGGCACATCGACCGGTGCCGTCTGCTCGTCCATGTGGTGGACGTATCCGGCAGCGAAGGGCGGGATCCGGTGGAGGATTTCCACGCCATCAACCAGGAGCTCCAGGACTACTCCCTAGACCTGGGCGACCGGCCTATGATCGTGGCCGCCAACAAGTGCGACCTGCTCCCCCCGGACAGCGACAACCTGGAACGGCTGCGCTCCGCCGCCAAGGAGGCGGGCTGCGAACTGTACGAAATCAGCGCGGGCACTACCCAGGGCACCCGTCAGCTGATGCAGGTGGTGGCCCGGAAGCTCAAGGAGCTGCCCCCCGTCACCATCTACGAGCCGGAGTATGTGGAGGAAATTTCCGCTCCCGCCGATCCCACCGCTTTCGAGATCGAGCATTACGGCAGCACCTGGATGGTCACCGGCGAGTGGCTCAGCCGGATGGTGGAGAACATCAACTTCGACGACTATGAGGCCCGGAACCATTTTGACGGGCTGCTGCGCAAAGCGGGGCTTTTTGCCCGGCTGGAGGAAATGGGCATCCAGGACGGGGACACCGTGGATATTTACGACCTGGAATTTGAATACCAGCGTTAACACCAAAAAAAGGCTCCCACTTTCGTGTAAAAATACAAAGGTGTTTTTTCGGGAAAACGTTTGCCATTTTCAACTATCTTATGTATAATAACAGGGTCAGATAAGACCCTGTTATTTTTTTGAGAGGAAAATGCCCATGATCCGGAATTTGAATCAGGTTACCTTCCAGGGCTTTGGCACCGTTCCCCCGGAACGCTCCCACAGCACCGGCGGTTTTGATAAAAACGCAGTCACGCCCTTTCCCCTTTCCCAGGAAAACGCGGTGATTTTCCGCGCCCTTTCCGACACCTGGGCAGCCGGCGGTTCCGGCTCCAGCGTGCTTTCCGTAAGCCTGGACGGGGAAAACTTCCAGGACTACTATCTGGATAAATCCGTGTGCATCAAGCCGGGGGTGCTTTTCATCATCACCCCCTTTGTCGGTCAGGCGGACGCCCTGCTCTGGGCCGCCACGCCCCCGGAAAAGGTTGGCACCCGGAATTTCTCCGAGCCTCAGATCGATCGCCAGCTCCAGGTGGATGACGTGTACACCTTCTTCTACCAGGAAAAGGAACAGGGCTTCCTGTTTCCCGGGGAGTCCCACCCCATGGCGGAGCTGACCTATGTGGATCAGGGTTCGCTGCACTCCGTAGCCGAAGGCCAGGATCTGCTTCTGAAGCAGGGCGACCTGGTGATTTACGGCCCCGGTCAGTGGCATATGCAGTACGCCGACATTGGCGTTGCCCCCCGGTATGTAACCATTTCCTTTGCCTCCCGTGGAAACCAGCTGAACGCCCTGCTGAACCGGAAATTCACCGCCCCCCAGAAGGCGGTGACTCTGCTCCAGAATATGCTCCGGGAGCAGGAAACCACGGACGCTCTGTCCGGGGACATTATCCTGTGCCAGCTGAATCTGCTGCTGCTTCTGCTCCTGCGGGAAACCACCGCCCCCACCGGCGGCAAGCTGCAAACCGCCAACGCGGTGCACTCGGAAAACGAGATCATCCGCCAGGCGCAGCAGTTCATCTCCTCCCACATCCGGGAGAAGCTGTCCGTGCCCTTGGTTGCCCGGCAGGTGGACGTAAGCCCCAGCTATCTGACGGCTCTGTTCCACAAGAATCTGCAAATTTCCCCCGGCGAATATATCCGCCGGATCAAGCTCCAGGAAAGCAAGCAGATGATTCGGGAAAACAACCTGAATTTCACGGAGATCGCCGCGGAGCTCCAGTATTCCACCGTGCACCACTTCTCCCGGCAGTTTAAGGAAAAATTCGGCATTACCCCGACGGAATACGCAAAATCCGTTCGATAAAATACGAAAAGCCATGTCATTGCCCGCTGGTTCCCCTCCGGGCAGTGGCATGTGCTTTGTTATGAGGTATGAGAAAGGTAGGATTTCCATGAATTCATCCAAACATCCGGGCTTTGCCAGCCGCTGGGGCTTCATTCTGGCCTCGGTGGGCTCTGCCGTAGGCATGGCAAACGTCTGGGGCTTCCCCAACAAAATGGGTTCCAACGGCGGCGGCGCGTTTCTGCTGATCTATCTGCTGTTTGTTGCCCTGTTCGGCTGCGTAGCCCTGCCTGCGGAATTTGCCATGGGTCGGCGCACGGGCACCGGCACCCTTGGCACCTATGAGGCCGCCTGGGAAAGCCGGGGGCTTGGCAAGGTGGGTAAGGTTCTGGGCTGGCTGCCTCTGGCAGGTTCCCTGTGCATTGCCATCGGCTACGCAGTAATTATCAGCTATGTGCTCAAGGCGCTGGTGGATTCTCTCACCGGCCTTCTGCTGACGGCGGACACCGCCGCCTGGTTTTCCGACTTTTCCGGTCGGGATTTTTCCGTGGTTCCCTACCATATTCTGGTGGTCTGCGGCACCCTGCTGACCCTGCTGCTGGGCGCAAAGAGCATTGAAAAAACCAACAAGGTCATGATGCCCCTGTTTTTCCTGATTTTTCTGATTCTGGCCATCCGGGTGGCCCTGCTTCCCGGCTCGGCAGCGGGCTATGTGTTCCTGCTGACCCCCCGGTGGGAATATCTGTCCGACCCGACGGTCTGGATTCAGGCCATGGGGCAGGCCTTTTTCTCCCTTTCCATTACCGGCAGCGGCATGATCGTCTACGGTGCCTACCTGTCCCGGCAGGAGGATGTGGTGGGAGCTGCCCGGCACACCGCCCTGTTTGATACCGTGGCGGCGCTGGTTGCGGCTCTGGTGATTCTGCCCGCCTGCTTTGCCTATGGGCTGGATGCCGGAGCAGGCCCCGGACTGCTGTTTGTGACCCTGCCGGAAATTTTGCAGGGCATTCCCCTGGGACGGCTTTTTGCGATCATTCTGTATGTTGCCATGATTTTTGCCGGGGTCAGCTCCCTGCAAAATATGTTCGAGGCCGTGGCCGAATCCCTTCTGCATCGGTTCCCCAGGCTGAACCGTCTGGTGGTGCTGGGCATTCTGGCAGTGGGCTGTCTGGGCTTCGGCCTGTTTATGGAGCCGATTTCCAAATGGGGTCCCTGGATGGATCTGGTATCCATTTACATCATTCCCATCGGCGCTACCCTGGGTGCGGTCAGTTGGTTCTATGTGCTGCCCCGGAAGGAGCTGCTGGATGCGATCAATCTGGGCACCGACAAGCCCCACGGCAAGCTATGGTACAACCTGGGAAGGTTCCTGTATGTGCCGCTTGCCATTTTGCTGTGCGCCATTGCCTTGATTTTTAGAGTTGCGTTCTAATAATTTCAATAGCCTCGAAAAAAGAGATGTCATTGCGAACCAGTGACCGACGTCACTGGTGTGGCAATCCCCCGGATATTCCGAGAACCAAGTGAAAGCAACTACCTTCCGTCAGAACGGAGAGGGACTTTCACAAAGAGAATTAGGAAAGGGAAAACGGATTGCCACACCAGTCTGCGGACTGGTTCGCAATGACATTGTTTTCATTTTAGACTTTCATGTGGACAAAAAGACAGCTCTGCCGCCGCCGGATGGGCTCGCGCCTGGCGGCGCACCCAAAGGCTGTTCTCCCGGTGGTAGGGGGTCGGCCCTTCCATTTCCCCATCATCGATTGTCAAATCTGCACGGATGGCACTGTCGTAAACCGACCGACCCAGGCCGGGAATGGGGATTTTCGCCAAGGATGTGAGAAAACGGGCGTGAAACTGCACCTCCGCTGCGAAAGCAGGCAGGGAGAAGTCTGCCGTAAACGCCGCCAGAATCGCCAGCACCTCGCAGTCGGAAAGCGGTTCCCCATGACGCAGATAGATATTCTCCCGGTCGGCAACCCTCCGTCCCGCCCGGCGATTCACAGAAGCCAGAAACTCCAGAATTCTCCCCTCCGGCTTCTGCCGGAAGATTTCCGGCAGGGCTATCCGGCCGTTTTCCGCCAAAGAGGCGATTTTGCGCACATATTCCCAGGCGATGAGATAAGACCCCTGAGCCTCGGTTTTCTCAAAATAGGCCTTCAGCGCCGGGTGGTGCCCCTGCCCCCGGAAGGAAACCACCCGGTTGATCTCCCGATTCATATCCCGGCGGTTTTCCAGGGTCGGCTCAGTCAGACACCGTGTGAAAATCTCCACCCGGAAGTCGATGAAGCTCACCGTGACCCCAGGGGTATCCCCATCGCCGATGCGCCCCTGGGCAGCATCGAATTCCTGCTCCCGGAGCTTCACCAGGGAGTAGACCCAGTTTTCCCCGCCCGGAACGGCATACAGGTGCCAGTCGTCAAAAAACAGGGCGCATTCCCGCATTTCCCCCCGGTCGTTGGGGAAGGTGCGGATATCCTTTTCCAGCAGCAAATCGGCCAGGGGCTTCTCCCCCATCCAGAAGCCGTCATCCGTATGGATGCCTGTCAGTCCCAATTCCCGGAATCGGGACGGTGTAGTCTGAAAATTCATATATATCTCCTATGTTTTTTCTGATAGGATAGTCCATTTCGGGACGGAAGTCAAGGAAAACTCCGGATATGGGTGTTATTGCGGGGCTGCGCACCCCTTGGCTCCCACTTTGGGGGAGCTGTCACGAAGTGACTGAGAGGGTAAAAATAAGCTCTCTCCGCCCAGTGTGCGCACTGGGGCTGAGGGAATCAGAACTTCCATTTTTCTGGGCACTTTCAATGGGCGCAGTTTTACAATCCCTCAGTCAAAAATCAGAGATTTTTGCCAGGGGTTGTCTCGTTAAGTGCCCCTATGGGTCAACATAGCCAAAATATACAATGTCATTGCGAACCAGTGACCGATGTCACTGGTGTGGCAATCCCCCGGATAGGCGTAAAATCCAAGATTTCCTAACGTAGATGTTTGAAAATCGGGGGGATTGCCACGCCAGTGTGAGCACTGGCTCGCAATGACATTGTTCTATTTGGGCTCTTTGCTATTTTGAGACAGCTCCCGGGGGTGTTCCCGCACCAGTGCGTGTCGATGGTTCGTAAAGACAATACATATGACGTAAAAACCGCCGCCGGGAAGACCCCGGCGGCGGTTCCGCTTACATCGGATTATTCGTGATGGCTGGTATGGAGCAGCTCGTGGGTCTTGTCCTTGAAGGGGCCGTTGTAGAACACGTCCATCAGCGGGTTTTCATTGGACTTCTTGATGGCCATATTGCCGTCCGCCGCGTAGAGTCCCGCCCGACGGGTGGTAACTCTGGTTGCCTTGGTGCCGTAAATCGGCTGACCGCCGCCCATGACGCAGCCGCCGGGGCAGGCCATGATCTCAATGAAGTGGTAGCTCTTTTCGCCGGATTTGACGGCGTCCAGTACCTTCCGGGCGTTTTCCAGGCCGGAGGCCACACACATTCTGACCTCCATTCCCTTGTAGGGAACGACAAACTCCCGGATGCCCTCCTCGCCCCGGACGCCGCAGTCGGCAATGGCATCCAGAGAGGGGCCTGCCTCGTCGTCACACAGCCGGCGCAGCACCGCCTCGGTGACGCCGCCGGTGGTGCCGAAAATCACGCCGCCGCCGGAGCCGATGCCGAAGGGCATGTCGCAGGCCTCGCTGGGCAGAGCCTCAAAATTGATGCCGTGGGCATCGATCATCCGGATCAGCTCCGTGGTGGTGAGCACCGCATCGGTATCCTGCTCGCCGTAGGTGCGGTAATCCTCCCGCTTGGCCTCCATCTTCTTGGCCGTACAGGGCATAATGGAGACTACCATGGTCTTCTTGCCCTGGGCGTGCTTCTCGTCCCGGTAGTATTCCTTCAGCACCGCGGAGAACATGCCCTGAGGCGAACGGCAGGTGGAAATGTTGTCCTTGTACTCCGGGAATTCATTCTCCACAAACTTCACCCAGGCCGGGCAGCAGGAGGTGAGCAGGGGCAGCTTTTCGCCCTTCCCTACCCGCTCCAGGAATTCCGCGGACTCCTCCATAATGGTCAGGTCGGCGGTGTAGCTGGTGTCAAAGACCTGGTCGAAGCCCATCCGATGAAGAGCCGCCACGATCTTGCCCATGGCGTTTTCTCCCTTGGGCAGACCGAAGGCCTCGCCCAGCGCCACCCGGACAGCCGGGGCGATCTGGGCAACCACCCGGGTGTTCTTGTCGCCCAGAGCCTGCCAGACCTCGGTCATGTTGTGGTGGATGGTCAGCGCGCCGGTGGGACACACCACCCGGCACTGGCCGCAGCCGACACAGTTGGTAGCGGCCATCCGCCGGTCGAAGGCGGGGGTCACCACCGCGTCGGTGCCCCGGTGGGCAAAGCCCAGCACACCGATGCCCTGAAGCTCGGTGCAGGCTCGGACGCAGTTGCCGCACAGGATGCACTTATTGGGATCCCGGACGATGGCGGGAGAGGAAAAGTCCACAGGCATGACTTCCCGGTGGTTTTCAAAACGCACCTGGTTGATGCCCAGCTGATAGGCCAGCTTCTGAAGCTTGCACTTGCCGTGCTTGTCGCAGGTGGTGCAGTCCCGGCAGTGCGCCGCCAGCAGCAGCTCCACAATCAGCTTCCGGTGCTTGCGCAGACGCTCGGTGTGGGTGAAAATGACCATGCCGTCCCGGGGCTCCTCGGAGCAGGAGGCAAAGCACCGACCCCGGTCGTCCTCCACCGTGCACAGACGGCAGGCGCCGAAAATGGAAAGCTCCGGCTGATAGCACAGGGTGGGGACCTCAATGCCCGCGTTGCGGATGATGGTCAGGACATTTTTTTCATTGGTAAACTCGTATTTTTTACCGTTAATCGTAATCGTTCCCATGATTTCCCCTCCTTATGCTTCCACATAAATGGCATCGAAGGCGCAGTTGTCCTTACAGGCGCCGCACTTGATGCACTTATTGGGATCGATGGTGTAGGGCTTCTTGACAACGCCGGAGATGGCGTTGACGGGGCAGTTCCGGGCGCACTTGGAGCAGCCCTTGCAGAAGGCGGGATTGATGACATAGCGCCGCAGAGCCGTACACTGCTTGGCCCGGCACCGCTTGTCCACAATGTGCTCGATGTACTCGTCCCGGAAGGTAGCCAGGGTGGACAGCACCGGCAGCGGGGCAGACTTGCCCAGGCCGCACAGCGCCATGGTCTGGATCATTTTTGCCAGCTCCTCCAGGGTGTCCAGGTCTTCCAGCTGACCCTGACCGCCCACAATCCGCTCCAGAATCTCCAGCATCCGCTTGGTGCCCTCCCGGCAGGGGGTGCACTTGCCGCAGGATTCCCGCTGGGTAAAGCTCATGAAGAACCGGGCTACCTCCACCATGCAGGTGTCCTGACCCATGACCACCATGCCGCCGGAGCCGATGATGGCGTTGTACTTCTTCACGGAGTCAAAGTCCAGAGGCACATCCAGGTGGGCCTCCGTCAGACAGCCGCCGGAGGGGCCGCCGATCTGCACGGCTTTGAATTCCGCGCCGTTTTTCAGACCGCCGCCGATGTCGAAGATGATTTCCCGCAGGGTAGAGCCCATGGGCACCTCGATGAGGCCCGTGTTCTCAATGGCGCCGGTAAGAGAGAAGGTCTTGCAGCCGGGGCTTCCGGGGGTACCGATGGACTTGAACCAATCCGCGCCCTGCAAGATGATCTTGGGCACGTTTGCGTAGGTTTCCACGTTGTTGAGCACCGTGGGCTTTTCCCACAGACCCTTTTCCACGGTTCTGGGAGGCTTGGTTCTGGGCATACCCCGATTGCCCTCAATGGAGGCGGTCAGGGCAGAGCCCTCGCCGCAGACGAACGCGCCGGCGCCCCGGTTGATGTGCATATGGAAATTAAAGTCGGTGCCCAGGATGTTGTCGCCCAGAAGACCCCGCTCCTCCAGCTGGGCAATGGCGTTTTTCAGCCGGGCCACGGACATGGGATACTCGGCCCGGACATAGATGTAGCCGTTCTCCGCCCGGACGGCGTAGCCCGCGATCATCATGCCCTCGATGAGCTTGAAGGGATCGCCCTCCATAACGGAGCCGTCCATAAAGGCGCCGGGGTCGCCCTCGTCGCCGTTGCAGACCACATACCGCTCCTGCTCCTTCTGACGGGCAACCTGCTTCCACTTCCGGCCGGTGGGGAAGCCGCCGCCGCCCCGACCCCGAAGGCCGGACTTGTCAACCTCGTCCACCACGCCCTCCCGGGTCATCTCGAACATGGCCTTCTTCAGGGCGGAGAAGCCGCCGGCGGCCAGATATTCGTCCAGGGACTCGGCGTCGAACTTGCCGCAGTTTTCCAGAACGATCCGGGTCTGCTTGGCAATAAAGGGAATTTCCTCGGGCTGGACGTAGGTCACTTCGCCCTTCTTGTAGAGCAGCCGCTCAATGACCTCGTCGCCGATGACGCTCTTTTCCAGAATCTCCTTGCAGTCCTCAGGCTGAACCTTGACATACTGAATGACTCTGCCGTTTTTCTGAATCCGCACCAGGGGGCCCAGCTCGCAGAAGCCCTGGCAGCCGGTCTTCTTTACGCCTACCGCCTCGCCCTCATGCTGACCGCCGCAGGGGGAGAATACCAGCTCCACGCCCTCGGTCTGATCCACCAGCTCGCAGAAAAGCTCGTGAATTCTATGGGAGCCGGTGGCAATACAGCCGGTGCCGGAGCAAACCAGGATCCGGCAGTCATAGTGCTTGATATCCTCGCAGGCCGCGCTCTGGGCCTGAGTCAGTTCCTCAACCGTCTTAATCATTAGCCTTTCCCCCTCAATTCCTCGATGAGTGCCAATGCCTTTTCCGGTGTCATGGAGGGGTGCACCTGGTCGTTGACCATCATGGTCGGCGCCAGACCGCAGGCACCCAGACAGGACACCGTCTCAACCGTAAACATCATATCATCGGTGGTATGTTTCTTCTTGCTCAGCCCCAGCTCCTTCCACAGAGCCTCCAGCACGGGGGTAGAATGACGGACATGGCAGGCGGTGCCGTCGCAGACCTTGATGACATACTTGCCCTTTGCCTCAAAAGAGAAGTTTTCATAGAAGGTGGCCACGGAGTAGGCCTTGGCTTCGGTGATTCCGATTTCCTTGGCCACATAGCTCAGCAGCTCCGGGGGCAGATAGCGGTACTCCGCCTGGATGTCCTGCATAATGGGAATCAGGGATCTGGCATCCCGCACATAACGGGAAATGATCTCGTCCGTTTTGCGGTAATAGGATGCGTCCAGCATAGTGTGTTTTACCTCCTTATCCTTATCCTGACGATAAGTTCCTTTTCGGATAACCAGGTTTATTATAACAGAGACATTCGTCACTTTCCATGAATGGATTTGCCAGATTTCCGTCGAAAAATTTGTTTACTTTTTCTATAAAAATTGCAGTTTATCGATAAAAATATAGCAATATGTAACATTTTCGTCCCTCTTCCCGGAATTTCCTCTCCGCTAACCGGAAGAATCCGGCAAAAGTCCCGGCCGGTTTGTGGTGAATTCGACAAATTTCTAATTGATTTCGCTAAATTCGTCGTTCCCCCTTGACAAGGGATTTTGCCCAAAGTAATATCAAAACAGATTGAATTTTCGCCAAATCGGGAGGAAACGAAAGAACGGGAGGGGATTTTGTGAAACGGCTGATCTGCGTTTTTCTCGTGCTGACCCTGGTCGGCATCCCATGGGCTCTGCCCGCCCGGGCGGAGGAACCGCTGCCGGTTTTGGAGACTACGGAAGCGGTCGGGACAGTGCCTGCCGCTGTCACGGAGGCCGCCGAGACTCTGCCTGCCATCCCGGAACCTACCGAGACAATCCCGGAAACCGCCGAAGCCGAGACTCTTCCGGCCACCGAGCCTACGGAACCGGAAGGAACCCACCCAGCGCCGGAAACGGAGCCTCTTTTGCCCCTGGAGGAGCCGCTCACCGTTACGCCGATTGGCCGTTTGGCGCAGATGATGCCGGGCGTGGCGGGCGTAACGATTCGGGGCACGGTGGTCTGGGCCCGGGAGGGCCGGATCGTTCTCCAGGACGGCGCCGGCGGCACGGTGCTGACCCTGCCGGAGGGCATTTCCGCCGAACCTGGGGACATTCTGCAAATCACCGGCACCACCGGTGCGCCCTTCCTGATAACCAACTTGGAGCCAGCGGGTACCGGGGAGCTGCCGCTGGTGGAATGCGGCCTGGACGCGGCTCCGGAGGCTCTGCGGATATCCGTTGAGGGTGAGATCACCGAGGACGGACAGCTGACGGGTGAAGCGTACACCTTCTCCCTGGAGGCGGACGATTGGGCCCCGGGACGGGCCAAACTCACCGGCGTGATCGTGGATGACGTATTCTACGCGGAGGAAATCCAGTCCGTTGCCGAAGTGCCGGAAACCGACTTTCTTTGGAATCACTATGCCGGTCAGCTCCACAATCACGGAGCCCTGTCCGGCGGCTGGGGCAGCCCCAAGGAAATCTACGCCAAAAGCGCCCGGGAAGAAAACATGGATTTCTTCGCCATCACTGACCACAGCGATTCCTTTGCCAACGCCGAGGCGGGAGCCATCGATGCCGACGGAAGCACCCTGAGCTCAGATTGGGCGGAGGGCAAGCGGGCGGCGAAAGCGGCATCAGGTGGGGACTTTGCGGCCATTTTCGGCTACGAAATGTCCTGGGGCGAGGATCGGAACCTGGGCCACATCAACACCTTCGGCACCTCCGGCTGGCAGACGGGAGACCGGCTGCCGAATCTGGAAGCGTACCTGGCGGCCCTGGAGGACGCGCCTCAGTCCGTCAACCAGTTCAACCACCCGGGAAAGGCCTTTGGAACCTTCGACGGCTTCCGGGATCATGATTCCCGTTATGACCGGGTCATGCAGCTGATGGAGGTTTTCGGTGAGCGGGACACGGAGTATTTTTACGAATATTTTCAGGCCCTGGACGCAGGCTGGCACTTAGCACCCACCGCGGGCAGCTACTGCTATGACCCGGATTTTGGGTCTGCCCGGACGGTGGTTCTGGCGGGAAAGCTGTCAGAAGAAACCCTTTTGCAGGCTATGCGTCGGCGGCGGGTCTATGCAACCCAGGACAGCGATCTTCGCATGGAATTTCAGCTGAACGGGGTGGATATGGGAGGATTCCTGGGAAAATCGGAGACCATGGAGCTCGCCGCCCGGTTTTCCGATCCCACCGACGGCACCGTGGGAAAGGTGGAGGTGCTGACCATCCACGGCCGGGTGCTGGCCGCCCGGGAAATTGCCGAAAGCGCCGGGGAGTGGAATCTCTCCCTGCCCGCCGGTTATCCCTATTACTTGCTCCGGGTGACCCAGGCCGACGGGGATGTGGCCATTTCCGCCCCGGTGTGGGTGGAAACCTTTTCGGACATGGGCATTGACCGGTTGCGTACGTTGGAAGATGAGCCCACCGCCGGAAAGCCCGTGACGGTGGAGCTGACACTTTACAATCGGGAGCCGGTGCCAATGACCGTGGAAACCGCGGTTTTGTATCGGGAAAACGAAGAAATCGACCGATTCCGGAAGGCTTCCCCAGGAAAATATCAATGTGAATTTACATGGGACGAGCCGGGAGAACTTTGCCTGACAGCCAGGGTGCAGGCCGCGGTGGAGGGAGAACGCCGGAGCTTCCGGAAGGAACTGGTGCTTCATTACCGCAGTGACGATCCGGTGTTTGCCTCCATTTCCGAAATCCGGAACGGGATTCCGGAGACGGTATATCAGCTGACAGGCTACGCCTCCAGCGGGAACACCAATGCCTATACCACCTTCCCGAATACCGTTTACGTTCAGGACGAAACCGGCGGCATTTCCGTCCGGGGCACCTTCCCCAAGGGCATCCAGGTAGGCACGCCTCTGGAGGTTACCGGTGTGCTCCGGGAGGAAACCGGCGAACGGTACCTGGATTTGATTTCTTTGGAGCGGCCGGGGGAAACCATGCGCCGTCCGCTGCCTGCGGTTCTTAGCTGCAAGGAAGCCCTCGATTACGACAGCCGGGGCGGCCAGCTGGTGCAGATTCAGGGCACGCTGCTGACTCTGGAAAAGAAGGGCAGCACACCCACCCGGCTGACCCTCCGGGACGGCAAGGGCGACAAAATGGAGGTTCTCATCGAGCCGGAAATTCGCTCCGGAAGCGGCCGCACCCACAAGCTCAGCTCCCAAATTCAGGAAAACCGAACCGTCCGGGCCATCGGCCTGGTGTACCGGGAGCCGGACGGAGACGTGGTGCTGCGGGTGCGCAACTGCGACGAGGTGGTGTATGTGCCGCCGATCCCGGACAAAACCAATCCCAAAACCGGGGACAAATGGAGTCTTTTGTGGGCGCATATGGAAAAATGGGGGAAATAGTTGCATTCAGGCCGAAAATGTGGTATGCTTCCCGGTGAAATTCCAACGGGAGGCATTATCATGCACAAGAAGCTTATCACCGTTTTGATCATCGTTGCCCTGGTGTTGGTGCTGGTCATTGCCAGTGCCATCGGATTTTTATGGTACCGGGACAACCATGTGTTCGTGGAGGGAAAGGCCTATCCCATTCACTCGGAAAGCCTGGATCTGCAGGAGGAAAATATTTCCTTTGCCCACTACGACCAGCTCCACCAGCTGCTGCCGGACTGCGAAATTCTCTGGAACGTGCCCTTCCAGAACGGGGCCTATTCCAGCGATTCCGTGTCTCTGACCGTCACCACCCTGACGGATACGGACATCGGGCTGATGGAAACCTATTTCCCCAAGCTGCGCCAGGTGGACGCCACCGGCTGCACCGATTACGACATGTTGGAAAAGCTCTGCGCCCGGCTACCGGAGGTGAAGGTTACCTATCAGGTGAGCCTGGGAAGCCTGTCCGTGGAGCCGGACACCGCCGAGCTGACCCTGGAGCCCGGAGACTTTGACCTGGGCACCCTGACCCAGAATATTCCCCATCTGAAGGATTTGACCGGCGTGACGCTGAACACTACTGAGCTGACCCTGGAGGAAATCGAGGGCCTGCGGGCTCAGTTCCCGGAGGTGAGCTTTACTTACACCGTCACCATTCTGGGGGAGGATTACCCTGAGAATGCCACGGAAATGGATTTGTCCACCATGACCTCCGAACAGGTTTCGGAGGCTGCCGAGAAGCTTCCCATGCTGCCAAATCTGGAAAATCTGAATCTCACCGATGCCAACGGCAGCAGTCAGCTTTCCAAGGAGGACGTGAAGCTTCTGCAAGCCTCCACAAATGCGGTCATTGACTACACCTTCGATTTCTTCGGCAAGAAAATCTCCACCGCCGATGAGGAAATCGTCATTCAGAATGTGAAGATCGGCGACGAGGGTCTGCCGGAGGTGCGGCTGGCTCTGGATATCCTGCCCGGCTGCAAGCGCTTCGTGCTGGAAAACTGCCAGATCTCCAACGAGGAAATGGCCAAACTCCGGGACGAGTACCGGGATCAGACCAAGGTGGTCTGGCGGATTTCCTTCGGCCGGGGCACCACCCTGACCGACGCCCAGGTCATCCGGGCGGTCTACGATCTGGTGGACACCAACTGCGGCAACCTGAAATACTGCGAAGATGCCCGGTTCATGGACATCGGCCACAACGAGTACCTGAAAGCCTCCGATTTCATCTCCGGCATGAAGAGCCTGGAATATGTGATCGTCTCCGGTTCCATGATCAGCGATCTGAAGCCCTTCGGCAGCTGTAAGAATCTGAAAGTGCTGGAAGCGGCCTTCTGCGAATATATTGAGAGCGTAGAGGGGCTGGAAAGCTGTGAAAACCTGGAATATCTGAACATCAGCTACACCAAGGTGACGGATCTTTCCCCTCTGGACAAGCTAAATCTGAAGAATCTGTGCGCCATGTATTATCCCAAATCCCGGGTTCCTCAGGAGGAGCAGGATCGTTTCAAAGCTCTGAAGCCGGACTGCGAAATGAACTTCGTGGGCTCCCAGCCCTACGGCACCGCCTGGCGCTACGACGGGCAGAATAACCCCAGACCCTGGTACGCCCTGATCCGCACGGTTTTCCGCTATGACCGGGATCCCAACATCCCCAACCATGTGGGCTGGTACTATGAGGAAGACACCCAGGCGGCTCAGACCACCCAAACCACCCAAACGGCCCAGAAAACCCAGACCACCCAGCCGACCCAGGCACCACAGGAAACTGAGGCCGTAGAGGAAACTGAAGCTGCTGAAGTGACCGAGGAAACTCAGACTGCGGAGAATTAGGGAACCTCTGAAAGAAAAGAATGACGGCTGCTTCGACTACGGCGGTCAGACGCTGACCTGGTTTATGTAAGAAAAAAGGGGGTGCCCACCGGGCACCCCCTAATACTATTTCCTGATTAAAATCTTAATTTTAATCAGGAAGGCATCGCCTGAAGGCGCTGCCAGTTTTGTGATTTATAAGGAAAGAAATCACAAAACAAGTCTCATATGAACTCCATGCCCTTCAGGCAATTAAAATCTTTTTTAAAGATTTTAATTGGAGTTCAGTATAAAATTATGTAATTACTGCACCGTCAGCTTCCGGCAGGCAGAAGCCAGCTCCTGAAGAGTGCTGCATGGCACCATGGGGCACACCGCAGCCGTGCTCTGGATACTGCGAACATACTTCCACTTCCCCTTGGGAATGGGATTCAGGAAAATCACCCGGCCTGCCTGCCGCTTGGCCTCCCCCAGAGCCGCCAGGGCCCGGGACTGGTCGATGGTCTTGGTGTCCGACAGAATCAGCAGAGTGGTGGCTCCGTTCAGCACCGGCGGCCGGCGGCTGCACAGATATTCCAGGGCGGTGCCTAAGTCCGTGCCCTTGCCGTAAATTCCGGAATCCCGGACAAAGGAGCGGAAGGAATCCATATTTTGCAGCTGGAAGGCATCCGCCTCGGTGATGGCTTCAGAGAACAGAAAGGTGCGGGAATTGTCGGAAACCTGATTTAAGCTCTGGATAAACCGGAGGGCAAACTCGGAAAACTGCACCATGGAGCCGGAAACGTCGCACAGCAGCACCAGATGCCGCCGATGGGCCCGCTTTTTCCGGTAGCGCAGCCGGTAGAAGCTGCCGCCGGTTTCCAGTCCCTTCCGGATGGTGCGCCGGAAATCCAGCTTTCCCGTGTGGCCTCCGGCTCGCCTTTTGGCGGAAAGCTCCCCGTTGATCTGCCGAGCCACACTCTGAATCAGATCGATGGCTTTGGGAATCTCCGTGTCCTTGAACTCGGAAATGTCCCGGTAGAGAATGCCGATTTCCGGATCCAGGGCCTGGGCTCCCGCCCCGGCGTTTTCCAGAAGCATCTGCTGCTCCATCAGGGTCTTGGCAAAGACCGAGTGAATAAACTCACTGTAAAGCTGGGGATTCCGCTCGGCGGTGCCCCGGTACTTTTCCATGAAATTCCGCAGCCGCTGCCGGGCTTCTTCGGGCATGGCGGCATAGGTCTGCCGCTGCTCGTCGCTCAAGTCCATGGGCTTACCGGAAAGCTGCAATTCCTCCTCGGCCTCCTGCTGGTGCTGCTGCAATTCCTGCTCCCGCTCCATGGCCTCCTTCGCCTGGCGGCGCATGGCCTCCTCGGAGAGGAAAAAGCCGTCAAAGGCCCGGTCGAAGGACAGCTGCTCCTCCCGGGATTTGGCGTAAACCGTCCGCAGGGCGGTTTTTACCTGCTCCCGGTCGGCAAGACCCAGGGCGATCAGCAGCCGCCCGGCGTCCTCGGTTTCCTTGGGGCTGACAGCCAGTCCCTCCATGCGCAGAATCCGGGAGAAGGCAGAGAGCTTTTCCAGGTAGACCCCGGGCTCAGTCATGATGATGTCCTCCGCAGCTGCCGCCGCAGGTGCAGGTGTGACTGGGCTCCGGATCGGCCTCCAAGTCCATGGCAGCCAGATCTTCGTTGTTTTTCAGCACAAAACCGGCGGTTTGCCGCAGCGCGTCCGGGGTCAGCTCCCGGATGCCCAGAGCGTCCAGAGCCGCCGCCCAGTCCAGGGTCTCGGCAATGGAGGGCTTCTTGAGGATCATCTCGTTGGAGCGGAGCTTCTGCACCGCCAGGGCTACCTGGGCGCAGAGCCGGTCGTCCACATGGGGCAGCTTGGCCCGCAGAATTGCCAGCTCTTTATTCATATCCGGATACTCGATGTAGAGATAGGCGCACCGGCGGCGCAGAGCCTCGCTGAGGGGCCGTGCCCGGTTGGAGGTGAGCACCACGAAGGGAATGGATTTTGCCTTCACCGTGCCGATTTCCGGAATGGTCACCTGCATTTCGGACAGCAGCTCCAGCAGGAAGGCCTCGAATTCCTCGTCGGCCTTGTCAATCTCGTCGATGAGCAGCACCACCGGCTTCTCCGACCGGATGGATTGGAGCAGCGGCCGTTCCAGCAGGTATTCGTCGCTGAACAAGCTCTTTGTCAGGCTGTCCCGATCCTGGGTGTTCATGTTCACCTGGATGGAAAGCAGCTGCTTCTGATAGTTCCACTCGTACAGAGCCTTGCTCTCGTCCAGGCCTTCGTAGCATTGCAGCCGCACCAGCTCCCGGTCAAGGGCGGCGGCCATGACCTTGGCCACCTCCGTTTTGCCCACGCCTGCCGCGCCCTCAATGAGCAGGGGGCGACCCAGCTGGAGGGCGACGAACAGCACCGTGGCCAGGGTTTCGTCGTAAATATAATGGCTCTCGTCCATTTTGGCTTTCAGTTCTTCATAGGTCATAGGGCAAGCTCCTTAATCATATTCTGTAAGAATATTGTATCATAGTTTGTCGGGATTGGAAAGGAGAAAATCCGCCCCTTGACAAAGGAAGGAAAATCGTGTATGATGGGGGAAGGTTAGCGAAAGCTAACCTAGTGCCTCCCGAGCGGTTAGCTTTCGCTAATCGCCTTATGATTCCCCGCATCATCCGAAAAAGAAGGAAGGGACCCCTATGCCCAAAGAAAACAGCCGGCTGGAGGATTATCTCCGGCGAATCCACTGCCTGAGCCAGGTAAAGCCTGTCCGTGCCGCGGAGCTGGCCCGGGATCTGGGAGTTTCCAGAGCCACGGTCTGCGTGTTCATCAAGCAGCTTCAGGAAGAGGGCTATGTGTCCGTTGGGGAGCACCACATTCTCACGCTGACGCCCAAGGGGGCAGAAATCGCCGAATCTATCTGTCAGCGGCTGGATACGGTGCAGTGTCTGCTGGAAAGCCTGGGGGTGCCGGGCGAAATCGCTGCCCAGGATGCCCTGAAAATTGAGCGGGAGCTGAGCCAGCAGAGCTACCAGGCTTTCCACCGATTCAACGACCGGAATGAAGCGCATATTTAGGCGGGAAAATCTCTCATCAAAAAATGTGCCCGCCGGAAGACGGAGCAGTTGACAAAAGACCCAAATCGGGGTATAGTATAGACGAAGAGGGTGCTGCCAGCAGGTCGGCTCCCCCAAGGACTAGGTTAAGAGATAACCGTTACTTTGGTAGAGGGCGGTTATCTCTTCTTGTTATTGTTATCCTGGCGAACCAGGGCAATGACAGCAGTAATGACCATGCAGAATTGAAAAATTCCTTCCCATGTAACATTCATGCCTGCCACCCCCTCTCACGGTGGATTGGGGGCAAAAGAAGACTATTACCCCCGAAAAAAGTCGGGGGAACCGCCTGCCGGGGTGCTGGCAGCACCATCCACAGCCTATCACAGAATGCGGCAAATTGCAAGCAGAATACGCATAAATGCGGGAAAAAGCCCCTACAGCAGCGGAAAAGTGTGCTGTAAGGGCTTTTTTGTATTCATTTCAGCAGCTGGAAGCCCATGATGACGATGCCCAGCACCACCAGCACCACGCCGGTGGCCTGATTCAGGGTCTTGGGCTGCGCCTTGTTGGCAAACACGGCGGCAATCCGAGCCCACAGCAGGGTGAAGAGCACGCACAGAATCCAGACCAGCATATCCGGCATACCGCCGATGGCGAAGTGAGACACCGCGCCGGTCAGAGCGGTGAAGGTCATAATAAACACGCTGGTTCCCACGGCGGTTTTCAGCTCATAGCCCATGACGCTGGTGAGGATCAGCAGCATCATCATGCCGCCGCCGGCGCCGATGAAGCCGCAGATAAAGCCGATGATCACGCCGCAGATCACGGACTGGACAGCCCGCTTTTTGGCGTCGGTCTGAGCCATGGCCTCCTTGGTGGTCATGACGGGACGGACAATGAACTTGATGCCAAGCAAAAAGGTCATGAACACGGAGAAGCCGCCCATGGTGGCCGAGGGCACCAGACTTGCGATGTAACTGCCCACCACGGTGAAGAGCAACACGCTGAGCATCATAATCAGGCCGTTTTTGATGTCCAGATTTTTGTTTTTATGGTAGGTGTAGGCAGAGATGGCGCTGGCCAGCACATCGGAGGACAGGGCGATGCCCACGGCCATGTAGGGATCCATCCCCAGAAAGGTGATGAGCATGGGGCTGATCACCGCGGCGGCGCTCATGCCCGCGAAGCCTGTGCCCAGGCCCGCGCCCATACCGGCGAAAAAGGTTACGACAATTGTCAGCAGCAGTTTCATTGTTTTTCTTCCTCCAGAATCTGACCGAGATTGGTTTCTATTTGACTCAGCGCGTCGGCAAGGGCCTCCCGCTGGGCATCACTCATGCCCAACAGCAGCCGCCGGGTAAAGGCGTCCTGAACCTGACGGCCCCGGGCGATGACATCCTGGGCTTTCGGTGTGCACAGAAGCTCGGTTTTTCGCCGGTCACCGGCTACGGGATGCCGGGTCAGGTACCCCTCTTGCACCAGCCGATCCACATGGACGGAGACCAGGTTGGCCTTGATGTGGCGCAGCTCCACGATTTCTCCCGCGGTTTTGTAGGCGGGATTGTTGCCCAGGAACATGAGAATGTCGAAGGCCGTTTGGGGCAGCTCCAGCTCCCGGCACAGAGGCTTGCAGACCGCACTGTAGGCCTGGTTGAACTTCCGGACAATGGTAATGCTGAAAACCATGGACTTGCCTCCTTTTAAATATTCAAAATTGAATCATTCAATTTTGAAGTATTATAGCGCGAGGCGTTGCCGTTGTCAACAAAAAAATTTCGGAAAATTTGTAAAAAAAGATTGACAAAATCTGAATCATCGGTTATTATATAGCCATGGTTAGCATATGCTAACCGAAAGAGATCGGACTTCCTTCTGAAAGCCGGGAATTTCCGGTCCATCTGAAACCGCCTGCTTCCTATCCTTTTCTGATAACCCCCTCTGGGGAACCTCTGAATAAATCGTCTGCGGCTGGATAGCGGATCTTTTTCCCTATCCGTGCAGGTTCAAAAGTGGGAAATACATACAGTATTCCTCCACTTTTGAACCCTTCGGCTAGAGAAAAATCTCTCGCTCCCAGCTCTTGCCGATTTAATCAGAGGTTCCCAATCCCCCAAGCGACAGACTCCCCAGGACGAAAACGCGCAAGCCTCCCTAAATTGCGCGCCTTTCTCCCTGGGGAGTCTGCCTGTTTTCGTGGAATTTGCGAAAACGGGAAAAGCCCGCCTTGTGTAAAGGGGCAAAAGGCTCCCCTTGCTGATCAAGGGGAGCTGTCATGACCGTCTCCCGCAAGGCCATGACTGAGGGGATCAGAACTCCTACTTTTCTGGGCACTCTCAATAACGTGCAATTTGACAATCCCTCAGTCAAAAATC
>CAKTOH010000020.1 GCA_934589705.1 uncultured Oscillospiraceae bacterium | reverse complement strand
CTCCCTGAACCCCGAGCGTCCCGCCATGCGTGGTTCTCACGAGAACGACGACATCTTCTTCCAGCACCGTGAGGCCTGCAACAAGTACTACAACGCCCTGCCCGCAGTGGTCGAGAAGTACATGAACAAGGTCAACGAGAAGCTGGGCACCGACTACAAGCTGTTCAACTACTATGGCGCACCCGATGCCGACCGGGTCATCGTGGCCATGGGCTCCATCAACGACGTGGCTGAGGAAGTCATCGACTACCTGAACGCTCACGGCGAGAAGGTGGGCGTTGTGAAGGTTCGTCTGTTCCGTCCCTTCTGCCCCGAGAAGCTGCTGGAGGCCATTCCCGCTACCGCCAAGAAGATCGCGGTTCTGGATCGTACCAAGGAGCCCGGCTCCCAGGGCGAGCCTCTGTACCAGGACGTTGTCATGGCTCTGGCCAAGGCCGGCCGGAACGACGTGACCGTCATCGGCGGCCGTTACGGTCTGGGTTCCAAGGATACCCATCCCGCTTCCGTGTTCGCTGTCTACGAGGAGCTGGCTAAGGATGCTCCCAAGGAAGAGTTCACCATCGGCATCGTGGACGATGTGACCCACCTGTCCCTGGACGAGAAGGTCTCCCCCAACACCGCGGCTGCCGGCACCATCGAGTGCAAGTTCTGGGGTCTGGGCGGCGACGGCACCGTCGGCGCAAACAAGAACTCCATCAAGATCATCGGCGACCACACCGACAAGTATGTGCAGGCTTACTTCCAGTACGACTCCAAGAAGACCGGCGGCGTGACCGTGTCTCACCTGCGTTTCGGTGACAACGCCATCAAGTCTCCTTACTACATCAACAAGGCCGACTTCGTTGCCTGCCACAACCCCTCCTACATCACCAAGGGCTTCAAGATCGTCCAGGACGTCAAGCCCGGCGGCGTGTTCCTGATCAACT
This sequence comes from uncultured Oscillospiraceae bacterium, assembly GCA_934589705.1. Lineage (GTDB taxonomy): Bacteria > Bacillota > Clostridia > Oscillospirales > Oscillospiraceae > Faecousia. Next base: position 25,732 of record CAKTOH010000020.1, on the reverse strand, counting down.
GCCAGTGGAACCTGGAGGAGCTGGAGCATCACCTGGATGCCGCTTCCAAGCGTTACATTGCCAACAACAACATCCAGCTGTACACCATCGATGCCATTGACCTGGCCATCAAGGTGGGCATGGGCAAGCGTACCAACACCATCCTTCAGTCCGCTTTCTTCTCCCTGGCGAAGGTTATGCCCGCTGAGGAAGCCATCAAGTACATGAAGGACGCTGCTGAGCACTCCTACGCCAAGAAGGGCATGGACGTGGTCGAGAAGAACTGGAACGCCATCGACACCGGCGCCAACGCCTATGTGAAGATCGATGTTCCCGCTTCCTGGGCTACCGCCGAGGATCACAAGCCCGAGGAGGTTCTGGAGGGTCGTGCCGACACCGTTAAGGTTGTCAAGAACATCCTCAAGCCCATCGGCAAGATGGACGGCTACAGCCTGCCTGTTTCCGCCTTCGAAGATGTGGTTGACGGTCAGTTCCCCCTGGGTGCTGCCGCTTACGAGAAGCGCGGCGTTGCCGTCACCGTTCCTCACTGGGACGAGACCAAGTGCATTCAGTGCAACAACTGTGCTTATGTCTGCCCCCACGCTACCATCCGTCCCTTCGCGCTGACCGAGGCCGAGGTTGCTGCCGCTCCCGCCGGTGCCCGTCTGGTGGACGTGAAGGCCGGCAAGGGCAAGGGCGTCTACAAGTACATGATGGCCGTGTCTCCTCTGGACTGCATGGGCTGCGGTGTCTGTGTCGGCGTGTGCCCCACCAAGGCCATCACCATGGTTCCTCAGGAGCAGGAGCTGCCTGAGCAGGAAGTCTGGAACTACATGGTTGCCAAGGTTTCCGAGAAGAAGGATATGCAGGACAACACCGTCAAGGGCTCTCAGTTCCACAAGCCGTTGCTGGAGTTCTCCGGCTCCTGCGCCGGCTGTGCCGAGACCAGCTACGCTCGCCTCGTGACCCAGCTGTTCGGCGATCGGATGTACATTTCCAACGCCACCGGTTGTTCCTCCATCTGGGGCGGCCCCGCTGCTACCTCTCCCTACGCTGTCAACGCTGAGGGTCATGGTCCCGCTTGGGCAAACTCCCTGTTCGAGGACAACGCTGAGCATGGTCTGGGTATGTACACCGCTCAGGCTGTCATCCGGGAGTCCCTGGCTAACAAGGTGAAGGACGTGATCGCCAACACCGCCAGCGACGAGCGCAAGGCTGTCTGCCAGGCTTGGCTGGACACCTACAACGACGGCGAGGCCAACAAGGCCGCTACCAAGGCTCTGGTTGCCAACCTGGAGGCCAACGTCTGCTGCGACACCGTGAAGGACATCCTGTCCAAGAAGGCTTACCTGTCCAAGAAGTGCGTGTGGATCTTCGGCGGCGACGGCTGGGCCTACGACATCGGCTTCGGCGGCGTTGACCATGTGCTGGCTTCCAACAAGGATGTCAACGTCTTCGTCTTCGATACTGAGGTTTACTCCAACACCGGCGGACAGGCTTCCAAGGCTTCCAACATCGGTCAGGTCGCTCAGTTCGCGGCTGCCGGTAAGGAGACCAAGAAGAAGTCCCTGGCTGAGATTGCTATGAGCTACGGCTATGTCTACGTCGCTCAGGTCGCTATGGGTGCCAACCAGGCTCAGACCCTGAAGGCCATTGCCGAGGCTGAGGCCTACCATGGTCCTTCCCTGATCATCGGCTACGCTCCCTGCGAGATGCACTCCATCAAGGGCGGCATGACCAACTGCCAGGCTGAGATGAAGAAGGCCGTTGAGTGCGGCTACTGGAACCTGTTCCGCTTCGATCCCTCCAAGGAGACCGGCAAGTTCCAGCTGGACAGCAAGGCTCCTAAGGATGGCTATCAGGAGTTCCTGATGAACGAGGCTCGTTACAGCCGTCTGACCCGTGAGTTCCCCGAGCGTGCTACCGATCTGTTCGCAAAGAACGAGGCTGCCGCTAAGGAGCGTTGGGAGCATCTGAACAAGCTGGTTGAGATGTACAAGGACTAATTCCCTTCCCTTAACACTTTGCCCGCCCCCAATGGGGGCGGGCATTTCGTAACACTCGCCGGGCACGGGTGTATGTTTTCCCCCATTCCCGCATAGAATCCTGGGAAAAGTGTCTGCACCCTCCCCGATTTCCTTCCAGACAGGAGTTGCATTTATGAAAGTTTTACTGATCAACGGAAGCCCCAGGGCAAAGGGCAACACCGCCTATGCCCTTTGCCAGATGGCGGAGGTTTTCGCAAACCAGGGCATTGAGACTCAGACCATTCAGGTGGGCAATCAGGATATCCGGGGCTGCGTCGCCTGCGGCGGCTGCGCCAAGACCGGAAAGTGTGTCTTTAATGACGCTGTGAACCAGGCTGCCGAGGCCTTCCGGAAAGCCGACGGTCTGGTGCTGGCAAGCCCAGTGTACTATGCCTCCGCAAACGCCACCCTGGCAGCCTTTGCCGACCGGCTGTTCCATTCCACCCGGTTCGACAAGCGGATGAAGGTAGGTGCTTCGGTTGTGGTTGCCCGCCGGGGCGGCTGCTCTGCCGCTTTCGATGAGCTGAACAAGTACTTCACCATCTCCGGTATGCCCGTGGCCTCCAGCCGGTACTGGAACAGTGTCCACGGCGGCGTCCCCGGTGAGGCCGCTCAGGATTTGGAGGGCATTGCCACCGTCCGGGAGCTGGCCAAGAATATGGCTTTTCTCATGAAGTCCATTGCCCTGGGCAAGGAGCAGTTCGGCTTGCCGGAGCCGGAGCCTGCCGCTCACACCAACTTCATCCGATAAGGAGACAACCATGCTTTGCACCATAACCGAAATCAACGGCGATTACGCCACCGTCCGCTATCACAGCACCGGTGTCACCTCTCAGGTAGCCATGTTTCTGTTGCCTGAGGGCGCAGACGTTGGGGATGTGCTGAAATTCGAGAATTTTGAATACGCGCGTGTATGACGAAACCCCCGCTGGTCAAAGGCCAGCGGGGGTTCCTTTTGGGGTGCTTTATTCGTTTCTTCCGAGCAAATCCTCCAAATCCCGGCACAGAGCCTGGACATTTTCTTCCTTCGTGGCCCAGCTGGTGCAGAAACGGACGGCTCTGTGGTTTTCATCTACCCGGCACTGCTCGCAGAATACATAGGCTTCCGCCAGCCGGGCAAGCACGCCGTCCGGCAAAATCGGGAACAGCTGGTTGCTCTGAACAGGTACCAGGAAAGGAACGCCCAGTTCCTTGAAGGTGTTTTCCAGCTTCTCCGCCAGGGCAATGGCATGGGCGGAAATGTCAAAATACAGGTTGTCCGTCATCAGGGTGTCAAACTGGATACCAAGCAGTCGTCCCTTTGCCAGCATACCGCCCCGCTGCTTAATGAGATACCGGAAATCCTCTTTCAGAGTCGGGTTCGTAATCACTACCGCTTCCCCGAAGAGGGCTCCCACCTTGGTGCCGCCGATGTAGAATACATCGCAGCAGTCCCCAATGTCCTTTAGGGTCAGGTCGTTGTCCTTTGCCATCAGGCCGTAGCCCAGCCGGGCCCCGTCCAGGAACAGGTACAGCCCCAATTCTCGGCATGTATCTCTCAGCGCCGTCAACTCGGCTTTCGTGTACAAAGTGCCCAACTCCGTGGGATTGGAAATGTACACCATTTTCGGCTGCACGGTGTGCTCAAAGCTGGCATCCCCCCGATGGGACAGCACCGCTTCCCTCACCTGCCCGGCATGGATCTTTCCATCCTGGGAGGGCAGCGGCAGCACCTTGTGGCCCGTGGCCTCCACGGCACCGGTCTCGTGGGTGTTGATATGGCCGCTGCCAGCGCAGAGCACCCCCTGGTGAGGCCGCAGAGCTGCCGCAATTACCGTCATGTTGGTCTGGGTGCCGCCTACCAGAAAGTGCACCGCCGCGTCTTCCCGGCCGCAGAGAGCACGGATTTTTTCCGCCGCCCGGGCACAGTATTCGTCCTCGCCGTAGCCAAGGGTCTGCTCGTAATTCGTCCGGGTCAGCGCCTCCAGAATCTTCGGATGGCATCCCTCAGAATAGTCATTATTGAAGTAAATCACCGTATATCCTCCCAATGTCGAAATCTGCCTTTATTTTACATCCGGAATAGGGGACTGTCAAGGCGCATAGAATCTTCCAGCAGCACAGCATCGGAGGGGAGCCTATGAAACGAGAGCTGGAGGAGCGAGCCTGTGAATTGGCTGTGTACATGATTGAAACCGGTGCCACCGTCCGGGCAACCGCCCGGCACTTCGGCATTTCCAAATCCACCGTCCACAAAGCACTGACGGAGCAGCTGCGGCTGTCCAGTTATCCCCTGTACACCCAGGTTCGGCAGGTTCTGGACAAAAACAAGCAGGAGCGGCACATCCGGGGCGGCCTTGCCACCCGGCAAAAATATCTCCGGAAGTAAAAAATAAAAGGACATCCAACCGGATGTCCTTTTATTTGGTGGGCGAGGCGGGACTTGAACCCGCACGTCCGCAGTGAACACTAGAACCTGAATCTAGCGAGTCTACCAATTCCACCACTCGCCCATATACGCTTTCTGAGGTGCTCCCCTCAGCGCTTGATTATTCTAGCATACGGTGCGGCGTTTGTCAACAGGTTTTTTCGGAATCTGCCAATTTTTTACTCTTTATAGTAGAGCATACAGTGACAGTAACCGTGGAATTTGGGGTCGGCGATCTGATCCCGGAATTCCTTGCACACGCACTTATTCTCCGGCGTCCGCTCCAACCGGCAGGGGCAGTAGCCTCCCGTCCGCTTCAGGCCCTCCCGGATGGTCTTTACCATTTCCGCATCCTCATTCAGCCGCACTGCCATGGTGTTTCCTCCTTTTTCTATGTAATCCGTCTTCCGGGAAACGCTCTCACGACGATCTGATGCCGTTTCTGAATCGCAGAAAGCCAAGCGCATGAGCCGCAGGTTGTGTCTCAACCTGTGGCTCTTCAGCTCCACCCCGCCGGTAACGTCTGTCAAACAGGTGCCGCGCAGAAAACGTAAATACCGCCAGCACCCCGTCAAAGACTCCGAACGTATTGCAGCAGTTCGGAAAAGCCTCCGCTTGGATACCGGAAAATGTCCTTCCCGTTCCGGTTGATCAGGCAGTCCGTCAGCAGGAACGCCTTCATTCCCAGAGTTTCCGCAATCATATCCTCATCTACATCGTTTCCCACCATCAGGCAGTCCCCAGGGTCCAGGTTCAGTTTGCCCAGAATTTCCCGGTAATAATCGGGGTTTGGCTTACAGAACCGGGCATTTTCGTAGGTGGTGATGAATTCAAAGTCCTCCGGTTCCAGCCCGGCCCAGCGAATACGGCTCTGGGTGGCAACCGCCGGGAACAAAGGATTGGTGGCAAGAATCACCCGATAGCCCAGACTCCGGATTTCCCGCACCGCCGAGGCCGCAGCAGGCTGAAAGCCGCAGCTATTGCGGGATTTCTGGAATTCTCTCTGGTAAAATTCATCGAACAGGGCATTGTCCGCCCGTCCGTCTCGCTCCATCACCCGGTCAAACACAGCCCAGAATACATCCTCATTTCTGGCCTTTCCGTCATTTTTCACCATGGCTCCGGTGCCCTTCCAGACAGCTTTGATGAGTTTTTCCGGATCGTAGCCGTGAGGCGCCAGAAAAGCCGCCATCCGGCCCAAATAATCCTTGACGAACACCTCCTGATCCATGGGAAGCAGGGTTCCGTCCAGGTCAAACAATACTGCTTTCAATTGCGCTCTCCTTTTCGTTAAGGTAACTCTCCAGACCGCTGAACTGGTTCACCGCATACCGGTGATGATCGGTGCAGTCGGCGATGATATTGTTCTGATAGTTATAGAGCACATCCTCCAGGGTCACAGAGGGCAGCTCCTCCAAGGCAGCGGATTTCCCGGGGAAAGACAGATCCGCCAGATAATGGGCAGTCTTGGAATTGTAAATAATGGGAAACACCGGTTTTCCGAAGGAAATCCCCAGAATGGTGCTGTGGAACCGGGTTCCCACCACGAAGCTGGCTCCGGAGAGCACCTTCAGGCTCTGCCGGGCGCTTCCCCGATAGCAGCAGGAATACAGGCGTTTTTCCCCGGGGAACCGGTTCAGAAGCGTCTGCACCGCCTTCTCATCCCCCTGCCACTGACAGAAGGACATGAGGGTCACCGGGATTTCCCGACCCAGGAAGTAGGCAATTACCCGCTCCAACAGGTCATAATAGGCCTGAGCCACGGCTTCATCCTGGGTATTCTGGCGCAGGTCCATCACGGAAATGGCCACATTCTCCCCTACCTCACCTACATAGGGCTTTGGAATCAGGAACAGCACATCCGGGGCGTACTGCACATTGGGCGCGGTGCGCATTTTGCAGTAAGAGGCATAGTCCCGGAGGCACACATGACGGTATTCCCGGAATTTTTCAGCCATCTGCTCCCAATAGTCTTCGGAATACACCGGGCCCAGGTTGGCCCCGATGACGAAGTGGTTTCCCCTGCCGCCCCGGGCCGGACGCAAGGTAAAGTCTGGCTTTTCCGTCGTCGAAAAGTCAATTTCCTGGCATCCCGGAGCGTGCTGCATGAAAATTGAGCCGCCGATTTTCACGAAGGCATCACAGCCACTGGCAATATGCTTCAGCCGTCTCTGGCGCACATGCTCCACTATATGTACCATTTTCTGCCGTCCCCGGTGGGAGGCCAGATTGGAAATCCTGCGAAGCCGCAGATCCACATGGGAAAAATGGAGAATTCGGACATTGGGAGGCAGCTTTTTAGGAACGCATCTGGGATTGACCAGCAGATGAATCTCGCAGTCGGAGAAATGCTCGGCAAAGGCTTCCACGAACAGGTCGTCTCCCAGATTGTGACAGCTGTAAAAATCCAGAACGATTTGCTTCTTATGGGTCACGGGTCAATCCTCCATGACCCCCTGGCCTACAGACATGATGTCGTAGGGCGTGGTCTGGTAGACAAAATAGTTCAGCCAGTTGCTGTACAGTAGGTTCCCGTGGCCCCGCCAGCGCACAATGGGCCGCTTGGTGTCGTCGTCATCCGGGTAGTAATTCACGGGCACATGGATGGGAAGGCCCTGGTTTTTATCCCGAAGGTACTCCCGCTCCAGGGTGTCCGGGTCGTATTCCGAGTGGCCGGTAACAAAAATCTGTCGCCCCTCCTTATTCATGATGATGTACACCCCGGCTTCTTCCGAGGAAGCCAGAATCTTCAGTCCGGGCACTGCCTCGATGTCCTCCCGCAGGACGGTGGTATGCCGGGAATGGGGGGCATAAAACACATCATCAAAGCCCCGGAGCAAAATCGCCCGCTTATAGTCCGCGTGATGGGGATAGACCCCGAAAAGCTTCTCCGGCAGCTGATTTTTCTGGATGCCGTAGTGATAGTACAGTCCCGCCTGGGCACCCCAGCAGATGTGGAAGGTGGAATGGACGTGAGTCTTGCTCCACTCCATGATCTGAGTCAGCTCCTGCCAGTAATCCACCTGCTCAAAGGGCAGGTTTTCCACCGGCGCACCGGTGATGACCATGCCGTCGAATTTCCGGTCCTTCAGCTCATCGAAGGTCTTGTAGAAGGACAGCAGATGCTCCTCCGGCGTATTCTTGGCTCGGTGGCTGGACACCATCATCAGCTCCAGATGCACCTGCAAGGGGGTGTTGCCCAGAACCCGGCTCAGCTGGGTCTCGGTGACGATTTTTGTGGGCATCAGGTTCAGCAGCACGATTTCCAGAGGCCGGATATGCTGGGTCTGGGCTCGGGTCTGCTTCATGACGAAAATATTCTCTTTTTTCAGGGTCTCCGCCGCCGGGAGATCGTTGGGTATCTGAATTGGCACGCTGTTTCCTCCTGATTATACGTTCTCCAAAGCCTGGGCGATATCCCCGATCAGATCCTCGGCGTTCTCCAGGCCGCAGCTCAGGCGGATCAGGTCGGCTCCTACCCCGGCAGCCTCCAGCTCAGCGTCGCTCATCTGCCGATGGGTGGAGGAAGCCGGGTGCAGGCAGCAGGTTCTGGAATCGGCCACATGGGTCTCAATGGAGCCCAGGCGCAGATGCTTCATGAAAATCTCCGCCGCCGCTCTGCCCCCCTTCAGGCCAAAGGAAATCACGCCGCAGGTGCCGTTCGGCATATACTTCCTGGCAAGATCATAGTACTTGTCCCCTTCCAGACCGGAATACTTGACCCACTTGACCTTTTCATGGCCTTTGAGGAAGGTAGCAATCGCCAATGCGTTGGCGCAGTGCTGCTTCATCCGGAAGGGCAGGCTTTCCAGCCCCAGATTCAGAATAAAGGCGTTCTGGGGAGACTGAACGCAGCCGAAGTCCCGCATAAGCTGGGCAACGCACTTGTTGATAAAGGCCCCGCCCTGACCGAAATGCTCGGTATAGGTAACGCCGTGGTAGCTTTCGTCGGGAGTGGTGAGGCCGGGAAATTTATCCGCATGGGCTGTCCAGTCGAAATTGCCGCTGTCTACGATGCAGCCGCCCAGGCAGGCGGCGTGACCGTCCATGTACTTGGTGGTGGAGTGGGTCACAATATCCGCTCCCCACTGGAAGGGGCGGCAGTTGATGGGCGTGGCAAAGGTGTTGTCCACAATCAGGGGCACCCCATGGGCATGGGCCGCTCCGGCAAATTTTTCAATATCCAGCACCGTAAGAGCCGGATTGGCAATGGTCTCGCCGAAGACCGCCTTGGTATTGGGGCGGAAAGCGGCGTTCAGCTCATCCTGAGAGCAGTCCGGATCCACAAAAGTAGTCTCCAGTCCCATTCGCTTCATGGTCACGGCAAACAGGTTATAGCTGCCGCCGTAGATGGCAGAGCTGGCAACGATGTGGTCGCCTGCCCCCGCAATGTTGAATACCGCCAGGAAGGTAGCCGCCTGGCCGGAGCCGGTAAGCATGGCGGCAGAGCCGCCCTCCAAGGCACAGATCTTGGCGGCAACGGCATCGCAGGTGGGATTGGCCAGCCGGGAATAGAAATAGCCCTCAGCCTCCAGGTCGAAAAGCTTTCCCATATCCGCAGAAGTTGCGTACTTGAAGGTCGTGCTCTGAACAATGGGCAGCTGACGGGGCTCACCGTTTCCCGGCTTGTAGCCCGCCTGAATGCAAAGGGTTTCCGGATGCAGATTCTCCATAAAGGTCACCTCATATTATCAATTCTGTTCTATATTGTACCTTCTTCCCTGGCATTTGTCAACGAAAATAGCATTTTCCTCAGCTGCTGTCGGGAATTTGGCTTGATTTTTCCGGAGAAAGCTGGTATAATACCCCAGTCTGGAGATGTACCCAAGTGGCCGAAGGGTGCGGATTCGAAATCCGCTAGGCGCCGCAAGGCGTGCGGGGGTTCAAATCCCTCCATCTCCGCCACGAAATACGGTAGTCCATAATACAATGGGCTACCGTACTTTTTTATTTTTCTGTCGAAGAAGTCTTTATATCAAGCAGTTTTCCGAGTATGGGGGTGCAAAAGTCCTCAATGCCCGGATTTTCTATTTTACCGAAGATGAGCTGCTGTTTTTTGCTTTGCACCCCCTTATGGGAAAAATCAAAAAGTAGATAGACCCTAAGAGACTTTTGGGGCTCCCAAAATCCGGCTTTCTTCAGATTTCGCCTCACGGCGGATACCCTTGCCTTTGGCTAAGTCTTCCCGCTACCGGGCGACTTTGGGACTTTCCCCCTAGAGATCGTGCGCTCACCAGGCGCACATAAATGTTGGGGTCAGGCGATGAGCCTGACCCCTTCGTTATAGGGAAACTCTGAATAAATCGTCTGTGGCTGGGCAGCGGATCTTTTGCCCCCAGTCTGCGGTTTGAAAAATGGGAAATATAGCGCAGCCGTTGCCAGCGAAGCTGGCTTACGGATGCGGCATACCCCTTGCGGGTACATGCAGTATTCCCCCATTTTCCAAACCTTGCCTGAGAACAAAATCTCTCGCTACCAGCTCTTGCCGATTTAATCAGAGCTTCCTTAATATTTTACCAATTTATGAATTACTTTTATCAGTAATTTCACATCAATCGGCTTGGGGATATGTTCATCCATCCCGGCTTCTTTTGTGCGTATTCTGTCCTCCGCGAACGCGTTTGCGGTCATTGCAATGATCGGTATTTTCTTCGCGTCCTCTCTGTCCAAAGACCGGATCTTCTTCGTGGCTTCATAACCGTTCATGACCGGCATCATAATGTCCATAAGAATGACATCAAATTCACCGGGTTTGCTATTCTGGAATCGCTCGACGGCTTCCTGACCGTTCCATGCTTTTGTCACGTCAACGCCTTCACTCTGGAGCACAAATTCCGCGATTTCCATATTCAGCTCATTATCTTCCGCCAGAAGAATACGCAGTCCTTTTATGGATTTATCGGATACGTCCTCCCGTTCTTCCCGTTTGCCCGCATCCGGATCGATTTTGAACGGAACCCGGATCACAAATGTCGTTCCTACGCCTTTTTCGCTTTCAAAAGCGATGGTTCCGCCCATTTTCTCGACCAGTTTCTTTGCAATCGCCATGCCCAGGCCTGTTCCGGCAAATTTTGTGCGGCTTCCGCTGTCTTCCTGGGCAAAGGGTTCAAATACATATTTCTGGAATTCCTCGGTCATTCCGATGCCGGTATCCCGGCAGACAAATTCCATCGTCGTCATTTCCGGCTGCTCGGAGGGAATTTCTGCGCAGCTGATATAAATAGAGCCGTTTTCTCGATTGTATTTTATCGCGTTCGACAGGATATTCATCATCACCCGTTTCACATACTCCGCGCTTCCGATCAGATTCTGGTGTATGATTTCATTTTTCTCCCACACAATCCGGATATTCCGCTCCGCAGCCACCTGCTCGATCACAATAAATACTTCTCCGGAAATGCTGCTCAGATTGAACGGAACCTCTTCCAGAACAATTTCACCCGACTCCAGCTTACTCATATCCAGGACATCATTTACCAGTTCCAGCAGCAGATTGGATGCCTCTTTCACCTTTTTCCTGTATTCCGTCTGCTTCTCCATATTATCCGCGTAATGGTCTGCCATATTGATCATGCCGCAGATTCCATTGAGGGGAGTCCGGATATCATGGCTCATCCGCTGGAGAAACTCCGTTTTTGCCACATTGGCGGCTTCTGCCTTTTTGGCCGCGATCAGAAGTTCCGCTTTATATTTTTCATCTCTTTCCTGCTCCTGTTTCCGGTGGGCCAGGCCGGTTCGATATGACCAGTACCAGAAGATACCGAACATCGAGAGATAAAGCAGAATAACGCCCGCCACGCTTAACGGTAGGTTATGGAACACTTCCAAATCCGGAAGATACGCAAAGATATAATAATCCCGCTGCTTCAGCATGATCCCATAATATCCAATTCCGTTCTTCCTCAAATGATAGATATGCTGACTGTCCGTATGCTTTTTCATTGCCTGGACAACTTCGTTTTCGGCCGTACTCTGCCCCAACAGGCTCTCATCATTGCTGGCAACAACGATCCCTTCGTCCGCGACAATAATCGTTCCGTCTTTCTGCGTGCTATAGCCATTCAGAAGGTTCTGTATCGTCAGAGTGTAGTTTCTGGCAAATTCGGGAGATGTGTAATAATAGATTGCCACAATACCCGGCGCGTCTTTTCTGGCGCAGGCCGCAATGTCAATATGGGCGCCGTCTTCTCTGGTAAACCGTTCCGAATAGGATCTTTCTTCATATCCGACAAAATCCATGATAATGTCTTTTTGCAGATACTCTGTGATCTCATCTGCCAGAGATTCGTTCGTGCTGTATTTACAGTCCGTCTTTCCCTCTTTATCCAGTACAAGGATACCGTCCACCCAGAGCGTCTGAAGATTTTCTTTCAGGAACTCCTGGCTCAGCTGACCGCCGTTTTCGGTTTCCATGTCGATGTTTGTACTCATCTGCCTGGCACCTTCAATGGCCCGGAGGAGACTTTTGGATTCCGAAGATTCATTGAAGTGGGTGTAGGCCGAGCACTGCACCTTCACATAGTTTACAATCTCTACCATTCTTTTCTCCGCGTCCGCTTTTTCCGCGCAGAAGAAATAAAGCAGAGAGGTTACAGCCATACAGACTCCAATCAGACCGCCGAGCACCTGGGTTCGTTTTCCGGTTTTCTTTCTCTTAATATCCAAGCTCGTCAACCTCCAGATACTTCTCCGGATCATCCAGGTATTTTCCGACGATTTTCAGGGATGTGCCGTCCTGACGCATTTCTTCCAGCACCTGATCCATCTGCTCACAGATTCCCCGGTCGTCATCTTTCGCAAAAGCGACACCTATCCCGGTGATCATCAGCGGCTCTTCCAGAACACGGAAGCTTGTGTCATAATCCTTCATATACTGGATAATCGATTCCTCGTGCGCCGCAACCGCATCGACATATCCTTTTCCCAGAAAGGTATAGATCAGCTCCCGGTGTCCAAGACTGATGAGATTTCCCAATTTGGGGATCCTCTCATCCGTCCGGTTCAGGAAAATGCCTTCCGGCTTGGTCGTGGACTGGACAGCCAGGTTCTTTCCCTCCAGGTCACTGAGTTTATAGATTTTGCTGTTCTCATTTACGGCAACCACCTGACGGCTTGCTATGTAGGGCCCTGCCCAGCGGTAATCGTCAAGACGTCCTTCCATGGAAAAACAGCCCATGATACAGTCGATCTCACCGCTGTCTACCAGCTCTTTTTTCTTCTCCCAGTTGATCTGGACGACCTCCACCTGATAGCCCATTCTTTGGAATGCTTCCGTAGCCAGTTCTACATCGATACCCGTCGGCACCCCATCCTCATTCAGATAATTGTATGGGGGATAGCTGTCGCTGCCGAGGGTAATAACAGGATTTTCCGTTTCTTCTTTCGTGCTGTCCGTGCTTTTGCATCCTGTCAGGGTGACAGCTAAAATTCCCGCAAGCAGAATGCCTGCAATTGCTCTTTTTCCTTTCATTTTCTGTCTGTTCCTGATGATCCCTTTCGTTTTTCTCATATCTGATTTCCTGCCTTTTGTTGCTTTTCAATGGCCTGCGATTCTGTACGCCTCCGCCGGATTTTACGCCTCCGACCGTCTTTTCCCGTACCTTTCTCTCAACCGGTTTTGAAACATAAACTGCTGGTCTTAGCAGTGTCTAACCAATTAATTATAACACATCGGAGCGCGTCGTGCAATAAAATTCTGCGGGTGTCCTCAGCAATTTTCTGAAAAATCGCAAGTATATCGGAGAATACAAATATGGGAAAGTCATCATCCCAGATGGAATTCCGGGGATCATCGATGCGACGATAAACTAATCCTGACCTACCATTATAAAGACGGCAGTCAGACTCTGGCCATGCAAGAAATTGAAGCTGCCTTAAGTTCGGATTTAACAGGTGAACGTGCAGACGGATGTGGAGTCTAAAAAACTTCGCCCGACTGAACGGCAAATGACCACGCCCCTGTTTCTCCTACGCTGTGTCCAGTTGGGGCTGTCCATTCGTGATCTGGACCTTCTTACCATTGGGGTGACCAAAGTTGTTTCATCCGGCACTGCCTCAGTCATGAAGTCAATGCCTGTGAATTTCCGCATGGCATAGCTGTCATAGATGGCATCCTCTGTTGCCGGATCGGACAGGTTGAACCAGATCTGAAGCAGATACATCCGCAGCATTTTTTCAATGCCCATGGGCGGACGGCCACGCTTTCCCTTGGGATAGTAGGGTTCAATGACACCAACCCACTCGTCCCAGGGGATGATTTCGTCCATGATTTCCAGGAATTTCTCCCGCTTGGTTTTCTTCTTGCGGAAGCTGTATTCAATGTCGGTAAAGGTATCTTGCTTCATTTTGGGCACCGCCTTTGTTTGATGGCTCTATTATATCATATTTTGCTGCCGGATGGTAGCTCGGATTAAATCAGAGGTTTCTTAGGTCTTTGGCTATTCTCACAAATGGTCGATTCAAATTCGTTGATTGTGCACAAAGGACATTTGTCCGTGAGGGGGATATTTTGGAGATTCCCGGTATTGACAATTTCACCGGGTGACGGGTATAATATGGCAAAAGCAAGGGCGCTTTGAACTGTCGGCAGGCAGTCAAAGCGCCCTTTTTTTCGAGGTGAGATGCCAATGGGCGACATGATTCGGCTGGAAAAAGTGAATAAAATGTTCGGCGATCTGCATGTGCTGAAGGATGTGGATCTGACCGTGGCAGAAGGAGAGAAGCTGGTGATCATCGGCCCCTCCGGCTCCGGCAAGTCCACCACCGTGCGCTGCATGAACTTCCTGGAGGAGCCTACCAGCGGCAAGGTGTTCGTTGCCGGACAGGAGCTGACCCATCGGAACAAGAGGCAGATGGTTCGGGAGAACATGAGCATGGTGTTCCAGCAGTTCAACCTCTATCCCCATATGACCGTGCTGAAAAATCTGACCCTTGCGCCTATGAAGCTCCATCACAAGACCCGGGAGGAGGCGGAGGCTCTGGCCTATCACTATCTGGACGTGGTAGGTCTGCGGGACAAGGCCGGTGCCTATCCCACTACCCTCTCCGGCGGCCAGCAGCAGAGAATTGCCATTGCCCGGGCGCTGTGCTGTCAGTCCCGGATTATCCTCTTCGATGAGCCTACCTCCGCGCTGGATCCGGAAACCATCCAGGAGGTGCTGGACGTAATGATCAAGCTGGCCTCCGAGAACATCACCATGGTGGTGGTGACACACGAAATGGGCTTTGCCCGGAAGGTGGCCGACCGGGTGGTGTTCATGGCAGACGGCCAGATCATCGAGGAGGGCACGCCGGAGCACTTCTTCGAAAATCCCCAGAATTCCAGAGTCAAGCAGTTCCTGGGCAAAATTCTGAAACACTGATATTTGGGCTGTTGGCCTGGATATAGCTCCCCCTGACCAGGGGAGACAACCAATAAGGAGGAAACGAATATGAAAAAGCTGACAAAAGTATTATCCGGTGTTCTGGCCGGCCTTCTGGTACTGGGTCTGACCGGCTGCGGCGGTAGTTCCGCTCCCGCTGCCACCTCTGCCCCTGCCGCCACCGCGGCTGCCACGGAAGCGCCCGCGGCAACCACCGCCGGGGAAACCGCCGCCGCCCTGGACGCGGATGTCCAGGCCATCGTGGATCGGGGTGTCCTGCGTGTGGGCGTAAAGAACGCCGTTATCGGCTTCGGCTATCAGGATCCCATTACCGGTGAGTACATCGGCATGGAAATCGACATTGCCAAGGCTCTGGCCGAGCAGCTGGGCGTGGATGTGGAGTTTACCACCGTCACCGCCGCTACCCGTACCGAGCTTCTGGATTCCGGCGACATCGACTGCGTTCTGGCAACCTTCACCATCACCGACGAGCGCAAGCAGAGCTGGGACTTTACCACCCCCTACTACACCGACCATGTAACGGTGCTGGTGGAGGATTCCTCCGGAATCCAGTCTCTGGCTGACCTGAAGGGCAAGCTGGTTGGCGTGTCCTCCGGCTCCACCTCCGCCCGGGCACTGACCTCCGCCATGATCGATGCCGGTGTCATCGACGGCACGGGCTTCGACAAGGAGACCTTTGATCCGGCTACCTGGACCGAGGGCATTTCCTTCCAGCAGTTCGACGACTATCCCGGCATTTCCACCGCTCTGGCTGCCGGTCAGGTAGATGCCTTCTGCGTGGATAAGTCCATCCTGGCGGTTTACAAGACCGAGGGCCGCAGCTACATTGCCGATGAGTTTGCCCCCCAGGACTACGGCATTGCCACCAAGAAGGGCTCCGGCTTCAGCACCTACTGCGAGGACTTCGTCACCGCCAAGCTGGCTGACGGCACCATCGCGGGCTGGGTTGCGGATTACAACCTGGGCTGACCGTCAATTTCGCGGGGTGGGTTTCCACCCCGCGATTGCGGAAGCATTTGGAAAATTTCCTGGACTTTCAGGGAATTTTCCAAGTGTTCCCTTGGAACATACCGCTTTTCGGACATTCCGAAACCCAAAGGAGGTTCTACCCATGGATGAATTTTTTTCTCCCGCTGCCTGGCAGAAGCTGTGGATTTACCGGGCTACTTTTCTCACCGGCTTTGGCAACACCCTGCGCACCGCGGCGGTGGCTCTGATTCTGGCTCTGATCCTGGGATTCCTTTTCGGCCTGATGGCATCCTCCCAGAACCGGGGACTGCGGGCAGTGGCTCGGGTGTATGTGGAGTTCATTCAGAATACGCCGGTGGTTTTGCAGATGTGTTTTCTGTACTATGTGCTGGCCTTCTCCGGAGTGAAGACGGACATCATCGCCACCGGCATTGCGGCACTGGGCGTTTACACCGGAGCTTATATGTCCGAGGTGGTTCGGGCGGGCATTGCCTCCATCCCGAAAGGACAGTTTGAGGCGGCGGAAAGTCAGGGCTTCGGCTATTTTGACACCATGTGGCAGATCATCCTGCCCCAGAGCATCAAGATTATCCTGCCGCCTATGGTCAACCAGATGGTGAACCTGATCAAGAATACCAGCTGCCTGTACATCGTCGGCGGCGCGGATCTCATCAGCCTGACCTACAGCTTTGTCACCGGCGCCTCCACCGGCGGCGCTTACGCCCCGGCTTACATTCTGTGCGGCGCCATGTTCTTCTGCATCTGCTATCCCTTGAGCCATCTGGCCACCCGCTGGGAGACCAGCCTGAAGCGGCGGGAATCCCAGAGCACCAAACTGACAAAGGAGGCGGCGTAAATGAACTGGCAGGCAAGCGTTTCCATTTTGAGCTACCCCGGTGTGCTGAGCTACATCGGCAAGGGCGTGGCCTTTACCCTGGTGCTGTCCGTGCTGGCCGTGGTCATCAGCATTTTGCTCGGCAGCGTGCTGGCTTTGTGCCGGAACTACTGCACGGGAAAAAGCCGGATTTTTCAGTGGATTTCTACCGTATATATTGAGATTTTCCGAAATACCCCGCTGCTTCTGTGGATTTTTATCTGCCTGGTGGCCTGCCCCTGCCCCAAGTTCTTCGCCCGGAAAATGTGGGGGCTGACCAGCGTGGAAATGAAAATCCTCTTCCGGGCGGTGGTGGCTCTGGTGCTCTTTGAGTCCTCCATCATTGCCGAAATCATCCGGGGCGGACTGAACGCCATCCCCAAGGGTCAGTTTGAGGCCGCCCACACCCAGGGCTTTTCCATGGTGCAGACCATGGGATATATTATCCTGCCCCAGGCCTATCGGGCGGTGGTGCCTACCCTGCTGAGCCAGGTGATCTCCACGGTGAAGGATTCCAGCTATCTGGCGAATCTGGCCTGCATTGAGCTGATGAGCCGGGTGCGGAAGATCCTGGCCACCTCCAATATGTTCAACGGGGTGGGACGGCAGATGGTCAGCGACGTGTTCGTCCTGTTCGGTCTGGCCTTTGTGATTTATTTTGTCATCAACTTTGCCCTGTCCTGCGCCGTCAGGCGGATTCAGCGGCGGGGAACCACCCGGAAAAAACAGGAGGCAGCCCTATGAAGCATTTTGTCGTCACCCTGACCCGGCAGTTTGCCAGCAACGGCCGTCCCATTGCCCAGGCCATGAGCCGGGAGCTGGGGATCAACTTCTACGACCGGGATATTGTGGAGGCCACAGCCTCCCGGCTGGGGCTTCCCGTCCGGGAGGTCAGCGACACCGAGGACTCCCACAGCACCAGCTTCTTCCGGAGTCTGTACCCCCTGGGTACCGGCAATTTAAGCGTCCAGGACGAGCTGTTTCAGACCCAGTCCAACATTATCCGGGACTTGGCCGAGAAGGAAAGCTGCATCATTGTAGGTCGCTGCGCCGACGCGGTGCTGAAGGATCGGACGGATGTGTTCAACATCCGGGTCTATGCCCCCTATGAGTACCGGCTGGGGGTGTGCACCGGGCAGCTGTCCATGGATCCCAAGATGGCCCGGAAAATGATTGACCGGGTGGACAAAAGCCGGGAGCAGTACCACCGGGAGTACGGCGGCTGCGAGCCGGATCACTACAGCCATGTGCTGATCAACTCCGCCCGGTTTTCCATCCCGGAGGCGGCAAAGCTGCTGTGCGGCATCGTCAGACAGCACTTTTCTCTGGATTGAATCTCGCCCTCCTTATTCTTTCGCCCTTCGGTGCTTTCCAGCACCGGAGGGCCTTTTTCCGCGGCGGCACTTGCCGGAGGAAGCAAGATGTACTATAATAGAGGAAAACGTCGGTTCCGGGAGGGAAAGAAAGATGTGGGTTCTCTTCGCGTTCGGCTCGGCACTGCTTGCCGGACTGACATCCATTCTCGCCAAGTGCGGCATCCGGAAAACGGATTCCACCCTGGCTACCGCCATCCGCACCGTTGTGGTGCTGGCCTTTTCCTGGGGGATGGTGTTTCTCGTGGGCTCCCAGAGCCAGCTGGGAAGTCTGACGGGAAAGACATTGCTGTTTCTGGTGCTGTCAGGCCTTGCCACCGGAGCCTCCTGGCTGTGCTATTTCCGGGCACTCCAGCTGGGAAATATCAACAAGGTGGTGCCCATTGACAAATCCAGCACCGTCCTGACCATTGTGCTGGCTTTCCTGCTTCTGGGAGAGCCGATTACGGCGATTAAGGCGGTGTGCGTGGCGCTCATCGGCGCCGGCACTTTCCTGATGATCGAGAAGAAGGAGGGGCAGAAAAGCAAAAGCGGCAAGTGGCTGCCCTATGCCATCGGCTCCGCGGTGTTTGCCAGCCTGACCTCCATTCTGGGGAAAATCGGCATTTCCGGGGTGGAGTCCAATCTGGGTACCGCCATCCGCACCGGGGTGGTGCTGGTCATGGCCTGGGGCATGGTCTTCGTCACCGGCAAGGGCGGTGAGATCCGGGAAATTTCCGGCAGGGAGCTGGGCTTCATCTGCCTGTCGGGTCTTGCCACCGGCGGCTCCTGGTTGTGCTATTACAGGGCATTGCAGGACGGCCTGGCCAGCGTGGTGGTGCCCATCGACAAACTGAGCATTCTGGTAACCGTGGCCTTTTCCTATGTGGTCTTCCATGAAAAGCTTACCCGCCGCTCCGGCCTGGGTCTGGGGCTGATTGTGGCGGGAACCCTGGGAATGCTGCTGTAAAAGCCGTAATCAGCGAAAATTGCCCTCGGAACCGGTGGATTGTACGTTTTCCAATGGTACTCATTTGCTGACGCAATTTGACAATCCCTCAGTCAAAAATCAAAGATTTTTGCAAGGGACTGTCTCAAAATGATTTTTCAAAATCGTTCGAAGCAGCCCCTCTTTTTGGCACATGCCCAGGAAAAAACGGCCAATTATACCCAAAAAACAGTACACAAAATCTGAGGGGCAGGTTTTGCCTCTCAAAAAGTGTACTGTTTTCTTTTTTTATATGCTATGCCGCTCCCGGAACAAACAGGTGGTTTCCCAACCGGCCTGTTTGTTTTTTATGGTGCAGTTTGAGTATGTTAAAAGCCATACTTACAAGATACCATTCCAGGAATAGGGGTTACGGTCAGCGGCTCTCAGGGCGGCGGTGGCTTTCATACCGGCAATGTCCTTTTCGGTGAATTAGCTCTTTCCGCTCCTGCGGCAGAACCATTTCATCGGCTTTGTCATCATGGATTTTGCGTAGTAATCCGTCAGCCGTTCCACATCCGGGCGCTCCGGCATGGAGAGAATGAACGCGCCGATCATGGCGCAGTTGACAAGGTTCATCTTGAACCGGTCGCCCTTTTCAAACTTCGGCAGATCACGGATGATCTCCTTGTATTTCAGCTTGGCTTTTTCTGTGATGGCTTTTGCCGTATTCGTACCGTAGCCGAACACCACTGTCAGCTGGTTTCGGAAGGACGGTGCAAACAGCGTCCACATGCCCATGGGCATTCCAAAATAGGTCACGCTTTGTCCCTCCAATTGCATATCACACAGTGGAGGTGGGCAGAATGCAGAAATACCGATCCTGCAAATAGTTCGCAACCGGTTCGCTGCTCTCTCCTGTCACGCCCATAGCGTGAAAGAACAGCACCGCAGGGTGATTCCGGTTGCCATAAGTTTGAAACAGCATTACTTGTTCCTCCTCATTCTGCTTTCCGGCAGGTAAACCATGCCATGCTCTTCACTATTCCAAGGGTCACGGCTGTATACATGCGCTCCATACGGTTTTTCAGGCTGGAAACCGTCTCATAGGGCGGCGTGAAAAATCCTGTCTTTTCATAAACATGCCGGACGAACCAATCCGTCCGTCTCTGTTCTCCCGCCACATAGAAGCAGCCGCAGAAGGTTCCGCCGGGCTTCAAAACCCGGGAAACCTCCCGATAAGCTGCCTCCTTGTCCGGGAAAGCGTGAAAGCCGTTCAGCGACAAAACAATGTCAAAGGCACCGTCCGCATAGGGAAGCGCACCCACATCGCCCTGTCGGAAGGTTACATTTTTCAGGTGCAGGCGCTCTGCCTTTTCCCGTGCCTGCCCCATCATATCCGCCGAGTAATCCAAACAGGTAATGTCCGCTTCGGGCATCGTCTGATAAACCGGCATGGTCAGAATGCCGGTTCCCACCGGTACCTCCAGCAGCTTACCGGAGAAATGCTCCGGAATACCGGACAGCGCCTTTTCCAGATAATCGTCGTTTTCCGCCTTGTTCATTGCCCACACCAGACGGCACACCGCTTTTCCGCTCAGGGTAGAGCAGGTAATCATGCCGTCATAGAAGCTGTTTTCTCCTGTCAGTCGGTATGCGCCGCGAATAGTCTCTTTTCGTTCCATGTTCATCCCTCCAGATGCAAAATCTCCATACTTTGTCTTCACCCCTTCCGCGCCGTGGCGCGGAGCCAGTCCTTCTTTTTGTGTCTCTGCTCATCGGGAAAGTCCGCCTGTTCCAGCTCGGCATCCTTGCAGACGGTCATGCCGCGGCCGTACCGACCGGCATTTCTGTCCCAGAAATTCTTATGTTTTCGCTTCTCTGTCATTCCTCTCAGAGTTAGATTCGGCTAACCGATCCGCGCAGCTGCTTGGTTAGAGGTAGCTAACCGATATGCCTTGGAAAAGCCGCATTTCTGCGGCCTTCCGCTTATTCAAATAACTCCCTGCAAGCACCGTACACCAGCGTTTCCAGCACCTGCGGATATAATTCTCCGATCTGCTCCTTGTGCGAAACGGTGAGAATCCGTCCCCGCACAGTGGCGGCAGCCAAGGAAGCGCCTCCTAAAATATGACCGTTTTGGTTCTTCCAATCATAGTATACCGCGCTTCTTTCCGGTTTGCAAGGGGTGT
The DNA here is from genome assembly GCA_934589705.1 of uncultured Oscillospiraceae bacterium. Taxonomy (GTDB): domain Bacteria; phylum Bacillota; class Clostridia; order Oscillospirales; family Oscillospiraceae; genus Faecousia. The sequence goes on along the minus strand of CAKTOH010000020.1, from coordinate 4,622 downwards.
ATAGAAAAACATACTCATTTTACAAAAAAGTATTTTCACTTAGCGCAATGTTTCAGGAAGGCTCTCCCCTTTCTTCGGCAAAGAACCGCACCCCCTTAACGGACTTTTTATCCTGACTAAGAAGGAAACGACCGTATCCGATCGGATATGGTCTTTTTTCATGGGTTCAGGTACTGACTCAACGCCGTACCAATGACGCAGCACAGCTTTTTCTGATAAGAGGGTTCTCGCAAAAGAGCTTCTTCCTGTGGATTGGACAGAAAGCCGCACTCCACCAGTACCCCTGGGCACCGGACGTGCTCCAGAAGATAAATCCCTCTCCCCTGTTTGGCGTTTCGGCGGCTTCCCGGGTTCAGGGTGGTCACGACAGCGGCTTGCAGCTTCTTTGCCAGGGCCTCGCTTCCCTCGGACGTTCCGTAGAAGACCTGGGCCCCGCTGTACCGGGAATCGGGGAAATAATTCTGGTGAATGCTGATGAGAATTCCGTTTGGGGCGGCGTTCACGGTTTTCACCCGGTTTTTCAGATCGGAAACCTTCTTCTGGGCAATGGTCTGCCCGGTGGTGTAGACGGACACGTCCTCTTTTCGGATGAGCTTCGTATCATAACCCAGCAGGCGCAGCAGATCGTCCAGCCGCAGAGCAATTTCCAGATTGTAGGCACTTTCCAAGCGGCCTGTGCAGGAGGACGCCCCACCGTCCTCTCCCCCATGGCCCGGATCGAGAATTACACAGTGCCGACTATTGCCGGAAAGCCCCTCCGAAATCACAGAAACCACCCGGTTTCCCCAATAGGCTCCCAGAAGCATCCCGCACATGACTCCGATGCACACAAAATAATAGCCCCATCGTTTCACTGCCACCACCTCCCGCTATTTCTATGCGGCAGCCCGGCAAGATTGAACATTTCGGCGGGAAAAGACATAGACTGCCCTGGAGCGACAATCTTTTTCATTAGGAGGAATGTGCTTTGAATCAGGAAAATCGGGAAAATACCTACCAAGGACGGCTGCCGGCCATGGCGCCTCTGGCAAATCCCTATGTCCCCTTTCAGTTAGAAAATCCGCCCAAATATGAGGCAAAAAAGGCGCTGACCCGGGGAACCCTGTTTCCGGGGCTTGACCTGCCCTTCCTGGGCATGGTCAACAAGGAAAATCTGCCTGCCACCACCCTGGCGGAGCTTCAGGCTTTGGACTTTGCCATTGTGGAACTGGCACTGTATCTGGACACCCACCGGGAGGATTCGGAAGCCCTGGAGCTTTACCGGAAGTATCAGGAGCTGTATGACCGCTGCCGTGAAGTTTATGAGAAGAAATACGGCCCCTTGAACCACATTTCCGCCAGAGACGGGGGCTACACCTGGCTGGACGATCCCTGGCCCTGGGAATTGGGCGCTAGTAAGGAGGGCTAATATTATGTTTATTTATGACAAGAAGCTCCAATATCCCATCCGGATTACGAACCCCAACCCGAAGCTTGCCGCCATCATCATTTCCCAGTACGGCGGCCCGGACGGAGAGCTGGGTGCTTCCCTTCGCTACCTGTCCCAGCGCTACTCCATGCCCTTCGATGAGCTCAAGGGTCTGCTGACGGACATTGGGACCGAAGAGCTGGGGCATCTGGAAATGATCGGCGCCATCGTCCACCAGCTGACCCGGAAGCTCAGCGACAGTCAGATTCGGGAAGCCGGTTTTGCGCCCTATTTCGTAGATCACACCACCGGTGTCTATCCCACCGCCGCCTCCGGCAGTCCCTGGAACGCCGCCGGAATCGCCGTCACCGGCGACCCCATAGCCGATCTAACGGAAGACCTGGCCGCAGAACAGAAAGCCCGGGTGACCTACGACAATATTCTTAGGCTTAGCGATGACCCGGATGTGAATGACGTGATTCGGTTCCTCCGGGAACGGGAGATCGTCCACTTCCAGCGGTTCGGCGAAGCACTGCAATCAAGATGAAGTATAAAAAATCAGACCTTCCATGTAATTTCACAGGTGTTTTCCGTAGCTTTTATGACGGCAATGAGCTGATCCACGACTGCTCTTTTATCGTCAAACTCCAGTTTTTCCCAATGCTGCATACAGTTTCGGATTTGTTTGACATTCAGCTTCGGCTGAATGTTCGCTTGTTCCAGTTCATTCATCTCGCGCTTCAGCTCTGATGACTGATTGTGCAGCTCAGACACTTTTTTGCTGATGTATCCCATCAGAACGGAATCTGCTTCTGACACACGATTCAGAAGCTTTTCGATTTCTGCCTCAATTTGTTCGATTTGGGCACCTAATTCCAGAATCCGTGGGTTATTCTGCATTTGAGGCGGGGCATTGAGCACATCAAACTGCTCCACCTTCTTTTTCATTTCGGACAGAATGAGGTTTTCAAACGCGGTTGCGTCAATGCCGCCGACACCTTCGCAGAAATTTGTCTGCATTCTTCTGCTGCAGATAAAATAGCGCCCGATCTGCGTATTGGATTTTCGGATGGTCAGCGCATAACCGCATTTGCCGCACTTGATTTTTCCTGCCAGCCATGTATTTTTTGCTTTCAAAGGCTTTGCAACCTGCTTGTTATTCAGGCATTTGCGGCGTGCTTTTAACCAGATGTCAGAAGGGACGATTCCTTCGTGGGGGGCAAGAACCACATGCTGCCCTTCCAAATGGATGGTTTTTCTCCCAGCCCCCTTCTCTGAATAGAGATAGCATCCGTTTGTACCTATAAACAAGCAAGGATCGTCATGTACAATGGAGCCTTGATCCTTATAAAACTGGTAAATATCGAGGTCCGCTTTGACATAAATCGGGTTCTTTATCATATCAGAGATTCTCGCACGATCCCAAACCTGCCCCTTCCCTCTTGCGTTTGGAATGCCATTATCCACCAGATAGTGAACAATATCGCCAAAGGAGGTCTGAGGCACGGCATACATTGAGAAAATAACCTTCACGATTTTGGATTCTTCTGGAACGATGGTATATCGAGATGTTTTTTTACCGTCAATCGTATAGGTTTCCAGTTGGTATCCATATGGAACTCTGCCACCCATATAGAAGCCCTTTCTGCTTCTTGATATATAGGCATCCGTCACACGCTGCTGTATTGTTTCACGTTCAAGCTGTGCGAACACAATACAAATATTGAACATTGCCCGCCCCATAGGGGTAGAAGTATCAAACTTTTCTGTGCAGGATACAAACTCAACGCCATTATCCTGAAACTCGGCCATCATAGTGGCAAAGTCCAGAATGGAGCGACTGATTCTGTCGAGTTTGTACACGATGACACGCTTTACTTCTCCCCTGCGGATGGCCTCCAGCATGATCTGGAAATTTGGCCGATCTGTATTTTTACCACTGTAACCTTTATCCTGGAATACTCGGTACTCCCCTCCCCTGGCTTCGTATTTGCAAAAATCAATTTGGCTTTCAATGGAAATGCTGTCCATTCGATCAACAGACTGTCGCGCGTATATCGCATCATATTTTAACATAAGCTCTCCCCTCTATGTAGAAAGAGCCACCAACAGCATGATTATACTGTGGCAGCTCCATATGCTCAAATGTGCGAATACTTCTCAAAAATGCTGAATAGTCCGTATTCAATCTTTTCTTTGTTTTTTCGCTTTTCCAGTTCGTCGGAGAAAACAGGCGTCAATCCAATGACTGTAATTGCTTTTGATCCGATATAGGCCGTATGTGTTTCTGCCTGATACGAAGCAGTACCGCTCACAAACATCACTCCCGGCTGCGCATGATACTTACTCTATGATTCAAGAACTTGTCTGTTTCTCTGTATCGAAAAAAAATTTGAAAAGTCCTTGTATATCACAAAATTCAAGTCATTTCCCTCTTTGATTATTGCGGGGAGAAACTTCATATGTGAATCCGGATCTCTGATTACAGTAGGTGCAAAGCTCCTTTTCAACCTCGATGGGATTCACCCGCCGCAAATAATAAGCACCTGAGCCGTAGAAGTTCTCGGCGCAGGTGCTACACAGGCACAATGTGAGTTTTCCGGGTGTTGTGGGAATCAGGCCGATGCTGACGGCCAACGCATGATTCAGTCCCTTGATTTCCCCGTCAGACAGCTTTCCGATGTACTGAACCAATCGGGTTTTGTCCACTGTTCTGATTTGTTCCAGCATGACCATAGAAGGCTGCACAAGCCCACTCCCCGGCTTCAGATGATAGTGAGTTGGCAGATTCGCCTTGGTTTTAATCTGCGTGGAAATCGCAGCCACAATGGTAGTGGGACTATGCCGATTCCCTACATCGTTCTGGATGATGACCACTGGGCGGTAACCGTTCTGCTCAGAACCAATCCCCGTACCCAGGTCTGCGTAGTACAATTCCCCTCTAAGATATGTGTTTTTCATATGTGTTTGACCTCCTCAAAAAATATAGGCAGAATGCCTATGTAAACACCGCCAGCGCCCATTTCTGGTTGCTGGCGGATTTGTTGTTTGAAGAAGCCTATTTGTCCTCGACACCCCGGCTATTATGGGAAGTCATCAAACGGCTGGCAGCGTACCAGCTCCACGGGTCTTTAAGCGCCCTCGCATGGTTCTCATGTGACCGCCCTCATTGCGTTCCTAGCTGTGACTGGACGGGAGTATCATTGTCCCCACT
>CAKTOH010000019.1 GCA_934589705.1 uncultured Oscillospiraceae bacterium | reverse complement strand
GAACTGCGGAGCGCGACGAGCTGCTTTGAGACCGTATTTCTTTCTTTCCTTCATTCTGGGGTCGCGGGTCATGAAGCCGGCGGCCTTCAGAGAAGCCCGGTACTCGGGGTTCAGGGTGACCAGGGCACGGGAGATGCCGTGACGGATAGCGCCGGCCTGACCGGAAACGCCGCCGCCAGCAACGGTGACAACCACGTCAACCTTGCCCAGCAGATCGGTGGTGACCAGAGGCTGACGGACGACCAGCTTCAGGGTCTCCAGACCAAAATAGTCGTCGATATCACGACCGTTGACAATGACGGAACCGGTGCCGTTCTCGTAGACGCGAACGCGGGCAACGCTGGACTTACGACGGCCGGTGCCGTAAAAATACTTCTTCTTGCTCTCGTACATTCTAAGTTACCTCCAAATTAGTCCAGGTTCCAAACTTCGGGCTTCTGGGCGGCGTGGGGATGCTCGGCACCCTTGTACAGGTGCAGGCGGATCAGCGCGCTCTTGCCCAGGGTGTTCTTGGGCAGCATACCCTTGACGGCCAGCTCCATGGCGTAGTCGCTGCGCTGCTCCATCATGTCACGGGCCTTGGTCTCCTTCAGACCGCCGATCCAGCCGGACACACGATAGTACTTCTTCTGCTCCAGCTTCTTGCCGGTGAGAACAGCCTTGTCGGTGTTGATGATGATGACGTTGTCGCCGCAGTCAACATTGGGGGTGAAGTCAGACTTGTGCTTACCGCGCAGCAGGTTCGCGGCGGTGACGGCAGTACGACCCAGAGGCTTGCCGGCAGCGTCGATCACATACCACTTGCGGTCCAGGGTCTCCTTCTTCAGCAGAGTAGTGGACATTATGATTTCCTCCAATTGGATAAATTATTTTGACATTTTCAGGTGTCTGGTGTACAATGACCCCCAGAACACCAGGAATTTATATCACATTGGAATTCAAATGTCAACCGCATTTTTGGAAATTTTTGCGCAGTCCGAAGAAACCTCTCGTTTTCTTCCAAATGCTCACGAATCCTTCCAAATGCTCACTTGCTATTTTTCAGGATTTTAGGAGAGAATATCAGAATGCAGAAGCTGATGGGCCTCGTTCGCCGGTGTGTGGACGACTATAATATGATTGAAGCCGGGGACAAAATCGCGGTCGGCGTGTCCGGGGGAAAGGATTCCCTGGTGCTGCTGACCCTCCTTGCCGGACTGCGGCAGTACCATAGCCAGCCCTTCCAATTGGAGGGAATCACCATTGATATGGGACTGGGGATGGACTACTCCGGGGTGCAAAAGATGTGCGACGAGCTGGAAGTGCCCTATACCGTGGTCAAAACGGAAATCGCCCCCATTATTTTCGACCACAGGAAGGAAAAGAATCCCTGCTCCCTGTGCTCGAAAATGCGCCGGGGGTCACTGAATCAGACCCTTCTGGAGCAGGGGTTCAACAAGCTGGCTCTGGGGCATCACTATGACGACGCGGTGGAGACTTTCGTCATGTCGCTGCTCTTTGAGGGACGGATCAGCTGCTTCCAGCCGGTGACCAGGCTGGACAGAACGGGCATTACCCAGATTCGCCCCATGCTCTACATCCACGAGAAAACCGTGGACAACTTTGCCGCCCGGCAGGGTCTTCCGGTGCTGACAAACCGGTGCCCGGTGGATAAGGTGACCAAGCGGGAAGAGGTCAAGCAGCTGATTTTCACCCTGAGTCAGACCTATCCCGACCTGAAGGAGCGTATCTTCGGAGCCATGCAGCGCTATCCGCTGCCCGAGTGGGAGCCTCATGGCCGGTATAAGAGGCCGAAAGAACAGGAATAATTTTCTTTTGCTGGGGCATACTTCCTCCGTAAGGAGGCGGTAATGATGGTAAAAGGCATTTCCCGGCAGGTGATCGTGGTGCATCCGCCGGAGCAGAAGCTCTTCGAGCAGGCTATCTTCATTCTGAAGGACGGAGCCGTGGGTCAGGGAATCACCGATGAGGCGCTGTTAAAGGAAGCCCAGTGCGCCATCCGCAGTCCGGAAAAACCGATGCGGAAGCGGCGGCTGTACCTTTCCGGGGCGGTGTGGGCTCTGGGCGGGGCAACGGTCATGGGGCTTGTGTGGCTGGCCACGGTGCTTTTCTAGGTTGCGAAGCGGCGGAATTTGTGATACAATCCTCCGTAATAATATAGAGGCGGCCCGGTGCCGCCCGGGAAACGCTTTCCCGGAGATGGAGTGTTGGCATTGCGAATTGGTACAATTGAAGTTGAGAATCCCTTGTTTCTGGCTCCCATGGCGGGCGTCACGGACTGGGCTTTCCGGACGATCTGCGCCCGGCTGGGAGCCGGGGTGACGGTGACGGAGATGGTTTCCTCCCGGGCTCTGTGCTATAAGGATCAAAAGAGCGCAAAGCTCCTCCGGAAAAACGAGGGAAGCGTCTGCGGAGCCCAGATTTTCGGCAACGACCCGGAGATTATGGCGAAGGGCGCAGTGCTGGCTCTGGAAATTTCCGGCTGCGATTTTGTCGACATCAACATGGGCTGCCCCATGCCGAAAATCGCCGGCTCCGGAGACGGCTGCGGCCTGATGCGCACCCCGGAGCTGGCGGCGGACATCGTCCGCTCGGTTGTCCGGGCGGTGAATGTGCCGGTGACGGTGAAATGCCGCTTAGGCTGGGACAAGGGCAGCATCAACGTGCTGGATTTTACCAAGCGCATGGAGGACGCGGGAGCGGCCATGGTGGCCGTCCACGGCAGAACCCGGAGTATGCTCTATTCCGGCACCGCGGACTGGGACATGATTCATAAGGTCAAGGAGCAGCTGTCCGTTCCGGTGATTGCCAACGGGGACATTACCGACGGCCAGGCGGCGGTGCGGTGCTGGAAGCGCACGGGAGCCGACGGCCTGATGATCGGAAGAAGCGCCTTCGGCGATCCCTGGATTTTCGGGGAAATTCAGGCGGCTATTCGTGGGGAGGCATATCCGGGAAGACCGAGTCTTGCCGACCGGGTGGCCGTGGCCGTAGAGCAGTTCCGGCTGTCGGAGCAGGATCACGGGGAGCACATCGCCTGCCTGGAAGCCCGGAAGCACTTTGCCTGGTATCTGCGGGGGGTGCCCCACAGCAGCTACTATAAAAATCAGATCACATCCCTGACCACCATGGAGGATATCTATCGGGTGGCCAAGGACGTGGTTCGGGATTTGTCATAATCATGTATAATATAGAAGGCCGCTTCATATCCTAAGCCGAGAGGTGAGGATATGAGGCGGTTTTTTACGGCGATTTTGCTGATTTTTGCCATGGCGGTTCCGGCGGCGGGGGAGACCGTCCGCTGGGTGGATTTTGACGTGCCCTATGAATCCCTGGAGTACGCCCTGAGCCAGGACATTCTGACGGCGCAGCAGGAAAAGCACATTTCCTGGATCGACAGCCTGGCTCTGTCCGGATGCCGCACCGGAGGAAAATGCGGCCTGTCTTCGGTGAAAAAGGCGGTTTCCGATCTGAAAGGGGACAAGTCCCCGGAGGAACTGCTGGGAAGCAATGATCGCTACTACGACTATTATCACCAGGCCTACGAAGGGGTTCTGGGCGGGCTTGTGGGCAGCTACGCCATCGAAAAGGACGGACAGTGGGTTCCCACCTACGGTCTGAAAGCCTTTTCACCCATTGCCGCAGGCTATGGCTACAGTCACTATAACGATTTCGGAGCGGCTCGTTCCTTCGGTTTTCGCCGGAAGCATCTGGGAAATGACCTGATGGGCACGCTGGGAACGCCGGTGGTGGCGGTGGAGGGCGGCCTGGTGGAGGCCATGGGCTGGAACCGGTACGGGGGCTGGCGGGTCGGCATCCGCTCCTTTGACAGCCGCCGCTACTATTATTATGCTCATTTGAAAAAGGACACGCCCTTTGCCCCGAACCTGCGGGAGGGGGACATTGTCCAGGCGGGAGACTTGTTGGGCTTTATGGGCAGAACCGGCTATTCCGACCGGGAAAACGTGAATAATATCGAGACGGTGCATCTGCATTTTGGCATGGAGCTGGTCTTCGAGGAAAGCCGGAAGGAATGCGATTCGGAAATCTGGGTAAACGTCTATCCTCTGGTGCGGCTGCTGTCCGCCCACCGAAGCAGTCTGACCCGAACAGGGGAGGGCTGGCAGAGAGAATACCCCTATCGGGATCTGGATATTGCGGACTATCCGGGAGGATAAAATAGTAGGAAATTCCGAAAATTTTTCGCAATTTTCACCCTGAAAACAGCCGATTAATAAAAATTAGGAGGCATATTAAACGATTACGAAGCGCCAAATTTGTGAAAATTGCAGAAAATCCGAAAAACCATTGAAATGACCGAAAAACATGCTATAATGAAACAAAATAAAAATGGCATACGATACAATCAGGGCGGCGCGGGGCAGGCTTCCTACGCAGACAGCCTCCGTAGGAAGGGGCTCTTTCACCGCCGCTGAAGACAGAAGAGGTAGATACCATGACGGAAAAGGAGCTCAGACGGCTTTCCCGGGCGGATTTGCTGGAAATGCTGATTGACCAGAGTGTGGAGCTGGAGACGGTCAAGAAAAAGCTGGCGGCGGCAGAGGAAGCTCTGGCCAGCCGGGCAATTGAAATCAATTCCGCCGGTTCCATCGCCGAGGCGGCGTTGCGGCTGAACGGGGTTTTCGAGGCTGCCCAGGCGGCCTGCGACCAGTATGTGCAGAACATCAATCTGCTGAACGAGCGCAGTGAGATGGTTTGCCGCCGGATGGAGCAGGAAAGCCGGGAAAAGGCGGACAGGCTCCTGGAAGAGACCCGCCGGAAATGCCAGGCCATGGAGGCCAGGGAGCCGGAGACGCCTGTAGAGCAGCCTGAGCAAGCCCCGGCCTCCGGCGGGGCGGAGGATTTTACATTTCGTAAGTGAGGAACCTGTTTTTTATGAAGGGCAAGGTACATAAGGAAGTCCCGGATGTCTCCATGCTCCGCAGGGAGCTGAAGCGGGAGCAATACAAGTTCCGTTACGCCGCGGTGCTGAAGAGCACGGTGTACACCCTGGTGGTGGTGGCGGCCTTCGCGGTGCTGGTGGCGACTCTGTGGATGCCAGTGCTGCAGATCTACGGCAACTCCATGACCCCTACCTTAAAAGAGGGGCAGATCGTGGTGTCCGTCAAGGGTTCCCACTTCGAAAAAGGCGATTTGGTGGCCTTTTACCTGGGCAATAAGCTGCTGGTCAAGCGGGTTCTTGCCGGGCCGGGCCAGACCGTGAATATTCTGGAAGACGGAACCGTGTATGTGGACGGGCAGGAGCAGATCGAGCCCTATGTCTCCGAGAAGGCCTTGGGCGAGTGCGATCTGAAAATGCCCTACCAGGTGCCCGAATCCCGGTTCTTCCTCATCGGCGACCACAGAAGCACCTCGGTGGACAGCCGCAGCAGCGCGGTCGGCTGCGTGGCGGAGGAGCAGGTGGTGGGAAAGATCGTATTTTGTGTTTGGCCCTTTTCTGATTTCGGAAAAGTCAATTGATGACTGCGGGAGAGAAGACCTATGGATATCAATTTGGACAGACGTGCCCGGGGCTACAGCGCCCGGCACCGAAGAAATCGAATATGGAAAAAGCTGGTAACGGCTCTGGGCTGCCTGGTGGTTTTCTGCACCACCTACGCCCTGATCCTGCCTGCCATTACCATGGAGCGGGAGACTGTCTGCGGCCTTTCGGAGCATATGCACACGGACAGCTGCTATAGTCGGCAGCGGGGAGCGTTGATTTGTACCCTTGCCGAATCCGAGGGGCATACCCACACCGACGCCTGCAAGGGCACGAAGCGGGTGCTCTCCTGCACGACCCCGGAATCCGACGGCCACACCCACGGGGAGGGCTGCTATGACGCGGAGGGTGTTCTGACCTGCACTCTGCCGGAAACCCAGGGGCATCACCATTCGGACAGCTGCTACCGTACGGAAGAAGTCTTCGTCTGCGGCAAGGCCGAGAGCGCCCCTCATCACCACACCGACGAATGCTATGCCTGGGAAACCGTAGCGACCTGCGGAATCCAGGAGCACACCCACACCGACAGCTGCTACCCCACAAAACCTGCGGAGACCACCGGGGCTACAGAAATGCCTACGGATGCAACTACGGACGCAACTACGGCTGCAACAGAGAATACGGAATCTACGGAGCCGACGGAGGAAACCCTTCTGCTCCAGGAAGAGGCGCTGGCTCTTTTCTCGGAGGGCACGGAGCCTTTGCCCCATGTGGAGATTTCAGCAACTTCCACCCCGAAGGCCAGCTATGACCCGACGGTGGACAAATTCAATACGACAATCCGCATCGATTTCCGGATACCTGGTTCCGCGTTCAGTAACACCACCACCTATACCTATGATTACCCGGAGGGAATCGAGATTCCGGAGAGCTTGCTGAATCAGGATCATCCCCTGGATGATAACAGAGGTACTTACCGATTTGAAAAGGTGAACGGCGTTTATCGGCTGTCGGTGATTCTGTCGAATGTCAACCAAACCCAGGATGATGTGACGGGCTTCGTGGATTTTAACGGCACGCTGGATGCCACCAAGGTTCATGAGGACGGAAGAATTGTATTGGGCAGCGGGGACAACCAGCTGATCATCGGCACGGATGATATTAAATATCCCGACGGCGAAACGGAGAAATACGATATTTCCGCCAGCAAACGGACGGACGGCAATATCGATAACGGCAAGCTGACCTATCAGGTGACCATCAGCACCGAGAAGGGAACCCCCAATCCCATTCAATTCACAGATACCATTCATGCCGACGGCATGACCCTGGGAAAGCCTGTGGTGAAGGTGAACGGACAGGAGCACCAAGCCACCTGGAATGCCGACACCGGCACCATCACCATGAATGACCTGCCCGGGCTGAGTCCGGGGCAGACCCATACAATTGAATATACCTATGACGTGACCGATTATCCCGCCGCGGTGATGAACCCGAACAACACCCTCACCGTCAAAGCCAAGGATGATGGACGGAAGCAGGAGGTTACAGACGAGAAGAAAGTATCCACGAGAATCGACAAGACCCACACCGCCGCCAAGGTCGGCAAGCTGGAGGGCAGCCGAATCCAGTGGACGATCACGCTGAACGACCACCGTTCGGACATTACCGGAGCCACCCTGACGGATGAGATGTTCCAGACCCTTTCCACCGGGTCGGATATCATCGTCAGCCCTGCCAGCGGCTATACCCTGGAAAACGGGAAAATCACCTTCAATGAGGTGGAGGGGAAAAAGAACAATCAGCGCTATACCATTACCTATTATACGGATGCCCCTGAGGACGAGAACGTGAAGGAGGTCATCAATAAGGCCGACTTCGACCCGGATCCGGATACTCCCGACGATGATATCAAGATGGAAGAAAAGGTGGGCGTAGGCATCGACGCGGCCAAGTCCGGCACTTACAACCCCAGCCAGGAGACCATCACCTGGGTGATTACCGTTAACGCCAAAAAGCGGAACATTGCCGGAGCAGTGCTGACAGACGATATGCTTACCCATGCCTTGGAGGGAACCATTCAGGTCAGCCCCAACAGCGGCTATGTGCTGAACAAGGACGCGGAAGGAAAGGTATCCATCACCTTCCAGGCGATTGATGGCGAAGTGAACACCAACACCTATACAATTACCTACTCCACCGCCGCCAGCCCTGCGCTGGCAGCCAGAACCGTTTCCAATACCGCCCACCTGAAAAAGGGCGACCATGAGGAAAAGGTGACAGCCGAGGTCAAAATCGAAAGCGGCGGCAGTGTGGATAAATCCAGCGGTACGCTGAACCTTTCCGCGGACAAAACCACCGGCGTGCTTCCCTGGACGGTGACCATCCACGTCCCCGCCGGCGGCATCCCGGCGAACACCCAACTGGTGGACATGATGGGCAAAGATTCCGGCGATAATGTCTACATGACCAATCTCCAGGTCAAGGCTGCGGTGGAAAAATTCTGCCAGGTTTTGAACATTCAGCCCCAGGATGTGAAGGTGGATATTACGGACGGTATCTACTGGTCGCCCAATCAATATGAATACAGCCAGATTGACAGCTACACGGATGCCAAGTTCCGCAAGCTGACCCTGACGCTGCTCAAGGATTGGAGCGGGCAGGCTCAGGATATTTCCGTCACTTACGACACGACCCTGATAATCGACCCTGCCAAGATGAACCAGGTCTATTCCAATTATTTCAAGGCGGGGGAGAAGGAAAGCAGTGCCCAGTTTGAGTACTGGCGATCCGGTGTCGAAAAAACCGACGACGACGGACATACCGGAACCAGCACCGTCACCAGCCAGGGCACTCTGATATGGAAGGTCATTGTCACCCTGGACGACACCTCCCGCCAGTCCCTGGACATTACGGACACGCTGCCCACTGATGTGACGCTGAAGGAGCTGGTACTGATTCGGCCAATCGATCAGTGGCATAACAGCACCGTAAGCATGACAATCGGGGAAGGCGGCACCGTTTCCGGCCAGGACGGCCTGTACCGGGTGAACGGAACCTACGACAAGACCACGGGAAAGGTATCTCTGAAGGTTACCGCCGTGAACGGCGGCGATCTTCTCGCCAAAACCAAGCTGACCTTTGTCTTCGGCTGCCGAACGGACTACACGGATAATAATACCCATACCTTTACCAATCACGTAGAGGCAGCGGGAATCGGCAGTGCCTCCCAGACCCAGGAGTGGACTTATGACAACCAGAATACGGAAACGACGGTTTTAGGCAAAATCGGCACATGGCATAACGACAGCCGGATGCTGAGCTACTCGGTTTCTATCAATCCGGATGGCAAGAAGCTGTCTTTCGACGGCACCGGGAAGCTGACCCTGGTGGATACCCTGTCCTACAATAAGAATGTTACTGGATGGATATCAGACGAAAATGGGAATTGGCTGGAAAACCGTGGGTTTACCATGGATGTGTCCCTGGTGCAGAATTCCGTAAAGCTGTACCGGGTGACCAAAAATGAGGACGGTACCACAACCGAAACGCCGCTTTCGGTTCCCTGGACCTTTGAAGAGTGGCTGGGCAGCAACGAATGGGATTCGAACAGAAAGTGCATTCTGCACATGTCCGATGTGCCGGACGGAACCCATCTGCGGCTGGAGTACAAGTACCAGGTGGAAACCAATGCACCGAAAAATGGCATTATCGAAGACCTTTCCATTGGAAACAAGGTTACACTGGAGGGAACGGGCTACGAAACGGCTGCCGACAAATTCGAAAGCAAGTGGAAGGAAACCGAAACCAGCGGTCAGGTAACTTCCGGCAGAACCCTGTTAATCTACAAGGTGGACAGAGGGGATTACGGCAAAGTTCTGCCGGGTGCGGAGTTTACCGTGTACACGGTGGATACCTCCGTAACGCCCTATGCGCTCACGGAGTACACCACTCGGCCGGACGGCACGACGTTCTCCAATCCCATGGTCACCGATGACTCTGGTCGGCTGACCATCCGGATTCAGGACAAGGCGGGCGCACCGCTGAACTTCGAATACGATACCCTCTATGCCCTGAAGGAGACCAAAGCACCGGCAGGCTACCGGCTTCCGGATGACCCTCAGGTGTTCTACTTCTACTTCTCCAATACTGAGGGTGCGGCGCGCACCCTTCCCGGGAATCTTCCGACAGGGGCAATGGACTTGTCCCAGACGGATCAGCAGAAGTTCGTGGAAAACGAGCCCGTACCCACCTATAAGCTTCCCCAGACCGGCGGCGGCGGCACCCGGGGCTTCACCCTGGGCGGCGCGCTTGTCACCATCGGCGGGCTGTATCTTCTGACGCGGAAGAAACGCAGAAGGAGGGACGCCTGAGCACAATGAATTCCGTAAACCCAATTCTGAAACAACCGGAAAAGAAAGGAATGTCACTATGAACAAGCTTAGAAAACTGACCTGCCTGCTGCTGGCGCTGATGATGGTCTTTGCCATGACCGCCACTGCCTCCGCAGCGGAGAACACGTCCATCATCACCGCTCCCGACGGCAGTACGCGCACCTATGAAGTTTACCAGATTTTTGTGGGCGACCTGGATCCGGAATCCAAGGTGCTGTCCAATGTGAAATGGGGCAAGAACGGCACCGGCACTGAAGGGCAACCTGTAGATGCAGCAGTTTTGGATGCGCTGACTTCCGTGAACGGCAAGAGCGATACGGAGAAGATGACGGCAATTGAAAACTACGTCAAACTGACTTCCGAGAAGTTTGGCGAAGTGAAGGACGGAACTCCTTTGACTGTTCCCAACGGCTACTATCTGATTAAGGACGTAGGCCCTGTGAATGCGGCCGCCGGTGAGGCTTACGGCCGGTACGTTGTGAAAATTGTCGGCAATACCACCATCACCCCCAAGGTTTCCAAGGTCACTTTCGAGAAGAAGGTCAAGGACACCAACGACACCACAGGTGACACCAGCCTCTGGCAGGATTCCGCCGACTACGACATCGGCGATTCCGTTCCCTTCCAGCTGACGGGCACCGTGGCCGATGATTTTAAGCAGTATACCAGTGCCTACTATTTTGCGTTCCATGATAAGATGGATGAGTCCCTTGACTTTGAGCAAAACAGTGTGGAGGTCTATGTGGGCAGCACTCTGATTACCGATCACTACACTCTGAACTACACTCCCCATACCTTCGATTTGGAATTTGACGATTTGAGGAACGTTGCGGGCGTCAACGCAGGCAGCACAATTACCGTGAAATTTACCGCAAAGCTCAATGCGAGCGCAAAGCTGGGTAATCAGGGCAACGTGAACGATGCACGGCTGGAGTACTCCAACAATCCTTATTCCGAGCAGAGGGGCACTACCAACTGGGACAGCGTCATCGTCTTTACTTACCAGGTGGTAGTGAACAAGTACGCCAACGAAGCTGTCGCAGGCAAAGAGAAGGCTGGCGCAGCCTTCAAGCTGGAAAAGCTGGTTGGGGAGACCTGGACACTGGTGAAGGAATTCCAGGCTGACGAGACCACCACTACCTTCACCTTCAAGGGTCTGGACGATGGCAAGTATAAGTTGACCGAGACCGTGACTCCTTCGGGCTTCAATACCATCGATCCCATCGAGTTCACCGTCACCGCTGACCATAAGGTCACTTGGGAAGGGGAGGCTCGTACGACCATTCTGACCAGCCTGAACGGAGAGCCCACAGAGGCCGGATTGATTGAATTCACGCCTAATGTTGAGAGCGGAACTCTGACCACCAACGTGGTCAACAAGTCCGGCTCCACTCTGCCGGAGACCGGCGGCATGGGCACCACCCTCTTCTACGTCCTGGGCGGCGTGCTGGTGCTGGCGGCGGTGGTGCTGCTCGTCACCAAGAAGCGGATGCGTTCCGAGAACTAAGGAACTTTCCGGCCAGACCGATTTCCAGCCTACAGAAATGCCCGGAATCTCGGAGATCATCCGAGATTCCGGCAAAACCGCCCATTGCAATCCGAAGCATTTTGCCGCAGCTCGTTAGGGCGGCCGGGGGATTCTTAAGGGGGCGGCTTTTCGGCAGCGCCCCTTAAGCCGGCTTCTTATCAATTTTCTTGCCGGGACAAGAAAATTGCCTCCGGAGGAACCAGAGCCAAAACATTTTTTAAGCGTGTGAATATACGCATACTTTTTCGCTTTGGGACGATGAGGGCATCGTCCCCTACAGATTCTAACGATGGTTCCCGGAAGTACCAAGGGATAGCCGCGCCGGTGTGTGCGCTGGCATAGTATTTTGACAGATTCGACAGCAGCAAGGAGAGCCCTATGCGCAAACATGCCTCGACAATTTTCCTGATTCTTATATTGGTCGTAGGGCTGTCCCTGATGCTGTACCCTTCCCTCTCCAACTGGTGGAATGAGGCGCATCAGTCCCGTGCCATCGCCGCATATTCCCAGGAGGTTTCCAAGCTGGACGAAAACCGCTATGACGAGCTCTGGCAGCAGGCCTGGGAGTATAACCGCTCCCTGGTAGGCAGGGAAAACGCCTATCTTCTGGACGACAGTCAGATGGCGGAATATGAGCGGCTGCTGGATGTGTCCGGCATGGGAATTATGGGCTATATCGAGATTCCCAGTATCAACGTGTCCCTGCCCATTTACCACGGCACCGAGGAATCGGTTTTGCAGGTGGCAGTGGGGCACCTGGAGTGGGCGAGCCTGCCGGTGGGCGGGGAGAGCACCCACTGCGTCCTGTCCGGTCACCGGGGCTTGCCCAGTGCCAAGCTCTTTACCGACCTGGATCGGCTGGTGGTGGGGGATCGGTTCCGGCTGGGTGTGCTGGATCAGGTGCTGACCTACGAGGTAGATCAGATTCTCATCGTGGAGCCCCAGGACACCGAAGCCCTGCTCATCGAGGAGGGGAAAGACTTATGTACCCTGGTGACCTGCACCCCCTACGGCATCAATACCCACCGGCTCCTGGTTCGGGGCCATCGGGTGGAGACGGAAAAAGACGCGAAAAATGTCCGGGTGACCTCGGATGCCATTCAGATTGAGCCTTATCTGGTGGCGCCGGTGGTGGCCGCCCCCATTTTGCTGGTGCTGCTTCTGGGACTTCTGATCCCTAGGCGGCGGAAGAAATGAAGTGGTGATGAGATTATGAAACGAATACAGAGGGTATCCGCGCTGCTCCTGAGTCTGCTGGCTCTTGTGAGCGCTCTGGCGCTGCCTGCCGGTGCCCAGTCGGCGCCGGATCTGACAAAGCCGGTTTCCCTGACCATTCATTATGCGAATCAGGATGGAAGTGAGCGAATCGCCCTTTCCGGCGTGAAATTTTCCATGTACCTGGTGGCGAGAATGGGGCAGGGGGGTGCGCTGACACCGGAGCCCGGCTTTGAAAGCTACATTTTCGGCAACAGCGCCGCGGACTGGAAGAAGACCCGGGACATGCTGCAAAGCAATTTCCCCGCAGGCGTTACCCCTGTGGACAAGGCGAAAACCGATAAAAACGGGGACGTAACCTTCCCCTCCGGTTCCGGGAAGCTGGTGCCGGGCCTCTATTACATCCCGGGCACCAAGACCGAGAAGAAGGGCTGGGTCTATACCACCTTGCCCTTCCTGGTAAGCCTGCCCAATTATTTTAACAATGAGTGGGTCTACAACCAGGAGGCCAACGCCAAGTCCAGCCGGGAGGGCACGGAAACGGACATCACGGTCATCAAGGTCTGGAAGGATTCCTGCCATCCCAAACGCCGTCCGGAATCCATTACCGTGGATTTGCTCTGCGACGGGGAAAAATACGATACGGTCACCCTGCCCCAGAACGGAAAATGGAAATACACCTGGAAAAACCTGGATGCCACCCATGAGTGGAAGGTGAAGGAAGCCCAGGTGAAGGGCTACAATCGCCCGGTGATCGTGAAAGACGGCAAAATTTTCACCATTACCAACACCTGCAACCGGCCGGACACCCCCAAGGGCGGCAAGCTGCCCCAGACCGGTCAGCTCTGGTGGCCGGTGCCGGTGCTGCTGCTGGCGGGACTGGTGCTGGTGATTGTGGGTCTTCTGCGCCGGAAAGAGGATAACTATGAGGCGTAGGGGAACCCTGACCATAACCCTGGGGCTGCTTCTGATTCTGGCGGCGGCCGTCTTGGCGTGCTTTAACCTCTGGGACGACCGGCAGGCGGGTGTCACCGCCTCCCAGGATTTGATTCAGCTTGTCCGGCAGAGCGAGCAGGTGCGGGAAACCGAGCCGCAGAGAGAAGGGGAGACCCTTCCTTCTTTCACCCAGCCGGATTATGAGCTTGTGCCGGAGATGGAAATGCCGGTAGTGGAGATCGACGGCCGGGAATATGTGGGCACTTTGTATCTTCCCACCATCGGAAGAACCCTGCCGGTGCTGAACAGCTGGAGCGGAGAACTGCTGAAAATCGCCCCCTGCCGTTACCTGGGCTCAGCCTATAACGACAATCTGATTGTGATGGCGCACAATTACGATTCCCACTTCGGCCGACTGAAAAAGCTTCAGATCGGCGATCCCGTCACCTTCCGGGACGTGGAGGACAACGATTTTGAATACGAAGTGGTTTCCCTGGAAATCCTGAATCCGGAGGACGTGGAGCCTATGGAGGAAGGGGACTGGGATCTGACCCTCTTCACCTGCACCATTGGCGGAAAAACCCGGATAACGGTGCGCTGTGCAAGAATTTCGGCTGATAATTTCGTTAACAATTGACCACTTTTGTGCAATGTAGTAGGAAAGTGCGTAACGTAGCCGTGTGTTTTTTAACAAATTACCGAAATCCAGAGGATTTCCCTGTTTCTGTTTGCATTTGTTAAATTTCTGTGCTACAATAACCAAGAAATCCTTACATCAGGGACTTGCGTAGCTGATGTAAAGACATTATAAGGAGGAAAAAGCATGAAAAAGATGATTAGCCTGGTGCTGGTCGTTGTCATGGTGCTGGGCATGACTGCCTGCGGCGCCAAGACCGAGGCCCCCACTACCGCTGCCCCTGCCGCTACCGAAGGCACCGTCGCCGAGGCCGCCGCTACCGCTGCTGCTTCCGGCAATGACAACTGGAAGGTTGCCATTCTGACCGGTACCGTTTCCCAGGGCGAGGAAGAGTTCCGCGCCGCTGAGAAGGCTCTGGCCACCTATGGCCCCGAGCACATTGTTACCGCTACTTATCCCGACAACTTTATGTCCGAGATGGAGACCACCGTTTCTCAGATCGTCTCCTTCGCTTCCGATCCCGACGTGAAGGCCATCGTGATGTGCCAGGCTGTCCCCGGCGCTAAGGCCGGCTTCGACAAGGTTCGGGAAATGGGCCGTGACGACATCCTGCTGATCGCCGGCACTCCCCAGGAGGATCCCGCCGTTATCTCCGCTGCCTCTGATATCGTTATGTACTCCAACGAAGTCGCTCAGGGCGACACCATCATGGAGACCTGCGAGAAGTGGGGCATCGACGTGTTCATCCACTACTCCTTCCCCCGTCACATGGCTATGGAGCTGATCGTTGGTCGTCACAACCTGCTCAAGCAGAACGCTGACGCTCTGGGCATCGAGCTGGTTGACGTCACCGCTCCCGACCCCACCGCTGAGGCCGGCCTGTCCGCCTCCCAGCAGTTCATCCTGGAGGATGTTCCCCAGCAGCTGGCCAAGTACGAGGGCAAGAAGGTTGCCTTCTTCACCACCAACTGCGGTATGCAGCCCTCTCTGCAGGCTGCCTGCCTGGATCAGCCCAATGCTTACTATCCCTCTCCCTGCTGCCCCAGCCCCTACCACGCCTTCCCCGCTACCCTGGGCCTGGAGCTGGCCATCGGCGGTGACGACCAGGAGGCTCTGCATCAGATCGCTCTGAAGCTGAAGGAGCACAACGCGCTTGACCGCTTCTCCACCTGGGCTTCTCCCGTTGCCATGACCATCATCGCCGTGGGCGTTGAGTATGCCAAGCAGTACGCTGAGGGCACCATCACCAGCAAGAACGATTCCGAGGCGCTGAAGGCTCTGCTGAACGAGAAGGTCGATGGCGCGAAGATCGACTTCTACACCAACGACGAAGGCACCACCTTCGACAACTACTACACCATCCTGCTGGCTCCTGTTGATTTTAACGATTACCTGTAATCGTATTTCAGGCG
This sequence comes from uncultured Oscillospiraceae bacterium, assembly GCA_934589705.1. Lineage (GTDB taxonomy): Bacteria > Bacillota > Clostridia > Oscillospirales > Oscillospiraceae > Faecousia. The sequence goes on along the minus strand of CAKTOH010000019.1, from coordinate 11,515 downwards.
CTCCCTCAAGTTCACTGAGGGAATGCGCCCCATGGGCGCAAACGCCTCAGTAACAACAAAATGCAAGTCCAAATAACGGGTCCACCCGATTTATTCGGGCGGACCCGTCTAACCGTATACAAGGAGGAACACAAAGAATGCAGAACGAATACGTACTGGAAATGAAGCACATCAGCAAGCAGTACGGCAATAACGCGGTTCTGAGCGATGTGTCTCTTTCCGTAAAGCCCGGCGAGATCCACGCGCTTCTCGGCGAGAACGGTGCAGGCAAATCCACCCTGATGAATACCCTGTTCGGTATGCCTGTGATTCACAGCACCGGTGGATTTGAGGGAGAAATCTTTCTGAATGGGGAGAAGGTCAATATTCTTTCTCCTCAGGACGCCATGGCCATGGGTATCGGCATGGTGCATCAGGAATTCATGCTCCTGCCCGGCTTTACGATTACAGAGAACATTAAGCTCAACCGGGAAATTGCCAAGCCCAATCCCGTCAGCCGAATCCTGGGTAAGGATTTGGAGACCCTGGATTTTCCTGCCATGCGCAAGGACGCCCGGAAGGCACTGGACAGCGTGGGCATGAGCCTGGACGAGAACACGCTGGTGCGGGGACTGCCTGTAGGCTATATGCAGTTCGTGGAAATCGCCCGGGAAATTGACAAAACCGGCGTGAAGCTGCTGGTATTCGATGAGCCCACCGCCGTTCTGACGGAGTCTGAGGCAGACCAGCTGATTTCCGTTATGAAGCAGATTGCCGCCAGCGGCATCGCAATCATTTTCATCACCCATCGTCTGGATGAGGTTATGGCCGCTTCCAATCACATCACCATCCTCCGGGACGGCAAGCTGGTTGCCACCAGAGCCGTGGAGAATACCTCCATTGTGGAGCTGGCGGAGCTGATGATCGGCCGGAAGGGCGAGGCGGTTGTCCACGCCGAGGCCCGGAGCACCCATTCCGACACCGTAGCCATGCACCTGGAGAACCTCCGGGTGGATATGCCCGGCGAGCGAGTCCGGGGCATTACCATGGACATCTACGAGGGCGAGATCCTTGGCATCGGCGGCCTGGCCGGCCAGGGCAAGCTGGGCATTCCCAACGGCGTGCTCGGCCTTTATGACATGGAAGGCACTGTGGAACTGTTCGGCAAGGAGTTGAAGCCCGGCGATACCAAGGAAGCGCTGAATGACGGTATCGCTATGGTTTCCGAGGACCGGAAGACGGTCGGCTTGCTGCTGGATCAGGCCATTGAAGATAATATTGTATTCAACGCCATGCAGGTCAAGGGCGACTATCTGAACAAAATCGGCCCCTTTACCCTGAAAAACAGCGGCAAGATTCGTGCCACTGCGGAGGAGATGATCCAGGAACTGGATATCCGCTGCTTCGGCCCCACCCAGGCGGCGGGCACTCTGTCCGGCGGCAACCAGCAGAAGGTCTGCATTGCCCGGGCTCTGTGCATGAATCCCAAGTTCCTGTTCGTTTCCGAGCCCACCCGTGGCATTGACATCGGCGCCAAGAAGCTGGTGCTGGAGACGCTGGTGAAGCTGAACCGGGAGAAGAATATGACCGTGGTCATCATTTCCTCGGAACTTCAGGAACTGCGCAGCATTTCCGACCGGATCGCCATCGTCTCCGAGGGCAAGCTGGTGGATGTGCTGGCACCGGACGCTTCCGATGCGGACTTCGGCCTGGCCATGTCCGGCATCAAGCCCTCCGAACACAACAAGAAAGAAGGTTAAGCGCAGATGACGAAGAATAAAGTAAGAAGAAGCGTTGCTGCCTTGCTGTGCGTAGCCTGCGTTGTGCTGCTGGTGCTGGGCGGCCTGAACCTGCCGAAGAAGAGTAACGCCAAGGGCGAGGCCATTCTGGAAAACCTCCGGGTGCGGATGCTGCTGAACGTTACTGGCGCAGGCGTGGTAGAAAGCTATGTAAACATTGCAAAGCAGGAGGCTCAGGCTAAGGCCAAGGCCGAGGGCGGCGGAATGGCCGCCATCCGGGAAGCCGTCAAGCAGGCGGAGGAGGATACCCGGGCCAAGTATGAAAATGCGGAATTTGCTGCCGGTGTGGTTGCCAGTCCGGAGCTGATTGCCGCTACCGATGCCTATAACGCGGCGATGATGCGCCACGGTGAGCTGGAGACCGCTGCTCAGCAGGCCTACATCGATGCCCACTACGAAGAGGCAAAGGCCAAGATGGAAGCCGAGCGGGAAGCCCTGCTTGCCGAGGGCAAGGAGGTTTCCGAGGACGAAACCGTGGAAGTGGATATGAGCGGCTTCGTTGCCACCCAGGAAATGCTGGATGCCCAGGCTGTGGTGGACAGCGCCTATGTGGCTCTGGGTCAGGAGCTGAAGAAGGTCTACGACGTTCTGGACGATGAGGCTCTGGCTTCCCTCCGGGGGACTGTGGACGGACTGATGTATCAGCCCGGCGACGATTTCGACACCCAGTATGACCGGTATCTGGATCAGTGCGGCGGCAAGTCTACGGCTTCCGGCTATCTGGTTCGTCATTCCGATGATTTGCTTTATACGGCTCTGGCTCTGCTGGTGACGGCGGCTCTGCTGGCCTTCTATGAATGGCTGGTTGCCAAGCTGGGCGTGCCCCGGGTTATCATCGGCGTGTTCTTCATTCTGCTGTGCTTCATGACGCTGTGGTTCGATCTGTCCCTGCCCACGCTGCTCAGCAACACCGTGGTGCGTACCGGCATGAATTCCATCATGGTTCTGGCCATGGTGCCCGGCATTCAGTGCGGCATCAGCCTGAACCTGGGTCTGCCCATCGGCCTGGTGGCCGGCCTCATCGGCGGCCTGATGACCATTGAGCTGGGGATCCCCGGCTGGGGCGGCTTCCTGTTCGCCATTGCGGTAGGCTGCGTCATTGCCGCCGTCTGCGGCTACCTGTATGCCCAGATGCTGAACCGGCTGAAGGGCGAGGAGATGTCCGTCACCACCTATGTGGGCTTCTCCATTGTCTCCCTGATGTGCATTGCCTGGCTGGTTCTGCCCTTTAAGTCTCTGAAGCTGCGCTGGCCCTTGGGCACCGGCCTTCGGAACACCATCGGCCTGGATTCCACCAACTTCAAGCACATCCTCGACGAGTTCCTGGCCTTCAAGATCGGCGATTTCACCGTGCCTACGGGACTGCTCCTGTTTATGGCGCTGTGCTGCCTGCTGGTGTGGCTGTTCTCCCGGAGCAAGACCGGTGTGGCCATGCAGGCCGTGGGCAACAATCCCCGGTTTGCCCAGGCTGCGGGCATCAACGTGGATAAAATGCGGATCGTGGGAACCACCCTGTCCACGGTACTGGGCGCGGTGGGCATTCTGGTCTACTCCCAGAGCTACGGCTTCATGCAGCTGTACACCGCTCCCCGCCAGATGGGCTTCGTGGCCGCTTCCGCCATTCTGATTGGCGGTGCCTCCACCTCCCGGTGCAAGATCAGCCATGTGATTATTGGCACCTTCCTGTTCCAGGGCGTTCTAACTTTGGGAATGCCTGTGGCAAACGTGCTGGTTCCCGGCTCCACCATTTCCGAGACTCTGCGTATTCTCATTTCCAACGGCATCATTCTGTATGCTCTGACCAAATCCGGAGGTGATTCCCGTGCATGATCTGCGTAAGAAATACGATATCGGCGAACTGCTGCGGGCCAATGCAGTTACCATCATGTTCGTGGTGCTGTGTATCATCTGCCTGATTTTCAGCGGACAGACCGTTCCCTATGTGATGTATGAGCTGTTCGGGCGGCTCAGCCGGAACGCCTTCATCGTTCTGGCTCTGATCCTGCCCATTATCGCGGGCATGGGTATCAACTTCGCCATTACCATCGGTGCCATGGCAGCCCAGATCTCTGCCCTGTGGGTCATCGAGTGGGGCATCAGCGGCCTTCCCGGCTTCTTGGTCGCCTTGCTGATGACCGTGCCCATTGCCGGCTTCTTCGGCTATCTCATCGGTAATTTGCTGAACAAGATGAAGGGTCAGGAAATGATCGGCGGCCTGATTCTGGGCTACTTCGCCAACGGCCTGTATCAGCTGCTGTTCCTGTTCATTTTCGGCAATCTGATTCCCCTGAACGCCCCGGGTCTGGTCATCAAGGGCTCCACCGGCGTTGCCAATACCATCGACCTGTCCACCGATCGGGGCTTCAAGTATGCTCTGGACGGCATCTGGAACGTACCTTTCGGCACCGGGTTGTATATCTTCTGCGGCCTGTTCGTGGTGTACGCGGTGGCAAAGCTTCTGCTGAAGAAATCTGACAAGAAAAATACCCTGGTGACGGTGGGCATCTGCGCGGCTGCCTGCATCCTGTACCAGATTCCTGTCATTTCTGCCCTCTTTGCCATGGTCAAGGTGCCCATGATCACCTTCCTGGCGGTGGCACTGCTGTGCCTGTTCAACAATGCTCTGATGAAGACCCGTCTGGGTCAGCAGTTCCGGGCGGTTGGCCAGAGCCGGACGGTTGCCAACGTCTCCGGCATCAACGTGGATAAGGTTCGTGTGATTGCCATCATGATCTCCACGGTGTTGGCCGGCTGGGGTCAGCTGATCTTCGTTCAGAACATGGGCTCCTTCCAGACCTATGGCGCCCATGAGCAGGTAGGCCTGTACGCAGGCGCGGCCATTCTGGTAGGCGGCGCTTCCATTCGGAAGGCTACCAACGGCCAGGCACTGCTGGGCTGTATCCTGTTCCACCTGCTGTTCATCGTGGCTCCCTCCGCCGGTAAGAATCTGTTCGGCGATGCGGCCATCGGCGAGTATTTCCGGGTGTTCATTTCCTACGGCGTTATCGCCCTGGCTCTGGTCATGCACGCTTGGAGCGGCATTCAGAGCAAAAAGAAAAAGAAGGCGTAATTTGCCAGCATCACAGAGTCAGGCCTCCGGCCTGGCTCTGTTTTTTTCGTGCCCAGAATGCCGCGAAGCCAGGCAAGGTCTCTGGCAGTGAGCACGCCAAGCAGCCACATGAGACAGCCGAAAAGCACCAGGAAGAGCAGGCACTGTATTCCAGCCCCCGGTGCCCGAAGGGCAATCCGGCAGGAAAGAAAAGCGGATGCCAGAGCCTTGCCGATAATGTCAACCGGGAGGGATACCTGCGTGATTTTCAGAAGACGGCGAAGGCTCAGCAGAAAATTCACACCGTGGGACACAAAAAAGCTGAGGAAATAACCCTGCATACCGTACCTGGGCAGCAGAACGAAAAGCATCCCCACATCCATGGCAGAGGTGAGAATGTTGTAGCCCACACAGGCACGCTGCTGCCCTAAACCCTTGGTCATGGCGTCGATAATGGCATCGCAGTACAGCATAGGAATCAGCGGCGCGTATCGCCGCAGAGATAGAGCGGCCTCTGCGCTCCCATAAAACCGCAGACAAAGAGGCTCTGCCAGAAAGAGCAGCACCGCGGAAATCCCCAGGGCGTACAGAAGTGCCGCTTTCAGGCTCCGGCGGACAAGATAGCGGATCCGTTTTTTGTTTTCCCCGGCAGCACAGCGAGCCAGCTCCGGAATCAGAAGCTCCGCCAGGCCAAAAAGAATACAGGCCGGAAACATGAGAATGGGAAAGGTCATGCCGCTGACAATCCCGAAGCTGGCCAGGGGATTGGAAACGGCAGAATTTCTTGCCAGCCGTTTGGGCACCATCAGATTTTCTGCGGTGCTGATTCCGGCTTTCAGAATGTCCGCCGCCGCCAGGGGCAGGGCAATCCGGCATAGCCGTCTCCCAATCCGGGGAGCTGTTCCGGCTTTTGGGTGTTCTTTCTGCCGCAGAATCACCAGGCAACCCAGGGTCAGACAGCTGCCCAGACTGCTGCCAATAACCACGCACAGGCAGGCACGGACGGCACTGGTGCCGGCCCAGAGCTTTAACGCCAGCATGGTCAGCCCCATGGAGCACAACTGCTCAGCCACCTCCACGGCTGCCAGGGTTCCGATGCGGTTGGCGGCGGTGAAGTAGCCGGTCATCACGCAGCAAAGGCAGGTGACGGGCAGGAAGGCCGCCAATAGCCGCAGCGCGCCCGCGGTCTGGACGTTTCCAATCCAGTAGTCCGCCAGCCAGGGAGCCATCCGGTAGAGCACCAGGGCGGCGCAGCCGCTGCACAGAATACTGTAAACAAAGCAGGCGGAGAGAGCGTGGGTCACGTTTTCCCGGCGATTCCTGCCCAGCTCCTCGGCAGTCAGATACATGGCGGCGGTGCGCACCCCGCCGATTCCGGCGACGAGGGACAAAGAGCCCACGGACAGCACCAGCTGCAATAGCCCAATGCCCTCCGGGCCGATTCGACCGGACAGATAGACCTGAAAGGAAGTGCCAACCAGCCGCAGCAGCAGATTGACCCCGGTGAGCAGCAGCGCGGAATAGAAAATGGGAAGCCGTCTGGACAAAAAAATCCCTCCCTTGTCCACAATCTATGCAGACCCGGGAGGGGGATATGACTTTACGCTTCGGGATTGAATTCCTTGCAATAGGGAACCAGGGGGCAGTGACCGCAGTCCGGATTTCGGGCGGTGCAGCAGTCCCGGCCGAAGAGAACGATCCGGTGACAGAAGTCACTGCTTTCTTCCGGCGGCAGGATGGTGCGTAATTGCCGCTCTACCTTCTCCGGCTCCTTGCCGTGAGACAGGCCAAGTCTTCCGCAGATGCGGATGCAGTGGGTGTCGCAGACCACGCTGCCCGGCACGCCGTACAGGTCGCCCAGCAGCAGATTGGCGGTTTTCCGGCCCACCCCGGGGATTTTCAGCAGCTCCTCCATGGTGCCAGGCACCTTGCCGCCGTAGCTGTTCAGGAGCATCTGGCAGCCCAGAACAATGTCTCTGGCCTTGTGCTTATAGAAGCCGCAGGAGCGCACCAGCTCCTCCACCTGGGAAATGTCCGCGTTTGCCATGGCCTCCAGGGTGGGGTAGGCGGCGAACAGGGCCGGGGTGACCTGGTTCACCCGGGCGTCGGTGCACTGGGCGGAGAGCCGGACGGCAATCATCAGCTCATAGTCCTTTCCGTAGTGCAGGGCGCAGGGGGCACTGCCGTAACGCTCCTTCAAAATGGCGATAATGGCATTTACTTTCTCTTCCATACTTGCGGCTTCCTTTCTTTTTCGCCATTATATCAGCAAATCCGGGAAATTACAATCCGCTATTTTCTTCCTCCGGGAAAATCCGATAGGCCTCCAGAGCGGAAATTTCGTAGGCCGTCCGGTTTTCGCTTCCGGTTTCCGTCACCTTGGTGTAGCCCCGGCTTTGGAGTCGTCCCAGAATTTGCAGCACATCCCGGGTATGGAACTGGGCGCATTCCTGGGCGGTTTTGCCCCAGAGGATGCAGGGCAGGTAGTCCGCCCGGCGGAAGGGGCGGGGGACAGCCAGCATCACATCGCAGATTTCCCGGCCTAAAGGGGTTCGGCGGTAGACCGGCTCCCGGCACAGGGTTCCCTCCAGGGAAACCTCGTTGATGGGAGCGCCGTCCTCACAGACAATGTGACTGGCGAAGACGAAAATCAGCAGTCTGCGCCGACCGTTTTCCCGGAGATTGTGGGAGCGCACCTGACCGGTGACGGTGAGCATTTCCCCGTCGGACAGATCGATTTCATTTAGAATCTCTTCCTGAGCAATCACCGGCAGAGTGTCCACCGTGCCGGACAGCCGGGGCACCTCCAGGGAAAACCGGAAAAACCGGCGGCCGTGGTTTTCGTGGGAAAATTGGGGAAGACAGTCCAGGCTTCCCCGGAGGACAACATGGTTTGCAGTCAGTTCCATAGTACCACCTCAAGTACAGAGTATGGAACATCCTATGGCCGCCCGGGGAAAAAGAGAACCCGGCAGGGACGGCGTTTGACAAGCGGGCAGGGGTGTGCTATATTTGGGCCAGTGAGAAACCAAAAGAAATAGGAGGAATCTTTATGAGCCGAAAAACCACCTTTTGCTGCTGCCTGGCGGCTCTTATCGTGCTGATTGCTGCCCAAGTTCTGGCCCAGCTGCTTGCTGGCCTGTTTGCCCAGTTGGGCGTACCAACTTGGGTGTGCAATATACTGGCGGGATTTTTATATGCGCTGCTGGCCTTTGGCCTGCTGAAAATTATAATGGAAAAGATATTCAAACTGTCCCTGCCGGATTTGGGAATGCCAAAGCTGACCCTGCAAGGCAAGTGGGTGGCAGTTGCTGTGCTCCTGCCTATGGGTGTCAAGGCAATTTATTTGTTCCTGATTCCCGGCAAGCTCGTGCCTTCCGGGATGAACCGGGAAGAGATCCTGCAAACCCTCAGCGCGGGTATTTTCTTTAGGGGCATGGCTGCGGGATTTGTGGAGGAAATGGTGTTCCGGGGTGTGATTCTGAACGCCACCCGGAGAGCCTGGGGAACAAAGATGGCAGTTGTCTTTCCATCGATGCTGTTTGGCCTTGTCCATATTCTGGGCCGGGAGTTTTCCCTGGGAAACTGCCTGCTGGTGGTTCTGGCGGGCACTATGGTGGGTGTCATGTTCTCCTTGATTGCGCTAGAGAGCGGCTCCGCCTGGAATGGGGCGGTTGTGCACGCTGTGTGGAACGTGGTAATAATCGGCGGCGGTCTCGCCATCGGGGAACGGGCAGACGAATATTCCGTCATGACTTATGTGCTGAGTACCAAAGGGTTTGCCATTACCGGCGGCGAATTTGGGGTGGAATCCTCGGTGATTTCCCTGGCAGGGTATCTGCTGGTGGCGTTGATTGCACTTGTTTGGATTTGGCAGAAGAAAGAACCGGCGTGACCGATTGGGTCACGCCGGTTTGCACTATATTTCAGTGCTTGCCATTTAACAGGGGATTGCCACACCGGTGTGCGCACTGGTTCGCAATGACACCGCAAATCGGTCACGCCGCTTGCGCTTACTGAATATGAACGTGGTTGTTGATATGATCCTGGCAGTAGCAGTAATAGCCCTTGCACTTGGAGCAGTACCGGAATTCCAGCTCCGGGTTCGACACATCCGTCCGGCCGCAGACCGTGCACTTGTGGGTGTAGGGGGCCTTGGGGGCGGCGTGGCTGGCTTCATAGGAGCCGGCGTCGAACTGGATGATCTTTGCCTTTCTGACGGTCTGGGGCTTTTTCCGGAATAGCCGGGAAGCGTTGGTGCGCCAGCTCATGGGAATTACGTTCAGCACGTCCTTCCCAAAGAACAGAAAGTAGTTTGCAAGAGATACCACAGAGAACAGATTGTAGGGGAAGGGATAGGACACCAGGCCGATGACCACGAATACCAGATCGACCAGAGCGAAAATCCAGGCCTTCACGGGAATGATGAAGAACAGCAGGAAATGGGCGTCCGGGAACAGGGTGGCGTAGGCCAGGAACAGACTCAGATTCAGATAGATCACATCTGCCTGACCGCCGAAGAGCAGACAGTAGACATCCATCATCACCACGCCGGACAGGTAATAGAGATTAAACCGGAGGGTGCCCCAGATGTTTTCCATGGCTCGTCCCAGGGAGTAGTAGCAGAACAGGGACACGGCTGTCAGCAGCAGATTGCCCGCGCTGTAGGTCAGCGGATAGGTGATGAGCCGCCAGACCTGACCCTGTAAAATGGCACCCCGGTCGAAGCGGAGCAGGTAGTACAAAAAGGCGTTTCCGTACATCCGGCTCATGACGTACACCACGGCGGTGCCCAGGACGATGTAGAGCATCAGGTTAGGAATGCCTTTGTTTCTGTTTTGGTAGCAGTAAAGCTCAAACTTTCTGCGAAGGTTTTTCATAGCAGAGCCTCCAATAGTCATATTGCTTTCATTCTATCAGCAAAAGCACAAAAAGTCTATCACGGATTTGTGAATTTTGGCAGGTAGGATACCCGCTCCTTCCCGTTTCCTCCGGGAGCCCCTGGGGCATCCGTCTGAAACAGGGGATAGAGATTCTCCCACCGGCGTTCCAGGTCCTGGTAAGGATGATCTATGGGCTGCCCGGCGTTGCGGAAAAAGCCCTCCTTTTTGACGCTTTTCAGGATTTCCCGACCCCGGTCATTAAAGGCAAGAATCCGGACATAGGGAATTTCCATCGCCATCTGCGCCTGAGAAATGCCGAGAAAGGCACACAGAATCATCCGGTCGATCCGGCTTCGGGTGTAGCGCTTGGACTTTACGGCGGCGGCCACGGCCTCCAGGCTGGCTTCCTGTCGGGCGGCGTGCATGAGCTTTCGCCAAAGTCCCTCACTGCCGAAGGGCAGGACTTCAAATTCGGCTTCGGTCATGGTGCGCAGCCGATAGAGCACCGCCCGCTCACCGGACAGCAGGGTGTGCCTGGGTGCGTTTTCAAAGCACCGGGCGGCCTCCCGGGGAAGATAGAGGGCAATGTCCGTTCCTTGTTCCAGGCAAAGCCGCAGGGAGGATGCGGAAGGATTTTCGGTATCCGGTGCTTGAGCGTGGTAGCTGCCCTCCCGCCGGATGGGCAGAGGGCGCATGGGAGAGTGCTGAGCGAGGATGGCCTTGCAGTACTCCACCGCCAGAATGTTGTTGGGACGTTCCAGCAGGGAACCGGACAGACCCATGGCTTCCAGCGCGCCCTGACGGGCGGCAGGGAAGGATTTGCCGGTTGCCAGCTGCTCCCGGAGCCGGGGAGGGAAGTCCTCGCTCAGAAGTGCCTGGGCGGCGGCAAGCAATTCTTCGGAGTCCGGGGTTTCTGCCCCAAAGCACAGGCCGTCACACAGCCGGGAGAGAATGGACACGCCGCCGGCGGCAAAGCCCTCCGCCGAGGATAGGGCCACAGGCACGGGCAGCTCCACCACCAGGTCAGCTCCGCAGCGGACGGCGGCCTCCGCCCGGCGCGTTTTATCGAAAATCGCCGGGTGCCCCCGCTGGACAAAATTGCCGCTCATGGCGCATACCACACCGGTATCCGCGCCAAAATCCTCCCGAATGCGGACGATTTGCTTCCAATGTCCCAGGTGAAAGGGGTTATATTCACAGATAATTCCCACATTCATGGAAATTTTTCCTCCTTCGCGAAAATTTTCCGTTTAGGGCTTGAGAAATTCGGAAAAATGCAATATAATACTGGTAGCTATGGCTATCATATCATAAAGTCCCCAACAAGGAAACAAAAAATTTAGGAGGCAGATTCCCATGAACATTCTGATTATCAATGCCGGTTCCTCCAGCCTGAAGTATCAGCTGATGGATCCCGATACCGGTGTGGTGTCCGCAAAGGGTCTGTGCGAGCGTATTTACATCGACGGCCGTCTGACCCACAAGACCGGCGACAAGAAGGTCACCAAGGACATCCCCATGCCCACCCATTCCGAAGCCATCGCCGCGGTTCTGGACATTCTGGTTGACCCTGAGTACGGCGTCATCAAGTCCGTGGACGAGATCGATGCTGTGGGCCACCGTGTGCTCCATGGCGGTATGGAGTTCTCCGACTCCTGCATCATTGATGACCAGGTCATCAAGGCCATCGAGAAGTGCATCCCCCTGGGCCCCCTGCACAACCCTGCCAACCTGATGGGCATCCGTGCCTGCCAGGCGGTCATGCCCAAGACTCCCCAGGTCGCCGTGTTCGATACCGCTTTCCA
>CAKTOH010000018.1 GCA_934589705.1 uncultured Oscillospiraceae bacterium | reverse complement strand
GCACTGGGGCAGCTCCCCTTGATCAGCAAGGGGAGCCTTTGCCCTCATCCGTCTCGCGCTTGCGTGAGACGCGCGAGACACCTTCCCCCAAGGGAAGGCAAGGAAACGGATTGCCACACCAGTGCTGCGGCACTGGTTCGCAATGGCAACTTCTGCTTCGGTACACTACTTCTGTCAGCGTATCTTCACTCTGTGAAAACACAAGCACGGGGCTGCCCCAGATGGGGCAGCCCCGCGCTTCGTTATTCTTCCGTTTCCTTCGGCTCCTGGAAGGCATCGAACATAGCGGTGGAGGAAGCCTCCTCCACCTTCCGGCCCTCCATAATGGCCTCGAACTGCTCACCGGTCATGGATTCCTTGTCCAGCAGGAACTCCACCACCTGATTCAGCTTTTCCGCGTCCTCGGTCAGAATTTTCCGGCAATGGTCATAGGCCTTGTCAATCAGAGTCTTCACCTCGTCGTCAATGGTGCCCGCCACCTTCTCGGAATAGCTCTTAGTGGTCTGATAATCCCGGCCAATAAACACCTCGCCGCCGTCCAGATAGGACACGGTGCCCAGCTTCTCGCACATGCCGTACCGCGCCACCATATCCCGGGCCAGCTTGGTTGCCCGGTCAATGTCATTAGACGCGCCCACGGAGATATCCCCCAGGAACAGGGCCTCCGCCACCCGACCGCCCAGCAGGGACACGATCTGCTCGTACATCTCGTTGCGGGTCAGATTAGACGAATCGTCCTTGGGCAGCGACCAGGTGGAGCCCAGGGACTGGCCTCTGGGAATGATGGTAATGTGCCGCACCGGGTCGTGGGTGGGCAGTCGGTACATGGCTACGGCGTGTCCGGCCTCGTGAATGGCGGTCTCCCGAAGATCCTTCCGGGTCTGCACCCGGCTCTTCTTCGCAGGGCCAGCGGTGATTTTCATCAGCGCCTCGTTCAGATCCTCCATGGTCAGCACCGGGCGGTTTTCCCGGGCGGCCAAGATCGCCGCCTCATTGAGCAGGTTGCTCAAGTCGGCACCGGTAAAACCGGCGGTGGAGCGAGCCACGGTTTTTAAGTCAACGGAGCCGTCCAGCTTCTTGTCCTTTGCGTGCACCTTGAGGATTTCCTCACGACCCTTCACATCGGGACGACCCACATGAATCTGCCGGTCAAACCGGCCGGGACGCAGCAAAGCCGGATCCAGAATGTCAGGCCGGTTGGTGGCCGCCAGCACGATGACCCCCTCGTTTCGGGAGAAGCCGTCCATTTCCACCAGCAGCTGGTTCAGGGTCTGCTCCTTCTCATCGTGTCCGCCGCCCAGACCGGAGCCACGCTTCCGGCCTACCGCGTCGATTTCATCGATGAAGACAATGGCCGGAGCGATTTTCTTGGCCTGCTCAAAAAGGTCTCTCACACGGCTTGCGCCTACGCCCACATACATTTCCACAAAATCCGAGCCGGAAATCGAGAGAAACTGCACGTCCGCCTCTCCGGCTGCCGCCCGGGCAAGGAGGGTCTTGCCAGTGCCGGGAGGGCCCACAAGCAGCAGACCGTGGGGGATTTTGGCGCCGATTTCCCGGAATTTTTCCGGATTGCGCAGGAAATCCACGATTTCCTGAAGCTCCTGCTTCTCCTCGTCCGCACCGGCCACGTCGGCGAAGGTGACCTTCTTCCCCTCGGGCACGCCCAGGGTCGTCCGCGCCTTTCCGAAATTGCTCAGCGGATTGGCGTTGTTGGCCCGTCCGGCCATAAAGCCCCAGGCAAACAGCAGCACCAGCCCGGCAAGCACCAGCGGCAGCACCAGATCGTAAGCCGAAGGCTCCTTTTCCGGACGGAAATGGTAGTATTCCAGCACCCCGGAGTCGGTCTGCGCCTGAAGCAGCGGCTCCATTTCCCGGACGAACCGGTCTACGTCGGCAATGGTGGCGGTGAGGCTGGTCTGGCCGTTGTAGGCACTGCGCAGCTCCATGGTCATCACATGGTCGTCCACAACGAAGGACTTGACCTGCTCATTGCGGAACAGCTTCAGCACGGTGGAATAGGGAATCTGATCCTGGCTTTGGGTGAACACACCGCTCAGCCAGGAAAACACCGCGATCAGCAGCACCAGATAAATGAGCGTGGGGACAATTCTACGATTTTTCAATGGGGGTTCTCCTTATTTTGCATAGACTTCCGGCTTCAGAATGCCCACATAGGGCAGGTTCCGGTATTTTTCATTGTAGTCCAGGCCGTAGCCCACCACAAAGGCATTGGGAATGGTAAAGCCAACGTAATCCGCTTTCAGGGTCACGCCGGGTCGGCGGCGTTCCGGCTTATCCAGCAGGGTGCAGATTTTGATGGAGGCGGGGTTCTGCTTTTTCAGGTGGTTCACCGTGAATTCCAGGGAATTGCCGGTGTCGAAAATGTCCTCCAGAATCAGCACATGCCGACCCTCGATGTCCGCGGTCACATCCTGGCGCACCAGCATTTTGCCGGTGGAATCGGCTCCGGCATAGGAGGAAATCCACATAAAATCCAACTGGCAGGGCACTTGAATGTGACGAATCATGTCCGCGTAGAACACCACCACGCCCTTGAGAACGCCTACGATCACCGGGTTCTTGTCTGCGTATTCCTTGGTCAGGATCTCTCCCAGTTCCTGGATTCTGGCCTGAATCTGCTGCTCGCTCAGCAGGATCTTCTCAATATCATTGTGCATTTTCTGTCTCCCCCTGTATTCTGTCAAAACGGATAGTCACGGCGGGAAGTATTTGCGCCGCCCGCTCCAAATTTACGCCAATGGAATAGACCCCCAGGATTCCGGTCTCATCGCAGACCACCGGAATCCGCTCCCGGTCTGCCGACGGAATCTTTCGGTCGATAAAGAGCTTTTTCAGGGACTTGCTGCCCCCGGAAAGCCGGATTTTGTCCCCGGTCTGCCGGGGACGGATGGAAATCTTCCCCACCGGGCACACCGTCAGAAGGTTCTCCGACTGTGCCAGCTCCCGAGCCGGTTCACAGGTGATTCGGATGCCCGCCATTTCCGCGCTTCCGGGACAGGTCAGCGTCACGGGCGTGAAGGCTTCCCCGGTTGGATTTGCCGTAAGCCTGCCGTACTGCCGGGAAAGGGTCACGCCACCGGGAAAGGCCGCCGAAGCGGAAGGGCTTTCCGAAAATACCAGCGCCTCCGCCTGGGCGATGTGCACATCCTCCGGCTCCCGCACCCCATTTTCCTTCAGAAACCGCTCCAGCATCCGGCTTCGGACGGCACTCGGAAGGGTGCGCAGGGCTTCGACTTCCGGCAGCGTCTCATAGTGGCTCTGCCGGGACAAACAGGCTTCATCTTCCCGCAGGCGCAGTGCCATTTGGGAAAGGTTTTCGGCGATTCTGGGATTTTCTGCCTGCAAAAGAGGCATGACGTGATGCCGCAGCCGATTCCGGAGAAAGGCATCGGTTTCGTTGGTGCTGTCCTCCACATGGGGAAGGTGCCACTCCGTCAGAAAGTCTTCCACCTCCCGGCGGGTAATGCCCAGCATGGGACGAATCAGCTTCCCCCGCTGAGGCGCGATACCGCCCAGGCCTTTCAGGCCGGTGCCCCGAACCAGGTGCATGAGGATGGTCTCGGCGTTGTCGTCGGCGGTGTGGGCGGTGGCGATTTTCCCGGGAAGGCTTTCCAGAAAGGCGTACCGGGCATCCCGGGCGGCGGCCTCCAACCCCTTCTTCCCGGGGTGAATTTCACCGGAGGCCGCATGGAGGGGAATGTCATACCGGGCGCAAAACTCCCGGACGAAGGTCTCATCCCGAAGGGATTCCTCCCCCCGGAGATTGTGGTTGAAATGGGCCGCTTCCAGGGTAATTTCCAGCTTTTCCCTGAGAAGGTACAGCGCAAACAGCATTGCTACGGAATCTGCCCCTCCGGACACCGCGCAAATCACCGTATCCCCCGGGGCAATCAGATTCTGCTCCCGGATGAATTTCAGCAGCTTATTCCGCATGCTTCCACTCCCGATCCGCGAAGGTCTGGTACTGACCGATCCACTGAAGCTTCACCGCGCCGGTTTCGCCGTGACGGTTCTTCGCCACAATACACTCGGCAATGCCCTTGTCCTCGGTGTTTTCGTGATAATATTCGTCCCGGTAGAGGAACATCACCGAGTCCGCGTCCTGCTCGATGGCGCCGGATTCCCGGAGGTCTGAAAGGATCGGCCGCTTGTCCGTCCGGCTTTCCACCGCACGGGACAGCTGGCTCAGGCAGATGACGGGCACGTTCAGTTCCTTGGCCATAATTTTCAGGGACCGGGAAATCTCGCCCACCACCACCACGCGGTTTTCGTTGTTCTTGCCGTAGCCAGAGCCCTGCATCAGCTGCAAATAGTCGATGATGACAAGGCCCAGATTATCCAGCCTCCGGCACTTGGCGTTGATGTCCGCCACGGTGACGGAGGGGTTGTCATCGATGCGGATGTCCGTCTGGCTCAGAGCCGCCGAGGCCATGCACAGCTTTGCCCACTCGTCCTCATTAAGCTTGCCGGTGGCCAGCTTTTGCAGCTCCACAAAGGCTTCGTTGGCCAATAGACGCATGGCCAGCTGCTCCCGGGACATTTCCAGGTTGAAGATGGCCACGGTTTTTTTGTACTTTTTCGCCACATTCACCCCGATATTCAGGGCAAAGGCGGACTTGCCCATGGCGGGACGAGCCGCCACCAGCAGAAGGTCGGATTTATTCAGGCCGTTGATCCGGGTATCCAAGTCCCGCAGGCCTGTGGACAGGCCGGGAATCAGAGAATCGGACTGAGCCAGCTCCGTCAGCCGGTCAAAAACCTTGTGCAGGGTCGTACCGATGTGCTCCAGGCTGTCTCCCCGCTCGCCCTTGCGCAGGGCGTAGATTTTCTTTTCCGCGGATTCCAGCATCTCCGCCGGCGTACCAACCTCTTCGGACACCATCTCGTGGATGTCCGTGGCGGCCTGATTCAGCTCCCGGAGCATGGCCTTGTCCCGGACAATGTTGGCATAGCGAACCACATTGGCAGCGGTGGGGGTAATTTCCATCAGCTGCAAAATGTAGTCTCTGGAATTGTCGTGGTAATAGCCCAGCTCCTTCAGCTTATCCAGCACCGTCACCGGGTCGATGGTCTGGGAGAAGTTGAACATGGTATAGATGGCTTCAAAAATCTCCCGATTCTGCTGAAGGTAGAAATCCTCCGGCTTCACAATGCCCACCACATCGGTGATGCACCGGCTGTCGATGAGAATCGAGCCAAGCACCGCCTGCTCCGCTTCCAGCGACTGGGGCAGCTGCCGGGACAGAAGTTCCTCGTCCATGCCGTTTCTCCTTTCTTTCTCATTTGGCGTGATTTCACACGATTTTCAGGGTTTTCTGTAGGGGACGATGCCCTCATCGTCCCGCTTGCGCACGTCCCCGGTGGATAGGGGGCGGGCCAATGTGGGCATTGGTCTACGAGATAAGGCTGTCAAAAATCCATGTCATTGCGAGCCAGTGCTCACACTGGCGTGGCAATCCCCCGGATATTCAAACATCTTGATTCCTAAACCGATAGTTTTTACGTTCAACCGGGGGATTGCCACACCAGTGACATCGGTCACTGGTTCGCAATGACATTCTAAATGTTTAAGCTTCCTCGATTTTCACCGTCAGGGGGGCGGTGATTTCATAGCCCAGCTTGCAGGTGGCGGTGTAGGTGCCCACGGTCTTGATGGTCTCGTTCAGCACGATCTTCCGCTTGTCCAGCTTGATGCCGGTCTTCTTCTCCAGAGCCTCCGCAACCTCGGCGTTGGTGATGGAGCCGAAGAGCCGTCCGCTGCCGCCGCCCTTGGCGGTGACCACAACGGTCAGCTCCCGGAGCTTCTTGGAAACCTCCAGCGCCTCGGCCTTCTCCTTGGCGATCCGCTCCTGGGTGGCCTTGTCGTTCATGCGCATGGTATTCACCGCGTCGGCGGTAGCCTCGATGGCAATCTTCCTGGGCAGCATGTAGTTCCGGGCGTAGCCGTCGGAAACCTCCAGCATCTGCCCCTTCTTGCCCTTGCCCTTTACGTCCTGCAACAAAATAACCTTCATAATCTATTCTCCTTATCAATTATTATCATAGAATCGGTCGATGGACTCTACCAGCGCGTCCATGGTTTCCTTCATGTCCGCGTTCTTCACCTGGGCTCCGGCCGTGGCCGTGTTGCCGCCGCCGCCCAGAGGCTCCAGAATCATCTGCACATTGGCGTCGCCGATACTCCGGGCGGAAATAATCACCTGATCTCCATCCGGGTAGAGCACGAAGGAGGCGGTGATGCCGGAAATGTTCAACAGCTCATCCGCCGCCTGAGCCGCCAGCACCCGGGTGGTGGACACGTCCAGCGCCGCGATGGCGATCTCATCCCGGTAGAGCCGGGCGGATTTGATGATCTCGTACTTCTCAATCGTATCCTGGAAGTCGTTCTGCAGCAGCAGCTTGACCTCCGTGGTATCCGCACCCAGCCGCCGCAGGGAGGCCGCCGCCTCAAAGGTGCGCTCGCCGGTGCGGACGTTGAAGAACTTGGTATCCAGACAAATGCCCGCCATCAGGGACTTGGCCTCAATGGGCAGCACGTCCTTCTTCTCCACCGTATACTGAAGCAGCTCCGTCACCAGCTCTGCCGCCGAGGAAGCGTAGGGCTCGTGGAGGTTCACCACCACCGGGCTGATATAGTCCGCCGCCCGGCGGTGATGGTCGATGACGCAGACCTTGGTGATGGCCTCAAGCAGAGGCTGGCACTCCACCTGGTCTGGCCGATTGGTATCCACCACGATCAGAATACTCCGGTTGTCCGCCATCAGCAGGGCATCCTGTCCGGAGATGAAGATATCCCGGTACTGGGGCACCGACTGAATTTCGGCGATCAGCTTGGGAGCTGCGTTCTTTTCCAGGTCGATAACGATGCTGCACTTTTTGCCACGCTTCCGGCACAGGCAGCACACGCCCATGGCCGCGCCCACCGAATCCAGATCGGCGTTCCTATGACCCATGACGAACACATGGCCGCTCTGACCGATGAGCTCCATCAGGGAGTTGGCGGTGACCCGGGAGCGCACCTTGCTCCGGTAATCCGCCTCCCGCTTCCGTCCGCCATAGAAGCTGAAATTGAACCGATCCTTGACGACCGCCTGGTCGCCGCCCCGGCTCAGAGCCATTTCGATGCTCAGCGCCGCGAAATCATAGCCCTCGTCAAAGCCGGCTCCGTCCACGCCCAGGCCGATGGAAAGGGAGGCGGGCAGGCCGGAGGGGTTGGTAATCTCATGGATGGATTCCAGCAGGGAAAACTTATCGTCCACCGCCCGCTGCAAATCCCGCTTTTCAAAAATAAACAGGAACCGGTTGCGCTCCAGCTTGCGGAGCAGGCCGCCGTAGCCCTCCGTCCACTGGGTGATGGTCTCGTTCAGCCGGGCGTTCATGGAGGAAATGGCGCTTTCCGTCAGGTTCTTGGTCAGTTCCTCGTAGTTGTCAATGAGGATGATGGCAATCACCGGACGGGAGCGGATATATTCGTCCCGAATCTGGTACAGCTCCGTCAGGTCACTGAAATACAGTGCCCCCAGCATGGTACCCCGGTTGTCCTCCGCCCGGACGGTGGTGCCGTAGACCCGATAGCGCCGGTCGCCCAGGGAAGCATCCCGAGGGCATTCGGTTTTGCCGGCTTCCAGCCAGTCCAGCGGGAAGTCCGGAAGCACCTCTTCCAGCTGCTGCTCCATCATGGTATCGGCATAGCCCGTCAGCTCGCTGAACCGGTGGTTGGCCCAGATAATGACCCCGTCCCCCAGCCGGATAAGCACCGCGGGCAGGGGGCTCTCCCCCTGGGAGGTAGCCTCCAGGGTATTGGAAACCGTCTGGATATACCGCTGAATCTGCCGATCCCGGCGATTCCGGTTCATGACGTAGAGCATGAACACCACCAGCGTCACCGCCGTCTCCGCCGCCGCCAGCCAGAAGTATCGCTCCAGCAGGGCTGCCGCGCAGAAAGCCGCCATCACCACAAAATACATTCCCATTCCGGGACGCAGAAGCTTTCCAAGCTTTCTGTTCATTGCGCCGCCTCCTTTTTCTTAAGTAACCGCTGATGTCCGCAACTGGCATAGCAATCCATAGTATACCTGGTATTATAGCAAATCCAACCAAATCCCGCAACCTCTTTTCTGAGATTTCCGTAAAAAAGGCTTACCAATTTCCTGTATACTTTTTCCCGATTTTGTGCTATAATCATGGTGTCGCTGTTCGGGTGGGGCTTTTCCGGCAGCATCCAAAAAGAAAAAAGGAAGCTTCAGAGTTTCCCTAAGTAAGAAATAGCAGGCGCGTTTCCTAAGCAAAGGCGGTTCAGGGCCGGAGGCTGCGGAGATCGGCTGCCTGCTTGTGTTGTCCGTTTTCCGGCGTATGCCCGGAAACGGCGCAGAAAGGAGCATTTTATTGGCTGAAAAACTGAAAATTATTCCTCTTGGCGGTCTGGATGAGATTGGCAAGAACTGCACCGTACTGGAGTACGGCAAGGACATGATCGTGGTGGACTGCGGCGTTGGCTTCCCGGAAGAGGACATGTACGGCGTAGACCTGGTAATTCCGGATTTTTCCTATCTGGTTGCCAACCAGAAGAAGCTGCGGGGCATGTTCATCACCCACGGTCACGAAGATCACATCGGTTCCATTCCCTATGCCATGCGGGAGGTCAACTGCCCCATCCACGGCACCGCCATGACCAACGGTCTGATCAAGCTGAAGCTGGAAGAACACAAGCTGGCCGACAAGGTCAAGCTCATCACCCACAAGCCCGGGGATGTGGTCAAGGCCGGTGTGTTCCAGGTGGAGTTCATCCATGTGAACCATTCCATCGCCGACGCGGTGGCCTTCGCCATTCACACCCCCGTTGGCACCGTGGTCATGACCGGCGACTTCAAAATCGACCCCACCTCGAAAGACGGCATGATGGATCTTGCCCGTCTGGGGGAACTGGGCAGCAAGGGCGTCCTTGCCATGCTCTGCGACTCCACCAACGTTGAGCGCAGCGGCTACACCCCCAGCGAGAATCTGGTGGCCGAGAGCTTTGAGCGGCAGTTCCGCAACTGCGACCAGCGGATCATCGTCACCACCTTCGCCTCCAACATGCACCGGATCCAGTCCATCATCGCCACTGCCCAGCGGCATGGCCGGAAGGTGGCTGTCACCGGCCGGAGCATGGAGAATATGCTCAAAGTTGCCCAGGAGCTGGGCTATCTGAAGGTAAAGCAGGGCACCATCGTGGACATTGCCGCCATCAAGAGCCTGCCGAAGAACAAGATTGTCATCGTGTCCACCGGCTCCCAGGGCGAGAATATGTCCGCCCTGTACCGGATGGCCTTCAACACCCACAAGCAGGTGGAGATCACCTCCGGCGACCGGATCATCATCTCCGCCTCCGCCATTCCCGGCAACGAAAAGTCCATTTCCAAGATCATCAACGAGCTCTACCGGAAGGGTGCCGATGTGGTCTACGAGAAGAGCGAGGGGCTCCATGTATCCGGTCACGCCTGTCAGGAGGAGCTGAAAATCATTCACGGGCTGGTGAAGCCCCGGTTCTTCCTGCCTATTCACGGCGAGCAGCGGCATTTGCAGATTCACAGCAAGCTGGCTCAGGCCATGGGCATGAACCCCCGGAACATCTTCATCGGAGAAATCGGCTCCGTGTTTGAGTTCACCGCCAAGAGCTGCAAGCTCAAGGGCACCGTCACCGCCGGCCGGGTCTTCGTGGACGGCAGCGGCGTAGGCGATGTGGGCAGCGTGGTGCTCCGGGATCGGAAGCACCTGGCTGAGGACGGCATGATCGTGGTCTGCGTAAACCTCAGTGCCGAGGACGGCTCCATCATCACCGGGCCGGACATCATCACCCGTGGCTTTATCTACGTCAAAGAATCCGAGCAGCTGATGGAGTCTCTTCAGAACGTGGCTACCGAGGCCATCGAGCGGTGCCAGCGCAAGGGCGTCCGGGACTGGTCTGCCATCAAGTCCACGGTGAAGAACGACCTGAGCGGCTACCTGTACAAGACCACCAAGCGCAACCCCATGATTCTGCCGGTGATTTCCGAAATCTAAACTGCGGTTTTTTACGCAAGCAGTCTGTACCATGCATGTCATTGCGAACCAGTGACCGATGTCACTGGTGTGGCAATCCGTTTCTCCTTGGCTCCCACTCTGGGGGAGCTGGCGGCGAAGCCGACTGAGAGGGTAAACAATCCCCTCTTTGCCCCTTCGAGGCATCTCTCCCAAATGGAGAGGCAATGCCCTCATCCGTCTCGCGCTTGCGTGAGACGCGCGAGCCACCTTCCCCCAGGGGAAGGCAGGAGAACGGATTGCCACACCAGTCTGCGGACTGGTTCGCAATGACATTTTTCGACAGGCTCATAAAATAAGAAAGAGATATCTTATGCGCTACTATTTCGCCCCCATGGAGGGACTGACGGACAGCATTTACCGCCGGGAGCACCACCGATTCTTCGGCGGCGTTGACCGGTACTACATGCCCTTCTTCTCCCCCACCGTCCACCGGACATTCACTTCCCGGGAGACCCGGGAGCTGCCGAAAGCGGACAGCGTTCCCTTTTGCGCCGTCCCCCAGGTGCTGACAAACAACCCAGAGAGCTTTCTCTGGGCGGCGGAAGCCTGCCAGAATCTGGGCTATGCCGAAATTAATCTGAACGTGGGCTGCCCCTCGGGCACGGTGGTTGCCAAGCGCAAGGGCAGCGGAATGCTCCGGGATCTGGACAGTCTGGCAAGCTTTTTCGACCGGATTTTCGCAAAGTCTCCCCTGCCCGTTTCCGTGAAAACCCGGCTGGGAATGGAGGAACCGGAGGAATTTGAGAAAGTTCTGGCGCTATACAACCGGTATCCCATCCGGGAGCTGATCGTCCATCCCAGGGTTCGCAGGCAATTCTACGAAGGGCAGGTTCAGATTGAATGGTTCCGCTATGCCGCAGAGCATACGTCCATCCCCCTGTGCTACAACGGAGATATCCGTTCGCTTGCCGACATCCGGGCACTGGAGGAAGCCTATCCCCAGCTTCCCGCCGTGATGATCGGCCGGGGACTGATTGCCGATCCGGGAATGCTCGCCGGCGGCACGGAGATCGACACACTGGAAGCCTTCCTGAACGCCCTGATGGACGACTACACCGAAGAATTCTCCGGCTGCCGGAACGCGCTGTTTCGGATGAAGGAAAACTGGGCCTATCTGCACGATCGGTTCGCTGGCTGCGATAAACTCTGGAAGCAGATGCGGAAAACCACCGACGCGGCGCAATTCCGGGCTCTCAGCGTCCAGGTGCTCCATACCTGCCCGCCGATCTGAATATAGGCAAAAAGTGCGTGCCGCGAAATGCGGCACGCACTTTTTCTCATTACAAATTACTGTTCCTTCTTGCGGATGACGAAGGCGGCGGCAGCGAGTACTGCCAGGCTGGCTCCTGCCAGAATCCAGACATTGTTGTCGCCGGGGGTTCTCTCCACGGCAGCAGGCTCTTCCTCGGTCTGCTGGGTATTCAGCTCCACATAGCCCAGGAGGATCTTGTCAAAGTCCGCCTCCACGGTGTGCTTCTCCAGAATGCTGTTCAGCAGCTCGTTTGCCCGGGCATTGGACAGGTCGCTCCTGGCGGATTCCTTCCAGACGGGGGTGCTGCCCACGAAGAACATCAGGTGATAGCCGAACTCGGTCTTCACGATGCCGTAGTCGCCGGGCTGACGCACATCGTCAAAGCACCAGTCGTTGAATGCCTCCACCATCTGACCCTCGGAAACCCCGGTGTACAGGCCGCCGTCGGAGGCGGAACCATCCTGGGAATTGGCCTTGGCAAGCTCAGCAAAGCTTTCCTCGCTCTTATCCCCCTGCTCCCACTGGGCCAGCAGTTCCTCGGCCTTCTGGCGGCTGGCTTCCCAGGCGGCATCGTCGAAGGTATCGGTGCGGATATTGTCGGTGGTCGCGCCCTCGGGCATCACCAGAATGTGGCGCACGTCCACGGTCTTATTGTCCTTGGTCAGGCCGTTCTTCTCATAGGCCTCGGCATTTTCGTCAAAGTACTTCTCCACTTCCTCGTCGGTGGGCTCCTGGGTCTTGCACAGGTCGGAGAAGTAAACGCTGCCGGTGTAGTAGATCTTCAGGAAATGGCTGTAGTCGTCCAGAGTAGCGCCCTCGCCCACATCGTCCTTCAGCAGCTCCTCGGCGTTTTCAAAGCCGTACAGGGGAGCGCTCTGCTCCAGATTCTCGATGGCGGCGTCCAGCTGAGCCTGGGTTTCCTCGTCCAGCTGGAAACCGGCGGCTTCCGCCTCGGCAGCGGTGGCCTGGTAGTTGCGCCAGCTGTTCAGGGCGCTTGCCAGGAAGAATTGCTGCCAGGTGCACTGGGTATCGGCAATGGAGCAGGTCTGCACATCCAGAGGCTTGGTCAGATCCAGGCCGAAATAGGAGGCATAGGAGCCGTAGCTGCTCAGGAAATTCCGAACCTCCGTCCAGTAGAACATTTGCAGCTGACCGTTGGTCAGGGTGTCATCTCCCATCCGGGCAACCACCGTGTCGTGGGCGGCAATCACATCCTCGTCAGAGGCGGTGTAGGTGCCCTTGGCGGTTTCGTCGTCGGGGTTGCCGTCGGCGGGGATGGTGGCAGGAGCCTCGGTCTCGCTTACCTCGGTGGTCTCCACCGCCGGGGCGGGACTGCGATCCATGCCCAGGAAAATCACCGCTGCCAGCACCCCCAGCAAAATAGCCACGCCCATAATCACCAGGGCAATCTTGGCAGAGCTCAGCTTGATCTTCTGGTCATTATTGTTTCCACAGGCGGGGCTTTCGGAAGGGGTTTCCGGCAAGCTCGCCTGATCGTTCTTGTTTTCTTCCATGAATGAATCCTCATTTCTCCTTTGAAGTAACCGCTGATGAAATCGTCTGCGGTTCTCAGCGGATCTTTTGCCCCGACTGTGCAGTTTGAAAAGCTTGAAATACATGCAGTATTCCGGCGCTTTTCAAACCTTCATTCGTGCCAAAATCTCTCGCTGATAACTCTTGCCGATTTCATCATTGGTTACTTATCCGGTGTTTAGCCGATTCAGTCTACCACGTTTGGCTCATAAATGCAACTGCTGACACAGTTTTTTTACATTTTCCCAGGGGCAAAATCCTCCGGGTCGGATTTTCGCACTTGCAAAAGGAGGCCAAAAATGATAATATTTATGATTGAGATGTTATCCGCAGAAGGAGTTTTTTATGAATACCAAAACCACCGTGATTTCCCAGGCGCAGCTGGACAGCCAGTTCGCCTGCTGCGATAAAATTGCCGCTTATTGGAAGGAAAAAGGCGTAACTCCCAGAGCCTATGTGGAGACCTACGGCTGCCAGCAGAACGAGGCGGACTCCGAAAAGCTGAGGGGGTATCTAGCCCAGTGCGGCTACGCCATCTGCCAGGAGGCTGAGGGCGCGGACGTGGTCATCCTGAATACCTGCGCCATCCGGGAGCACGCGGAGCAGCGGGTTTTCGGCAATCTGGGCGCTTTGACCCACACCAAACGCCGTCACCCGGCTCAGAAAATTTTCCTGTGCGGCTGCATGGCAGGCGAAACCAAGGTCTCCGACCGGGTGCGGGGTAGCTTTCCCCTGGTGGACGGGGTGTTCTCCACCCACCATCTGTGGCAGTTCCCGGAGATTCTGTGGAACGTGCTCAGCGGGAAGAAACGGCAGTTTTTCATTGCCGACGAGCCCGGCTCCATTGCCGAGGGCATTCCCCAGGTTCGGGATTCCCGGCTGAAGGCCTGGGTGTCCATTATGTACGGCTGCAACAATTTCTGCACCTACTGCATTGTGCCCTATGTCCGGGGTCGGGAGCGGAGCCGGAAATTTGAGGATATTCTGGCCGAGTGCCGGTGTCTGATTGAAAATGGAGCCAAGGAAATTACCCTGCTGGGTCAGAATGTGAATTCCTACGGCAAGGATCTGCCTGAGGGAAAGGACTTTGCCGACCTGCTGGCGGCCATTGCCCAGCTCCCCGGCGATTTTCTCATTCGCTTTATGACAAGCCACCCCAGAGACGCATCCGAAAAGCTCTTCGACACTATGGCAAAATATCCGAAGATCGCCAAGCAGCTGCACCTGCCCTTCCAGTCCGGCTCGAGTCGGGTGCTCAAGGCCATGAACCGGCACTATGACCGGGAAACCTATTTGCGGAAAGTGAATTACGCCAAGGCCGTCATGCCTGAGCTGGTGCTGACCTCCGACGTGATCGTGGGCTTCCCCGGAGAAACCGAGGAAGAATTCGAGGAAACCATTTCCCTCATCCAACAGGTGCACTACGACAGCCTCTTCACCTTTATTTTCTCCCCCCGACCCGGAACCCCTGCCGCCAAAATGGAGGATCCCACTCCCAAGGAAGAGAAAAACCGCCGGTTTGACCGGCTCTGCGCCGTCCAGAACGCCATTTCCGAGGAAATTCACGCCGGCTATGTAGGGAAAACCCTGCGCTGCCTGGTAGACGGCCGGGACAAGGATCTGCTCACCGCCCGCACCGAGGGCGGACGGCTGGTGCGCTTTGCAGGGGATGACAGTCTCATCGGCGGCTATCACGATCTTACCGTCACCGGTGCCACCACCTGGAGCCTGACCGCCGCTCCCATTGAATGACAGAAAGAGGTTACGCCCATGGCAAAACCCACAAATGAACTGACGCCCATGCAGCGGCAGTATCAGCAAATCAAGGAACGCAATCAGGACTGCATTTTGTTTTTCCGGCTCGGCGACTTCTACGAGATGTTCAACGAAGACGCCAAGCTTGCCGCCCGGGAGCTGGATCTGACCCTGACCAGCCGGGATCGCTCCAAGCCCAAGGAGGAACAGACCCCCATGTGCGGCGTGCCCTACCACAGCGTGGATTCCTACATCGCAAGGCTTGTTCAGAAGGGCTACAAGGTAGCCATCTGCGAGCAGATGGAGGATCCGGCTCTGGCCAAGGGGCTGGTGGAGCGGGACATTACCCGAATCGTCACTCCCGGAACCGTCACGGAAAGCTGTATGCTGGACGAAAGCAAGAATAACTACATGGGCTGCCTCTACGGAGAGGGCGGCCGATTCGGCCTTGCCTTCTGCGACGTTTCCACCGGTGCCTTCTTCGTCACCCTCTGCGCCGATGCCCAGAGCGTGGCCTCGGAACTGGGGCGGTTCTCCCCCAGCGAGGTCATGCGCTTCGGCACGGATGTCAGCAGTGAGGCCATTGAAGATGCCCTGTTCCGCCGCCTGAGCTGCTGCGTGGATGAGGGCAAGGACGGTCAGTTTTCCCTGGAGGACTGCGAGGCGCTTCTGGAAAAGCATTTCTCCCAGAGCCTTGCCCAGATGGGGCTTGCCGGAATGCCCGCCGCCGTTGTCGCCGCGGGCGCGCTGCTGCAAACCCTTTTAACCCTGCAAAAAAACGATCTTGCCCATATCCGCCAGCTTCAATACTACACCACCGGACGGTTCATGGAGCTTGACCTGGATGCCCGGCGGAATCTGGAACTGACGGAGACCATGCGCTCCAAGGAAAAGAAAGGCACCCTTCTTTGGGTGCTGGATAAGACCCACACCGCCATGGGCGGGCGGCTGCTGCGCTCCTGGCTGGAAAAGCCCCTTCTTGACCCGGTGGAGATCACTCGCCGCCACGCCGCCGTGGAGGATTTGGTAGACAATGTGATTCTTCGAGGGGAGCTGGAAGAATCCCTGCGGGAGGTCACCGACTTGGAGCGTGTCATGGCCCGGGTGGTCACCGGCACCGTCAATTGCCGGGATCTTCTGGGCCTTGCCCGGGGTCTGCGGGCGCTGCCGGAGGTAAAGCGTCAGCTGGAAGGCTGCTCCGCCCCCTTACTTACCAAGCTGGCCCAGTCCATCGACCCGCTGACGGACTGCGCCGATGAAATTGAAAATACCATCGTGGACGAGCCGCCCCTGACCGTCCGGGAGGGCGGCATCATCCGCAAGGGTGCGGACACCGAAGCCGATCGCCTCCGGGATATTATGGAAGGCGGCAGCGGCACCATTGCCGCCATCGAGGCCAGCGAGCGGGAGAAAACCGGTATCCGCACCCTGAAGGTAGGCTTCAACCGGGTCTTCGGCTATTATATTGAAGTTTCCAAATCCTTTATCGACCAGGTGCCAGAGGGTTACATCCGCAAGCAGACCCTTGCCAACTGTGAGCGTTACATCACCCAGGAGCTGAAGGAGCTGGAAAACCAGGTGCTCACCGCCAAAGACCGGCTCACCGCCCTGGAATATCAGATCTTCACCCGGCTCCGGGAGCACCTGGCTCAGCAGGCTGCCAGAGTTCAGCTGACGGCTCAGGCCGTGGCGGCGGCGGACGCGCTGTGCTCCTTGGCCGCCGTGGCCGTTCAGCGGGGCTACTGCCGTCCGGAAATCACCCTGGGTCGGGAGATTTCCATCACCGACGGACGGCACCCGGTGGTAGAAGCCGTTCTGAAGGACAGCCTCTTTGTCCCCAACGACACCAACCTGGGAAGCGACGATAACCAGGTAGCCATCATCACCGGTCCCAATATGGCCGGTAAATCCACCTATATGCGCCAGGTAGCCCTGATTGTCCTTATGGCGCAGATGGGCTCCTTTGTCCCCGCCCGGTCGGCAAAAATCGGCCTGGTTGACCGGGTGTTCACCCGGATCGGTGCCAGCGACGACCTGGCCTCCGGTCAGTCTACCTTCATGGTGGAGATGGCAGAGGTGGCCTCTATTCTGAAATACGCCACTTCCCGGTCTCTTCTGATTCTGGACGAAATCGGCCGGGGCACCTCCACCTATGACGGCATGGCCATTGCCCGGGCTGTCCTGGAATACGCCGCCAATCCCCGGCGGCTGGGGGCCAAAACCCTGTTTGCCACCCACTATCACGAGCTGTCCACCATGGAGGACAAGCTGCCCAATGTGAAAAACTACAACATCGCCGTGAAAAAGCGGGGAGAGCAAATGATTTTCCTGCGAAAAATCGTCCCCGGTGCCGCCGACGACAGCTACGGCATTGAGGTTGCCAAGCTGGCGGGGATTCCCAACCCGGTGATTTCCCGGGCAAGGGAAATTCTCGCCGAGCTGGAAGCCGAGGGCGCAGCTCCCGCTCCCGCAAAGCAAAAGGAGCCGGAGGATCAGGTGAGTATGCTGGACTTAACGGGGCAGCAGGTAATTTCCGCTCTGACTGCCATCACCGTGGAGACTCTGACCCCCATTGAGGCCATGAATGAACTGTACAAGCTGAAAAAGCTGCTGAATTGATTATGAGAAAAAGCGTTACTTCCCGCTCCTGTCCCAACTCCCAGGAAACGGTCTGGGGCTTCTGCTGGTTTGCCTTTCAGCTGCTGGTGCTTCCCGGGCTTCTGACCTTTGCCAACGGGAAGCTGTCCCATCCCCTGACCGGTGCGGAGCTGAATTTTGTCTACTATGTTCTGAATTTTACGGCGGTGCTGGTGATTTTCCGGGATTTTCTGTCCTCTGCCGCCACCCAGGCGGCGCGGCACCCGGCGTATTGGTGTCAAGCCGTCATTCTGGGCTTTGTTGCCTACTACGCCTGCCGTCTGGCCACCGAGTATCTGGTGGGACTGCTGGTGCCGGGCTTTTCCAATTACAACGATGCTTCCATCGCCGCCATGGAGCGGCAGAACCGGCTGCTGGTGTTCCTGGGCACGGTGATTCTGGTGCCCCCCGCCGAGGAATGCTTCTACCGGGGGCTGATTTTCCGGAATCTCTACACCAAGTCCCCCTGGGCGGCCTACCTGGTGTCCATGCTGGCTTTTTCCATGGTGCACATTGTGGGCTACTTAGGAAGCTACACCGCCGGCGAAATCCTCATTGCGGTGCTCCAATATCTGCCCGCCGGGCTGTGCCTTGCCTGGAGCTACACCAAGGCGGACACCATTTTCGCTCCCATTGCCATTCACGCGGCGGTGAATTTCCTGACCCTGTCCTCCTGGAGGTGACACAATGCCCAAGATTTTGCAATTATCTTCCCATGTGGCCAACCTGATCGCCGCCGGTGAGGTGGTGGAGCGGCCTGCCAGTGCCGTCAAGGAGCTGCTGGAAAACGCCGTGGACGCGGGAGCCTCCAAGGTGACCATCGAGATCCGGGACGGGGGCATGACCTTTCTGCGGGTAACGGACAACGGCTGCGGCATGTCCGCCGAGGACGCCCGCACCGCCTTTCTGCGCCATGCCACCTCCAAGCTGCGCACGGAGGAAGACCTGGCCGCCATCGGCACCATGGGCTTCCGGGGCGAGGCTCTGGCTGCCATTGCCTCCGTCAGCCGGATCGATCTGATGACCAAAACGCCGGGAAGCCTGTCCGGGGTAAAGCTGCATCTGGATGCCGGAGTCATCACCGAGGAAGCCGAGGCCGGGTGCCCGGACGGCACCACCATCCTGGTTCGGGATTTGTTCTACAACACCCCTGCCCGGATGAAATTCATGAAATCTGACACTGTGGAGGGCAGCCGGGTGGCTGCCGCCGTTCAGATGCAGGCTCTGGCTCATCCGGAGGTGGCCTTCCAGTTCCTCCGGGACGGAAAGCAGGTGCTTGCCACCCCCGGCACCGGAAAATTGCAGGATGCCATGTACTGCGTCTATGGCAGAGACTGCGCCAGAATGGTGGCCGTGGAAAGCCGGTGGGAAAGCTACACCCTTTCGGGCTTTGTGACCCTGCCCACGGATGCCCGACCCAGCCGGAGCTTACAAACCTTCTTCGTCAACGACCGGCCTGTCAAGTCCAAGCTGCTCATTGCGGCTCTGGAAGAGGCCTACCGGAATCAGCTGATGGTGGGGCGGTTTCCCGGCTGTGTGCTTCACCTGAATCTTCCCGCCAACGCCGTGGACGTAAACGTCCATCCGGCAAAAACCGAGGTGAAATTTCTCTCGGAAAAGGCGGTTTTCGACTGCGTCCACTACGGCGTGCTGGGTGCTCTGAACAAGAAGCCCGACCGGCCTGCCGTTCAGTTCAAGCCCCAGCCTGCCCCTGTGCCGCCGGAAAAGCCGGCTCCTTCGCCAGAAGCAAAGCCCGCCGAAAGGAAGGACACTTTTTTCCGCACCATGACCGCCCAGGAGTACAAGACCTTCTCCGCCGCCATGGCCGATGCTCCCAAGCCCAAGCCGGAAGCCGCCGCGGCAGCGGCAAAGAAAATCCCCGCCGGTGGAAATATGCCCCTGCGGGAGTTCGTCATGCTGCCCCAGGTTCGTCAGGCTGTCCAGCCGGAGCCTGCCCCTTCCCTGCCTCCGCTGCCGGAAACGCCGAAGCCGTCGGTGCCGGAAACGCCCGTGAAAGCACCGGAACCGGAAATGGAACAGACCGCTCTGGAAATGCCCAAGGCGGACACCTGGCGGATGGTAGGCGAGCTGTACCGCACCTATATTCTGGTGGAGGAGGGGGACGACGCCTTTCTCATCGACAAGCACGCCGCCCATGAGCGGATTCTCTTTGAAAAGCTGAAGGCCAACCAGGAATCCATTTCCGGTCAGACTCTCTTACAGCCCGTGCCCGTCCGGCTCAGTCCCGCCGCCGCGGGAGAGCTGCTGGGAAACACGGCGCTTCTGGAAGAGCTGGGCTTTGAAATCGAGGAATTCGGAGAGAATACCGTCCTTGCCCGGCAGATTCCCATGGATCTGACTGTGGAAGCCGCGGCGGAGGCGCTGGAAACCCTGGCGGATGATCTGCTGAACGGCCGCCGGGAAAGCCGGGATACGGTGCGGGACACTTTACTTCACACCGTGGCCTGCAAGGCCGCCATCAAGGCCGGGTGGGTCAGCGATGAGAAGGAGCTGCTTGCCATCGCCAAGGCCGTCATGGAGCGGGAGGATCTGAAATACTGCCCCCATGGCCGTCCCATCTGCGTAAGCCTGAGCCAGAAAATGCTGGAAAAGCAGTTCAAGCGGATTTAAGGAAAGGACGCCCTCATCCGTCTCGCGCTTGCGGGGGACGCGCGAGCCACCTTCCCCCAGGGGAAGGCAATTTCTCCCGCCCCTTACATTTGCCTATGAAAAACAAATTCTCTTTTCTCCTCTATCTGACTGCCGGAGTCACCGGCGGCCTGACCCTGCTGTTCGGATTTCTGTCCGAAAACGAACTATGCCTGACGCTGGCCATCACCTTCGGCACCACCTTCTACCACTTCGCCATGCGGCTGGTAGTCGGCGGCCTGGGTCGGCTTCTTCCCCAGGGGCTGGACAGCGCCTCCTGGTTTCGGGAGCAGCCCTGGGAAAAGGAACTTTACCGGCGGTTGCAGGTCAAGGGCTGGAAAGGCAAAATGCCCACCTACCGTCCGGAGCGGTTCGACCTTCGGCTTCACACCCTTGCGGAGATGATTCACACCACCTGCGTGGCAGAAATCACCCACGAAATCATCATTCCCCTGAGCTTCGCGCCGCTGCTGGCGATTCCCGAATTCGGAGCCGCCCCGGTGTTCGTCATCACCTCCCTGCTTGCGGCTCTGTTTGACGGAATTTTCGTAATCATGCAGCGATACAACCGACCCAGGCTTCTGAGGCTTTCCCGAAAGGAGGCATCCCGCCAATGAATCCCATTGTCTGCCTTGCCGGCCCCACCGCCTCGGGAAAAACCGCTTTGGCTGTGGAACTGGCAAAGGACTTAAACGGCGAGGTGGTCTCCTGCGACTCCATGCAGGTCTACCGGCGCATGGACATCGGCACCGCCAAGCCGAGCCCTGAGGAGATGCAGGGCATCCCTCACCACATGATCGACGTGGCGGAGCCGGATGAGGACTTTTCCGTATCCCGGTACTGCGCCATGGCCGCTCCCATTGTGGACGACATCGTCGCCCGGGGCAAAACCGCCATCATCGCCGGAGGCACTGGGCTGTATATGGACAGCCTCATCCGGGGCAACGACTTTGCCCCCTTCCCTTCCACCGGTGTCCGGGAACGGCTGGAGGCGGAAGCCGACGAAGTCGGCCTTCCCACCATGGTGGCCCGGCTCCGGGAAATCGACCCGGACACCGCCGACCGGGTCTTCGACCGGAAGCGGATTCTGCGGGCTCTGGAGGTTTACCTGGAAACGGGAGAAACCATCACCGAGCACAACCGGAAAACCCGGCTGATTCCGCCCAAATACACGCCCCTTTGGCTGGGTCTGGACTTTGCCGACCGGGGCGAACTCTACTGGCGGATCGACCAGCGGGTAGACATCATGCTGGAAATGGGACTGATGGAAGAGATTCGAAGTCTTTTGGACAGCGGCATTCCCGAAAAATGCACCGCCATGCAGGCCATCGGCTACAAGGAATTTGTCAACGCCCTGGAAGGAAGAGAACCCCTTTCCCAGGCTGCGGAGGAAGTGAAGAAGGCCAGCCGCCACTACGCCAAGCGGCAGCTGACCTGGTTCCGCCGGAATCCCGCCGTCCACTGGCTGATTCGGCGGGAGGGTCAGGGAAGCGAGGAAATTTTGGCTTCCGCTCGACAGATTATTCGGGATTCTGACAACTGAATCATGCTAGGATGTGTATACCCAATCGGGTGGTGTCCCCGGGGAGTGCGGGCACGAAAAAATCAAGGCATTGCCGCAAAGTGCGCAATGGTCTGAAAGAAAAGAGGGTATATACATATGACAGAAGCAATGAATTTACAGGACGCCATTCTCAAGGAGGTGCGCCGGGACCGGGTTCCCGTGACGCTGTTCCTCATGAACGGCTTCCAGCTCCGAGGGATTATCACCGGCTACGACAGCTTTGTGGTGGTTCTGGTCACGGATGGGCGGCAGCAGATGATCTACAAGCACGCCATTTCCACCCTGGCCCCCATGAAGCCGCTGAAGGCAGCCCCAGTTTCCGCTTAAACTTCAGGGAAGCACTGTGCAGCCGTGGGGTGCTTCCCGAAAGGCGACGGAGTTTTTCTAATACTCCGCCGCCTATTTTTATAGAAAGAAGTGCATATTATGTCGATTGCTGAAAACGTTGCCCGGGTGCGGGCTCAGATGTCGGAAGCCGCCCTGCGGTGTGGCCGGAATCCGGATGAAATCAAGCTCTGCGCCGCCACGAAAATGAACGATGCCGAAGCCGTTCGTCAGGCCATTGCCGCCGGGGTGGACTGCTGCGGAGAAAACCGGGTGCAGGAGCTCACCGCAAAGCTTGCCGAAAACGCCTACGCCGGTGCCCCGGTTCATTTCATCGGCCATTTGCAGACCAACAAGGTCAGACAGGTCGTCGGAAAGGTTGACCTGATTCAGAGCGTGGACTCGGCGCACCTGCTTCGTGCCGTTGACCGGGAGGCCGGCCGGCAGGGCATCCGGCAGAACATTCTGCTGGAAATCAATATCGGAAACGAGGCCAGCAAGGGCGGCTTTTCCCCGGAGGAAATATTGCCGCTGCTGGAAAATTTCGGAGAATTTTCAAACGTTTGTGTGAAAGGACTCATGGCAATCCCCCCAATTTCCCGTTTTCCCGGCGAAAATCTTGAATTTTTTCAAAAAATGCGGCAAATAAGTGTTGACATCAGAGACATTATCAACGATAATGTCAAGGTGGACTGTTTATCGATGGGAATGTCCGGCGATTTCGAAGACGCCATCGCCGCGGGCAGCACCATGATCCGCGTCGGCACCGCCATTTTCGGTGCCCGGGACTACAGTAAAACTTCATCAAAATGATGCGCATATACTTAGGAGGATACAACCAATGAGCTTGTGGGATAATGTGAAGAAATTTGCCCAGCCCTACTCAGACGACGATTACGATGATTACGACGAGGAAGACGACTACGGCGATGACGATTACGATCAGCCCGCCGAAAAGCCCGCTTCTTCCCGTCGCGCCCCCCGCCGCACTCCGGCTCCGGCTCCCGTAGAGGATGAGCCTGAGGAGCAGGAGGACTATGGCTTTACCCCTGCCCCTGCCGCTTCCACCGGCACTGCCGTCAGCTCCGGCTTCACCGGCCAAGTGCTGAACATGAACGGCGGCTCCAATAAGCAGGAAGTGGTTCTGTTCCGTCCGGGCAGCTTCAACGACACCTCTAAGGCCGCCGACGACCTGCGCAACCGGAAGGCCGTCATTGTCAACATGGAAAATGTGGACAAGGCCATGGCTCGCCGGGTGGTGGACTTCCTGTCCGGCTGTGTGTACGCTCTGGACGGGGACGTAAAGAAAATCGCCCAGTCCGCTTACCTGTTCTGCCCCCACAATATGGAGATCCAGGGCGATCTGGAAACCCTCCAGGCAGAAGTGGAGAGCTACGTCTGATTCTGAAACCGGGCATCCGGCAGGCGGTTTTTTACAGATCGACTCCCTGGAATCGGTGTGTAAAAGACCATTTCCGGACGCAATCGGTATGGGGTCCCGACTTTCGGGATAAACTGACTTTTGGAAGGAGAAAACATTACCATGTTTACACCGCAGCAGATTGATCAGGTCTCTTTCGGTCGCTCCACCTTCGGCGGCTACGATATGCAGCAGGTGGATGAGTTTCTGGAGCCTCTGACCGAGGACTATGTAACGCTGTACAAGGAAAACGCCCTGCTCAAGAGCAAGATGCGGGTGCTGGTGGGCAAGCTGGAGGAATACCGGAAGAATGAGGCCTCCATGAAGGATGCCGTCATCAATGCCCAGAAGACCTGCGACAAGATGGTTGCCGAGGCCCAGGCCAAGTGCGCCCAGATGCTCAGTAGCGCCAGCGCCACCGCTGCCGCCACTGCTCCCGCCCCCCAGAATTCCGATGCCCTGGTGGCCGCGGAGACTGCCCGGGTTCAGGAAGCCCGGAAGGCTGCCGCCGCCAAGATCGGCGAGCTTCAGGAGCAGCTGCGCACCTGCATCCAGGCTTTGGATCGGATCAAGGCCGCCAATGCCCCCGCCCCCGAGACCGCTGTAGCCCCCGCTCCTGTGCAGGACAAGGATGTGGCGGACGAAATTGCCCAGAACATTGAGACCATGATCGGCAGCACCGTGGACACCGCCCCCAAGGCGGCTCCCAAGCATCCGACCAACAACGACACCACCACCAGCAAGTTTGCCAGCCTGAATCTTCAGTTCGGCCGGAACTACGATCCCACCAGCAAATAAGCTGACACTACTTGAATAACAGGCTTTGAAGGGGACAGGCGAATTCGCCCGCGCCAGCAGAGAGCTGCCGGAAGGTGCAAGGCAGCAGGCAAGGCAAATCCCGTATCACCCCGGAGCCGCCCACCGAACAGGAAATTTCTTAGGGAAGCTCTGATTAAATCGGCAAGAGCTGGGAGCGAGAGATTTTTCTCTAGCCGAAGGCTTTAAAAGTGGAGGAATACTGTATGTATTTCCCACTTTTGAAGCTGCACGGATAGGGAAAAAGATCCGCTATCCAGCCGCAGACGATTTATTCAGAGGTTCCTTAGTAGGCTGGGACGGGTGCGCCCGATATCGCGCCGACGAGTGCCGTGTAAACGGAACAAGAGTGGTACCGCAGAGGTAAAAATGCGCCTTTGTCTCTTAATTTCAGGAGACAAAGGCGTTTTTTATATTCAAATATCCGCATATTGTATGGAGGTAAGAAATCCAATGGAATACAAAAACACCATCATCACCCCGAAGACGGACTTCCCCATGAAGGCCGGTCTTCCCAATCGGGAGCCCGGAATGCTGGAGCGTTGGCAGGAGCAGAATCTCTACAACGCCATGCTGGAAAAGAACAAGGATCTGCCCCGGTTCGTGCTTCACGACGGCCCTCCCTTCTCCAACGGCTATATTCACATGGGTCATGCCCTGAATAAGACCCTGAAGGACTTCATCGTCCGCTCCCACGCCATGATGGGCTACTACACCCCCTACGTCCCCGGCTGGGACAACCACGGTCTTCCCATCGAGCGGGCCATCGAGACCTCCAAAAAAAAGCTGAACAAGGACATGTCCGTGCCTGAGTTCCGGAAGGCCTGCGAGGAGTTCGCCGAGGACTTCATCCAGAAGCAGATGGGCGGCTTCAAGCGTCTGGGTGTCGTGGGCGACTGGGAGCATCCCTACCGCACCATGGACAAGCACTTTGAGGCCCAGGAGGTCAAGGTCTTTGGCCGGATGTTTGACAAGGGCTACATCTACAAGGGCTTAAAGCCTGTCACCTGGTGTCCCTACTGCGTCACCGCCGTGGCCGAGGCCGACATCGAGTACAAGGATGACGCCTGCACCACCGTCTACGTCAAGTTCCCCATGAAGGACGACCTGGGCAAGCTTTCCCAGTTTGATCTGAGCAAGACCTATTTCGTCATCTGGACGACTACCATCTGGACGCTCCCCGGCAACCTGGCCATCTGCCTGCATCCCCGGGACACTTATGTTCTCGTGAAGGCCGAAAACGGTGAGACCTACATCATGGCGGAGGCTCTGATGGACAAGGTCATGCACATCGGCGGCTTTGAGAACTACGAGGTTCTGGCCCGGTATCCCGGCTCCTTCTTTGAGAATATGCTGGCTCAGCATCCCTTCATGGACAAGACCTCCCGGCTGGTCAACGCCGAGTACGTCACCATGGATTCCGGTACGGGCTGTGTCCACACCGCCCCCGGCTTCGGTGCCGACGACTACCAGACCTGTATGCGCTACGGCATGGAGCTGGTGGTTCCCGTGGACGACTACGGCCGCCACACCGACTATGCCGGCAAGTACGCTGGGATGAAGACTGAGGAGTCTAACCCCGTGATTCTGGAGGATATGCGCCAGTCCGGCGTACTCTTCGCCTCCGAGGAGATCGTCCACTCCTACCCCCACCATGACCGGTGCAAGAAGCCTGTCATTTTCCGGGCCACCCCCCAGTGGTTCTGCTCCGTGGAATCCTTCAAGGATCAGGCCATCAAGGCCATTGAGAACGTCCAGTGGTACCCTGCCTGGGGTCAGGAGCGGATGACCAGCATGATCCGGGAGCGGGCCGACTGGTGCATCTCCCGTCAGCGCCGGTGGGGTCTGCCCATCCCCGTGTTCTACTGCAAGAGCTGCGGCAAGCCCGTATCCACGGAAGAGTCCATTATGAAGCTGTCGAAGCTCTTCGACGAGTACGGCTCCAACATCTGGTTCGAGAAGGACGCCATGGAGCTGGCTCCTGAGGGCTTCACCTGCCCCCACTGCGGCGGCAAGGACTTTACCAAGGAGAAGGATACCCTGGACTGCTGGTTTGACTCCGGCTCCACCCACTACGCCTCCCTGATGCACCGCACCCCTGAGCTGTGGCCTGCGGACGTGTATCTGGAAGGTGCCGATCAGTACCGTGGTTGGTTCCAGTCCTCCCTTCTGACCTCCGTAGGCGCTCTTGACCGGGGTGCGCCCTTCCGTCAGGTGCTGACCCACGGCTGGACGGTAGACGGCCAGGGCCGGGCCATGCACAAGTCCCTGGGCAACGGCGTTGACCCCGCCGACCTCATCAAGGAATTCGGCGCGGACATCGTCCGTCTGTGGGCAGCTTCCTCCGACTATCATGCGGATGTGCGCTGCTCTAAGGAGATTTTCAAGCAGATCGCCCAGAACTATCTGAAATTCCGGAACACCGCCCGGTACTGCCTGGGCAACCTGAACGAGTTTGACCCCAACAACCTGGTTCCCGCAGACCAGCTGGAGGAGCTGGATCGCTGGGCACTGACCAAGCTGGACGCGCTGGTGAAGGAATGCCGGAAGGCCTACAACGGCTATGAGTTCCACCTGGTTTCCCACGCCATCAACGACTTCTGCGTGGTGGAGCTGTCCAGCTTCTATCTGGATATCCTGAAAGACCGGCTGTACTGCGAGGAGAAGAACGGCCTGCGCCGCCGCTCCGCCCAGACTGCCCTGTTCCTGATTCTGGACGCCATGGCCAAGGTCTTCGCCCCCATTCTGGCCTTCACCTGCGACGAGATCTGGCAGTCCATGCCCCACCGGGACACCGACGACAGCCGGAACGTGCTGCTCAACCAGATGCCCGAAGACTTCTCCGCCTACGCTCTGGACGAGGCCGCCATGGCCAAGTGGGACACCGTCATGAAGCTCCGTCAGGATGTAAACGGCATTCTGGAAAAGGCCCGGGCGGACAAGCGCATCGGCAAGGCTCTGGAGGCTCACGTCACCCTGAAAACCGACGACGCCGAGCTCAAGGCCGCCTGTGAGGGCGTGAATCTGGCCGAGGTGTGCATCGTGTCCGCCTGCGACTGGAACGAGCCGGAGGAAGGCGCTGAGGTAGGCCAGGGCGTGAACTTCCCCGCTCTGACCATCGGTGTCAGCGAGGCCAAGGGCACCAAGTGTCCCCGCTGCTGGATGCACTCTGAACATGCCAACGCCGAGGGTCTGTGCCCCCGCTGCGCCGCCGTCATCGCCAAGCTGGACGTGGAGCTGTAAGTCTTTTCTTGACCGTCCCCGGAAAATTCCGGGGACGGTTTTTCTTCGGAATATTCGTCAGAAATGCTCTTTTTCTGCGAAATTCTCCCTGAAAAGTTTCCTTTTCAAATATGCAAAAAAGTGCTTGACTTTTCCGTTTTCCGTGCTATAATAAGCGTGTTCGGTTCGAGACGCCGGTATAGCTCAGTTGGTAGAGCAACTGATTTGTAATCAG
>CAKTOH010000017.1 GCA_934589705.1 uncultured Oscillospiraceae bacterium | reverse complement strand
CCGTCCTCACGGGGCATACCGTTGGTCTTGCCGCCCAGGCCGTCCACCACGAAGCGGAGCTGACGGTCGTTCATATCGACGCAGCGGCGCCATACGATCTGACGGGGGTCGATGTTCAGAGCATTGCCCTGATAGATATGGTTATCGAGCATCGCGGCCAGCAGGTTGTTGGCAGCGCCGATGGCGTGGAAGTCGCCGGTGAAGTGCAGGTTGATGTCCTCCATGGGGACGACCTGTGCGTAGCCGCCGCCGGCAGCACCGCCCTTGACGCCGAACACGGGGCCCAGAGAGGGCTCACGCAGAGCGACCATGACGTTCTTGCCCAGCTTGCGCATACCGTCAGCCAGGCCCACGGTGGTAGTGGTCTTGCCCTCGCCTGCGGGGGTGGGGTTGATGGCGGTGACGAGAACCAGCTTGCCGTTGGGCTTGTCAGCCATGTCCTTCAGGATCTGGTAGTCAACCTTGGCCTTGTACTTGCCGTACTGCTCCAGATACTTTTCGTCTACACCGGCGGTCTTAGCCACTTCGGTGATCGGCTCCATTACGGTTTCCTGTGCGATTTCGATGTCAGTTTTGAATCCCATGATACTCATTCTCCTTGTATTGTGTAATCGGCACCCTGCCGTTAGTGTGGCCCAGGTGCATACAGGACTTATGCGGCTTGCTGTCGGAATAGCTCCCCGCACGCTTGCATTCGGTACTCAAGTACCGAAATAAGAATATCACGCGCAGCTTATAATGTCAATAAGCAACGGTTATTTTTGACAAAATTTTTTGAAAAGAAACTGTGAATTGGATACAAAGGCCGCCGGCCTGTCCCATTACCTTTTGTTGACTTGAAACAAAATCGTCACAGGCTCTGTCTGATCGCAGGAGATGGTGAGCTTTGCCTGCCCGGCGGTGCCTACCGTGCGAAGGTAGGTGCCCGCCATGCCGCCCTCGGCGGTGACCACCTCCGGGCCCACCAGCTCCGCCGCCCCCTCCAGGGTAAAACGCAGAGGCAGCTGGGCGTAGGGGGCGTTGTTGCCGTTTTCGTCCAGAATCCGAATCCGGACGGCAGCCATGTCGTAGGTGTCCCCCTCGGTCAGCACCACAGAGCTGGGCGTCACGTCCAGATGGAGGCGGCAGCTGGGGCTCAGGGTACAGCTGGCTACCACCTCGCCCTCCACCACGGCCATGAGCCGCCAGGTGGTGGCCTGACCGCCCCAGTTGCCGATGTACTTTTCGTAGAGCCGCATCGCGTCGGAATATTTCAGGCCGTACTTGACCATGACGTAGCCCATCCGCGCCATTTCCGTCGAAGGCAGGCTGCCGGGGCCGTACTTGCGTGCCGCCAGCAGACAGGCGCGAATCTGCTCGGCCTTTTTGACGTCGAAGCCCTCCTGGGTTTCCAGCAGGGAGCCGATGGTATCATCCAGCACCAGAGGGCCATGGGGCAGAGCCTCCCAGCGGGTGCGATCCAGCCGGGTGACGAAGCTGCCGTTTTTATAGAGGTTTACATAATCCGCATTGGTGAA
This sequence comes from uncultured Oscillospiraceae bacterium, assembly GCA_934589705.1. Lineage (GTDB taxonomy): Bacteria > Bacillota > Clostridia > Oscillospirales > Oscillospiraceae > Faecousia. Next base: position 27,977 of record CAKTOH010000017.1, on the reverse strand, counting down.
CACCAGAATGTCCCCGATCTGTCCGCCGGGATAGTCGCCGATGTCCATGGTGGAGCCTACTGCCAGCACCGGGCTTCCCTCGCCCTGGCTGGCATAGGCATAGGCTGCCAGCTTGGGGTTCCGGAAGGCATCCATAACGCCGTGATAGCACACCCGATCCCCAGAACCGAAGTCCCGGTGGGTGGGGTAGTCGAACATGCACCAGCCGAAGCAGCCGGCGTGCTCCCCGTCCGCCATGGCATCGTTCAGCACCTGCATGTGCCGCTGGGCCTGTTCCTGCCGCCGCTGCCAGGAATCGAAGGACTTGGTGGGGAACATGTGACCGTCGTGCTCGGAAATCAGCAGAGCCTTGCTCTCATCCGGGGTGACGGCCTTTTTCGGCCTGCACCCTGGGTTGGCACCGGTGTGGGAGAAGTCGTTGAAGGCGTACACGTCCTCCAGCAGACTGCTTTTTTCCAGATTTCGGACACCGGAGGTGGGACGGCTGGGATCCAGCTCGTGGGCTACGGCGTTGGTCATCCGGTAGAGGGTGTCGTCGTCCGGGCTTTCGTTGATCCGCACCCCCCACAGAACGATGGAGGGATGGTTCCGGTATTGGAGAATCATTTCCCGGGTGTTCTGCACCGCCTGAGCCTTCCAGTTGCTGCCGCCGATGTGCTGCCAGCCGGGAATTTCCGTGAACACCAGCAGACCCAGCCGGTCGCACTCGTCCAGGAAGTAGTGGCTCTGGGGGTAGTGAGAGGTGCGCACGGCGTTGCAGGACAGCTCCTTTTTCAGAATCCGGGCATCCTCCCGCTGAAGGCTTTCCGGAGCGGCGTAGCCCATGTAGGGCCAGCATTGGTGCCGATTCAGCCCCCGCAGGAAGGTGCGTCTGCCGTTCAGGTAAAAGCCATCGGCCTGGAATTCCACCACCCGGAAGCCCACCTTCTGCTCCCGCACGTCCATGACCTGGCCGATTTTCAGCAGGGACACCCGGCAGGTATAGAGCACCGGGTGCTTCGTATCCCAAGGCCGGACTCCAGGGCACTGGATGGTAATGACGCCGTCGGAGGTGAAGGCCTTGCGCACCAGGCTCCGCTCGCCCCGCAACAGCTCCACCAGCAGCAGACAGCCCTTGGCGTGGTGGAGCTTGGGACGGATTTTCAGAGTGGTCAGGGTGGGGGTGGTGATGAACAGATCTTCAATATAGCTTTTCTCCCGGATATCCAGCCAGACCTCCCGGTACAGGCCGCCGTAGGTCAGGTAGTCGATGACGTGGCCAAAGGGAGGAATCTCCGGGTTTTCGGTGGTATCCAGCCGGACGGCCAGCAGATTGTCTTCCCCCAGCCGGACGGCTTCGGTGATCTCCACCCGGAAGCCGGTGTAGCCGCACCGGTGCTCCACCAGCTCCCGACCGTTGAGAAAGACGGAAGCGATGTGCGCCGCGCCGTCAAACTGGAGGAAAATGTGCTTTCCCGCCAGCTCTTGCCCCAGGGTCAGGACTTTCCGATAGCCGCAGAAGCCCTGATAGGTCTGAGAATCGGCGTAGTGAAGGGGAACCTCCTTCACGGTGTGGGGCAGGCGCACGGGAACTCCCGTTCCCTCACCCAGGGCAAAGCCGTCGAACCATTCCGGCGTAAATTCCCAATCGTTGCATAAACTCAGCATATTTCTCGCCTCCGAGTGTTTTCTTTCATTATACGTCATTCTGCCCCCCGGGGCAAGAGGGAGAATCGACAAGTTTGTGGACAGAAGCAGTATCGAAAGAAGGATGTCATTGCGAACCAGCGCGCACGCTGGTGTGGCAATCCCCCCGACATTCCGAGAATCATCGAAAAACGCACTGGTGCGGGAGCACCCCGGCTCCCTTGTGTAAAGGGAGCTGTCAGCACAGCTGACTGAGGGATTGTAAAAATAGGTAAGTTTCCCCTCAGTCACTTCGTGACAGCATGAATTATGGTATGATTGCCACCGGCAATCATCAATATTCTAATTCGCTGCGCGGAGCATCACCCTTGTTCAGCAAGGGGAGCCTTTGAGCTTCTCCGGTAGTTCTCTCGGAAGAATTGGGGGATTGCCACACCAGCGTGCGCGCTGGTTCGCAATGACATGTACCATACGAAGGCGCGCAGGTAACGAAAAAAGGCCTGCCCGGAATGGGCAGGCCTTTTGACTCGGTATGGAACATCAGGTAATCCGGACGGCGGCGACCACCAGCCGGCCGTTTTCCAGGGTGTACTCACAGGTGGACAGGCAAATCAGCTTGTCGCCGTACACCGGGGTAATGCCGGTGTCGTAGAAGGACAGCTTCTTGCAGGTGGAAACGAAGTCGTTGAACTCCTTTTCGTTGGCTGCGTCCACAAACTGGTGGTACCTAAAGCCCTCGCCCTCGTTGGCGGAGGTCTTGAACACCGCGAAAATTTTGTACATGTGATATTCCGTCAGTGTATCGAAGGAAATCAGGCTGTTCTTCTCCCAGGCGGCCTTGCTGGTGTAAGCACCCAGGCAGGCGAACTTACTGCCGTCCTTCATGTTGTGACCGAACAGGGTAATGTTGTCGCTGGGCTTGTTCACATCCGCGGTGCCCCAGGCGTAGATGCTGCCGTGGTCGCTTTTCTGCTTGTTGATATCCGCGTACAGGTAGAAATTGGGGTCGTTGGGGGTCTGAAAAACCGCCTCGTTGAGCTTGGTGCCCTCGATCTTGATCCAGCCCACCGCGTCGGAATTCTGCTGGTAGAGCACGTCGTAGCCGGGCAGCATGGCGTTGGGATCCTTGGTTTCCTTTGGCTCGGTGACCCGGACAGGGGCCGTCACCAGAACCTCATCGGCTGCCTCGCTCTGCGCCTGGCTGATCTGATCGGCCAGATCCTTCATCTGGTCTTCCTGGCGTTTGCCCTCCAGCAGATAATTGCCGACCATAAAGGCGCTGACGCCGAAGGCTGCCACCAGCAGAAGAACCGTAAGGGTAAAGAGTATTTTTTTCATGGGCAATCCCTCCGTAATTTTCTTAAAAACATTATAGTATAGATTCCGGCTACCGTCAAGCCGGGGAAACCTTAAGAAATTCTTTCATTTTTGTAAAAATCCGGTTTTTCCGTCAGTTCATATAGTACGTATGCAGGGCATCCCGCATGGCGTAGTAGTTGGGCAGTCTGCGCCAGCCGCCGCCTACGGTGGCATCGCCGGAGGCTACCACATGGGTGTTGGGCAAAGCCTGAGAGGCCTTCCAGGCATCGCCGCCGTTGCCGAAGATCATGTACAGGTTTTTCAGCCACGTCATTTGCAGGACAGGCGTGATGTCGCAGAAGGTCTTGCCGATGTTCAAGTCCTCCAGGGCGGTGCAGTCCACCAGAGGGGAATAGTCCCGGATGCAGCTGTTGTCCAGCTCCAGCCAGATCAGATTCTTGCAGGTGCGGATGGGCTCGATGTACTGCACCTCCGTCCAGGCCAGAATCAGGTACTTGAGCTTGGGCATGTAGGTGACAAAATCGATGGTGTGCATGGTCATGTGGCCCAGGTCCAGGCAGACCATGTCCTCGCAGTATTTGAGGTTCACGGTGTAGTCGTCAAAGAACTGACCTACGCCGAAGTGGTTGGGCATGAAGTTGTCCTTGTCCGTCCGCAGGGCGATGCTGGGGCCCAGCCGCACCGTCCAGACCACCTTATACTTGTCACGCACCCGATCCCGGTATTCGGAAAGAGCCTTGTTTTCGATTTCACAGACCGCCAGATTCTTGGCCTTGCTGTTGCCCCAGTTGGGGTTGTCGATGCCGCACAGGCCGAAAATCACCGTCTCGGCGTTGGGCAGATATTTCATTTTCTGCTCCACCTCCGCAAGATCGGTGACAACCACCTGGGACAGGTCAATTTCCGTGTCCGTGCTCTGGAAGGAGGCGTCGCCGATGCGGATTTCCCAGGTGGTCTGCACATTGGGATAGGTAGTTTCCAGAGCAAAAACCGTCTCCGGCTCCGCCTGAGGGTTCACCAGGTGCAGCCGCTTGAGGCCGGGCAGGCAGCCCAGCAGGCTCAGCTCCTCGTCGGTCACGTCCTGCACCGTCAGATCGGCAGCGGAGGTTTCCACCAGCTCATTGCCGAGCCGGACAAGAAAGGTAATTCCCGCGTTCTGGCAGTGGCTTTGCAGCATCGGAAGGCTCAGGGACCGTCCGCCGCCGCTGACAATGACGGTGCTGACATCAGGCAGATAGGCAAGCTTCATCACGTCCTCTTCGGTGACGGCGGTCAGCTCTACCAGATCGGCGTCCTGAGCGTAGTCCGTCCCCTCCAGAGTAACGGTGTAGGTTAGATTCACGTTGGGCAGGGACTGGCGCAGATGCATGAGGGCTTCGTAGTCGGTGCAGCCCTCGGCGTGGACGGCGGTGAGATTGGGAAAGCAGGCCAAGGCCAGAATGTCGTCTTCCGACAGCTCCGTCAGGGTGATCTCCTCCGCGTCGCTGTTGATAAGCCGCCCCTGAAAGGGCACGTTCCACAGGATATCGCAGCCGGGGATGCTCTTCTGCAAAGACCGGTACTGGGAAAGGCTTAGGTCTTCCCCCCGAAGGTCAAGGCTCTTAGCGTCCTTGGGATACAAATGGAAATTCACGATGGCAAAGTTCAGCATGAAAAAGGCTGCCCCGCAGGCGGCCAGGATCAAAAGAAGCAAAATCAGGATCAGGGCGGTAAGGCCTTTGCGTTTCATCATTTCCTATCCTCCGTAAATTGGCATATATTCTCATTATGCGTCCTAACCTGAAATAAGTCAAGGACAACCGGGCAATTTCGGCAGTATTGACAAACGGAAGCGCCGGGCGTATACCCCGGCAAAAAGGAAGCCCGGACAGCCGTCCGGGCTCTGAAATTTTATGCCATTTCCAGATTCAGGGTCTTGCCGCCCAGAATGTGGAAGTGCAGGTGGGGCACGGTCTGACCGGCATCGGCGCCGCAGTTGCTCACCACCCGGTAGCCGTTTACCAGGCCTTCGGCCTGGGCGATCTGGGGAATCACCTCAAAAATGTGCGCCACCACCGCACTGTTGTCAGCGGTAACGCCGTTGCAGCCGGAAATGTGGGTTTTGGGAATCACCAGAATGTGGGTAGGGGCCTGGGGGTTGATATCCCGGAAGGCGAAGACGGTTTCGTCCTCATAGACCTTGGTGGAGGGGATATCCCCGGCGATGATTTTACAGAATAAACAGTCAGTCATTTTTGTTCGCTCCTTATAATCCGAATACATGAATTCCGGTCATGCTGATGATGCCCATGATGATTCCGGCCAGCACCACGCCCAGGGACACAGCCACGGAGGTACCCTTGATGCCGAAATCCAGGAAGCTGGCGGCAAGGGTGCCCGTCCAGGCACCGGTGCCGGGCAGGGGAATGCCCACGAAAAGCAGCAGAGCCAGGAACATTCCCCGCTTGCCCGCCCGGTGGGACAGCTTCCGTCCGGCGGAGTCTCCCTTTTTCAGGCACCAGGTGAAAAATTTCCCGATATACCGCTTGTCCTGCCCCCATTCCAGCACTTTTCTGGCGAAGAAGTAGATGAGCGGCACGGGGAAAAGATTCCCCAGCACGCACACGGCCAGAGACGGCCAGTACGCAAGCCCCAGGCTTACCGTGGCGAAGGGAATGGCACCCCGCAGTTCCACAAGGGGTACCATAGATATCAAAAAAACGGAAAGATATTTCAAAAACATAGGATTCTCCCAAATTGGTTTTGGCCATTGTAACACAGACAAATTCGGTTTGCAACGGATTTGAGAGAAAAATCCCTTATTTTTTTCTTAAGGAAGCTCTGATTAAATCGGCAAGAGCCGACAGTGAGAGATTTTTCTCTAGCCGAAGGGTTCAAAAGCGGAGGAATACTTTGTGTACCCGCAAGGGGTATGCCGCATCCGTAAGCCAGCTTGTGCTGGCAACGGCTGCGCTATATTTCCCGGTTTTGAAGCCGCACGGATAGAGGAAAAGATCCACTGCTCGGCCGCAGGCGATTTATTCAGAGTTTCCTTAGGAAGAATCAGTCTTTCCGCTCCCGCACCAGCATGGGGGTCATCAGCTCCCGGTGGAACAGGTTCACAAACCGCTGGCATTTGACGAGAAAAGCATAGTAGATGTTTTTTCCGCAGCCCAGCAGAGTCTCCACGTTGGCCATGCCCTTGGCAAAAATCACATCCGCCTCCTCCATAGCCTGCCTGGCTTCCTGCCCCAGCTGAGGCAGCCAGGTGCCGGGAATCAGATTGCCGTTGTCGATGACCCGGAAGGGAATCCCGACAGCCTGGGCATCTTCCCGGGTGGCATCGTTCAGGGCAGGGCCGCCCCGGACGCAGAAGCAGATGTCAAGATTCGGATACAGCCGGCAGATGGTCTCGGCGAAAATCCGGTCAAAGCCGATTTCTCCGGCGTTGTCCGTCAGGTAGAGAAGCTTTTTCCCGGCTTCCAGATCCCCCCGGAATTGGGAAAGGACGGCTTCGTCCAGCGCCATATCCTGGGCGGTGTCCAGCATTTCGGTAAATTTCTCAAAGCTGATTTGCCCCTGCAAGGCGGAAAAGTCCAGGTAGTTGCCCAAAATGGCAAATTGGAGCCCCGCAAGCAGCGGGTCGGCGGCCTGCGCCACCCGCTGGCGGATGGGCTCCATGTGGCTCAGCACCAGGGCGTTGGAATCCAGCTTTTCCTGCCGGAACCGATCCAGACCCAGGCCGTACCGCTCATGGAGCAGCCGGGTAATTTCGGGGGTGAACCAGGTGGAGGGCACGTCTGCGGGCCCGTCCAGGTACAGCTTCATCAGCTCCCGGGCAAAGTCCATGGTCTGCTGGTCGGTGCCCAGGGGAGTCACGGTGGCGATGTTGCGCCGGAGGCCGCATTGCAGGCAGGCGGCGTCCATGGAAATACTCATGAAAAGGCTCCTTATACGAGTTTTTCATAAAACGCTTAAAAGCGTTTTATTAGGCCGCAGGATTGCGGCCAGCGGCCACTGCCGCTAAAAAACGAAGTCAATACATTTCTTACCGCCGCCCAGGCGGTCTGCCGTGAAACGGCTTAAGTAAAATGATGAAATCATTTTAATGAGAAATAGTATTATAATCCTTATAAGTTGAGAAGATCGGAAAACTGATCGATTCTGGCATCGTACCCGGCAGGGGTGCCGAAGCCGTAGGCTGCCCAGAGAAAGGGTACGCCCGCTTCCAGAGTGGCCTCATAGTCTCCCTGGGTGTCGCCGATGTAGGCGCAGTCCGTGATGCTGTATTTTTCCATCAGGGTGCGGATGGTCTGCCCCTTGGTGGTGCCGGTGTCCCCGAAGCACAGATGCCCCTGAATGTAGGGGGTTAACCCCAGCTTCTCGACGCACAGCTCCGGGTAGCCTCGCTGACTGTTGCTGACGATGAAAAGCCGATGCTTTTCGGAAAGCTTTGCCAGGGTTTCCCGGACGCCGGGATAACCGATGCTGCATTCATTTTTGTGCATGTACCGGTTTTCCTCATCCATGCACCGCTGCATCAGTTCATACCGCTCCGGGGCGGGAACGGAGGAGAAAATCACGTCGGCAATCTCCGTCATGACCTTGCCGAACAGAGGCCGGAACAGTTCGGCGTTTACCGCCAGGTGGGAAAGTCCCTCCTTGGCAAGCTGAATGTTGTAGCCCTCGGCTACCAGCTGCCGGGAATCCCACAGGGTGCCGTCAATGTCAAAAATCAAGCTTTCGTAGCGCATGAAGCCTCCAGATGATGGGCGATTCTCCGGGTAATCATATCCAGAGCCACCAGATTTTTGCCCCCCTCGGGGACGATGATGTGGGCGTATTTCTTGCTGGGCTCCACATACCGCTCGTGCATGGGCTTGACGGTCTGCTGGTACTGGGTCAGCACGCTTTCCAGAGTTCTGCCCCGCTCGTTTACATCCCGGGCGATCCGGCGGCACAGCCGGATATCCGCGTCGGTGTCCACGAAAATCCGGATATCCATCAGATTCCGCAGAGCCTCGTCTTCAAAAATCAGAATCCCTTCCACAATGATGACCTTTTTCGGCACGATGTGGATGGTTTCGTCCGAACGGTTGTGAATGGTGAAGTCATACACCGGGCACTCGACAGCCTCTCCCCGGCGCAAAGCCTCCAGGTGTCGGGCCATCAGATCGGTTTCCAGGGAAGCCGGCTCGTCGTAGTTGAGCTTACACCGTTGCTCGTAGGTCAGATTGTCGTGGCGGCGATAGTAGTTGTCGTGGCTGAGAATGGTCACCTGATTGGGGAACTGACCGATCAGGTTGTCCATCAGGGTGGTTTTTCCGCTGCCGGTGCCGCCGGCGATGCCGATGACCAGAATGCTGTCTTTCATGTGTAGTCCTCCTGATTCAGCCGCTCCCAGGACAGCCGGAGCATATCCGGATCCGGGGAGCTGCTGCAAATGATTGTTTCTCCGCTTCCGTTTTCCAGAAGACCGGCCGCCTCCAGCCGCCGACGGGTCTCCCGGGCGGTACCCTCGCCGCCGTCCAGCAGAACCACGTCCTTGCCCAGAATCCGGGAGATGGCGGCTCTTGCGAAGGGGTAGTGGGTGCAGCCCAGCACGGCAGCGTCCAGCTTGCCGATATAGGGATTCAGCGCCCGGCGCAGGACGGCCTCTGTCTCCGGCGTGTCCACCTTTCCGGCCTCCACCAGCTCCACCAGCCCCGGAACGGGGATTTTGTAAATGGTGACGTTTTCGTCAAAGCGGTGAAGAAGGGTATCGAATTTTTCCTCCCGGAGGGTCACTTCCGTTGCCAGAACGCCGATGCGCCCACCGGGAAAGTGGTCGGCGGCCACCTTCAGGGCAGGCTCAATGCCGACTACGATAAAGCCGGGGCAGGCCGCCCGGACTTCGTTTACCGCTGCCGCCGTGGCGGTGTTGCAGGCAATGACCAGAGCCTTCAGCGGGTAGTGCTTTTGCAGATATTCCACCGCCGCGAAGGTCAGGGAGCGTACCTCCTGCGTGGGCCGGGTGCCGTAGGGGGCGTTGGCGGAGTCGCCGTAATAGACGAACCGCTCCCCGGGCAGCATCCGCCGCAGATGCCGCAGCACGCTGATGCCGCCTACGCCGGAGTCAAACACGGCAATATAATCATGGGCTTGATTCATGGTTTCACCTGTTCTCTGTTTGTGCACATTGTATAATAATACCGAATTGGTAGGAATTATCCGACCGTCTAAAAGTCATTTTATCAAATTTTACCTGGGTTTGCAATGCCTCATTGACATTTGTGCGGAATTTTGCTATCTTGAGACCTAAGCAGCACCCAGATACCGACCGGAGAAAGGGCTTTCGCCCCCGGGTGATTGACCGGTGCCGCGGATTTTGGAAAGGGAGTATGTATCATGAAACAATTCCTCAAGAACTACGGATTCCTGATTTGTATGCTGGTCGGCATCGTTGCCGGCTGCGTCATCGGTCTGCTGTTCCCCCAGGCGGCTCCTGCCCTGGAACCTCTGGGCACCATCTTCACGAACCTGATGTTCTGCGCGGTGGTTCCCATGGTGTTCACCTCCATCGCCTCCGCCATCGCCAATATGTCCAGCGCCAAGCGAGCCGGTAAGATTATGGGTGTGACCCTGGCTACCTTCATGGTCACCGCGGGGATTGCCGCCGTCATTATGTATGTGATTATGCGGGTATTTCCCGTGGTCACCGGCAACTATAGTGTAGCGGAAGCGGACACCGGCACCGTTCTGGGTATCGGCGATATGATCGTCAATTTCTTCACCAAGCCCGACTTTGTGGAGCTGCTCAGCCGCCGTGCCATCCTGCCGCTGATCGTGTTTGCGGTGATCGTGGGCTTCGGCGTGCAGATGCAGGGCGGCGCAAATACCATGACCGCCAAGCTCTTAGAGGACATGACCGGCTGCATTCTCAAGGCCGTGCAGATCATTACCTACTACGCCCCCATCGGCTTTCTGGGCTTCTTTGCCAATCTGGTCGCCACCTACGGCCCGGATCTCATCGGCGATTACAGCAAGACCCTGATCGTCTACTACGGTCTGTGCTTTGCGTACATGTTTATTTTCTTCCCCATCTATGCCCGCTTCGGCGGCGGCAAGGGCGGAGCCAAGGTTATGTGGAAGCACCTGTTTAAGCCCGCTGCCGTGTCCTTCGGCACCTGCTCCTCCGTTGCCACCATCCCCACCAACATGGAAGCTGCCGAGGAATCCGGCATCAACCGGGAGGTCAGCAACATCGTCCTGCCCCTGGGCGCAACCATGCACATGGACGGCAGCGCCATGAGCGCCATTCTGAAGGTGGCCTTCCTCTTCGGAATGTTCGGTCAGGACTTCTCCACCGGCCGGGCCATTCTGGCCATTGTTGTGGCAGTGTTCTCCTCCGTTGCCATGTCCGGCATTCCCGGCGGCGGCGGCACCGGTGAGCTGGCTTTGTGCACCGTGTTCTTCCCGGAGCAGCTGGCGGTGGCCTATCCCATCGCTCTGGCGCTTGGCTACATGGTAGACCCTCCCGCAACCATGGTCAACGCCGCCGGCGACTATGTGGTCAGCTTCATTGTCTGCCGGTATGTGGACGGCAAGGACTGGCTTCAGAAGCACCTGGCAAAGAAGGAGACCGAGGTTCCTTCCGAAAAGTAAAGCTTTTCCCACTGAAAAACGGGGAAATCTGCGATAGAATCTGTAGGGGCGACGATTCGTCGCCCGCGGGCGGCCAATGGCCGCCCCTACATTCAAGCAACGCAGAAAAATGCAAAATGGATGGGCACTCCCGTGTGGGAGTGCCCTTTTTGTGTATAATACTATTTCTTAATAAAATGATTTCATCATTTTATTCTGCCGTTTCACGGCAGACCGCCTGGGCGGCGGTAAGAAATGTATTGACTTCGTTTTTTAGCGGCAGTGGCCGCTGGCCGCAATCCTGCGGCCTAATAAAACGCTTTTAAGCGTTTTATTAAAAAACTCGTATCAGCAGCCGCAGCCGCAGTTATTGTTGTTGTCGCAGCCGCACCCGCAGCCGTTGTTCCAGCCGATGGTCAGCCCGCTGTTGCAGCACAGCAGGATCAGAATGACGATCCACCACCAGTTGTTGTTCAGGCAGCCGCACAGACCGTTGTTATTACCGCACATAGAAATACCTCCGGATATTTTGGAAATTCTGAGCTTCACCGCTCATTCCATGTTATTCCGGAGGTACTTTTTTGTGACGGGTCAGAGAGCTCGCAGGGCATCCACCAGGGCGGTTTTCCCGGCAGTCTTTTCGTCCTTGATTTTGATGACCCGGGCGGGGCAGCCGGCTACCACGGTGTTGGGAGCCACGTCCCCAACCACAATGGCTCCCGCGGCCACCACCGCGTCATGGCCGATCCGACAGCCCTCGATGACCACGGCGTTGGCTCCGATGAGCACATTGTCCTCCACGATGACGGGGGTCGCGGAGGCAGGCTCTACCACCCCGGCCAGCACCGCTCCGGCACCCACATGGCAGTTTTTGCCCACGGTAGCCCGACCGCCCAGGACGGCGCCCATGTCGATCATGGTGCCCTCGCCGACGACGGCACCGATGTTGATGACGGCGCCCATCATGATGACGGCGTTCTTGCCGATTTCCACCTGCTCCCGGATGATGGCGCCGGGCTCGATCCGGGCGGGAATGTCCTTCATGTCAAGCAGGGGGATGGCGGAATTGCGGCAATTGTTCTCAATTTCCAGGTGGGAAAATTCGTTATTTTCCAGCACGGGCTTTACGTCCTTCCAGTCGCCGAAGACGATTTTGCAGCCTTCTCCGGCGGGAAACTCCCGGCAGTTGGGGAATGCCACCGGGGTCTTCTCCCAGACGTAGACCTTCACCGGGGTCTTTTTCTCCGAGGTGCGGATATATTCGATGATCTCCTGTGCGTTCATAGAAATGCTCCTTTCGCTTTTGGGGGTATTTTATCATTCCCGGAGAAAAATGACAAGAAGGAAAATTGACAGGAGCCGGTTCGTCACCTATAATGATTTCCAAAGGAGGGAGCGCCAATGAAACTGCGTGAGGATCGCCGGGCTCTGCATGAAATTCCGGAACTGGACAGGTGTCTGCCCGAGACCTTCGCCTATCTGCGAAATGCCCTGGCGGGATTGCATTGCCGGGTGTTCTCCCCGGCGGCGGGGAGCCTGTGCGCCTGGTTTGACTTTGGAAAAGCGGATGCCATCGCCTTCCGGGCGGACTGCGACGGCCTGCCCATCACCGAAAAAACCGGGGCGGCTTACGCCTCCCGGCATCCGGGGCGGATGCACGCCTGCGGCCACGACGGGCATATGGCAATTGTGTTGGAGCTTGCCCGGCGGCTCAGCGAAAAACGGGAGCTGCCCCACAATGTACTGCTGGTGTTCCAGAGCGGGGAGGAGACCACCGGCGGGGCCCGGGACATCTGCGAAACCGGCGTGTTCCGGGAGTACCGGGTACAGGCCATTTTCGGCCTGCATCTGTGGCCGGGGCTGGAGGCCGGGGTCATTGCCAGCCGTCCCCGGGAGCTGATGGCTCGCTCCAGCGAGGTGAATGTGGACATCTGCGGAAAATCCGCCCACATCGCCAAGGCGGCGGAGGGCATCGACGCCCTGATGGCCGGGACGGAATTTTACCGGAAGGCCATGGAAATGGAGCGGAAGCTGCCGGATAGGGTCTATCGTCTGCTGAAATTCGGAAAATTTGAAAGCGGCACCGTGCGCAATGCCCTGTCCGCCCATACCCGGATGGAGGGGTCACTCCGAGCCTTCCAGGATGAAATTTTTGAGGGTCTTGCCCAGGGCCTCCGGGATATTGGGGCGGAACTGGAAGCCAAATACGGCTGCACTGTGGATATCCATTTCAGCGACGGCTACCCCGCGGTGATGAATCCGGAGAATCTGGCCGAGCGGGTAGGAAAGATATGCCCCTTCCGGGTGCTGAAAAGCCCCAGTATGACCGCCGAGGATTTTTCCTGGTATCAGAAGACTCTGCCCGGCATGTTCTTCTTCCTGGGTCTGGGGGACGTGCCCGCCCTGCATACGGATACCTTCGACTTTGACGAGGAGATACTGAAGGCCGGAGCTGACTTCTTCGAAACTTTGGCGGAACGCTTTCAATAAGACTGCCCATAGAAAGCCGAAAGATTCTGTGAGCCTCGGAATATAAGGATAGACTTGCAATTCATGGGACGATGAGGGCATCGTCCCCTACGAGTTCTTAGGGTCTATCTGAAAACCGTCAACACGCCCAAACAGCGGGTCTTTTCCACCTGCTGGGCACCATTTTTTCTTGCAATACGCAGAGTATTCCTGCAAAAAAATGGCTTCATCAGGCGGAAAATCCCTCGCCGTTGGTCATATTTCCGGTTTTCAGATAGACCCTAATTGGTTCTCGGGAGTACCGGGGGATTGTGACCGGAGGGAATCCCTGGAAGGGACCACACCAGTGACATCGGTCACTGGTTCGCAATGACACGGTAGTCCGAAAGCTTTTTTGAAGACAATAACCCAACGCGCCGGGAAACGGCGCGTTTTTTCGTCTTGCTATTTCCCGGTAGATACGCTATACTGATAACGTAAGAGATTATGCGAACCCAGAAAAACGCATAGAATATTTTGGAGGAAACCCATGAATTACGACGTTCTGATTATCGGTGCCGGCCCCGGCGGCATCTATTCCGCTTATGAGCTGACCCAGCGGTGCCCGGAGAAGAAGGTGGCGGTCATCGAGGCAGGCCACGCCCTTGCCCGCCGTCACTGCCCCATCGACGGAGAAAAGGTAAAGACCTGCATCGGCTGCAAAACCTGCTCCATTATGAGCGGCTTCGGCGGCGCCGGTGCCTTCTCCGACGGAAAATACAACATTACCAACGATTTCGGCGGCACGCTCTTTGAGTATATCGGCAAGCGTCAGGCCTTGGAGCTGATGCGCTATGTGGACGAAATCAACATGCGCTACGGCGGTGCGGGCACCAAGCTCTACACCACCGCCGGTACCCAGTTCAAGAAGGCCTGCATCCAGCACGACCTGCATCTGCTGGATGCCTCCGTCCGCCATCTGGGCACAGACATCAACTATGTGGTGCTGGAAAACCTCTATAACTATCTGAAGGATAAGGTGGATTTCTTCTTCGACACCCCGGTGGAGAAGGTGGAAATTGTGGACGGGGGCTATGAGGTAGTCACTGCCAAGGAAACCTTCACCTGCGAAAAGTGCATCATCTCCGTAGGCCGCAGCGGCAGCAAGTGGATGGAGCAGGTCTGCCGGGAGCTGGACATCCCCACCAAGTCCAACCGGGTGGACATCGGCGTCCGGGTGGAGCTGCCCGCGGAGGTCTTCTCCCACCTGACGGACGAACTCTATGAAAGCAAGATCGTCTACCGCACCCGGCAGTACGGGGACAAGGTGCGCACCTTCTGCATGAACCCCAAGGGCGCGGTGGTCAACGAGAACACCAACGGCATCATCACCGTCAACGGCCACAGCTATGAAGACCCGGCCAAGCAGACGGAGAATACCAACTTTGCCCTTCTTGTCGCCAAGCACTTCTCCGAACCCTTCAAGGATTCCAACGGCTACGGCGAGTCCATCGCCAGACTCAGCAACATGCTGGGCGGCGGTGTCATTGTCCAGCGGTTCGGCGATCTGATCCGGGGCCGCCGGTCTACCCCCAACCGAATTGAGGAATCCTTCGTCACCCCCACCCTGAACGCCACCCCCGGCGATCTGAGCCTGGTGCTGCCCAAGCGAATCCTTGACGGCATTATCGAAATGATCTATGCCCTGGACAAGGTGGCTCCCGGCACCGCCAACGACGACACTCTCCTGTACGGCGTGGAAGTCAAGTTCTACAACATGGAGGTTGAGGTGGACGAGAAGCTCCAGAGCCGCTATCCCGGCCTTTACATCATCGGCGACGGCAGCGGTATCACCCACTCTTTGTCCCATGCCTCCGCCAGCGGCATCCATGTGGCCCGGGACATTGCCGGAAAGTAAAAAAATCTGATACTGAACTCCAATTAAAATCTTTAAAAAAGATTTTAATTGCCTGAAGGGCATGGAGTTCATATGAGACTTGTTTTGTGATTTCTTTCCTTATAAATCACAAAACTGGCAGCGCCTTCAGGCGATGCCTTCCTGATTAAAATTGAGATTTTAATCAGGAAATAGTATGAATCCGTAAGGAGGAAGCCCCTATGCTGCGTGTATTTCTGGCAGAGGACGAGACCATTATCCGGGAGACCCTCCGGGATACGGTGCCCTGGGCCCAGTGCGGCTATACCTTCGTAGGGGAGGCCGCCGATGGGGAAATGGCCCTGCCCCTGATCCAGAAGCTGCGGCCGGATGTGCTCATTACCGATATCCGGATGCCCTTTATGGACGGTCTGGCCCTGAGCAAGCTGGTACTTCAGGAATTTCCCCAGATGAAGGTCATTATTCTCTCCGGCTACGACGATTTTGAGTACGCCCAGAAGGCCATCGGCCTGGGCGTAGAGCGGTATCTGCTCAAGCCCATCACCAAAAGCACCCTGATCGGGGTGCTGGAGGAGGTTCGGGAGAAAATCCAGGGGGAACGGGCTCAGCAGAACTATCTGGCCCAGTTCCACCAGGAGGCCCAGGACTATGAGCAGTACGCCCGCCGCCGGTTTTTCGAGCGGATCGTGGCGGGGCAGCTGTCCGTTCAGCAGATTTACGAGCAGGCGGAAAAGCTGGACTTAGACCTGCGTGCCCAGTGCTATGACATTGTGCTGGTGTCCTCCATGCCCGAGCGGGACACCGGGGCGGAGGCTTACTCCGAGCCCGGGGCCCGGATTCGGGACGGGTTGGTTGCTCACTTCCTCAAGCACCCGGAGTATGTGCTGTTCCGGTGGAATCTGGCCAGCTACGCGGTGCTGCTGCTGGGCGACCGGGGGGATATGGAGCGGATCATCCGCCGGTGCGTGGACAAGGTCCGCTCTCTTTATGAAACCTACGGCCCGGAGCGCAAATGGTATGTGGCGGTGGGCACGCCTACCCAGCGCCTGAGCACCCTGCCCGGATGCTTTGAGGAGGTTTCCCGGCTGTGGGCCTACCGGCACATTCTGCCTGAGCAGCATGTACTCAGCGCCGACACGGTAAGCATTCTGACAGGCACCGGTGCCGACCACGATTTGTCGGGCCTTGACATGGCGAAGGTCAATCCGGCGGTGCTCACAGGCGTGCTGCACAGCGCCAGTGCCCAGGAAATTTCCAGCTTTGTGGACGAATACATCCATAGTCTGGCGGACGCCCTGGAATCCATGCCCTTCTGCCAATACTTAATGCTCAGTGCCCGGTTTACGGCCACCCAGTTTGTGGAGTCCCTGGGCACCGGCCAGAAAGCGTTTCTGACCAGCTTGAATTGTCTGAACATGGTGGGCCAGCGGGTGAGCACCGACGATCTGAAGCGCTATCTGTCGGATATTCTCCTGCGGGCAATCGAAATCCGGGACAATCTGGCGGGAAACCAATATAAGAGCCTTCTCAAGCAGGCGGTTGATTACATCGACAAAAACTTCCAGCGGGAGGACATTTCCCTGAACCGGGTAGCCAAGGAGGTCAACATCAGTCCCAACTATCTGTCCGCGGTGTTCAGCCAGGAAATGGGCACCACCTTCGTGGAGTACCTGACCGCCAAGCGGATGGAGAAGGCTCGAGAGCTCCTTCGAAATTCCGACCTGCGCTCCGGAGAGATCGCCACGGCGGTGGGCTATAAGGATTCCCATTATTTCAGCTTCCTCTTCAAGAAGACCCAGGGCTGCACACCCCGGGATTACCGGGGAGGCAAGGGAAAGAAATGACCTATTCCATCAAGGGGCGGCTCCGGCAGCTGGTGACCGCCATCGCCATTTTGCTGGCCGTCCTGATGGCGGCGGCGCTGATGATGCTGGTAAGCTACAACCGGCACTATGCCCGGCTTTTGCACAACGTGACCACGGCCTCGGAATTCAACCGGGAATTCAAAAATTCCATTGACCAGAAAATGTACTATTACGTCATTGAAAGTCAGTATTCCCAGGGCCTGCCCATTGAGGAAGTCCGGGACGCTCAGACCCTGGCCAAGTCCCTCCGGGCTACCACCACCCGGAAAAACAGCCGGCAGGCCATCACCAGCGTCCTGGATTTGTGCGAAAATCTGGAGGGGAAAATCTACCAGATCGAAAAGACTTCGGACTATGACCAGCGCTTAAGCCAGCTGGAAAACAATGTGTACATCCTCACCTCCCTGGTGGAGGAGTACATGTACACCTACCTCTATTATGAGGCGGCGGAGCTGAACGCGGTGCAGCAGACGGCCACCCGGCAGATGGCCGGGGAGATCGCGGTGATCGCTCTGGTGGCGGCTCTGACCCTGGCTTTCACCCTGCGCTACAGCATCCGGTTGAGCCAGTCCATCACCCGGCCGCTGGAGGAGCTTTCGGGACGGATGGAGGCGGTCACCGCCGGAGATTTGACGGCTCTGGAGCCGGTGAAGTCGGAAATTCGGGAGATCCGAACCCTGAGCCGAGGCATGGAGCAGATGATCGCCCGGCTGGACGAGCAGATGCGGGAAAGCCATCAGCGACAGGAGAGCCTGCGCCGGACGGAGCTGGCACTGCTGCAAGCCCAGATCAATCCCCATTTTCTCTACAACACCATGGATACCATCATCTGGCTCATCGAGGCGGACAAGCAGCAGGAGGCGGTGGAGATGGTCTCCAACCTTTCCGGCTTCTTCCGCCATTCTCTGAGCAAGGGCGAGGACGTGATCACCCTTTCCGAGGAGGAGAGCCATGTGCGAAGCTATTTGCAGATTCAGAAGGCCCGGTATCAGGACATTATGGAGTATACCCTGGAAATCGACCCGCAGCTGGGGGATGCCATGATCCCCAAGCTGACCTTGCAGCCCCTGGTGGAAAACGCCCTGTATCACGGCATCAAGCTCAAGCGGGCCAAGGGCACCATCCGCATTACCGGCACCCGGCAGGGAGACGACGTGATTTTGCGGGTGGAGGACAACGGCGTGGGGATGTCCCAGGAGCGGCTGGAGCAGCTGCGCCAGGGGATGCAGAGCAAGAAGCCCCTGGGTTTCGGCATGTCCGCGGTGAATCAGCGGCTGCAATTGCAGTTCGGGGCCCAGTACGGCCTGACCATCGAAAGCGAAGAGAGAACCGGCACCCGGGTCACCGCCCGGATTCCCTACGTCCGGAAGGAGGTGCCGCGCCCATGAAGCGGCTGATTGCCCTTACGTTATCCTTACTTTTGCTGGCGGGCTGCGCCGCCGGGGAAACCGAGCCCACCGAGGAAGACCTGATCGTGGTGGGCATTTCCCAGGTGGGGGCGGAGTCCGATTGGCGGGTGGCCAACTCCGAGTCTCTGAAGGCGGCCTTCTCCGAAAGCCGGGGCTACCGGCTGCTTTTTGACGATGCCCGGCAGATTCAGGAAAATCAGATCATGGCCGTGCGGAAATTTATCCAGCAGCAGGTGGACTACATCGTGCTCATGCCCCTGAGTGAAACCGGCTGGGATTCGGTTTTGCAGGAGGCGCGGGACGCGCGCATCCCGGTGGTGCTGGTAGACCGGATGGCGGACGTGGAGGATGCGTCTTTGTATGCCGCCCATGTGGGCTCTGATTTTTACGGCCAGGGAAAAAAGGCGGTTGCCTGGATTGAGGGAAAGCATAATGACCCGGCGGAAACTGTGGAGATCATCCATATCCAGGGCACCCTGGGCTCCACCGCCCAGCTGGGCCGCACCGCCGCCCTGGAGGACGGCATGGCCCGGCACGAAAACTGGAACCTTCTGACCCGGTTGGACGGGGACTTCACCCAGGCGAAAACCTATGAGGCCATGGGGAGGTACTTGGACGACCTGCCCGAGGGCCAGAATATCGATGTTGTTTACTGCGAAAACGACAACGAGGCTTTCGGTGCCATCCAGGCCCTGGAGGAGCAGGGCTATGTCTGCGGCCGGGATGTGGACGTGATCTGCTTTGACGCCACCCGGAACGCGCTGCGGCTGTGCATGGCGGGAAAAATTTCCCTGGTCATGGAGTGTAACCCCCTGCTTGGCCCCATGGCGGAGGAGATTGTCCGCACCCTGGAGGCCGGACAGACTCCCAAAAAGCAGCAGTATATTGAAGAGCAGCAGTTCACCCCGGAGACTCTGACCGAGGAGATCATCGCCGGCCGGGAATATTGAGAGAAAGCCGAAACCAGGCGCACTGCAATCTTTGCAGCGCGCCTGGTTGTTTTTATAGAATGGCTTTGAAGGGGTATCGTCTTTCGGTGTGCAATGACAACCACGATTGCAATTGCTCAGCAGGAACGATGCCGATCGGTACCCAGGAGAAAAACGAATACAGACCAGCTGGTGCGCACATTGTCCGCGGCGATACGCCGCTAGCCGCTGGCACGGACGAAGAGCTCCCATTCCAGACGTTCCTCATCCGGCTGAGAACCGGAAAGCATTTGCAGCAGCGCGGCGGCCGCTGCCTTGCCGGTGCGGCTGGCCTTGTGGCCAAGAGAGGTGATAGGCACCGGGCCGATCTGGCTGTAGAAGCTGTTGTCGAAGCTGACCACCGCCACATCCTCCGGCACCCGCTTTCCCGCGGCCAGCAGCTGGCGGATGACCAGATAGGCAATTTCGTCGTTGTAGCAGACCACGGCAGTGCTGTCCTCCAGCCGGTTTCCCAGGAAATCCGCCATTTTTCCCTGGCCCACGGAGCCTACCAGAGCGGAGCGCTCCCGGGTGCCGAACCAGACAACCGCCTCGTCCCGGATGGGCACCCCCGCGTCCCGGAGAGCGGTGAGCATCCCATGATAGCGCTGGGGTCCCTGGGTGTCATCGCTTTTGAAAATCCCCGCGATTCGGGTGTGACCTTTGGAAAGCAAATACCGGGTCAGCTGATAGCCGCCGCTGTAGTTGTCGTCCTGAATGGAGGGAAAGCCCCCCAGATTGCAATAAGTGCCGTGAAGGAACAGCACCGGGATCCCCCGGGCCCGGAGCAGCTGATAAAGATCGGCGTTGACCGTGGGCAGGGCGGTCTTTACCCCCTCCATCAGCACGGCGCTCAGCTGCATGTCCAGAAGCTTGGTCAGAATTTCCCGCTCCCGGCTGACCAGGTTCTCCGTGGCGAAGACCAGGGTGGAATAGCCCTGTTGGGAAAGAAGCCCCTGAACATCGTGTAGGATGGAGGGGAAAATGTAGTCATCCAGGAAGGTGGTCACCACGGCCACCTGGCGCACCCCCGTCTCCCCGGCACCGGTGCGGACAAAGGAGCCGCTGCCCTGGCGGCGGACGATGAGCCCTTCCTCTTCCAGCAGCTTCAGAGCGTGGCGGACGGTCTGGCGGCTCATGTGATAGCGCTCGGCCAGCACCGCCTCCGTGGCCAGGCGGCTGCCTCCCTGGCGCACCAGCTGCTGCAATTCGCTTCGCAGGATGCCCGCAAGTTGTTCGTATTTTTTGGACATGTCTCTTCCTCCCGGGGAAAACCGCTGCAAGTTCGGTAAGTTGTATTCATTATAGCAGAAGAGGCCAAAAAAGCGACCCCCCAATTCGTTGAAATTCTTATGGTTTTTCGCCAGGATGCCTGAGATTCGGATACAATGGTTGATTGCCCAGGCTGTCGGAAGAGAAAATCCTGTGTAAAAAAACCAACTTTTTTCCGGTCGCTGTTGCGTTTTGGTACGGATGTGTGCAAGTTGCCAAAGCCGTACCGGGGGGCCTTCCCCGGAAATGGCCTTAAGAAAACGTACAAACGAGGAAATAAAATCGTAAAAAAACAAACCGGATTGACGGAAAGAGGAGCTTCCGGAAATATTTGTATCAAAAATAGCAATCCTGCACGAATATTTGTATTATTTAAGGATACGAACTTGAGCATTGTGCACGAGAAGCTATTGACGCGAACGGAAAAGTGTGCTTTAATGCTGGCAGAGGGGTTGAGAAAGCAACCCAAAAATGAATCAAGAAAGTTGAGGAAAAAAGCATGAAAAAGTTTCTGAGTATCCTGCTGGTTCTGTCCATGGTTCTGGCCCTGGCTGCCTGCGGCGGCAACGCTGCTCCCGCTGCCACCGAGGCCCCCAAGGCTGACGCCCCCGCCGCCGAGGCTCCCGCCGCTCCCGCCGGTGACGGCCTGATCAAGGTCGGCATCATCAACAACGACCCCAACGAGTCCGGCTACCGTACCGCCAACGACAAGGATATGAAGGCCACCTTCACCAAGGAGAACGGCTATGACGCCTCCTTCGCTTACTCCCTGAAGAACGAGGAGCAGATCGCTGCCGCTCAGAAGTTCATCCAGGACGAAGTCGACTACCTGCTGCTGTCCGCTGCCGGCACCTCCGGCTGGGACACCGTTCTGAAGGACGCCCAGGACGCCGGCATCCAGGTCATCCTGTTCGACCGTACCATCGATGCTGACCCCAGCCTGTACGCCGCTTCCATCGTCTCCGACATGGCCAAGGAAGGCCAGACCGCCGTTGACTGGCTGGCTTCCCAGAATAAGGACGTCTACAATGTGATCCACATTCAGGGCGTTATGGGTTCCGCCGCTCAGATCGGCCGTTCCGGCGCTCTGGACGAGAAGGTCGCCGCGAACGACAACTGGAACATCGTCACCCAGCAGACCGCCGAGTGGAACGCCGAGAACGCCCAGCAGATCGTTCAGGCCGTCATCGACTCCGGCAAGGACTTCAACGTCATCTACGCTGAGAACGACGACATGGCCAAGGGCGCCGTTGCCGCTCTGGACGCTGCCGGTATCACCCACGGTGTGGACGGCGACGTGATCGTCATGGGCTTCGACTGCAACAAGTGGGCTCTGGAAGAGCTGCTGAAGGGCGCTTGGAACTATGACGGCCAGTGCAACCCCTTCCAGGCTTCCTACATCACCGACATCATCCAGACTCTGGAGGCCGGCAACACTCCCGCCGAGAAGACCATCATCATGAACGAGAAGGGCTTCGACGCTTCCACCATCACCCAGGCTGACGTGGATACCTACGGCATCTGATTGACTGAGGATCCCAAGAGAGTCAAGTGAATTCCGGGCACGCGGTTCGGCGCATCCTGCCGCACCGCGTGCTTTTTTTAGGAGGCAATTCCACACAATTGTGTCTGCGGGCCGCAGCCAAATTGTGTGGAGCCGCCTCAAGATATCCCAGATGTTAAGACATCCCAGATTTAAGACATCCCAGATTTAAGACATCCCAGACATGAAGGAGGATGACCATGGCAGAAGAAGCAGTGCTGCAAATGCGCGGCATTTGCAAATATTTCCCCGGTGTCAAGGCTCTGCAAAATGTGGACTTTACGCTGCGGGAAGGGGAGATCCATGCGCTGATGGGGGAAAACGGCGCGGGCAAATCCACACTCATCAAGGTTCTGACCGGCGTCTATGAAAAGGACGGCGGCGAAATCCATATCAAAGGGCAGGGCGGCCCGGTGTCCATCCGCTCCCCCCAGGATGCCCAGAACGCGGGCATCAGCACCGTTTATCAGGAAATTACTCTCTGCCCCAACCTGACGGTGGCAGAGAATATGTATATCGGCCGCACCAAGGGTGCCTTGACCAACTGGAAGAAAATGAATGCCGGGGCGGCCAGAATGCTGGAAGCGCTGGACATCCCCGCTTCCCCCACCCAGCAGCTGGGCAGCTGCTCCATCGCCGTGCAGCAGATGGTGGCCATCGCCCGGGCGGTGGATATGGAGTGCAAGGTTCTGATTCTGGACGAACCTACCTCCTCTCTGGATGAGCAGGAGGTGGAGAAGCTCTTTAAGCTCATGCGGGATCTGAAGGCCAAGGGCGTGGGCATTATCTTCGTCACCCACTTCCTGGATCAGGTCTATGAGGTCTGCGACCGGATCACCGTCCTTCGGGACGGCCAGCTGGTGGGCGAATATGTCATTGAAGATCTGCCCCGGGTCAAGCTGGTGTCCAAAATGCTGGGCAAGGAGCTGGACGACATGGCCTCCATCAAAAATGACGGTGAAGGGGCCAAGGCGGACATGGGCACCCCCGTGCTGGAGGTCAAGGACCTGTCGAGCACCGAGGGCATCAAGCCCTTCGACTTTGCCATCCATAAGGGCGAGGTCAACGGCTTCACGGGACTCCTGGGTTCCGGCCGAAGCGAGTGCGTCCGGGCGATTTTCGGTGCGGACAAGAAGACCGGCGGTCAGGTGTTCATGGACGGCAGGAAGGTGAAGATCAATAAGCCTTTGGACGCCATGAAGCAGGGCATCGGCTACCTGCCCGAGGATCGGAAACAGGACGGCATTGTAGGTGACCTGTCCGTCCGGGAGAATATCATCCTGGCTTTGCAGGTGATGAAGGGCTTCCTCAAGCCCATCAGCCGTGCCCAGGCCGAGGCCTACGCCGATGAGTACATCCGCTTGCTCGAAATCAAGACCGCCTCCGCCGACACCCCCATCAAGCAGCTGTCCGGCGGCAATCAGCAGAAGGTCATTCTGGCCCGTTGGCTGCTGACCCATCCCAAATACCTGATCCTGGACGAGCCCACCCGTGGTATCGACGTGGGCACCAAGATCGAAATTCAGAAGCTGGTGCTTCGCCTGGCCGCCGAGGGCAAGAGCGTGACCTTCATCTCCTCGGAAATCGACGAGATGCTGCGCACCTGCTCCCGGCTGGTGGTCATGCGTGACCGGAAGGTGGTCGGCGAGCTGTCCGGCGACGACCTGAACCAGACCAAAATCATGGCGACCATTGCCGGAGGGGAGAACTGATATGGAAAGACTGGAAACACCCGTAAAGCCCGGCAACTGGCTGAAAAACCTAGTGCGCCAGCAGATTTTCATTCCGCTGGCGGCGCTCCTGCTGCTGATTCTCTTCAACCTCATTGCCGATCCCGGCTTTTTCAAAATTACCATGGGACAGAACAGCAACGGTGACCCCGTGCTGTCCGGTTACCTGATCACGATTCTCAACAACGCTTCCGAGCTGGTGATTCTTGCCATCGGCATGACCCTGGTTACCTCCGCCTCCGGCGGACAGGATATTTCCGTGGGCGCGAACATCGCCATCGCGGGCTCCGTGATTCTGCGGGTGCTCTGCGGCAATCAGGGTGCCCGGCCCGAGACCATGCAGGCTCCCATCATCTTGGCTTTCCTGGCCGCCTGCGTGGTGAGCATGCTCTTCGGCGCTTTCAACGGCACCCTGGTTGCTTACTTCAAGATTCAGCCCATGGTTGCGACCCTGATCCTCTACACCGCCGGCCGCTCCATCGCCGCCTGGATCAACAACAACGAGCTGCCCATCATCAACGAGGCCCGGTTCGGCTATTTCGGAAACTTCATTCCCGGCATTCCCGTGCCCACCCCGGTGTTCATCGCCATTGCCTGCATGATCGTCATTGCTTTGGTGTTGAAATTCACAACTCTGGGACTGCTGACCCAGTCCGTGGGCATCAACTCCCACTCTTCTCGCCTGAACGGCATTGACCCGGCCTTCGTCAAGTTCCTGACCTATGTGATTCTGGGTCTGTGCGTGGCGGTGGCGGGCCTCATCAAGGTCAGCCGGATCTCCTCCATCAACTATTCCGTTATCGCCAAGGACATCGAAATGGATGCCATTCTGGCAGTGGCCCTGGGCGGCAACGCGCTGGGCGGCGGCAAGTTCAATATGTGGGGCTCCATCCTGGGTGCCTATGTCATCCAGTTCCTGACCACCACCCTGTACAAGTTCAACGTGGCTTCCGATGCCCTGCCCGCCTACAAGGCCGTGGTGGTCATCATCCTGGTGGTCATGAGCGCGCCGGTGGTCCGGGAGCGGATGGGAAAGCTCTGGAAGCAGCATGGGGCTGCGAAAGCTGTAAAGGAGGCGAAGTGATATGGCACCGAAGGTTACGGTGAAAAACGGGCGCCTGTCTACCCGCCTGAGCAATCTGTCCGATACCAATCTGCTGCTGGCCATTACCATTGCGGTGTTTCTTCTTATGTACGCTCTGGCGGTGGTGGTGCTGGGTTCCGGCTTCCGGAAGCCCCAGGCCTTCTTCAACATCCTGAACGAAAACGCGGCGCTGATTATTCTGTCCTGCGGCATGAGCATCGTCATGATCACCGGCGGCATTGATATTTCCGTGGGCACCCTGACAGCCCTGGTGTGCATGAGCTGCGCGGTGCATCTGGACTATCAGGGCGGCACCGTGGGCTCGGCCATGCTGCTGGCTCTGGGCATCGGCGTTGCCTTTGGCCTGGTGCAGGGCTACCTGGTTGCCTACCTGGAGATTCAGCCCTTCATCGTGTCGCTCGCCGGTATGTTCTTTGCCAAGGGCATGACGACCATTGTAAACTCCACCCAGTTCAATGTGACCAACGAGGCCTTCCAGGCGCTCAAAGCCATTCGGGTCTACGTTCCCGGCATGGGCAGCATCAACAAGCGCGGTATTTATGTGCCCGCCTATGTGGAGCCCGGCGTGATCGTGGCACTGCTGATCGTGCTGCTGCTGTTTATCCTCCTGAAATGGGGCAAGCTGGGCCGCAGCTTCTACGCCGTGGGCGGCAATATGGCCTCTGCCAATATGCTGGGCATCAACGTCAAGCGCACCAAGTTCCTGGCCCATCTGCTGTGCAGCACCCTGGCCGGCATCGGCGGCTTCGTGTATTTCCTGCATGTGGGCTCCGGTTCTCCCAGCCATGCCAGCGGCGCGGAGATGAATGCCATTGCCTCCTCCATCATCGGCGGCACCATGCTCACCGGCGGCGTTGGCAACATCCTGGGCACCTTCTTTGGCGTGCTTTCCTTAAATACCATCAAGAACATCGTTTCCTCCCTGGGCCTGGACGAGGCCTGGTGGACGAACATCACCGTGGCGGCCATGATCTGTCTGTTCCTGCTGGTGCAGAGCGTGGTTCTGCTGCGCAAGAACAAGGCCAAGGATTAAGCTGATTTTCAAAATGCCGGGGTACGCTCTATGTACCCCGGTTTTTTCACGGTTTTTATGGTTGTTTTTTGGGGGAAAGCGTGATACAATAACCTAAGCTTTACTCATTGGATAAAGAGAGGAAATACCATGATTGCACAATCGGATCGGCTGGCCCATGTCCACTCGGACATTCGGGGGCCGTTATATGTAGAAGCCCTGCGGATGCAGGCCGCCGGAACCCCGGTGCTGAAGCTGAACACCGGCAATCCCGGCAACTTTGGATTCCAGCTGCCGGACAGCGTCCGCAGCGCCCTTCTGGAGCAGGTGGACAAGGCGGTGCCCTACTGCGACGTCCGGGGTATGGCACAGGCCCGTCAGGCAATTCTGAACTATCACGTTAGCCGGGGTCTGCAAGACGTTACGCCGGAGGATATTTACATCTGCAACGGTGTCAGCGAGGCGGTGTCCATGCTGATGACGGCTCTCGTCGGCACCGGGGACGAGGTGCTGGTGCCGTCCCCCTGCTACTCCCTGTGGAGCAACAATACGTATCTCGGCGGCGGCAAGCCGGTGCACTACCGCTGCGCCCCGGAAAATGACTGGAATCCGGATCTGGAGGATATCCGCCGCAAAATCACCCCCAGAACCAAGGCCATCCTGGTCATTAACCCCAATAACCCCACCGGTGCGGTGTACAGCAAGGAGACTCTGCTGGAGATCGCCGGGCTTGCCCGGGAGCATCACCTTCTGCTGCTGGCCGACGAAATTTACGACCGGCTGGTGCTGGAGAATCTGCCTACCTATTCCCTGGCGGCACTGGCACCGGACGTGCCCTGCGTCACCTTCAACGGCCTTTCAAAATCTCACATCATCTGCGGCTTCCGCTGCGGCTGGATGGTGTTCTCCGGCCCGAAGGAGGAGCTGGCGGGCATTGAGCAGGGGGTCATGCAGCTGGCGGCCATGCGGCTGTGCGGCAACGCCCTGACCCAGCTGGTGATTCCGGCGGCTCTTTCTGACCGGGACAGCACCCGGGCCATGATGGTTCCCGGCGGTCGGCTTTACGAGCAGAGCAAGGCCACAGTGGAGGCTTTGGCGAAGATTCCCGGAGTAACCCAGGTTCCCAACCGGGCGGCCTTCTATCTGTTCCCGGGACTGGAAAAAGACGTGTTCGATTTTGAAAGCGACGAGGATTTTGCCATGCGGTTCCTCCACGAGAAGCATGTGCTGGTGATCCCCGGCCACGGCTTTGACTGGTTCGAGGACCTGCGCTTCCGGATTGTCATGCTGCCTGAGTCTCAGGTCATCACCCAGGCCATGGAGCAGCTGGGCGACTTCCTGGAGCGGCACAGAAGATAATCATAACCACCGGCCGTTCCGGTGGTTATGATTGGCGGACGATATAGGACTCGATTACATTAAGGAGCATCCGGCGGAAACGCCGGATGGCAACAGTCCACTGGTCTCCGAGAATGCGCTTCGCGTGGACGTTATAGGACTCGATAACACTAAGGAGCATCCGGCGGGAGACGCTTTTGGTAACTGTCCACTGGACTGTTGCATTCAGATGGGTTCGAGTCTGCCGGTCTCTGAGAATGCGCTTCGCGGTGGACGATATAGGACTCGATAACACTAAGGAGCATCCGGCGGAAACGCCGGATGGCAACAGTCCACCGGACTGTTGCATTTAGATGGGTTCGAGTCCTATATCTTTATTGTCCACCAAAAGAGAAAAGCAGCACCACCCTGCGAGGTGGTGCTGCTTTTCTCTTTTGGTGGACACATGCCTGTTAAATCCGAACTTAAGGCAGCCTCAATTTCTTGCAGGGTCAGAGTCTGGCTGCCGTCTTTATAATTGTAGGTCAGGATCAGTTTATCGTCGTAGACAAAGACAGAATTCACGAAAGTATCGATAATTTCTCTGCGATAATCCGGGTCGTTGATATTGCCATCCTTGTAACGGCTGACCCAGTCCACGATTTCTTCCTTGGTGAATTTTCTACGTTCCAGCTGGAGCTGGGCAATGCTGCCCCGGAGGGAGTCTCGCTGCTGTTCCAGTTCCTCCAAGCATTCTCTGGTAGAATCCGTAAGGATGCCCTGGCAGATGGCCTTCATCACATTGCGAATCTCTGTTTCGCATTGCTGAAGCTGCTGTTTCAGCACCGGCGTTACAGTATCCT
>CAKTOH010000016.1 GCA_934589705.1 uncultured Oscillospiraceae bacterium | reverse complement strand
TGGAGCTAGTGACCTGACTCGAACAGGCGACCTTCTCATTACGAGTGAGATGCACTACCGACTGTGCTACACTAGCAGGGCGATTCAGCCTGATTATTATAACGGACGACTGCGGAATTGTCAACTGTTATTTCCGCGTTTCCCGGGCAAAGCTGCCTCCGGTGCCGGTACTTCCAACGCTCTTTCCCTTTGAACGCGAGGCACATTCAAGCAGGAAGCACAGTGCGCTCAGTCCGTCTTCGCGCCGCAAAGACCCAGTTCCCGGATTTTCGCCCGGATGGACAGCAAATCCTCGAAGGTCTCCGGCCGCTTGGTCACATCCCGCAGGAGGGCGGAAGGATGATAAATGGCCGTCATCCAGAAATCTCCCTTGCGCACCCACTGGCCATGCTGCCGGGTGATCCGGTACTCCGGGTCAATGAGCCGCTTGGCGGCGATCCGACCCAGGCAGACAATGATCCGGGGTCTGACCAGGGCCACCTGATTGCGCAAAAAGCCGATGCAGGCGTCCTGCTCCGTTTCCAGAGGATCCCGGTTGCGGGGCGGGCGGCACTTGACAATGTTGCAGATATAGCAATTCTCCTGCCGGTACAGGTCGATAATGGACAGCATATCATCCAATAGCTTCCCCGCCGGGCCTACGAAGGGTTCTCCCTGCAAATCCTCCTGCTCCCCGGGTCCCTCCCCTACGAATAGGATGTCCGCCTGCCGGTTTCCTGCCCCGAACACCACGTTGTGCCGGGTCTCGCACAGGCCGCACCGGGTACAGGCATCGCACTGGGTCTCCAGCTGTTCCCAGTTTAACATCAGCCGTTCCTCCTGCGCTGGGCGCGGCGTTTCCGCCGCCGGGCTCGGATCCGGGTGCGCATATAGGCGTTAAAGGCCAGATACACAATGGCCGCCCCCAGGACAATGACGCAAATGGTGCCCACCACCGACAGGAAGCCTGAACCTCCGCCGGAACTCCGCTTTACCACCGAGTGGATGACCACGCCGTTCTGATCGGCGGGCTTCACATCGCACATGGCGTAAACCTCCACCTCGGTGAGCACCGAGTTCCGGTACACCACCTCCAGCGTGGCAATGAGCTGATCCTTCTGGATGGGGGCGGACAGGCCGCCGCCTACGGCGGTATAGTTCATCTGGATGTTCTTCATCTGAGCCTTTGCCGGCACCACGCTGTCCACGTTCACCTTGGCCTCGCCCACCACGTTGCACTCGCCGCCGTTCACCTTGAAGGAGCTGAGCGCCATGCCGTCGTAGATAATCCGGTTGACCTTGAAGGAGCTGAAGGCATAGTCCAGCAAATCGGACATTTCTTCAAAGTTACCGTAAATATCCGGCTGCCAGCCGTTTTCCGCAAAGGTACGGGTGGCTCCCAGAATGACGGCAACGTAGTTCATATTCTTGGATTCCGCGGTACAGGCAATGGACGCGCCGTAGGATTCATAGTAAGAGGCAAAGCCGCCGGTGACCCGATCATCGTAGAAGGTTTGCAGGGTGCTGTCGTCGATCATATAGTTCTGGGTCTTGAATTCCTTACGACCCTGAACCAAGTTGGTATCGGGGATGGTATAGCTCTTGGCCCCGAAGATTTCCTTGAAATTCTCGTTCTGGATGGCGGTCTTGACGATGATGGCCATATCCCGGGCGGTGCTGGAAGATTCCGCGGTGTACAGACCGGAGACGTTGCCGAACTGGGTATTGGCGCAGCCCATCTGCTTGACCCGGGCGTTCATCAGCTCCAGGAAGGCATCGGTGGTGCCGGAAACGTGGTGCGCCAGTGCCACGGCGGCATCGTTGGCGTTGATCAGAAGCAGGGCGTACAGCAAGTCCTTGACCTTCAGCTGCTCGTTACTTTTCAGGCTTTCCGACTGAACCTTGTTAACGCCCATGGGCACATAGGACTGAATACCTTCCGTGACCGTGACCACATCGTCCATATTGCAGTTTTCGATGACGATCAGGGCCATGACGATCTTGGCCAGCGTACCGGGGTGCACCTTCATATCCGGATTGTAGGCATAGACCACCGTGTCGGTGGTGGTCTCATAGAGAAACGCGGACAGGGCGGTATCCAGCTTCCGCTCACTGCCTGCCAGAGGGGACATGCTGTTGATGGTGCGGCAGCCCTTCTGGATACACACCTGGCCGAAGGGAATATCCGCGGTCTGGGCGGTCATATCCGCCGACTCCGTGGGCAGGGTTTCCAGGGTCTCGGTGGTCTCCATCTGAGCCGAGGCGGGAAGGAAAAAGCACTGCACCGCCAGCAGGCAGGACAGCAGCAGGGCAAGACATCTGATTTTTTTCATAAATATCCCTCAAGAAGCCCTCGCCGGACTTGTCCGGCGAAAAAAAATCGTGTATAATATGTGCATATTATAACAGCTTTTTGGAATCTAGTCAATGCGGGAGGGTTGTTCCCCATGAAAAATAAGGTTTCCATCCTGCTGGCGGCGGTTACAGTCCTGTTTGTGGGCTTTACCCTGGGACTGTTTGTCGGGCGCAATTCCGGCTCCGGCACCGTTACCCTGGCGGTTCCGGCGCAAATGCAGACCGCGCCCACCGCTGCCGCCACCGCTCCGGCGCAGACGGTGCCGGAGGAGACGGTTTCTTTTCCCGTAAACATCAACACCGCGGACGCGGACACCCTCGCTGCCCTTCCCGGGATTGGTCAGGTGCTGGCGAAGCGGATTCTGGCCTATCGGCAGCAGAACGGCTCCTTCCGGGCGGTGGAAGAAATTACCAACGTAGAGGGCATCGGTGAAAAGAAGGCGGAGGCCATTCTGGAGCTGATCACAGTAGGAGGTTAAGATGAAAATACTGGTTGTGGACGATGAGGCGCTGCTGGTCAAGGGCACCCGCTTCAATCTTCAAAATGAGGGCTATGAGGTCATCACCGGCAGCGACGGACTGGAAGCCGTCCAGGCCGTCCGGGAGCAGAATCCCGACCTGGTGGTGCTGGACGTGATGATGCCCAATATGGACGGGCTTACCGCCTGTGCCAAGATTCGGGAGTTTTCGGACATTCCCATCATCATGCTCACGGCGAAGACCGACGACATGGACAAGCTCATGGGCTTCGAGCACGGGGCCGACGACTACCTGACCAAGCCCTTCAACATTCTGGAACTGAAGGCTCGGATCCGGGCACTGCTCCGCCGGGCAGGCTCGGCAGAAAAAAAGGCTCCGGGGAACACCCTGACCATCGGCACCATCACTTTGGACTTGGACGCCCGGAACGCCTACCGGAACGGAGAGCTGGCAGACCTGACCGCCAAGGAATTCGATGTCATCGAATTCTTGATGCGCAACCCCAACCGGGTCTATTCCCGGGAGGCGCTGCTGGACACCATCTGGGCCTACGAATACCGCAGCGATATCCGCACCGTGGATGTGCACATCCGCCGGCTTCGGGAGAAGCTGGAGGAAAATCCCGCGGAGCCCAAATATATTCTGACGAAATGGGGCGTTGGCTATTACTTCCGAAAATAAAGGCGCCGCCATCCGCGGCTTCCGAAAATCCCAGTACCGCTATGCCATGACCTATGCGGTGGTCACCTTCGTGGTGCTGCTGATTCTGAACATTTATTGCTCCATCGCCTGTCAGAATCTGTTCTACGAGAGCAAAAAATCCAGCATGATTGAAAAATGCCTGCTGGCCTCCGACGAGGTTTCCACATTGGAGGTCATGAACAGTTCCACGGTTTCCGCCGTGGTGGGGCAGATCGAAAGCCTGAAGGTTTCCCGGCTGCTGGTCACCGATCAGGCCGGCTGCACCCTGTATGACAGCGGCGGCGCTCAGCTGGGTTCCTATGCCCTGCTTCCGGAGATCCTCACCGCTTTGGAGGGCAACGACGTGTGCTCCTGGAAATATCAAAGCGGAACCATCGACTGCCGCGCCGCCACCCCGGTATTCTACTACGGCACCATTGTAGGCTGCGTCTACATGACCGATCTGGATACCACCCAGGGAAAGCTGATTCAGTCCTTGCAGCGGACGATTTTCTTCATCACCTTTCTGCTGGAAGCGGCCGTTCTGCTGTTTTCCGTGG
This sequence comes from uncultured Oscillospiraceae bacterium, assembly GCA_934589705.1. Lineage (GTDB taxonomy): Bacteria > Bacillota > Clostridia > Oscillospirales > Oscillospiraceae > Faecousia. The sequence goes on along the minus strand of CAKTOH010000016.1, from coordinate 27,909 downwards.
CCTTTGCCAACACCTATTCCCGGCGGCTGAACCGGATCATGGCCTCCATGCGGGTCATCCGGGAGGGCGACTACTCCCACAAGGTAGATCTGGGAGGCAACGATGAGCTTACCATTCTGGGCAACGAATTCAATGAGCTGGCGGAAAAGCTGCAAAATTCCGAACAGAAGCGCAGTCGGTTTGTCTCCGATGCCTCCCATGAGCTGAAAACCCCCCTGGCCTCCATAAAACTGCTGACAGACTCCATTTTGCAGTATGACATGGATCCGGAAACCATCCGGGAATTTGTGGGCGACATCGGCAGTGAGGCCGAGCGGCTGAACCGGATGACGGAAAAGCTGCTGACGCTGACCCGCTCCGAGGGAGCCTCCGGTCAGGAGCTGGAAATCATCTATCTGGCTCCCACCGTCCGGCGGGTGGCAAGAATGCTGAAAAGCAACGCCCGGCAGGCAGGCGTTACCATCCGTCTGGAACTGGAACAGGACAGCACCATTCTGATTCTGGAGGACGATCTTTACCAGATCGTCTTCAATCTGATGGAAAACGGCATTAAATACAACCAGCCCGGAGGCAGTCTCACCGTTACGCTCCACCGCCAGGAGGACAATGTGGTGCTGGAGGTCAGCGATACGGGCATGGGCATTCCCGCCGATGCCATCGACCATGTGTTTGAGCGATTCTACCGGGTGGACAAGGCCCGCTCCCGCCAGAGCGGCGGCAGCGGACTGGGGCTGGCCATCGTTCGGGGCATCGTCCATCGTAACCGGGGAGAAATCACCCTGACAAGTCAGCTGGGAAAGGGTACTACCTTCCGGGTGACCTTCCCTGCCTTTGATGCGGAGGTGGATGCGGAATGAAACGATCGCTTTGCCTGATTCTCATCGCCGCCATGCTTCTATGCCTGCTGCCCGGCTGCGCCGAGCGGGCAAAGGAGCCGGTGACCTTCTACTACCTCCGGGAAAATTCCAGCCGGGGTCTGGGGCCGGAAATCGTCGGCGAAATTCGGGAGGGCTCCGGTCACCGGGACAATCTGCGCTACCTGCTGGCCTTCTATCTGATGGGACCGGCGGACAAGGAGCTGACCTCTCCCCTGCCCCGGGGCACCACGCTCTATCAGCTGGAACAGACGGCTGACGCCGTCACCATCGGCATTTCAGACACCTCGGAAGCCTTGAGCGACAGCGGGTTTTCCCTGGCCTGCGCCTGCCTGTCCATGACCTGCATGGAGCTGCTGCCGGTGAAGGAGATCACCGTGGTCAGCGGCAGCCGGAACACCACCATCCGCCGGGACAGCCTGATTCTGACGGACACCCTGATACCCCAGAAGGAGGAAGCATGAAATTCATTTCCTGGAATGTAAACGGCCTGCGCGCCTGCGTGGGCAAGGGCTTTGGAGAAGCCGTGAATGCCCTGGATCCGGATTTTCTCTGTTTGCAGGAGACCAAGCTTCAGGCGGGACAGATCGATCATCCTCTGCCGGGCTATATGGACTTCTGGAACTATGCCGAGAAAAAGGGCTACTCCGGCACCGCCATTTTCGCCAAAACCGAACCGCTTTCTGTTCGGTACGGCGTGGGTGTGCCGGAGCTGGACACGGAAGGCCGGCTCATCACCCTGGAATACCCGGACTTTTTTCTCGTCACCTGCTACACCCCCAACGCTCAGCAGGGGCTTGCCCGGATCGAGCACCGGCTAAAATGGGATGAAGCTTTCCGGAACTATCTGCGGGAACTGGACGTCCGGAAGCCCGTCATCGCCTGCGGGGACTTAAACGTTGCCCATCAGGAGATCGATTTGAAAAATCCCGGCCCCAACCGGGGAAACGCCGGTTTTTCCGATGAAGAGCGGGAAAGCTTCTCCCGGCTGCTGGATGCGGGCTTTACGGACACCTTCCGATATCTGAACCCCGATGCCACCGGCATCTACAGCTGGTGGAGCTATCGCTTCCAGGCCCGGAAAAATAACGCGGGCTGGCGCATTGACTACTTCCTGGTCTCCGACCGGATCGCGGACAAAATCCAGGCCGCACCCATTTATTCCGACATTTTGGGCTCTGACCACTGCCCGGTGGGATTGGAGCTGTCGCTGTGAGTTTCCGGAAATAGCACTCCGATTTCGCCGTATTTTCTGACTAAAAAGCCGGTTTTCAGCCGTTCTATGTAGGAAAAAGGCTCCTCCGGGACAATGGGCGCAAAGGTTCCCCCGTCCGTTTCCTGCCGGGGCTCCAGAGAAAATTCCGGCTGTCCTTCCAGAAAGTGCTTGACGGGCACCCGGGTATCCAGCCCGAAGCCCCCGTCCATGGGAACCACCACTCCCAGATTCTCCCGCCTGCCGCCGCAGAGGACGTACAGACGGCACACCACGTCTCCGGTCAGCCGACACCGGCACTGGAACCGGTAGTAAAGCCCCTGCCGCTGCACCTGCACCCGGCCGGACTGCCGATGACCAAAGTACACATCGTAATCTCCAACCAAAGAAAACGCCCCCTTGCCGCAACTCTATGCGGCAAGGGGGCGCTTATATTCTCTCAAATCAGGGGTTGTCCGTTGATTGTTAATTGGAACTGTAAGCCCAACCGCTCCGCCGCCTTCCGGCACAGCACCATCCGCTTCATGAAAATCTCGAAATACTCCATCACCGAGCTGACGGTGGTGTCCACCACCAGCTCCAATGTCACGGTGTGTCTTTCCAGATCCACACTCAGCTCGGATTTGGTAACGGAGTAGTTTACCCGGTCATGGATATCCTGGGAGATATCCGCGGTTTTCCGCACACGGGACCGGCGGACATCGGACTTGTCCGCCAGGAACAGGGCCGCCGCCACGGCGTTTACCGGGGTGCCGTTGCCCTCATCGTGGTTGCCGATGGCAGTGACGATGGCGGCGATCTCTTCCGGCGGGAAATTCATTCTATCCAGGATTCGGAACGCCATTACCGCGCCGCTCTGGCTGTGATCCACCCGATTGACAATATTGCCGATGTCATGCAGATACCCGGCAATTCTGGCCAGCTCCACCGTCCGCTCGGGATAGCCAAGGGTTTTGAGAATGTCCCCCGCCACCTGGGCCACCCGGGAAACGTGGGCAAAGCTGTGCTCCGTAAAGCCCAGAGCCTGCATGGAGGCATCGGCCTGGGTAATATATACCCGAACCGCCGGATCCCGGCGGACTTCTTCAAATGTCATTTTTCTTTCTCCATCTCCTTTTCATACCGCTTTATTATGCCGCATCCGTGCAAAAAGAGATAGCGTTCTTTTGTAAAATTCAGGAAAAACGTCACGCAAAGACCCTCGTCAATCTGCGGACTTCCAAATAAACCGTCCATAGCAACCCGATAGATTTTGATGCGCTTCCGGCGGAGCGGCCGGGGGATTCTTAAGGGGGCGGCTTTTCGGCAGCGCCCCTTAAGCCCGCTTACTTATCAATTTTCTTGCCGGGACAAGAAAATTGCCTCCGGAGGGATCTGAGCCGAAACATTTATGGAGGGTATGTGCATATGTGCAGGTTTTCACACTGAGCTTTTTGCCCTCATCCGTCTCGCGCTTGCGGGAGACGCGCGAGCCACCTCTACATTATGGAGCAATTGCCACCGGCAATTGTTGGATTTGAATTCGCTGCGCGGAGCACCACCCCAAAGGAAGGCAGGGGATACGGATTGTGGCCGGAGGGAATCCTTGATATGTAAAAAAGTCCCAAGCGTTTGCTCAGGACTTTTGCAGATAGCTTTCCAGATCTGTGGTTTTCAGGGTATAGGCCCCCATTTGCTGAAGCTCCCGGCAGGCCTGGCTGCCGTCGTCAAAGCACACCACCGGGCTCCAGCCGAAGCGCAGATTCTTCACCGTGCCGCTCCAGGTGCCGCCCTTGTGCAAATCGGCCTGCGCCACAAGCACCATGGTGCCCAGAGCGTGGATACACCGGTTCCGGCTCAATGCCCGCTGCGCGGAGAAAGGCTCGTCAAAGTCCTCCTCGCTGAGGAAAAGCCGGTTCCTTTCCGGATATTTGTCCAGAGAATCCGCCACAATGCTGATGACCCGGCCTCCCGCATTCCGGCAGGCGTCCTGAGCCTCCCGATCAGCGCCTCTGGCGTTGCCGGAGACCAGGGTGATCCCCCGCTCCGCCGCAAGCTCCCCTACCCGCCGGGCAAAGGCTCGGTTCGGCTCACGCAGCTCCCGGCTGCCCACCAGGGAAAGGGTCGGGGTATTCAGAATGGACAGGTCGCCTTTTGCCCACAGGCAGCCGGGACTGTCCAGACCCAGCCGCTGGCGCAGAAGGAGCGGATATCCGGGACTTACCCGGGTCAGCGGTACGCAGCCCCAGGCTTCTCCCCGGGCAAGATAATCGTCCAGCAGCAGCTCCTGACTCAGAAGGGTGACGATCTGCCGGGCGGCTTCCTCGGAGTAATCCAATTCTGTCAGGTCTTTCTCGGTCAGCTCCCGGCCTTCCGCCTCCGGCCTCCGCTCCCGCACCCGAAGCGCCAGCGCCCGAAGCTGAGCGGCGGTGAGCACCTTCCGCTCCGGGTCGCCCAGGTGACTGGTCAGCAGCAGGAACCCCCGCTCCCGGTCGTTCAACGCAGTCTCCTCCGGGAGGAAGGGGCAGCCGGTACTTTCACTTCCGCCTCGGACAAATTGCCCTGGGCATCCAGCACCATGGGTCTGACGGTAAACTGGCAGTATTTGCAGATATCGTCCAGCCGGGCCTGCTCCGGGAAATTGCTCACCAGGCTCCAGGCCACGCCCTTCCGCCGGGCTCTGCCGGTACGGCCGATCCGGTGGACGTAATACTCGTTTTCCTCCGGAATGTCGTAGTTGATGACGCAGTCCACATCCTCCACGTCAATACCCCGGGAGGCCACGTCCGTGGCAATCAGAATGGACAGCTTTCCCTCCCGGTAGCGCTGCATGGTCTTCTCCCGCTGGCTTTGACGAATATCGCCGTGGATGCAGTCACAGTCCAGGCCTGCCCGCTGGAATTCGTCGCTGACCCGCTGGCACATATGCTTGGTATTGCAGAAAATCATCACCCGCTCATAGCCCTGACTGCGGATGAGCCGCAGGGTAGTCTCCGCCTTTTCCAGGGGGGTGCAGCTGAGGCTGTACTGGTCGATATCCGGACGATCCTCCTGCTTGGGCTCTACGGTGATCTCCACCTCGTCCCGCTGGTACATCCAGGACACGGTCATGACCTCCTGGGAAATGGTGGCGGAGAACAGTCCCAGGTTCCGGCGGTTCTTGATCTTATCCAGAATCCGGGTCACGTCCTTGAAAAAGCCCATATCCAGCATCCGGTCAGCCTCGTCCAGCACCACGGTCTGAATTTTATCCAGGCGGATGGTCTTCCGGTTGTAGTGATCCATCAATCGACCGGGGGTTGCCACCACGATCTGGGGCTTGCGCTCCAGCTGCTTGATCTGACCGCCGATGCCAGCGCCGCCGTAGAGCACCGCCACCCGGATGCCCTGATAATAGGTGAGTAAGCCCCGCAGCTCATCGCCGATCTGAATTGCCAGCTCCCGGGTCGGCGCCAGGATCAGACCCTGCACGCCTTCACTCTCCGTGTCGATGTGCTCGATCATGGGAATGCCGAAGGCGAAGGTCTTGCCGGTACCGGTGGGAGCCTTGGCAATGACGTCCTTCCACTGCATAAAATGCGGGATGGCCTCGGCCTGGATGGTGGTGGGGTAGCCGTAGCCCTTGGCTTCCAGGGCCTTCAGCATTGCCTGGCTCAGACCCAGGCTTTCAAATGTTGCTTCCATTTTTCTCGTTCCTTTTTGTACATAGTTTTATTCATTGTATCACCTTTTCCCATGGTTTGCAACAGGCAGCTGGCCAGAAGTTTCACGGAAAATTCAGATTTGCCTTGGGGGGAACCGGTGGACAAAGGGCGCAAACTATGATATAGTGTAGACTACAGGATTATGTCTATGCCATAAGGAGAGACAATATGGGTAAACTGATTGTAATCGAGGGAACGGATGGCTCCGGAAAATCCACCCAGTTCCGTCTGCTCACGGGTCGCTTGGAGTCCGAACAGGTGAAATTTCAGAAGCTGGTATTTCCCCAGTATTCCGAGCCCAGCTCCGCCCTGATCCGGATGTATCTGGGCGGCGAATTCGGGAAAAGCCCTTCGGACGTGAACGCCTACGCCGCCTCCGCCTTCTATTCCGTGGACCGCTACGCCTCCTATCGGAAGGTCTGGGGAAAATGGTACGAAGCGGGCGGTCTGGTGGTTTCCGACCGGTACACCACCTCCAACGCCGTCCACCAGGCCTCCAAGGAGCCGGAGGACAAGCGGGAGGATTTTCTCAACTGGCTCTATGATTTTGAGTATGACAAGCTAGGGCTGCCCCGGCCTGACCTGGTAATCTACCTGGATGTACCCACGGATTTCACCGAAAAAATGCTCCGCCACCGGGAAACCGAAACTCACACCCAGGCGGATATACACGAGCAGGACACGCAGTACCTTGCCACCTGCCGCCGGATGGGGCGCGCCGCGGCAGCGCACTACGGCTGGACGGTGATCCGGTGCGTCCGGGACGGAGCCATGCGCTCCATGGAAGACATTCACGAAGAAATTTACCGCCATGTGGCGGCCTGTCTGGAGGACTGAATTATGATTTATCTGCTGCTTGGTACGGGCTTTGAGGTAACGGAGGCTATGGTTCCCCTGGTGATGATGCGCCGGGCGGGAATCGACGTGTGCACCGTTGGCATCAACGGAAAGACGGTAGTCGGCAGCCGGGACATTCCTGTTGTTGCCGACATCACCATTGAGGAAATGGATCTGACCAACCTGGAGGGCATTGTGCTTCCCGGCGGTCTGGGGGGCGTGGCCTCCATCAAGGCAAGCCAGCCTGCACTGGATGCCGTCCGCTTCGCCTGGGAAAACGGCAAGCTGGTGGCGGCCATCTGCGCCGCGCCTACGGTGCTGGCCATGCTGCACATCACCGACGGCAAGAAGGCCACCTGCTATCCCGGCTGTGAAGAACAGATGGGAAGCGCAGTGATGGTGCCGGATGCCGCCGCTGTGGTGGACGGTAATGTGATCACCGGCACGTCCGCCGGCTGCGCCGTTCCCTTCGCCCTAGAGCTGATCACCGCCCTGCGGGGGCTGGAGACCGCCCAGGAGATCGCCCGGCAGGTCGTAATCCGCTGAAATCCCCGGAGGAGAAAATGGAAGAAAAACGTGAAAAAAAGCCCGCCTTTCTGGAAGGCGGCATTCCCGCTCAGGAGCCGGAAGCGGAGGAAATTCCCCTGTTTGAGGCGCTGAGCTTCTCCGGCGAAACGCCGGAGAAAACTCCGGAGCCCCCCGAACCGGCACCGGAGGAAATTCCCCTGGATTTCCAGGCACCGGAAGAACCGGAGGCTGAGCCCGTGGAACCGGCGGAAGAAGTATCCCCCGTTTCCGAGGAAACGGAAACACCCACAGAGCCGAAGGCCCCCGAAATCTCTCCGGAAGCAGAATCCCCGGTGGTGACCGTCGAGGAACCCAAAGCAGAAGTTTCTAAGCCCGAAGAGGCCTTGCCGGAAAACCCGGAAGCCCCGGAAGAAAAGCCTGAAATTCCTTCGGAACCTTCCGAAAAACCGGTTGTCCCGGAGCTTGCGGAAGACAAAGAAGAAAACGAAGAGGAACCTCCCCACGACCTGGACTTCCGGGAGGAAGACGAGGATTTCGCCCGGATGCTGGACGCTCCCGACCCGGAGGAAGCCAAGAAGGACGAGCCGCCCAAGGCGCACGAACCCAAGAAGGGTCGTCCCAAGCGGCGCCGGGGCGAAGGATTGCTGGGCATTCCCAATATGCTGGCAACGGTTGTGTGGCTGGGTCTGATTCTCGCCATCGGCATTACCACCGGACGGATGCTCTGGGTCTGCGCCGCCGATGTGCTGGCCTTCGGACGGGAAGACCGTCCGGTGACCCTCACCGTCTATGAGTCAGATGACCTGGACTCCATCGTGGAAAAGCTCTACAGCAACGGTCTTATCCGCTACCGGAGCCTGTTCCGGCTCTACGCCGGGATTTCCCACGCGGAGGAAGATATTGACCCTGGCATTTACGACCTGAACGCCAAGTACGACTATCACGCACTGGTGAAAATGATGTCCGCCAGCTCCACCCGAACGGTTGTGAAGGGTGTGCTGATTCCCGAAGGCTACACCTGCCGCCAGATTTTCAATCTGCTGGAGGAAAAGCGAATCTGCACTGCCCAGGATTTGGAGGACTACGCCGCCAGCGGAGAGCTGAACGACTACTGGTTCCTGGAAAATGTAGACCGGGGCACGAAATACTGCCTGGAAGGGTATCTGTTCCCGGATACCTACGATTTCTACCGGAATTCCACCCCCCGGGAGGTGCTGGAAAAGCTGCTGGACAACTTCAACACCCGCTTTGACGACGATATGAAGGCTCAGCTGGAAAAGCTGAATACCACCGTGGTCACCGGCGGCGGCTACACCGTCAAGGAAATCACCATCATCGCCTCCATGATTGAAAAGGAAGCGGCGGCGCCTGCCGAAGCTCCCAACATTGCGGGCGTTATCTACAACCGTCTGTTCCGCTGGGGCAACAATCCCGCCTACCTGAACATTGACGCTTCCATCGTCTACGCTCTGGACGGCAAGAACGAACTGACCCGGGAGGATTTGCAGATCGACAGCCCCTATAACACCTATACAAATGTTGGTCTGACCCCCACGCCCATCTCCAATCCGGGTCTTTCCAGCCTGCAGGCGGCTCTGAACCCCGCCTCCCACAACTATTACTACTATGTGCTGAATCCCAGTACCGGTATGCACACCTTCTCCACCACCTACGAGGAGCACTCCGGTTATGTGGCAACCTATGCGGAGGGTCAATGAGGAAATTAGAGCTGCTCAGCCCCGCCGGGGATATGGAACGGCTGAAAATGTCCGTTCTCTACGGCGCGGATGCGGTGTATCTGGCAGGTACCAGCTTTGGAATGCGCTCCTTCGCGGGGAATTTTTCCCCGGAGGAGCTGCCCCAGGCGGTGCGCTACGCCCATGACCATGGGGTCAAGTGCCACGTCACCGTAAACACCATGCCCCGCAACGACGAAGTCGCCCGGCTGCCCGCTTACTTGGAGCAGCTGGACAGCGCCGGGGTGGATGCCCTGATTGTGGCGGACTTAGGGGCTTTTATGCTGGCGGGAAAATACGCGCCCCACTGTGAGCGTCACATTTCCACCCAGCAGTCCATTGCCAACTACGCCTGCGCCCAGAGCTGGTTTGACCTGGGGGCAAAGCGGGTGGTGCTGGCCAGAGAATGCTCCCTGGACGAAATTCGCACCATCCGGCAGAAGGTGGATCCGAAGCTGGAAATCGAAACCTTCGGTCACGGGGCCATGTGCGTCAGCTACTCCGGCCGGTGTCTGCTGAGCAATTACATGACCGGCCGGGACTCCAACCGGGGAGCCTGCGCCCAGCCCTGCCGGTATCAGTACGCCCTGATGGAGGAAAAGCGCCCCGGAGAATACTTCCCGGTTTTCGAGGACGAAAAGGGCACCTACATTCTCAATTCCCGGGATATGTGCACTATTGACCATCTGAAAGACCTGATGGACGCGGGCATTGACTGCATCAAGATTGAGGGACGGGCAAAGTCGGCCTACTATGCCGCCATCGTCACCGGAGCCTACCGCCACTGTATCGACGATGTGGCCGCCGGCCGGGAGATAGACCCCATCTGGCGGGACGAGGTGGAGCATGTGTCCCACCGGATTTACTCCACCGGCTTCTACTACGGTCAGCCCGGCCAGTATGTGGAAAATTCCCGGTATATCCGTCATTGGCAGATCGTGGCTCGTGTGGAAGAATGCGGCGAAGACGGACTGGCTCTTTGCAGCCTGAACAACAAGTTCTCCGCCGGAGACGCTCTGGAAGTGGTTGGGCCGAACCTGCGGCCCTTTGCCGTCACCGCCCAGGGAATGCGGGATGCGGACGGAATGCCTCTGGACGAGGTCAGAACCCCCCAGTCCCGGTTCACCCTCCGGCTGCCGAAGGCTGTGCCGCCTATGTCGCTCCTTCGCAGGAGCGTGGATTTATCCGCAAAATAAAGAAAATCCTTCCATAGAATCTGTAGGGACGCCCGCCTTTTACGGAACATTTTACAAAGAAAACGGGCGGCCAATGGCCGCCCCCACACCCTATAAACTTGAAATTTCGCATATTTGGAGGCTGTTGCAAATATTTGCAGCAGCCTCCAAATTTTAGTCTTTAATTTCTTCCGTCTCGTACAGGAAGGACACGGTGCCCTTGGTGCCATCGGCCAGGCCGGAAAAGCTGGTGTAGTCCTCCCCTGCCCGCTTCATGGCTTTCAGGGTGTCCATGATCTCCTGGAGCTTATCCGCGTCCTTGGACAGCTTCTTCAAGTCTCCGGAGCCGTTGTCCCGGAAGTCCGAAATGCCGCTGCGGAATTTCTCCACGCCCTTGCGCATTTCCTGCATGGCTTCCTTTAATTGCGTGCCGCCCTTGGCGCCGCCGGAAACGTAGGCCGAGGCCACCTGATTTTCCTCGATGATCTTGGCCAGCAGTCCGCCGTTGGAATCCAGAATCTGAGCAATCATTTTCTGAACTTCCTCCAGATGGGTCTGAGCCTCCGTATCCCCGGCCGCCACCGCCGCGTCCAGGGCTGCCTGCACCCGTCCGGCCAGCGTGGACAGGGACTCGTCCGCCTCCGTGGCGGGATTGTCCGGAAGCACCAGGAACTGGGTATAAAGCCGGCTCAGATTCCCGCTCTGGGCGGACAGGGTCTCCACGCCGGTATTCAGAGCCGCCACCATGGAGCCGATGCCTTGATCCAGCTGATCTACCGCACTTTTCAGGGTGTCCACCCCATCGAACATGGCATCGATAGCCCGGTCAATGTCATCACTGGTGCCGCTGATTTCCTCGTTCTTATCCAGGTCTTCCTCATCCAGCTCGTCCAGCAATCCGGGAGCCACCATGGTCGCCGTGAAATCCAGGGTAAAATCCCTCACGTCCGCGGAAATCTCGAAATATTCCGGAATGTCCACATCCTCGGTATAGCTCAGGGATTTGAGATCCAGCACTTTTCCGAAGCCTGGCAGCACCATGCCCAGAGCCATGCCGCCGTCGTCCAGGCTGAGGATTTTTCCGTTGGTCACCTTCACATTGGAGAACACATCCTCGTCCAGGGGCACCAGGGTCATGGCCATCAGGGGCACGGGCACCGTGTAGGACTTCTTGTCCACCTCCACGGTACGAGCCAGCCGGTTCTTGCAGTCAAAGCGCATGGTAAGGTGGCCGGACTTCCCCGCCAGCGCCTCCGGCGCAATCTCCGTCCCGTCCAGGGTATAGGTGACGGTGATCTCCATGGGCAGGGTTTCGGGCGCGGCGTTGCCCTTATAATGGATGTCCTCTCCCTGGTTGTCCCAGGACAGGGTGCCGTCGGGGAGCTTGGTATATTCCTCGTCACCCTCGGTGTTGCGGATGTCCGTCAGAGTGGATTTATCCCGGATGGGAGCCGTGCCATCCCGGCGGAGAACAACCTCCACCTCCACCTCCCTGGCCTTGCCCGTGGGAGCCACCGTCACATGGACGCTCTCCCGCTTGTCCCAGTCCTCCTGGGAAAGGGTCTCCGCTCCGGCGGGAAGGGTCAGGCTTCCGATTATCAATGTCCCGGCAAGGAATGCCGCCATCACGCTTACTCTACGCATTTCAACGCCTCCGATTCCGGTATTTTTCCAATCCGCCGCAGCTCCATCAGCGCCACCATGGCATAGGTTGCAAAGCCGTACACCGCCATTTTTTCATAAAGCCCCGGCTCGATATACATAGGAATCCAGCCGCTCATGGAGGTGAGCATGACCTCCCGGAACAGCACGTCCATGATCTTTCCCTCAATGGGCAGGCTCAGCAGGATAAAACCAACGGTGACCAGGGTGGTGGGCAGGACATACAGCAGGAAAATCTCCCGCCGGGTATAGCCCAGGATTTTCACCATGGAAATGGACACCGCGTTTTTCTCGATAATCATCTTGCTGAGCAGGTACACCAGCACGAAGAACAGTCCCACAGAGAACAGGTTCACCAGGTCCATCATATCCCCCATGGAGCGCATGAGCTGGCGGCTGACCTTGGTCATGGCCGTCACGTCCAGGACGTTGCCGATGTATTTTTCGTCGATATCCTCGATAGGTTCATCGGAAAAATAGCCGCAGAAGTAGCTCTTTCCCAGGTCAAAGGTCTCGTTCAGGGTCTGCCGGGGCAGGAACAGCGCCACGGCTCCGACGTAATCGTACTCCCCGGTCACCGTGAAGGAATAGGTGGTATCTTCATATTCCTCTTTCAAAGTCACCCTGTCCCCTACCTGAATTCCAAATTTCTCCCGGTAGGCGGTGGACATCAGCACCGTGTCTTTGGAAAAGTCCCCCTTGATATAGGCACTGTCCGGCTCCACGCCGTAGAGGGTAACGCTTTCGCTTTTGTATTTTCCGGGCAGGGTCATGAGACTGTAGGCACTGAATTTTTCCGCCCCGGCCTGCTCCGTCTGCACATCGTTCTGAAACTCCATCATGTGGATGAGGCTCTGGAGCTTTCGCTTCTCGTTGACGGCGTTGGCCGGAACGGAGAGCATGGTGGTGTATTGGGAGAGCATGTTATCCGGCATGGTGTCCTGATAGTGCTGCATGGCACTGGGAAACAGCAGGCCGAACATGAGAAGAAGATTGGCAAACAGAATGCCCACGAACAAAATCACATAGCTGCCCAGATTCTGAAAAATCACCCGCAGCTGGAACCTTGCCAGAAAGGTTAGTGCCTTCGGCAGGGGGAACACCCGGCTTCTCGGATTCTTCCGCAGATCCCGCCGAAGAAATTTGAGAGGCGACAGACTGAGCTTTTTCCGCAGTGTCCACCAGGTGATGGCGGTCATCATCAGCACCGGCACCACGGTGGTCAGCAGAAACGCCTCCCCGTTCCAGATGGTCACATAGGTAGGCAGGCTGTAGCTGCCGTAGTACATTCCGGCGCAGACATTTTTCAGAACCGTATAGCCCAGGACGTTGCCCACCAGTGCGCTGATAAGGCACACCAGAATGGGGGTGGTCATATAGTGGCGAACCAGCTCGCTTTTCGTATAGCCGCTGGCAAGGAGCGTGCCGATGACGTTGGCCTCCTTGGTAATGGTGGCCCCGATGGTCACGGAGAACACGAAGGCCATGATTGCAATGACGATGTACAGGAACATGATAATCATGGCTCTGTCGCCGCCCATGTCGTCGCCGGTAAAGCGGATGGCCTGGTTCAGATACCGGGGCACGAAGCTTTCCAGAGACGCCTCCTGGTTCACTTCGTTCATCACGTCCTCGGCCATGTCCTTTTCCTGCTTTTCGTCTGCCGGCGGGGTGTCATAGAGCCAGCTGTAGCAATAGAAAAGCGTGTCCTTGCCAAAATCGGCAAAGTCCTCCTGGGACACAAGGGCAACGCCGAACAGGAGAGAGTCGAACATGGTGTCGTTGTTGTCCTGGAACAGGGCGCTGTAGTCCGGCAGGGCAATGAGGCCGGAAACGGTCCAGCTTCGATCACCGCTGGTCAGCCGGTCGCCAACGGCCAGATGATTGTTTTCCGCGTACATCCGGTCGATGGCGATCTCTCCCCTGCCCTGGGGCAGACTGCCGGACATGAGGCAGGGAAGGTTCACCTGCTGCCGGTTCTGAAAAATCCGCACAGTCGTGCCGTTGTCCAGGGGCTCCTCCACATAGAAATTATCGTACAGGGAAATGCCCACCTGGCTGATATACTTCATCTGGGCCTTGTTCAGCTTCTTTTCCACCCGGAAATTGCCGGATTCCACATGGTATTTTTCGAAGCTTTCGTTGTAGGCGGCGATCATGCTGCCGTCGGCCACCAGAAAGCCGGAGACCAAAGAGATGGTCATGGCAAGCAGCAGAAAAATCACGATGTATTTTCCCGCCTCGCCGCGCAGCTCCCGGAAAATCCGCTTGCGAAGAGGATTCTTTACCATTCCAGTTCCTCCGCGCCCACAGGGGTCTCGTTGCGGTAGGCCTTGCGCACCACTCCGTCCCGGAATTTCACCACCAGAGTGGCCATCAGCCGGATGGCGTCGTTGTGGGTCACCATGATGACCGTGCTGCCGTATTTGTGATTCACGGTTTCGATGAGCTTCAGGATTTCTTTGCTGGTCTGGTAGTCCAAAGCACCGGTAGGCTCATCACATAGGAGAATATCCGGATTTTTCACGATGGCCCGGCCGATGGCGGTGCGCTGCTGCTGGCCGCCGGAGAGCTGATTGGGCAGCTTGTTCCGATGCTCCCACAGACCCAGGGTATGCAGCAGCTCGTCCACATCCAAAGGCTTCTTGCTCAGGTAGGCTCCCACCTCGATGTTCTCCCGAACCGTCAGATTGGGAATCAGATTGTACATCTGGAACACATAGCCCAGGTGGTTCCGCCGGTAGGAAACCAGCTTCTTTGGGTTCATTTTTCCCAGCTTGGTGCTGCCGATGGTGATTTCCCCGGCATCCGCCGTATCGATGCCGCCGATGATATTCAGCAGGGTGCTTTTGCCGCTGCCGCTGGGGCCCAGCAGCACGCAGAAATCCCCCTTGTCCACCTGCATATTCACGCCCTTGAGCACCTGAACCCGGCTGTCGTTCTGTCCGAAGCTCTTCTGGATATCCCGTATCTGCAAAAACATGCTATCGCCTCTTCTCCTTTGCATAATGCGAGTATATCATATTTCGCAGTTAGCGTCAACTAACTCCCCGGCTTTTTCAAGACAAATTTCAGGAAAATCGCACGTCCGGAATCGTGCAGATTTGCGAAAAAGCCAATTCGTCAACGAAAATACGAAACATCCCGCACAATCCGGCAGGCATCTGCCAAATTGTGCGGGATGATCTTTGAAAACAGAGCCACTCAGGCCACGATGGCAGCCATGACGCAGAATGCCGCCAGGCACACCACCGTCATCACCGAGCAGACCCCGGAGGCCAGGGTGTAGTCCCTGGGATTTCTGCCCATGCCGGGAGCCAGGTAGCTGGCAGGCAGCACGCAGTACAGCACAGCCGCCCAGCGGGTGGCCGCGTCCACATTGGGAACCAGGGTCAGCACCCCCTGCATGACAATGCCGAACAGGACATACAGCCCCAGCAGAATGCCCGTAACCTCCAGCACCCCCTTGCAGTTCTGGGAATCCAGGGAGAAATTGTAGCCCACATAGAAGATGATCAGCGCGCTTACCGGCTGGATGAGAAAGCCCGTGGTTTCCGTAAGAATTCCCAGAACACCCAGGCTGTCCAGCCACCGGCCTGCCCCGGACAGATTCATGAACAGACCCAAAAGGCTCATCTTCACCATGGGTGAGGCAGAAATACTCTTGAGGATACGCCCCGGGGTGGGATTCTCCCCGGTGTCGGCAGTCAGCAGGGCAATGACCGCATAGGCAGTAGGCGCCTGGGCAAGGTCAAGCACTCCCATCCGGAAGGCCTGATCCGCGCCGAACAAAATCATGTACAAGGGAATGCCCAGCATTCCGCTTTCCTTTGCTACAAAGAGCATAGGAAGGTTATGATAGGGATACCGCTTTTTCAGCACCGTCATGGCAGCCGCCGTGGAAATCAGGCCGGCGACAAGAACCATTGCCATGCTGCTCAGGGACTCCGCTCCCATGTCCGCTGTCAGGCAGGAGCGAAATACGATGCAGGGCATCCCGTATTTCACCACGAACCGATTCAGGCCGTCCACCTGTTCCTGAGAAAACGTGCCCTTCCGCCTTGCCAGCACACCCAGCAGCACCGTCACGAAAATCGGTACGATGACCTGAGCCACAGTAATCAGCTTCTCCATTTTCTTCTACCCCTTATCCGCGGCATCCTCCGCGTCCATTTCTTTTAAGAGCTTCTTGTCCTGCTTGGAGGACAAGTCCAGCTTTTCGTACATATCCGGCCTGCGGCTGCGTGTGCGCCGCAGAGACTGCTTTCTGCGCCACTGGCGCACCTTCTCGTGATTGCCAGAGGTGAGAATCTCCGGAATGGCTCTGCCGTGCCACACCGCCGGGCGGGTATACTGGGGATATTCCAGAAGACCCCCAAAGTGGCTTTCCTCTTCAAAGCACTCCGGGTCTGCCAGAACCCCCGGCACCATCCGGCACACCGCGTCGGTGACGGCCATGGCGGCGATCTCCCCGCCGGTGAGAACGAAATCCCCCAGGGAGATTTCCTCGTCCACGCATTCGTCGATAAACCGCTGGTCAATGCCCTCATAGTGGCCGCAGACCAGAATCAGGTTGTCCAGCTTGCTCAGCCGGATGGCATCCGCCTGGCGGAAGGTATGGCCGCAGGGAGACAGGTAAACGGTGTGCACCGCTCCCCCGGCCTCGTCGCACACCGCCTCCCAGCAGCGATAGAGGGGATCTGCCGCCATGACGGCTCCCCGACCGCCGCCGTAGGGGTAATCGTCCACCTGATTCTGCTTGTTTGCCGTGTAGTCCCGAATCTGGTGGGTATCGATGGAAATATAGCCCCGCTCCTGGGCGCGCCCCAGGATACTCTCGGACAGCACATCTCCCAGAGTCTCCGGAAACAGGGTCAGGATGTCAATTCTCATCGCTGCGCATTCCTTCCAGCAGGCGCACCCGCATTTCGTTTTTCTCCAGGTCTGTGGAGAGAATAAACTGCTTCACCGCGGGAATCAGGTATTCATGCTCCCCCCGCACCACATAGACGCTGTTGCCCGGGTAGTCCAGCACCTCCCGGATGGTGCCGATGGAGCCCTCGTCGGCCAGAACCTCCATGCCGATGAGCTCGGCGGCGAAGATCACTTCGTCATCAATATCCTCCCGGTGCAGCTCCAGCACCTTGCCCCGGAGCTTCATAGCCTCCTCCGGGGTATCCACTCCGGAAAGCTTCACCAGGTTGCAGGTCTTGTGTGCCCGGACGGTATCCATGCGATATTCCTGGCCGCCGATGCGGCAGCGGTCAAACTCGCAGAGCATTTCCGGGTCATCCAGCCAGCACAGCACCTTCACCTCTCCACGGATGCCGTGGGTGTTGACGATCTCGCCGGCTTCAATAAATTTCAGTTTCATGTTCGATTCTCCTAACAGGTAGCTGGATTTGCGCTCGGGGAAGCTCTGATGAAACCGGCAAGAGCTGACGGCGAGGATTTTTGTTTCCTGGCAAGGTACGGAAAATGTGGGAATACTGGATGTATTTCCCATTTTTCGTACCGCCGCCAGGGGGCAAAAGGCCCGCCGCTCAGCCGCAGACGGTTTCATCAGAGTTTTCCCAACAAGAGAGACGAAAAATGCGTGACATACGTCACGCATCCTCGCTTTAATCCACGATTTCGACCGTGACCTTCTCGCCAGTGCGCTGGGCTACAGTCTTAATGATGGTACGGATCTCTTTTGCGATCCGTCCCTGGCGGCCGATCACCTTGCCCATGTCGCCTTCGGCAACACGCAGCTCCAGCACCTTGCCGTCCTCGCCATCGATTTCGGTTACGGTGACTGCCTCAGGATCATCCACCAGATTTTTTGCCATGTACAGCAAAAGTTCTTTCATTCGGGATTCTCCTTTGGGATCTTACAGAACGCCAGCACTCTTCAGCAGGCCACGGACGGTGTCGGTGGGCTGTGCGCCATTCTTGATCCAGTTCTGCGCCTTCTCAGCGTCCACGGTGATGGTAGCGGGCTGGGTCAGGGGATTGTAAGTGCCGATTTCCTCAATGCAGCGGCCATCGCGGGGAGAACGAGAATCCGCCACAACGATACGGTAGTAAGGAGCCTTCTTGGCACCCATTCTTCTCAGTCTGATCTTAACCATGAGAGTTCACCTCCAAAATGATTGTAAAAATATATATCGCAAAGCAATTTGCTTTCAGCGAACGATAGGATTCCGGGGCTTAGAACCCGGGGAAGCCGCCGCCCAGGCCGCCGAACCGACCCATGCGCTTGAGCTTCTTTCCGGCGCCGGGGCCGGAGAACTGCTTGATGAGCTTTCGCATCTGCTCGAAGGATTTGAGAAGCTTATTCACATCCTCCACCCGGACACCGGCTCCGGCGGCGATCCGCTTTTTCCGGCTGGCTCCGATGATCTCGGGCTTTTCCCGCTCCTTGGGGGTCATGGACAGGATGATGGCCTCGGTGTGAGCCATGGCCTTCTCATCCAGCTTTACGCCCTTCAGGTTGGCCCCGCCGGGCATCTGGGCTAAGATATCCTCCATGGAGCCCATGGACTTCATCTGCACCATCTGGTCGTAGAAATCCTGGAGGGTGAATTTATTGGTCTTGAGCTTTTTCTCCATCTCGGCGGCTTTTTTGGCATCGTAGGCCTTTTCCGCCTTCTCAATCAGGCTGAGCATATCGCCCATGCCCAGAATCCGGCTTGCCATCCGGTCGGGATGGAAGGGCTCGATGTCCTCCAGCTTTTCGCCGATACCGGCGAACTTGATGGGCTTGCCGGTAATGGCCTTAACGGACAGAGCCGCGCCGCCTCTGGCGTCGCCGTCCAGCTTGGAGAGCATGACGGAATCGATGTCCAGCCACTCGTTGAAGCTCTGAGCCGCGTTCACCGCGTCCTGACCGGTCATGGCATCCACAACCAGCATGATTTCGTCGGGCTTTACGGCGGCCTTGATGTTTTTCAGCTCATTCATCAGCGCCTCGTCCACATGGAGCCGACCGGCGGTGTCCAGAAACACCATGTCGTAGCCCCGCTGACGGGCGTAGAGCACCGCTTCCTTCGCGGTTTTGACAGGATCCTGCGTGCCCTTCTCGAAAACGGGAACGCCCAGCTTCTCGCCGCAGACCTTCAGCTGCTGAATAGCCGCGGGACGGTAGATATCGCAGGCGACGAGCAGCGGGTTTCTTCCCTGCCGCTTCTGAAGCCCCGCCAGCTTGGAGCCGTTGGTGGTCTTGCCCGCGCCCTGGAGGCCTACCAGCATAATCACCGTGGGGCCGTTGGGATTGATATTCAAATGCTTGGTATCGCTGCCCATGAGCTTGCACAGCTCCTCGTTGACGATCTTCACGATCATCTGGGCAGGGGTGAGAGATTCCAGCACGTCTGTGCCGACGCAGCGTTCCGTGACCGTCTTGGTGAAGTCCTTGACTACCTTATAGCTCACGTCCGCTTCCAGCAGCGCCATGCGGATCTCCCGCATAGCCTCCTTCACATCCGCTTCCTTCAGGCGGCCCTTGCCGCGAAGCTTCTTGAAGGTGGCTGAGATTTTTTCCGTTAAGCCTTCAAACGCCATAGCTTACTCCTTCAGTGTCTGGGCAGCGGCCATAATCTGCCTGGCAAGGCTGACCGTCTCGGGTTCTTGGGAAGCTTCCAGCTTTTCCGCCGCCGCGAGAATCTCCTGGGCGGCCTTGCGGACTGCCCTGTCTCTGCGGACACAGCCGATATTTTCCTCCATCCGGCGAAGCAACGCTTCCGTCCGGGTCAGGTTGTCGCACACCGCCTGGCGGCTGACACCCAGCGCCTCCCCGATTTCTCCCAGGGAAAGGTCCTGATTGTGACGCATATCGAAGCAGTCTCTCTGCTTGTCCGTAAGCATACCGCCGTAATAATCCAGCAGCAGCGTCATCTCCAGCGCGTCCATGGGAACCTCCTTGTGTCAAGGCATTTCCCTTGACCTTGGGCATTATAGCACAGCCGTCTTCGGATGTCAAGTATTTTTCCGGAACACCCGGTCTTTTTTATCCTACCTGATACCAGCGGATGATCTCCCGGGTGGGGAAAAAACCCAGCCGCTTGTACAGGCGCAATGCCTTCTCATTGGTGGAGGCCACCTCCAGCCGGAGGGTTTCGCCGGAACAGGCCGACAGCAGGGTTCGCATTACCCGCTCCCCTGCCCCGGGCTTTACCGAGGCCATGGCTCGAAGCAGACCTTCCTCCAGCCAGCCGATGCCCAGCAGCTCCCCGCCGTCGTGGATAAAATAGGTGCCGCCGGAGAGAATTTCCGGCTCCTGCCGAGCCTCCAGCGTCCCCGCGTTGTCTACGCCTGCCATCCGCTGATTGTAAAGCTCCCGCCACCGGGATACGGTCTGCTCCGTTACCGGGAAGAGGCTCGCAAGCTCCCCTTCCTCGAAGCTGGGGCTGCCGGTCATTTCCACCACGGCGGTATACAGGGGATAGGCCGTCAGTGCCTCATGTCCCGCGGCGAAAATCCGTTCCGCCCCCACCGCCCGGCAAAAGGCCACACACTCCCGAAGATGGGCATCCATTCCCCCAGGCTCCACATCCCGGATATGAATGTAGGCTGTTTTCCGATAGGGCACCTCCTTCAGAATCAGGCTGGATACCCCGGTTTCCGTGTCAAATACTGGAAAATCCCGCATTTTCATTCCCTCCTTTTTGTTATCATACCATCTTTTTATCCAAAGCACAACGGCCAAAGGGAGAAAACCACCTCATTTCTTTGTGCATCTTGCACACTCTTTCCCGGCTTAGTCAGGGTTTCCAATTGAGACATCAACCAATTTTTAGGAAAAGGTTCTGATTTTTCTTTTTTCGCTATTGATTTCCAGACAAATTAGTGTATAATTACAGTTATCCCGATGATTACTCATGAAAGGAGGTTCATTCCATGAAGAAGATCATCTGCAAGAAGGAGTACGACACCGAGACTGCTACCCTGGTTCATAAGTTCACCAGCGGCAACCTGGGCGATCCCGCCGGCTATGAGGAGGATCTGTTCCAGACTCCCGAAGGTCTGTACTTTGTGTACGGCATCGGCGGCGAGACCTCCAAGTATCCTACCGAGGATATCCAGAGACTTGCCAAGACCAAGGTCAAGGAATGGGTGGAGAACCACTGAGTTTCCATACATAGCGAGAAGGAAGTCTGCTGAGCAGGCTTCCTTTTTTCTTGACAGCTATGGTAGAATAAGAATGATATATGCCTATCCGGAAAGGATTTTTGCCCCATGAAGTTTTGGAAAATCATACTGACAGCGGCTCTGGCGGCGCTGCTTTGCGGCTGCGCCCCGAAAACGGACTACGCCCCCATCGCCGCCACCACCCTGCCCGTCTGGGATTTTACCTCCCGGCTGTGCCAGGACACGCCGCTCGCCGTAACCCGGCTGGTGACGGAGCAGGTCAGCTGCCTGCACGACTATTCCCTGAACGTCCGTCAGGTCAAGGCTGCGGAGGCTGCCCAGGTGGTAGTCATCTCCGGGGCAGGGCTTGAGGACTTTCTGGACGATTTGCTCCTGGACGTGCCCACCATTGACGCATCCCAGGGAATTTCCCTGCTGCACAGTGAGGAGGGGCACGAGGAAGAGGAGCACCACCATGAGGAGGACGGCCACCATCACGAGGAGGATCCTCACATCTGGCTGTCCCCGGAAAACGCCCGGGTTATGGCGAAAAATATCTGCGAGGGGCTTTCCCGGCAGTATCCGGACTATGAAGATACCTTCCGAGCCAATCTGGAAGACCTGCTTTCTCAGCTGGAAGCCCTGCAAAGCTATGGCGAGGAACAACTGTCCGGCCTGCAATGCCGGGAGCTGATTCCCTTCCACGACGGCTTTTCCTATTTCGCCCAAGCCTTTCATCTGACCATTCTGGAATCCGTCGAAGAGGAATCCGGCAGTGAGGCCTCGGCGAAAGACCTGATTCACCTGACGGAGCTTGTGCGAACGCACGATCTTCCCGCCATCTTCACCGAGGTCAGCGGCAGCGATTCCGCGGCGCAGGTAATCGCCCGGGAAACGGGCTGTAAGGTTTACGCTCTGGACATGGCCATGTCCGGGGATAGCTATTTTGAGGCCATGTATCACAACATTGACACGATCCGGGAGGCATTGGGATGAATCTGGACATTCACGGCGGCTCCTGCGGGCACTCCTGCTGCCTGCGGGTGGAAAATCTAACGGTAACAATCGGAAACGAGCCGATTCTGTCGGACGTAAATCTTCACGTCCACTGCGGGGAACTTCTGGCTCTGATCGGCCCCAACGGGGCCGGCAAATCCACCTTCCTGAAGGCCATTCTGGGTCAGCGGGAATACGAGGGTGTTATTGCCTTCTCCCAGCCGGGTCAGCGGAGCAAAAAGCCCCGGATCGGCTATGTGCCCCAGAGCCCGGCCTTCGACCCCAGCGACCCGGTGAGCGTGTCCGACCTCTTCGCCTGCTGCCTGGGCAAACGCCCCGCTTTCTTAGGCCTGGGCAAGCCCATGCGCGCTCTGGTGAAGGAATGCCTGGAGCGGGTTCACGGGGAAGATTTAATGGACAAGCGAATCGGCACCCTGTCCGGCGGCGAATTGCAGCGGGTGCTGCTGGCTCTTGCTCTGGAGCCTATGCCGAACATTCTGATTCTGGACGAGCCGCTCTCCGGCGTGGATGTGGAGGGCATGGAGACCCTGATGGACATGCTGGACGAAATCCGCAGAACCTATGACCTGTCCATTCTTATGACCACCCACGACTTTTCCATGCTCCCAAGGTACGCCAATCAGGTGGTGCTCATTGACCGGGGCGTGAAAATTCAGGGCACTGCCCAGGAGGTTCTGAACTCCCCGGAATTCGCCCAGGCCTTCCACATGAAAGGAGGAAGCTTATGAGCCTTTGGTACAGCCTCTGTGACCTGCTCCCCCTGGAAATGCTCCACTGGGACTTTATGAAAAACGCCTTTCTCGCCATGCTGCTCATGGCCCCCCTGTTCGGCCTCCTGTCCACCATGATCGTCACCGGCCGGATGAGCTTCTTCTCCGATGCCCTGGGGCACTCGGCCTTTACGGGCATTGCCATTGGAGCCATCTGCGGCCTGAGCGCGCCCACCTGGGCGGCGGTGGGCTTCAGCGTGTGCTTCGCCCTGGTGTTTTCCTATGTGCGCAGCCGCTCCAATCAGGCGGCAGACACCCTCATCGGCGTATTTTCCAGCACGGCGGTGGCTCTGGGCATTTTTGTGGCAACTCTGGGCGGCGGCAGCTTCACCAAATACAACAAATATCTCATCGGCGACGTACTCTCCGTTACCCCGGCGGAAATCGGAATGCTGGCTCTGGTGCTGCTGGCGGTGGCTCTTTTCTGGCTGGTTTACGCCAACCGGCTGACCCTGACGGCCATTCACCCCCAGCTGGCCGCCTCCCGGGGCATCGGCGTGGGAAAATCCCAGACCCTCTTCACCGTGGCCATTGCGGTGGTGGTGACGCTCAGCATTTCCAGCGTGGGCCTTCTGATTCTCAATTCCCTGATGGTGCTGCCCGGGGCTTCCGCCCGGAACATTTCCCGGAATCTGCGGCAATACCACGGCTTTTCCGTGCTCTTCGCCCTGATCGCCGGGCTGGGCGGCCTGACCGTTTCCTACTACTTAGGCTGCTCGGCGGGCGCCGCCGTGAGCCTGCTGCTGGCGATTCTCTTCGCCCTTACCTTTGCCATGCGAAGGAGGTTCTCTTAAATGGAAGCCAGTATTCAGGCCATCGCCCGGATGAAAAGCGATTTTCCCACCAAATTCGGCATTCCCAGACAAAGCGGCCTGGTGGACGCCCTGGAATCCACCATTGTCTTTGAGCCGGAATTCCGGAACACCGACGCTTTGCGGGGCATCGAGGGCTTTTCCCATCTGTGGCTCATCTGGCAGTTCTCCCAGGCTGTGCGTCAGGGCTGGTCTCCTACCGTCCGCCCTCCTCGTCTGGGGGGCAACGTTCGGATGGGAGTCTTTGCCACCCGCTCTCCCTTCCGTCCCAACAATCTGGGTCTGTCCTGCGTCCGGCTGCTGGGCGTGGAGGAAACCCGGGAGTATGGCACTGTGCTCCATGTGGGCGGAGCCGATCTGATGGACGGCACGCCGATTTTCGACATCAAGCCCTACATTCCCTACAGCGATGCCAAGCCCGACGCTCTGGGGGGCTTCACCCAGGGTGCCGGAGACTTTTTACTGACGGTTGACTTTCCCTCTTCCCTTCTGGAAAGGATACCGGAAAACAAGCGGGACGCGCTCATCGGCGTGCTGTCCCACGACCCCCGCCCCTCCTATCAGGCAGACCCAGAACGGGTCTACGGCCTGACCTTCGGCGGCTGGAATGTGCGGTTCCGGGTCAAGGATAGCACCCTGACCGTGGTGGATGTGGCAAAGGAAAGCTAAGGAAGCTCTGAATAAATCGGCGAGAGATTTTTCTCTAGCCGAAGGGTTCAAAAGCGGAGGAATACTTTGTGTATTTCCCGGTTTTGAAGCCGCACGGATATTGAAAAAGATCCGCTGCTCGGCCGATGACGATTTATTCAGAGTTTCCCTAATCAAAACAATTCGGCTGTCATTGCGGCCAGTGCACAGCATTGGCTTGCGATGACAGTTTTTTTCATTTTTTGAGTATTTCTCCGTTAGGTTTCGCCCAGGAAACCGGTCTATTAGGGTGAGCAACAAAAAAGTGAGGTGACTTCCCATGGACGACAACAACATCATCGAGCTATTCTTTGCCAGAGACCAGGACGCCATCCGGCACACCGACGACACCTATGGACGTCGGCTCTTCCACCTGGCAGACCGGATTCTGGAAAACGACCAGGACTCGGAAGAAAGCGTCAGCGACACCTATCTCAAGGCCTGGAACACCATTCCGCCCCAGCGTCCGACCTACTTTTTCGCCTATCTTGCGAAAATCTGCCGGAATTTCGCCCTGAAACGGCTGGACTGGAAGAACGCCCAGAAGCGAAAGGCGGAGGTGGTAGCCTTGACCCAGGAAATGGAGTGCTGCATTCCGGATGCTTCCCGGGAGGCGGAACTGGACGCCCGAGAGTTGGGGAAAATTCTGGACGCCTTTCTGCGCACCCTGCCCCGGGACAATCAGATGATCTTCCTGCGCCGGTACTGGTTCGCGGATACCGTCGCGGAAATCGCAGCCCGGTATGGTCTCAGCGATGGGGCCGTGCAGATGCGGTTAAACCGTACTAAGGCAAAGCTCAGCACTTATCTGGAAAAGGAGGGAATCTTCGTATGAAGGGAAAAGACATTTTTCTGGGGCTTCAGTACATCGGCGACGACCTGATCCAGGAGGCCGAGGTCGCTGCCCTCTCCCCCGCCGCCGCCAAGTCGGCTCCCAAGCGCAAAAAGACCCGATATCCTCTGCTCATCGCCGCGCTGATTGCCCTGATGCTTCTGCTGGTGGGCTGTGCCATCGTGTATGTGCTGGGCATGTCCAGCGTGAAAATCAGCACCGGCAGCGAGACCCGGGACTATTCCGAGGTGGACGGAGTCTATGTGAAGGATCCCCACACCGTCAGCACCACCACCTTGTCCCTGGCAGGGCTGGAAGGCTCCAAAGCCTACCAAGCCTGCGCGGATTTCTACGCCTTTGAATCCGAGTATACCGCCCGGGGCGAGGAAATGAGCCAGGCCGGTACCCTGCCCGAGGGCTACTGGGGCAACTACCTGGATATAATGGACGCCAAGGCTCAGGAGCTTGCGGAGCGGTACGGCCTGAAGCCCGAAGGCCAGGTTCTGGATTTCCCCACCGTCCGGAAGCTGTGTAACGGTCTGGGAGTGGAGCGGTTCGTCCGGGACGTTCCGGGTATCAGCGTGGATGTTACCTGGGGTCACTGCTTTGAAAACGGGAATTTCAGGCTGAATCTGGAAATTCACTTTCCGGAAGATCAGGGCTATGAAGTGACCTACACCCTGGGCCAGCTTTTCTGGAACCGGCAGGACAGCTTCAGCCGGGACTTCGTGACCCTGGTGGATGACGGAACCTGGACGGAGCGGAACTACACCACCGCCGCCGGAAGTCAGGTGCTGCTCCTTCGCTCCCCAAACCAGGAGCGGGGCTACATTCTCTGCAACCGAGGGGAAGCCCTGATGACCCTCCAGCTGGACGTGAATCCGGAATTTTACAGTGAAGACGGCGGGGTGGTCTCCGTGGAGCGAAAACCCATGACCGACCGGCAGCTGGAACTGGTAGCCGATGCCATTGATTTTGCCATCCAGCCCAGAATCCCCACCCAGGCGGACGTGGAGGCTCAGGCAGCCATTCCCGCCGGTGCCACCCAGAACGGCTACACCCTGGCCGTGAAGTCCGTGGAGACCGACGGATATGTTGCCCGGATCCTGCTCCGTCTCACCGCCCCGGAGGACGTAGACCTGGAGGGGCTGGCTCTGAGCTTTGACCGGAATTCCTTTACCGCCCAAAACCGGCAATTCCAAAGCGGCGGGAGTTCTTCCGGTGTGGTTCCGGACGGCGACGGCCTTGCCAACACCGTGGACTGGCTGGGGGAATACTTTGTAACCTTCCAGGAGGGCCAGCGGCCCTACGAGCTGGGCTCCACCTGGGAGCTGAACGTTACCGATCTGTATGTGGATCGGCGGACGGAATCCGCCCGGATTCTCACCGAGGGGGACTGGCATTTTTCCATCACCTTCGACGAAACCAACACCGACTACCGGGAGCTGGAGCTGCTGTCCGAGCCGATCACCCTGAAGGCCTCCACCGGCTGGCTGGCGGACGGAACGGACGTGATCGAGGAATTACCGGTTTCCTCCTTCCGGCTGCGAAAATTCAGCAGCACCGTCACCTGGGATTCTTCCTCCCAGACCGAGGCCGGTGACCGCCTGCCCTACGCGGACTTTTACATGTGGCGCGATCACTTCGCCTACGCAGTCCTGAAGGACGGCTCCCGGATTCAGCTGCTGGAAGACCGGAACACGGAGCCCATTGACCTGGAGCAAGTGGATTACGTTCTATTGCCAGATGGTACAAAGCTTTTTACACAGCAGTGACAAACACAAGAGTGCCAGCCTCCCGAGGAACCGGGAGGCTGGCACTGTATTTAGGGAAAATCACTCACCGTCGACTCTCGCCGATTGAATCAGAGTTTCCTTAGTTCTTTCGGGAATACACCAGCAGCTGGATGGCATTCTCAGAGGATGGCTTCCCCGAAAAATCCGAAAAGCTATCCACCACGGCCATTCCCCGCGCACCCAGAAGCGCCCGGAGCTCCTCCAGGGTGTAGAGCCGGATGGGGTTTCCCTCCGGAATTTCCGGCTTCGTCAGAGGCTCCCCGTAGAGATAATCCCGCTAACCGTAGAGCAGAGTTTTGCTTTCCTCGTCCCATTCGAACAGGGACAGGGTCAAGCCGTTTTTCCCCGCGTCCCAGAGCTTGCAGGGGAAGTGGGTTCTTGCGTAGCCGCCGTTCATGATGTCCATGAAGTGCCTTCCTCCGGGCTTCAAGGCTCGGGAAACCACATCGAAGATTTTCTCGTTTTCCTTATCGTTTTCCAGGTAGCCGATAGCCCCGTCTGCCATATTCAGCACCAGATCAAACTTCTTTTCAAAGGGAACCTCCCGGATATCCATGCACAGAAAATGAGCCTTCAGCCCTTCCTTTTCCGCCAGAGTATTGGCAAAATTCACATATTCCGCCGTGATATCCACGCCGATGACGGAAAAACCCCGGCGCGCCAGCTCCAGACTGTGCCGCCCGAACCCGCAGGCCAAGTCCAGAATTCTCTCCCCGCCGGAAAGTCCCAATGTCTTCACCAGAAAATCAACCTGCCGGGTCGTGTCCTCCACTCAGGACTGATCCTGGATGTCCAGGCTCCAGATTTTACGGTACCAGTCGCTTTCCATCCGCCTCATATGATTCCCTCCCGAAATTTAAGATTACTGCCTATTCTAACCGAACCGCGGCGAAAAGTCCAGTGGGGAATCAACGGATCAAGTGGAAACAGGATGAACGGATTGCCACACCAGCGTGCGCGCTGGTTCGCAATGACATGATAGTCGTAAGCACTGCGTCTAACCGGGTATTACAATATCTTAGAACAACAAAAATCACCAGGCTCACGCCAGATGATGTATAGCAAAAGAAAAGAACCAGTCTTTCGACTGGTTCTCTGTTTGTGTTGGCATTACCTATCTTCCCGGGCAGTCGCCCGCCAAGTATTGTCGGCGTACATGAGCTTAACTTCTGTGT
>CAKTOH010000015.1 GCA_934589705.1 uncultured Oscillospiraceae bacterium | reverse complement strand
CCTGTGTTTGGAGATGACAGCGAGAACGACTATCTTGCAATCAAGACCCGTTTGGGAGACGCCAGTATTCGCGTCGCCCTGGTCGAGTCGGAAATCTACAAGATGCTTCAGTCCATTTCGGTTTCAAGGAATGGGAAACTCTATGCGGCTGTGGAAAACCGCAGTCTCGCAAAAAAGATTCTTGCAAACAGCGTTTCTCTCCCCGCAAGAAAGATTTCTGGTAAATTGTCCGATTTATTGGACATACATGGAGATAAACTTATTGCAGGTTTGGAGATTCTTCCGGGAGAAAGCGGCATTTATCGGGATCCCTGCGGAACGGAAATCCGTTTTGACCCAAATCTTGGTGTTATAATATCTGAATCAAAGGATGGTGAATTATGAAAGCAGCATTTGATGTGTTGACGCAAGGGTGGATTCCCGTCTTGGAGCAATCCGGGCGGCTTCGGAAAGTTGGAATTGAGGAGGTGCTGAAAAAAGCGCACTGCTTTTCAGAGATATCTGACCCTTCCCCTATGGTGGAGTATGGCATGTACCGATTTTTAAGCGTATTCCTGATGGACGCTCTGCGTCCAGAGGACACAGAGACACTGGAAGATATTCTTGCAGAGGGAAAATTTGATGCGGATGCCATTGACCACTACATAGCCCTTTGCCGCAAAGAAGGTGTCAGCTTTGATTTGTTCCATCCGAATCGGCCATTTTTGCAAACACCCTACGATCCTCAGATGGATAAAAATAAGAAGCCTGCGGCGGCGCTGGACTATACGCTTCCCAGTGGGAATAATCACACCCACTTCGACCATCGGGTCAGCGAAACAGTAGTGCTCCCCTATGACATGGCGGCCAGGCTTCTGATTCCGGTGCAGCTCTTTTGCACCGCCGGACTGCAAGGGCCCTCCAATGTCAGCGGCGCACCGCCATATTACACCATTGTGAAGGGACAGACGTTGTTCGAGACGTTGCTATTCTCCATGATTCCCCTGGATCAAATCGATATTCCCTTTGATTCGCCCCCGGTATTCTGGCGGAACCAGGCTTTGGTGACACCCAAAAAGAAAATTGCAGAAACCTCTTGGCTATATGGAATGCTCTTTCCCGCAAGACGTGTTACGTTGGTTCCCGGGGACAAAGAAGTGGCAGAGGTATACCTCTCCGCCGGCCTAGACTACACCGCTATGGAATCCTGGAAGGATCCCTTCGTTACTTACCGTTATATCAAAGATGTCCGCGCTCCTTGGCGACCCAATCAAGGAAAAGCCGTTTGGAGGAACCTGAACGATCTTGTAGATGTAAAAGGAAGACGCGCGCCTGCCGTCCTGCGACAATATTTTGATTTGGAAAAAGATTCTGAAGATGCATCCATTGCCCTCTATGGAGTGCAAACAAACCAGGCCAGCTTTCTGGGAACCTTTCAATATGACCTAAAAATCCCGGCACGCCTTACGCGAGATGATTCGGCCCTTCGCTTTCTCACACTTGTAATCCGTGCCACAGAAAATATGGAGAAAGCCGTTCACGAATCCCTTGCGGATGTTCCCGGAATCTCATCCGCTCTTATTTCCAGCGCATCCCGCATCTTCTATGACCGCTGTGAATCCAAATTCTGGGCGGTCTGCGCAAATCTCGGAAACAGTGTCGAGGCGTTAAAGGCGCAATATCTCGCCTGGTGTGACGATTTGACAGGCATCGCAAATTCTGTGCGGATACGGATTCTCCGTGAGGCACAGCTCTCCGGCCACTCGCTTGCAAAAGCCGCAGCTCACGAAAAAGATATCCTGTTTGCAACAGGGAAAAACAAGAAAGGGATGGAATAATGGAGCAAAAGGCGATGATCGAAACCTTCTTCACCAAGTTGAAATCTCTGTCAACCGGCCAGCGCACAGTGTTAAAACGTTGTGCGGGTATCATGCTCACCGGAGCAGATGCGAGGGCACTGGCGGTATTCTACCGCATTCTGCCGCCAGGTGTGCCCCAATGGCAGGAACCCCAGTGGTTTGCTGCGGCCTGCTTCGCCTGCCTTTGGGACACCACTGAGGCAGAGGGGAGGAATGTGGAGCAGCTTCTATCTGACCTAATCCGCATGGATGTCTTGTCCAGCAGTATGCAGCATCGGATTGAAATTCTGCTGGACACAACCTGGGACTCTGACGGCTACCTGCTGACAAAGCTATCCCGAATACTGAAAATGCTTCGGCAGAAAACCGCAGAGGTGCCAAATTTCGCCGCCCTGCTGACAGATCTTCTCTATTGGAACAACGAAAGTCAAAGTGTCCAGCGCAAATGGGCACACGCCGTCTTCGGCGGTACAGAATGAAAGGAGCACCAATATGCTGTACGAGATTCATATGCTAAAAAACTATCCGCCTACGAACCTGAACCGGGATGATACCGGCTCCCCGAAAACCTGCCTGTTCGGCGGCGTAAACAGGGGACGCATTTCCAGTCAATGCCTCAAGCGTTCCTGGAGAACCTCTGACATTTTTCGTCAGGCTGTGGGAGAAGAAAATTTGGGTATCCGCACCAGAATGCTCCCCAGTCTGGTAGTAGAGAAACTGCTGGAAATGGGGGTTTCCCCTGCCTATGCCGATATGGTTCTCCCTAAAATCAGCGGTTTTGGAAACAAGGATGGCACGGAAAGCAAAAAAGGAAACGCAACGCAGCAGGTAATTTTCTTCTGCCCTCAGGATATTCAGGCAGCTGCCGATGCTGTAAAAAAACTTCTGGACGGCTGCAAAACAGAAAAGGACGTAAAGGCTCTGAAAGCAAAGGATTTGCAGGCTGCTGTGGAAGGTGCCAAGGATCGGGCTGTCACCTTGGATATTGCTCTGTTCGGCCGAATGGTCACCTCTGATGCTTTCCGGGATGTGGAGGCCAGTATGCAAGTTGCCCATGCCATTTCCACAAACAAGGTTGCCGTGGAATCTGATTATTTTACAGCAATGGACGACATGCTTCGGGGTGAAACCTCCGATGACAGCGGTGCGGCCATGATTGGCGACATCGACTATAATTCCTCCTGCTATTACATCTATGCCGCTCTGGATACCGACATCTTGAAAAAGAATCTGGAAAGCATACCCGATGCAGATACTCTGATTGCAAAAGCCATCCCTGCACTGCTGCGGGCCATGGCCTTTACAAATCCTTCCGGCAAACAAAACTCCTTTGCCGGGCATGTACTCCCCAGTGCAGTACTGGTGGAATGCAAGCATACAAAAATTCCCACCAGCTTGGTCAATGCTTACGTGGAGCCGGTGCGGGGCGGAAAGGATTTGCTGGAAAGCAGCATTGCCCGGCTTGCAGAGGAGTCCAATGTGATGTCAAGAAATTACGGCTTGGAAGTTGACAAACGGCTCTGGTTCTGCGTTGATAAGTATTCCGTAACCCCTCCGGAGGGTGCGGTCATCTGCAAAACCTTCCCGGAATTGGTGGATGCAGCCGTGCAGAACCTGACGTGAGGCCTGCGGTATGCTTAATAATACTTCATTGCTGGTGCTGCGGCTGGAAGGAGTGCTGCAATCCTGGGGCGAGGATGCCAAATAGGATACTAGAGGCAGTGCTTCTTTCCCCACAAAATCCGGGATTGTGGGACTTCTTGCCTGTGCTATGGGATTGGAGCGGGGAGATCCGCGGATTGCAGATCTAAGTGAACGTATTTCTGTCACAGTTCGTGCGGATCGCCCGGGAGAAAAGGTGGAAGACTTTCAAACCGTAACAGGAAACCCTCTCCGTACGGCAGGAGGCGGAAAACGTTCTCTTGGAAACACCTTTATATCCAGACGTACCTATTTGCAGGATGCCAGCTTTCTGGTGGTGATTGCCACAGCCCCCGCGCTGCACGAGCAAATCGTAAATGCGCTGAAACAGCCCACCTGGAGCGTATTCCTTGGCCGCAGAAGCTGCGTCCCTTCCAGGCCGGTGCTGGAATGCGCCTATCCTGTTCAAACGGATCCCTTGAAGCTGATATGCACCTATCCCCCTGCGGAACGTACCGTCTTTCCGGTTCCATTCGAAACGGATGTTTCCCTGCCGGACAGTGCCAACCACACCAGGCCGGACATAGTAAAGCCCGGTTACCGCAATTTTGAACGCAGGCATGTTTGGTGCGGCACAATAGAGGAGATTGAATATGTACCTGACAAAAATTGAACTGGATATTCGCAGTCAGGCCGTTCACAGCGCTCTGGCTGACTGCCAGAGAATGCACCGGATGCTCTGCGGACTGTTTTCTGCCTCCAGGCAGGATGCAAAACTCCTGTACCGTCTCCGAGAAGACGGTGGGAATTGTTCCGTATACCTTTATTCCGCTGTACCTGTTCTCCCCAATAAATTGCTTCCCTTTATGCGTTTGGCAGGCCAACGGGATTTGAGTGCCTGGACCAGCTCCTTTCAACCGGGGTGCCGAATGGGCTTTGACCTGATTACCATGCCCTGCAAAAAGGTGCCCCGGGCAGAGGGCAACAGCCGACGCCGTGCCCTGGATACAGAAGATGCACGCCTGAATTGGCTGCGTAGAAAGGCGGCACAAAACGGTTTTTCGATTCTGTCCGCAATGGAACTGGCATCTTCGGACTTCTCCGGCAGCCATCCGCAGCAGGGAAACCATATGGAATGGAAGGCCTGGCATTACCGTGGTGTCCTCGAAATTCTGGATGCAGATGCTTTTGTCAATGCCTTAGCCGACGGGATTGGCCCTGGAAAAGCCTACGGGTTGGGAATGATACTTCTTGCCTGATCCTCCCTTTCTTTTGCTTGGAAAAGTTTTAAAAATCTCATGATAATATATATTCTTAAAACTTTTGCTTAGTATATACCCCACGCATGTGGGGATGAACCGCCCTACACCCAGGCCGTGGCCAAGGATGCCCAGATCTACCCCACACATGTGGGGATGAACCGAACTCCCGGACGCATCGCATAACGCCAGCCCGATCTACCCCACACATGTGGGGATGAACCGTACATGGCACGGCTCCCTCATTGCTCCCGGTGCATCTACCCCACACATGTGGGGATGAACCGTCCCGGATAGCTTGCGGGATTTGGTAGGTAACATCTACCCCACACATGTGGGGATGAACCGACAACAGGGTCGCCGCTGTTGTATCGCTGGGTATCTACCCCACACATGTGGGGATGAACCGATGATGAACCCCCTAGGTTTGGCGTACAAGCAATCTACTCCACACATATTGGGAAAATATTGAATGAAAGAAAGTCATATCTAGAATTACCAGGAATTACCAAGGCTCCGAGACAGCATTTCTTACCTTTACGTTGAGCATGCCGTCATTGAGAAGGACGATAATGCCATTGTATCTATTTCTGCCGAGGGCAAAATGCCGATTCCCGTATCTGGTGTGACCTGTTTGCTGCTGGGGCCAGGAACGAACGTGACCCATTCGTGACCTTCTCTGGGACAGAATCAGTCAATCCCGAATGGCCGAAGGCGGCATTGCAGTTTATTCCGACACCAACGAACAAGGCTTCTCCATGCGGCTGTTTGGCATGCCACATAGAGAGGCCGTAGACGTGGAAGGAATCCAATTGATTCGGATATCGGATACGCAATCAGAGTATAAAAGAGCGGCCGAAGGAACTTGAGGAAAATGGCTACCTGCAAAAGCAGTTCCGTTACAGCCTAAGGTATATTCTGTGAACAAGCGGAACTGTATATGGAAAGAAAACAGGAAAAAGTGCACCAGCAGTCTCTCCCAAAGAGTCGGACTGCTGGTGCAGAATTCAGTATGAAATATCCCTAATATAAACAAAAAATCCGAACCCATTCCCCACAGGGAAGAAGTTCGGATTTCTCATATTTGGTGGACGATATAGGACTCGAACCTATGACCTTCCGCACGTCAAGCGGATGCTCTAGCCAGCTGAGCTAATCGTCCATGAAGTTACTTGGATAGTATAATCGCAGGTGGGCAATTTGTCAAGTATAGATTTTGAAAATTGTCAAAAACAGCGAAATTTCCCCGGGACGCCTAACTCGTGCTTTTCTTTTTCCTTGAAATAGGCTATAATACTCCCCGGAACGCAACACACAAGGAGAGCATTCATGAGAATTCTATACGACAGCAAGCTTCCCCAATTCAAAGAACCCTTCGGCACCCTGACTCCGGGTCAGCCCTGCCGTCTTCACATTCATATCCCCCGCGCCGTCCAGGCCACCGCCGTCAAGTGCCTGCTGCAATACGAGGACGGCCGCACCACCGCCCAGGAGTTTCTCTTCTCGAAAGAACGGACCGAAGGCCCCTATGAAATCTGGCAGGCGGATTTTTCCATCCCGATGGAAGGTCTGTATTTCTACTACTACTATATTGACACCCCCAGCGGCGGCTTCCGGCTGTTCAAGCAGGGGGACGATACCAACATGGAGGCCGGTGCTCTCTGGCAGATCAGCTGCGTGCCCGCCGATTTCCACACCCCCCAGTGGGCTCGTGGTGCAACCATCTATCAGGTTTTCCCCGACCGGTTCCGTAAGTCCGGCGAATGCGATCTCACCGGCAAGCTGACCCCCTATACCGTCCACGCAGGCTGGAATGAAGAGGTGGACTGGCGTCCCACCGAGGACGATCTGGTGCTCAACAACGACTTTTTCGGCGGAAATTTCCGGGGAATTATCGAAAAACTGGACTATATCGCGGGTTTGGGCGTGAATCTTCTCTACCTGAATCCCATTTCCAAAAGCTTTTCCAGCCACCGCTATGACACCGGCGACTACAAAACCCCCGACCCCATGCTGGGCACCGAGGCGGATTTCGCCGAGCTGTGCCGTCAGGCTCACGCCCGGGGCATCCGGGTGATTCTGGACGGGGTCTACTCCCACACCGGCTCCAACAGCCCCTATTTTAACCGTGAGGGGCAATTTGATTCTGTAGGCGCCTATAATTCCCAGGAATCCCCCTACTACAGCTGGTACACCTTCCAGCACTGGCCGGATCAGTACACCTGCTGGTGGAATTTCGACACCCTGCCCACGGTGAACAAGCTGGATCCCGCCTTCGTCCGTTTCATCATCGAGGACGAGGACAGCGTGGTGGCTCACTGGATGAAGCTGGGAGCCGACGGCTTCCGGCTGGACGTAGCCGATGAGCTGCCGGACGAATTCATCCGGCTTCTGCGAAACCGGATCAAGGCCATCAACCCGGATGCCCTTCTTCTGGGCGAAGTGTGGGAGGACGCCTCGGCGAAGGTGGCTTACGGCCGCCGCCGAACCTACTTCACCGCCGGGGAGCTGGACAGCGTCATGAACTACCCCTTCCGCACGGCCATTATCGACTACGTCCGGGGTCACGACGGCGGCGCCGCCCTGAAGGAAACGGTCATGTCCATTGTGGAAAACTACCCGCCGGAGGTGGTTCAGTGCAACATGAATCTGCTGGGCACCCACGACACCCCCCGGATTCTCACCGCCCTGGTGGACGATTTCAACGGCACCCGGGAGGAAATGTCCAAGCGGCGTCTGTCCCGGAATCAGTATGACATTGCCTACGACCGGCTGCTGATGGCGGCTTTCCTTCAGTACACCCTGCCGGGCAGCCCCAGCCTGTACTACGGCGACGAGGCGGGTATGGAAGGCGGCCGGGATCCCTTCAACCGCCGCCCCTATCCCTGGGGGCAGGAAAACCAGGATATTCTGTGCCACTTCCGGCAGCTGGGGAAGCTGCGCAAAGCCCATCCCGCCTTCCGTCTGGGAGACATCCGGTTCTTCCAGGCCGGGGATCGGCATCTGGGCTTCACCCGAAGCTACGAGGGCAAAACCTACCGGGTCTACTGCAACCGCAGCGCCGATTCCTGGCAGGTTCCCGCAGGCTCCATTCTCATGGGCTTCAATCTGCAAATCGTCTCCCCGGACAACCTGACGCTGGCGCCGCGCGGCTTCTGCGTAACGGAGGATTAACATGGAAACCGAGTATTTTCTCTCCAGCTACTGCCGCCAACTGGACGACGCCCGGATGGTGGAGGTTATTGTGGAAAAGGGCCAGGTCACCGAGGTGGACTGCTGCTACGGCAGCTGCGCCTACCAGGGCAGCTGCCCCATTGCCCAAAAAATTGAGGAACTCACGCCGTGAAATGTGTTCTCCTCGGTGTTCCTTCCGAAGTAGGATGCCAAAGAACCGCCCTTTCCTGTATAGACAAAATCCACAATTCTTCCGCAAGATTTCTGTGGACTTATCCAAAAGTTTCTCTCCCCCTTGCATTTGCGGCGGGAGTCTGCTATATTGGCTCACATACCGTAGGATAAGAAAGGATGATATCCATGGCACACACTGAGGCGATCATTCCCATCAAAAAACGTATTTTACAGACCTGCGTCCGGCTGTTCCTGGTGCAGGGCTACCAGAAAACCACCATGCTCCAGATTCTGGAGGGCAGTCAAGTTTCCAACAGCAGCTTCCAGAACATCTTCCGGGCCAAGGACGGTGTGCTTTCAGAGCTGGTAGACTTTATGTTTGCCTATCAGTTCGGTGCTGCCCGGGAAACCACCGCGAAATTGCCCCCGGTATACGTCTACGCGGCGGAAACCGCCATTCAGCTGACCCTGACGGAGCTGAACGAGAATCTCCGGGAAATTTATGGGGTGGCCTACACCAAGCCTCTGATCCTGGATTCCAT
Organism: uncultured Oscillospiraceae bacterium; assembly: GCA_934589705.1. Lineage (GTDB taxonomy): Bacteria > Bacillota > Clostridia > Oscillospirales > Oscillospiraceae > Faecousia. The sequence continues at coordinate 25,714 of CAKTOH010000015.1, read as the reverse complement.
TGTCCGGCAGACCGCCCAGGAGCTTCAGACCATTTTCTCCCCCTATCTGCCCGGGCTGGCCTATACGGACTTCTATCATCTGGACATCGGCACCTCCGGGGTCATGCGCAGCTATATGCTCCGCCCCTGTGACGAGGATTTCACTCTGGAGAAGAAGCTCCGGGACTTCCTGTCCATCAATCTGCGGGCCTACAACGTACCCGCAGAGGAGGTGGAGAAGGCCATTGCCTTTGTGGAGAGCCTGGACATCCGCGAGATTGCCCAGCAGGTCATGGAAAAGCTCCTGAAGGATCTTCAGATGCGTTATGATTTCACCCTGCCTGAGGCATCCGATGCCCAGAACGCCAAGTAACGTCCCTTTGGGAAACCGTGCCCCCGGCTTTGCCGGGGGCTGGTTTCAGACTGTCGAAAAACCATGTCATTGCGAGGCAGTGCGCACACTGCCGTGGCAATCCCCCGAATTTTCAAACATTTTAGATCATAAACCAGTGGCTTTTACTTCTATCCGGGGGATTCCCACACCAGTCTGCGATATATTACGGTATGATTGCCACTGGCAATCATCACTATTTTAATTCGCTGCGCGGAGCACCACTGGTTCGGAATGACACCGTATCTTTCGGACTTTTTTGACACGCTAGAACCAGCCTCCGGCAACGCCGGGGGCTGGTTCTTTCCCGTTTTCCCGCCGATTCTCCCTTCCCTTTGGGTGATTTCCGGCAATATAACCAAATATTTTCCCCTGCCATTGACGGAAACTGATATTTATGATAAATTAAAAAATAATTCACGAATACGTTTTACTTGGGGGAAAAAGAATGAAAAAAGGTAATCCGATCGCGCTGCTGCCCATTGGGGTATTTCTGGTTCTGTACCTGGGGCTGGGGCTTCTGTTCGAATACGGCTTGAAAATTCCCATGGGCTTTTACAGCATTCCCATTGTCATTGCCTTTCTGGCGGCCATTCTGGTGGCCTGTCTGCAAAACCGGAAGCTCAGTTTTGACGATAAGCTCACCATTATGGGGCAGGGCGTTGGCGATAAGAACATCATCACCATGCTGCTGATTTTCCTCACCGCCGGTGCCTTTGTAGGCGTGGTGGGCCGCAGCTCCGCTCAGAGCGTGGCCTATTTCATGCTGGATCTGATCCCGGCGGATTTCGCGGTGGCCGTTCTGTTTGTAGTGGCCTGCTTTGTCTCCACCGCCATGGGCACCAGCGTAGGCACCATCACCCTCATCGCTCCCATTGCCGTGGAGGTGGCTCAGGCCTCGGGCTACGACACCGCCCTGTGCGTGGGCACGGTGGTGGGCGGCGCCATGTTCGGCGATAACCTGTCCTTCATTTCCGACACCACCATTGCCGCCTGCAACGGCCAGGGCTGCGCCATGAAGGACAAATTCCGGGGCAATTTCGGCATTGCCCTGCCCGCCGCCCTGGGCACTCTGGCGCTCATTCTCCTGCTGACATTGGGCCAGGCTCCCGCCGCGCCGGAGCACAGCTACAGCCTGGTGCAGATTCTGCCCTATGTGCTGGTGCTGGCAGGGGGCATCGCGGGCATCAACGTTTTCGTGGTGCTTCTCGTCGGCATTGTATCCGGCAGTCTCATTATGCTCGCTACCGGCCAGACCGCCCCCACGGAGCTGCTGGCCGGCATGGGCAGCGGTGCCGCCGGTATGTTTGAAACCAGCATGGTAGCCGTTCTGGTGGCCGCCATGTGCAGCCTGATCCGGGTCTACGGCGGCTTTGACGCCCTGCTCTACGCCATCGGCAGGCTCTTCCGTGGGAAAAAGGGCGGCCAGCTGGGCATTGGTCTGCTGGTGGGCACCATGGACATCGCCACCGCCAACAACACCGTGGCCATCGTCATGGCAAACCCCATCGCCAAGGAAATGAGCGGCCGCTACGGCATTTCCCCTCAGCGTTCGGCCTGTCTGCTGGACACCTTCTCCTGCATTTTCCAGGGGATCATCCCCTACGGCGCCCAGATGCTGGTTGCCATTTCCGCCACCGCCGAGCTGGGAATCACCCTGTCCGCCTTCCAGATCATGCGCTGGCTCTTTTACCCTTATTTGCTGCTGATCAGCTCCCTGATCGCCATCTTTTTCACAAAAGAAAAGGATTAAGCTGATTTTTTGGAAACGTAACCGAAAAAGATAGGATATTTCACTATTCGCCTCTTTACCTTTTGTTCAAAGTCTGTTATCATATAACTGTAATCCAATTTGCCGTTTCCGGCATTATGTGTTTTATCGAGGTGGAAGAGAATGCTGTCACAGGAAAAAATTCTGGTTGTCGAGGACGACGCGCTGAACCGCGCCATGCTGGTGGAAATTCTTTCCGGGCAGTACGCCACGCTGGAAGCGGAAAACGGCCAGGCAGCTCTGGACATTCTGCAAACCCACCGGGACGACATTGCTCTGATTCTTCTGGACATCATCATGCCCGTCATGGACGGCTATGCCTTCCTGGATACCATCAAGAAAGACTCCCAGCTATCCCTGATTCCGGTCATCATCATGACCCAGAACGGCAGCGAGGACGCGGAGGTGGCCGCTCTGTCCCACGGAGCCACGGATTTTGTGCCCAAGCCCTACCGTCCCAAGGTGATCCTCCACCGGATCGCCAGCATCATCCACCTGCGGGAAACCGCCTCCATGATCAACCAGTTCCGCTATGACCAGCTCACGGGACTTTACAGCAAGGAATTTTTCTATCAGCAGGCTCAGGCCGTGCTCATGAGCAATCCCGACCGGGAATACAGCATCGTCTGCTCCAATATCGTCAACTTCAAGCTCTACAACGACACCTTCGGCATTGCCGCGGGAGATCAGCTTCTCAAGCGCATTGCCCGGGGCATCAACGAGCAGCTCGGCGCGGGCGGCGTCACCGGCCGGTATTCCGCCGACCGATTCGTGTGCCTGCAGGAACGGGAAAAGGTGGATGCTGCCAAGGCGACCATCGCACGGCATATGAATTTCCCCGAGGAGCTGAAAAGCGTCGAGCTGAAATGGGGCGTTTACGAGATTCACGACCGGTTCCTGCCCCTGGAATATATGTGCGACCGGGCTCTGCTGGCCGCGGACAGCATCAAGGGGCAGTACGATCAAACCATCGCCGTCTACGATGACGCGCTGCGCAGAAAGCTTCTGCGGGAGCAGAGCATCACCTCCAACATGGAGGCGGCTCTGGAAAACAGCCAGTTCACCGTCTATTTGCAGCCCAAATACCGGGCCAGCGACAGCCAGCTGTGCGGTGCCGAGGCCCTGGTTCGCTGGATTCATCCGGAGTGGGGCTTCATGTCTCCCGGGGAGTTCATTCCCCTGTTCGAGCGCAACGGCTTTATCTACCAGCTGGATCGGTTTGTCTGGGAGCAGGCCTGCGTTCTGCTGCATCGGTGGCAGGAGGCCGGTTATCCCCCTCTGCCCGTTTCCGTAAATGTTTCCCGGGCGGATGTGTGTCAGCCGGATCTGGTGGATTTTCTTCTGGAGCTGACCCAAAAATACAGCATTGACCCGAAGCTTCTCCATCTGGAGATCACGGAAAGCGCCTACACCGAAAACTCCAAGCAGATCATCGCCACGGTGGACGCGCTCCGGGCCAAGGGCTTCATCATCGAAATGGACGACTTCGGCAGCGGCTACTCCTCCCTGAATATGCTCAGCCAGCTGAAGCTGGATATTCTGAAGCTGGACATGAAATTTGTCCAGAGCGAGACCTCCCAGAGCGCCGACCGGGGCATTCTCCGGCTGATTGTGGAGATGGCTCACCGGATGAATCTGAGCGTGGTAGCCGAGGGCGTGGAGACTCCGCATCAGCTCAGCCGGCTTCAGGAAATCGGTTGCGACTATGTCCAGGGATATCTGTTCTCCAAGCCCGTGCCCCATGCGCAGTACGGCGAGCTGCTGGAAGATTTCTCCCAGCGTCAGGATGTTCCCCTGCCCGCTTCCCCCGGCAGTGCCCAGGCCAAGCAGTTCCTGCTGATCGCCGAGGAGGATTCCCGGTGCCGCAACCTGCTGGCAGAGGCCTTCGCTGACGTTTATCAGGTGGTGCAGGCGGCGGACTGTGAGCAGGCACAGGCCTTCCTGTCGGAAAACGCCAACGGCCTTGCCGCCATGATTGTCAGCGGCTCCCTGCCGGAGCCCGGCGCGGCCAGCGTCGTCAGTGCCCTGCGGCGGGTCACAGCCCCCAGGCACATTCCCATTATGATCGCCACCACCTTACAGCAGGAGCCCCAGATCCAGGAGCTGGGGCTGGATGTGGACGACATTGCCTTCAAGCCCAGGGACATCCAGTGCACCCGATGTCTGCGCAAGCGGGTGGAATGGATGAACACCCTCAACGCCTACAAATCCCGGGAGCGGTCCATGATCTCCGAGGCCTGCCGGGATTACCTGACTGGGCTTCTGAACCGTCGGGGCTTCCAGTCCGCGCTGGACGCCATGCAGCCGGAGAACTATCCCTTGGCGGTGTTCCTGCTCAGCCTGGATGATCTGAAGCGCATGAACGATTCCCTGGGTCACGCCACCGGCGACAAGCTGCTCAAGCATTTTGCCAGCGTGCTGCGCCAGAATACCCGCAGCGGCGACATTCTCTGCCGCTACGGCGACGAGGAATTTGCCGTCATCCTCAAGGGAATGCGGCTGGCCTCGGCGGTTCTGCGCAAAAGCAAGGATATTGTCCGGGATACCTCCAAATTCATCCTGCCCGACGGTACCGGCGCCGCCTGTTCCGGCGGCGTGGTGCTGTGCGAAAACGCGGAAGTGTCCATGGCCGCCCTCTTGGAGCGGGCAGACCAGGCTCTGTATCAGGCCCAGCGTCAGCACAAGGGCGGCTGCGTCCTCTGGGAGGGCGATGTGGCCTGTCCCTCCGGGAAAGCATAAAAAAATCCCTCGCCTGAACATTCAGGCGAGGGGTTTTTATCTTTACTCAAAATTCAGGATTACTTGGTGCCGAAAATCCGGTCGCCGGCGTCGCCCAGACCGGGAACGATGTAAGCGTTCTCGTTGAGCCCCTCGTCCAGAGCCGCCAGGTACACGTCCACATCGGGGTGGGCCTTGGTCACGGCCTCCACACCCTCGGGAGCACCGATGATGTTCATCATAATGATGTTCTTGCAGCCGTGCTGCTTCAGAAAATCAATGGCCGCGATGGCGCTGCCGCCGGTTGCCAGCATCGGATCCACCACGAATACCTGCCGGTTGCCGATGTCATCGGGCAGCTTGCAGTAGTACTCCACAGGCTTGTGGGTCTTAGGATCCCGGTACAGGCCGATATGTCCGATCTTGGCAGAGGGAATCAGAGACACCATGCTGTCCACCATGCCCAGGCCTGCCCGCAGAATGGGCACGATTGCCATCTTCTTGCCGGCCAGCATCCGGCAGGTAGCGGTGGTGATGGGGGTCTCCACCTTGACCTCCTTCAGGGGCAGGTTCCGGGTCGCTTCATAGCACATCAGGCCGGCGATTTCGCCAACCAGCTCCCGGAACTCCTTCACCGAGGTATCCTTGCTGCGCAGGATTGCCAGCTTGTGCTGAATCAGGGGATGATCGAGGACGCATACTTTAGCCATTGTTTCTTTCTCCTTTATTCACTTATTTGGTTTTCCGTATCAGTCGTTCCGCCCGCTCCCGTTCGGCCTGGCTCAGGCGCAGGTAGTTGGGGGTCAAGGCGTTGGCATCGCCGGGCTCCCCGGCCTTCGCCATAGCCTCAGCGCACAGGGCAACGCCGGAAGCCCGCTGGTGCATCCGGTGCTCCGGAGGCAGAACCAGGGCAGGAACACGCTCCAATAGGGTATTATAGCACAGATTGCTGCCATCGCCAACCAAAAAAATCGGTTCTTTCAAATTTTCCAGTTCCGCCCCCAAATCCGCCAGGGAAATGGCGCGATCCGGGGTTTTCCGCTCCAGCTTTCCATGGTTGACATAAAACAGAGCGTTATAAACCTGGCTTCTTCTGGCGTCCATGCAGGGGCACACATAGCCCTGATAGCCGCCGAAGGACAGAGCCATGGCTTCCAACGTGGACACGCCGTAGCAGGGAATTTCCCGACCCCAGGCAAAGCCCTTGGCCGCCGCCACGCCGATGCGCACGCCGGTAAAGGAGCCGGGGCCTGCCGCCACTGCCGCGGCGGTCACATCCTCCACGGTTTTCCCGCATTGGTCAAGCAGGGATTGCGCCATGACGAGCAGGGTCTGGCTGTGGGTCAGTCCCGTATTCTGGTAGCACTCTCCCAGGAGCTTCCCATCCTCCAGCAGTGCCGCCGAGGCCGCCTTTGCACTGGTCTCAAAGGCTAAAATCAGCATATCCCTGTCCCCCTTCGATGGTGATCCGCCGGGTGGTTTCCCCCAGCTTTTCGATGGTCACGGTGACGGCGTTCTCCATGGCATCGGCCACATTTTCGCTCCACTCCACGGCGCACACGCCCTCCCGCTCCAGATAGTCCTCCCAGCCGATGTCCCACAGGTCGTCGGAGGAGGCCAGCCGGTACATGTCAAAATGAAACAGGGGCAGCCGCCCGCCCAAATATTCGTTGACAATGGTATAGGTAGGGCTGGTAACCGTTTCCTTGCAGCCCAAACCCCGGGCAAGGCCCCGGGTAAAGGCGGTTTTGCCCGCTCCCAAATCTCCCCGGTAGGCAAGGACAGTCCCGGGCTGTAAACTTTTTGCCAGTGCTTCCCCGATTTTTTCCGTTTCCTCCGGGGAATGGGTGATGAATTCCATATAATTACCTCTAATGGGCACCGCTGTCCGGGTGTATGCCCTCATCCGTCACGGCTTTGCCGTGCCACCTTCCCCCAAGGGAAGGCTTTATTTTGCGTTCTTTAATTTCTCTGCCTGGTCGGCGGTGGCCAGGGCGTTGATGATCTCGTCCAAGTCTCCGTCCATGACGGAATCGATCCGGTAAAGGGTCAGATTCACCCGATGATCGGTGACCCGACCCTGGGGAAAATTGTAGGTGCGGATCCGCTCGTTGCGCATCCCCGTGCCCACCTGGCTCCGGCGCAGGCCGGTGACCTGGGAGTCCAGCTTCTCCTGCTCCATCTCATAGAGCTTGGAGGCCAACATCCGCATACATTTTTCCCGGTTCTGCACCTGGCTCCGCTCCTCCTGGCAGGCCACCACAATGCCCGTGGGCTTGTGAATCAGCCGGACGGCAGAGCTGGTTTTGTTGACGTGCTGACCGCCGGCACCGGAAGCCCGGTAGACCTGCATCTCGATGTCCGCCGGATTGATCTGCACGTCCACCTCTTCCATTTCCGGCAGCACCGCCACGGTGGCCGTGGAGGTGTGAACCCGGCCGCCGGACTCCGTCTCCGGCACCCGCTGAACCCGGTGAACGCCGGACTCATACTTCATCCTCGAATAAGCTCCCCGGCCGTTGATGACGAAGTCCGCCTCCTTCACGCCCCCCAGCTCCGTTTCATTGTAATTGAGCAGCTCCACGCTCCATCCCTGCTTGGCGGCGTACATAGAGTACATCCGAAAGAGGCTGTGGGCAAACAAGGCGCTTTCCTCCCCGCCGACGCCGCCCCGGATTTCCACAATCACGTTCTTTTCGTCATTGGGGTCTTTGGGCAGCAGCAAAATCTGCAATTTTTCGTGGAGCTCCTCCTTGGCGGTCTTGGCGGCGGCATAGGTTTCCTGGCACAGCTCCTTCATCTCCGGATCGTTCATCAGCTCTTGGGCATCCGCCATGTCCTTCTCCGCCTGACGGTAAGCCTGATAGCACGCCACGATGGGCTCCAGGTCGCTTTTTTCCCGAAGCTGCCTGGCCGCCTTCTGGGGATCGGCGTAAAAATCCGGCTGCTCCGACCGGGCGCAGAGCTCCTCGTATTTATTGCAGATGGCCTGTAATTGATTCAGCATTTATTCTCTCCGTTTCGACATTTTACCATTCATAAAGCCGGGACTTTCCGGGGAAATTATACCCGCCGGAAGACGTTCAGCACGCAGCTGGCGGTGTCCGTCAGGCGTTCCGTTTCCCGAAGCCGCTGGGCTCCCGCCTTGCTTACCCGGAACAGATGGGGCGTCATGGCAAAGAGGTTCTGTACCTGCGCTCCTTCCACGGTGAAGGAAAAGCGGATAGGCAGGGATTCCACCAGCGTAAAGCCGGGAAGCTCCGGCACCGTGTCCTTCTCCCGGAAAACAAGCTCGTCGTAAATGATTTTCTTCAGACCCAGCAGATGATCCTGGGCGGCAAGCACCTGGAAAAACAGGGCGTTTTCCCGAAGCACCCGGTGAAATTCCTCCGGCAGGGTAATGGCAAACAGGCTCGTCACCACCCCCGCGGCACCGGTCTCCACCGGGATTTGGGCGGCGGTAGCGCACAGCCACCGATAATCCTTATATTTCGCCGCGGCGCACCGCACCGCCTCCTTGGATACGTCCAGGCCGGTGAGTTCCGCGCCCAGAGCCTTCGCCAGCCGGGCGGAATAGTAGCCCTCACCGCAGCCCACGTCCAGAATCGGGTCTTCCGCTCCGTGCCGCCTGGCGGCATCGTTCAGAGCATCGGAAATGGGCACGTAAAAGCCACCCTCCAAAAATTCCCGGCGGGAGAGCACCTGCTCCCGGGTGTCCCCCGGATGGGCGGAGTGCCGCCGCTGAACGGTGAGCAGATTCACATAGCCCTGTCGGGCGATGTCAAAGCGGTGTCCCATGGGACAGACCAGGCTTTTTTCCTGCCGGGACAGGTCTTTTTCACAAATTGGGCAGATCAGTTTCATATTGGAGTCCTCCAAATAAATATAGTATACCTTAATTTCACGTTTCAGTCAACGGAAAGGAGCGAATTCTCATGGGACGATTTCTGGCGTTGATCCTGTGCCTGTGTCAGCTGGTTCTGCCCGTCCGGGCAAAGGAAGTCAAATATGTGGCTCTGACCTTCGATGACGGCCCCTCCGGCAAATACACCCGGGCTTTGCTGGACGGGCTTTATGACCGGGGCGTAAACGCCACCTTTCTGCTGTGCGGCTACCGGATGAAGGACTATCCGGAGCTGACCCAGCGGATATTTGACGAGGGTCACGAGATTGGTTTCCACGGCTACAGCCACAAAAACATGAAAAATATGAGCCGGCGGGACATTGCCGAAGAGCTGGATCGATCCCAGGCTCTGCTGCCCAAGGGCTGCGTCCCGGCCTTCCTCCGTCCGCCGGGCGGGTGCTGCTCCGATGCCGTGCGCCAGGTGGCCCAGGCACGGAATCTGGCAATCTTAGGCTGGTCGGTGGATCCCCGGGACTGGAGCACCCAGGACACCGCCGCCATCGAAAAGGCAGTGCTGAAAAATGTACGGGGCGGGGATATCGTGCTGCTGCACGACATGTCGGACAGTTCCGTCCGGGCCGCGCTGGACATCATCGATGCCCTGCTGGCTCAGAACTACGAAATCGTCACCGTTTCCCGTCTTGCCCGGCTGCGGGAGCAGAAGCTCCGACCCGGCCACAGCTATGCCAACTTCCCGGAAAGCCCCAAAATACCCCGGAATTCACCCGCTTTCTCAACTTTGGGAGGCGGGTTTCTTCTATTTTCCCCAAATTCAGACAGTATCCCTTTTCAAAGGCTCATGCACTTTGACCAAAAATCCCCCCAGGGGGGATGAGAAAATGGGGAGAATTGTGTGAATATGCACGATTGACATTCTTGTGTTTAATTAGTAAAATAATATCGATACCTTATGCGCGGCATAAGTGTTATTATTCGTTATCAGAATCAACGATTAGGAGGAAATCACTTTGAAGGATTGGGCATTTACTACCACCGTCGAGGAGATGGAAGCCGCCACCAATTCTCTGCTGGAAACGGCACAGAAGGTCGGTGCCGACACCTGGCAGCAGCGTGTCAAGAACCAGACTCCTCACTGCGGCTTTGGCGAAAGCGGCACCTGCTGCCGTATCTGCGCCATGGGCCCCTGCCGCATCACCAAGAAGGCTCCCCGGGGCATCTGCGGCTGCGATGTGCACGGCATCGTCGCCCGTAACTTCCTGCGCTTCACCGCAGGCGGTTCCGCAACCCATTCTGACCATGGCCGGGAAATCTGCCATACCCTGTACCAGACCCGTGAAGGCGGCAACTACACCGTCAAGGACCCCGAAAAGCTGATCCGCATTGCCAAGGAGTGGGGCGTAGAAACCGAGGGCAAGGACATCTACGACCTGGCCCACGAAATTGCCGAGCTGGCTCTGCTGGAGTACGGCAAGCCCTTCGGCACCCAGCGGTTCCTGAAGCGGGCTCCCGAGCACACCCAGAAGCTGTGGCATGACGCCGGCATTGAGCCTCGCGCCATCGACCGGGAAGTTTCCACCGCTCTGCACATGACCCACATGGGCTGCTCTTCTCTGCCTGAGGCACTGATCCACCAGGCTCTGCGCTGCGGTCTGTCCGACGGCTGGGGCGGCTCCATGGCCGGCACCGAGTTCTCCGACGTTCTGTTCGGCACACCCAAGCCCATCGACACCGAGGCCAACCTGGGCGTTATGGAGAAGGACAACGTGAATATCGTCGTTCACGGTCACGATCCTTCCCTGTCCGAAATGATCGTTTACTACGCCAATGATCCCGAGATGATCGCCTACGCCAAGAGCCTGGGTGCCAAGGGCATCACCGTCTCCGGCGTCTGCTGCACCTCCAACGAGGTCACCATGCGTCACGGCGTTCCCATGGCCGGTAACTTCCTGAGCCAGGAGAACGTGGTTCTCACCGGCGCCTGCGAAGCCATCGTCGTGGACGTGCAGTGCATCTTCCCCGCACTGGGCCCCCTGAGCAAGTGCTTCCATACCAAGTTCGTCACCACCTCCCCCATTGCCCGGATTCCCGATTCCGAGTTCATCCGCTTCTCCGCCGAGACTGCCGGTGACAACGCCAAGGCCATCGTGAAAATGGCCATTGAGAACTTCAAGAACCGGGATCCTCAGCTGGTCAACATCCCCGACCAGAAGCAGAAGGCTCGGGTTGGCTACTCCCTAGAGGCCATTGTCAAGGTTCTCGACGGCGTTGCCAACTCCCAGGTGGACGAGTTCGGCACCACCAAGCCCCTGCTGGAGTGCGTGACCTCCGGTGTTCTGCGGGGCGCCGTGGCCATGGTCGGCTGCAACAACCCCAAGGTTCGTCCCGACGCTGCCCACATCGGCCTGATGAAGAAGCTGCTGGAGAACGACATCATCCTGATCGTGTCCGGCTGTTCCGCTCAGGCTGCCGCCAAGGCCGGCCTCATGGATCCGGAGAAGGCCAAGGAGTACTGCGGCGCAGGTCTGAAGCGTGTGTGTGAGCTGGCCGGTATTCCTCCCGTCCTGCACATGGGCTCCTGCGTGGATATCTCCCGTATGATGCTGCTGGCTGCCGAGCTGTCCAAGGATTCCGGCATTCCCATCTCCCAGCTGCCCGTTGTGGGCTGCGCTCCCGAGTGGATGTCCGAGAAGGCCGTGTCCATCGGCAACTACGTCATCGCCACCGGTATCGACACCTTCCTGGGTGTTGACCCCTACGTCAAGGGCTCCGAGGAAGTCTGCGCTCTGCTGACCGGCGAGCACGGCGTAAAGGATTGGGTCGAGGCCAACTACACCGTCGAAACCGACATCGAGAAGCTGGGCGACCTGATGATTGAGCGCATCGAGGCCAAGCGTACCGCCCTGGGCATCTGATTGAAGCTGCCTGAAGCGTCTTACATTAACAATTACGAGGTCTTTTTCCAATGAAACTAGCGATTACCGGTAAGGGCGGCGTGGGCAAAACCACCCTGTCCTCCACGCTGGCCCGGCTTTACGCCGACGAGGGACGCACCGTCCTGGCCGCCGACGTGGATCCCGATGCCAATCTGGGATTGGCGCTGGGACTTTCTCAGGAGGAAGTGGACGCCATCGTCCCCATCTCCAAAATGCGCACTCTGGTGGAAGAGCGTACCGGCGCAAACGCCGCCAACAAGTTCTTCAAGCTCAACCCCTATGTGGCTGACATTCCCGACACCTTCTCCCGGGAGATCAACGGCGTAAAGCTGCTGGTCATGGGCACGGTGGATCTGGGCGGCAGCGGCTGCGTCTGCCCGGAGCATGTGATGCTCAAGGCGGTGCTGGCAAACCTGACCTACCGCAAGAACGACGTGGTCATCATGGACATGGAGGCGGGGCTGGAGCATCTGGGGCGGGGTACCGCGGGCAACATGGATCAGTTTATCGTGGTCATTGAGCCCGGTGCCCGGAGCGTGCAGACCTATCACAACGTCAAGCGGCTGGCCGCTGACCTGGGGGTCAAGCAGGTGCGGGTGGTAGCCAATAAGGTTCGGGATATCCGGGACGAGGAATTTGTCAAATCCCAGATTCCCGCCGAGGATCTGCTGGGCTTTATCCACTACAACACGGAGATCATGGACGCGGATCGTCAGGGCAAATCGCCCTACGACTTCAGCCCCACGGCAATCGACGAAATCCGGAAAATCAAGGATGTTCTGGATTCCGAGGAAACTAACTAACAATAGGAGGAAAAACCGTGACACTTTTTGAAAGAGTTTTTGGCGGCAACGATGCGGTTTACGGCCTGACCGAGGCCGCAATCAAGGGCGCCATTGCACAGTACGGCGAAGACCATGCCGTTTCCTTCCCCGGCACCGCCTACAGCCTTCCCTGCTACTACGGCGTGACCGGTGTGAAGGTTGAGACCCTGGGCCAGCTGAAGGAGGCTCTGGGCGTGGTGAAGACCCTGATGACCCGGGAGAACCGGCTCCATGACGCCTTCATGTCCGGCATCGCCACCGCCCTGTGCGCCGAGTTCATCGAGGTTCTGAAGTACATCGACGGCGCGGAGCCCTACACCGCTCCCTGCTACGGTCATCTGCCCGATGCCATCGTCCGCAGCCTGGGTGTTCCCCTGGTTACCGGCGATATCCCCGGCGTTCCCGTCATTCTGGGCAAGGCTCCCACCACCCAGGAAGCCGTTGACCTGGTCAAGAGCTACCAGGCGCAGGGTATGCTGGTCACTTTGGTGGGCGGCGTCATCGATCAGCTGGAGGAGGCCGGCGTGAAGACCGGCGACAACCTGCGGGTCATCCCCCTGGGTAAGGAAGTCACTTCCGTCATCCACGTCGTGTCCGTTGCCGTCCGTGCCGCTCTGATCTTCGGCAACATCCAGCCCGGCGACGCGGCTGGCCTGATGAAGTACACCTTCGAGCGTGTGCCCGCCTTCGTCAACGCCTTCGCTCCTCTGGACGATGTGATCGTTGCCTGCGGCGCCGGCGCCATCGCCCTGGGCTTCCCCGTTGTCTCCAACGAGACCGAGAATATGTTCCGGGTTCCCAAGTCCCTGATCCAGCAGCTGGACGTTTCCAAGTGGAACGCCACCTCTCTGGAGGCTCGCGGCATCAAGATCAAGATCACCAACATCGACATTCCCGTGGCCTTCGCCTCCGCTTTCGAGGGCGAAATCATCCGCCGGGGCGATATGCAGGTGGAAGTGGACGGCTCCCGTGTGGACTGCTTCGAGCTGGTGCAGACCAGAGAAGCCGCCCAGGTGGAGGATCACAAGATCACCGTCGTCGGCCCCGAAATCGACGACATCCCCGTGGGCTCCAAGATCTCTCTGAGCTACACCGTGGAGGTTGCCGGCAAGGCCATGCAGCCCGACTTCGAGTCCGTTATGGAGCGGAAGATCCACTCCTGGATCAACTGCATCGAGGGCGTAATGCACACCGGTCAGCGTGACATGATCCGTATCCGTATCAGCAAGGCTGACTTCGAGGCCGGCTTCAAGTTCCGTCACCTGGGCGAGGTTCTCTACGCCAAGGTCAAGAGCGAGTTCGAGGCCGTTGTGGACAAGTGCCAGGTGACCATCGTGGTGGACGCCGAGCAGAACGCCAAGCTCCGTGCAGCCGCCAACGAGGTCTTCGACAAGCGTGACGCCCGTCTGGCCTCCATGACCGACGAGTCCGTCTCCGACTACTACACCTGCATCATGTGCCAGGCCTTCTCCCCCAGCCATGTGTGTATCGTTACCCCCGAGCGTCTGGGTCTGTGCGGCGCCGTGTCCTGGCTGGATGCCAAGGCCACCAAGGAGCTGGATCCCGCCGGTCCCTGCCAGCCCATCCCCAAGGAAGGCTGCCTGGACGAGCATCTGGGTCGCTACACCAGCGTGGACGAGGCTGTCAGCAAGTACAGCCACGGCGCTCTGGAGCACGTCACTCTGTACTCCCTGTTCCAGGATCCCATGACCTCCTGCGGCTGCTTCGAGTGTATCTGCGGCGTGGAGCCTGTCAGCATGGGCGTTGTCATTACCTGCCGTGAGCACGCCGGTATGACCCCCTTGGGCATGACCTTCTCCGAGATGGCCTCCATGACCGGCGGCGGCGTTCAGACCCCCGGCTTCATGGGTCACGGCAAGCACTTCATCGCTTCCAAGAAGTTCATCGCTGCCGAAGGCGGCCCCGGCCGTATCGTGTGGCTGCCCAAGATCCTGAAGGATCAGATGCGTGAGCGTCTGGACAAGACCGCTCTGGAGATGTACGGCGTGGAGAACTTCACCGACATGATCGCCGATGAAACCATCTGCACCGAGGATCCCGAGCAGCTGCTGAACTACCTGTCCGAGGTTGGCCATCCCGTGCTGAGCATGGAGCCCTTCGAGATGTAAGTTCTCAGGCAACCAAATATCCAAGCGGCGTGGCTTCGGCCACGCCGCTTCAGCTTGTCAAAAAGTCTGAAAACACGTTGTTATTGTAATCTGCCCTCCCTTGTGTAAAGGGGGTGGCACGGCTTCGCCGTGACGGATGAGGGCAAAGGCTCCCCTTGCTGATCAAGGGGAGCTGTCATGGCCGTCTCCCGCAAGGCCATGACTGAGGGGATCAGAACCCCGCCTTTTTGAGCACTTCCGATAAAGCACGGTTTGACAATCCCTCAGTCAAAAATCAAAGATTTTTGCCAGCAGTACATTGTGGTATGACTGCCACCGGCAGTCATGGTAATTTTGATTCGCTGCGCGGAGCACCACCCTTTACACAAGGGAGCCTCTGGGTGCTCCCGCACCAGTGCGTTTATCGATGCTTCTCAGAAGAACCTGAGAATTGTACCACATTCCCTCCTTTTCGCAATAACATGGTTCTGGGGCAGTCTCAAGCGGCGTGGCTTCGGCCACGCCGCTTCTCTTTCGCCTTGTTGCGGACAAATGTCCGCAGTTAGTGCTTTTCCCCGGTATTCTCTGGGATTTCCCTTGATATTCTTGACTTTTTCCGGTTTTGCGGTATAATCACTGTATTTCCAAAGAAGGAGAAATCGCCTGTGCAGAAGCAAGAACGCCGGTCCGCGACCATTACCCTGGCCGTTATGATATTTGTGCTGCTGCTCGCCGTCGGTCTGATGGTGGAGCTGCTGAGAATCTATGTGCCCGATATCTGGGCCGCCCTGTCCAGCGGCAATGACGGGGCGTTGGAAGCCTGTCTGGAAAACCAGAGCCGCACCTACAGCGCCTGCCTTCTGTGGCTGCTGTCCTTCGTCCAGGTGATCTCCATCGTCCTGCCCTCCCTTCCCATTCAGCTGGCCGCGGGCATCGTCCTGGGCTCCTGGCTGGGAGCCGCCGTGTGTCTGAGCGCCTCTGTCTGCTCCCATATGGCAGTGTTTTTTCTGGCAAAGCACGCGAAAAAGCAGCTGAATGCCATTGCGGCCTCCAGCCCCAAGATGAAAAAAATCCTCGATACCCTCAGCGTCCGCCGGAACCGCACCTACTACACGGTGATGGTGCTGCTGGCTCCGGGTCTGCCCAACGGCGTCATTCCCTATGCCGCCGCCAACTCCGGTATTGTGGCCGCTCGGTATCTGCTGGCTCTGCTCATCGCCCTGCCTCTGCCCACCTGGGTCACCTGTGCCGCGGGCGACCTGATTCTCTCCGGAGACTGGATGTTCAGCATCATCATGATGGCGGTGCTCTTTGCCGCCGTAGGTCTGCTGCTCCTGGTTCGGGACAGCCTGCCCGATCGGCTCTACGGTTTCCTGGATAAGCTGAAGCTTGCCCGGAAATAATCGGAAAAACGCGGAAATTTTCCTTTACATTTGGGCAAGCTTATGGTAATATGAGAGGGCTGGTGTGAACCAGAAGATATTTTTATGCCCGCTGCTCAGTTCCGGGAGAAAGCCCAAACGGCATTCCACTGGCCCCTACTTGGCAGACGGGAAACACATTGAAAGGTGGAAAACACAATGATCCAGAAGGAAAAGAAGACCCAGGTCATCCTGGACAACGCGACTCACGAGGGCGATACCGGTTCTCCCGAGGTTCAGGTTGCTATCCTGACCGCCCGCATCAACGAGCTGACCGAGCACCTGCGTACCCACAAGCACGACAACCACTCCCGTCGTGGCCTGCTGATGATGGTTGGTAAGCGCCGCAAGATGCTGGACTATCTGGCAAACAAGGACATCAACCGTTACCGTGCTCTGATCGCCAAGCTGGGTATCCGTAAGTAATAAGTCCCCGGGGCGACGGATACCGTCGCCCCCTTTTCGCATCCCCAAACGCCGGGAGTCCCTTTAGCGTTTGAAAGTGATGTTTTTGGATAACGGTGTCACTGCGAACCAGTTCTCAAACTGGTGTGGCAGCCCCCCGGTTGAACGTACCGCCTGAACATTCAGGGGGATTGCCACGGCAGTGTGCGCACTGCCTCGCAATGACAGTCGAAAAAAGCATCAGTTTCAAGTGCTAAACCTCCCGGAAAACCACAATTTTAAGGAGGTTCTTTCATGATTACCCGCAAACAGTATCCCAATCACCATGTTTACGAGATGGAAATCGGCGGCCGTCCCTTCACCGTGGAAACCGGTAAGGTAGCGGAGCTGGCCGATGCCGAGTGCATCTGCCGCTACGGCGACACCGTGGTGCTGGTCACCTGCACCTGCAACCCCATCCCCAAGGCCGGCATCGACTACTTCCCCCTGACCATCGAGTTCGAGGAGCGGATGTACGCCGTGGGCCGGATCCCCGGCTCCTTCAACCGCCGGGAGGGCAAGCCCTCCGAGCGGGGCATTCTGAACAGCCGGATCATCGACCGTCCCATGCGTCCCCTCTTTGACGAGGAGCTGCGCAACGACACCGTGGTGACCTGCACCGTTCTTGCCAACGACTATGACAACCCTGTGGAGATCGTAGCCTCCCTGGGTGCTTCCATTGCCATCGCTTCCTCTGATGTGCCCTGGAACGGCCCCGTGGCTACCACCAACGTTGCCCACCTGAACGGCAAGTATATCATCAACCCCTCCGCCGACGAGCGGGAGGCCTGCGACTGCTTCGTTTGCATCTCCTCTACCTTCGAGAAGGTGGTCATGATCGAGACCGAGGCCAAGGAAGCTCCCGAGTCCATCGTCTACGAGGCCATCCGTGTGGCCCACGAGAGCAACATGGAGATCGTCAAGTTCATCAACTCCATCGTGGCCGAGATCGGCAAGCCCAAGTTCACCTTCGAGAAGGCTGCCGTCAACCACGACCTGCTGGACGATCTGATGGCCTACGGCCTGCCCCAGATCGAGTACGCCCTGGACACCGACGACAAGAACGTCCGGGAGGAGCGGCTCACCGCCGCCCGTCTGGACTTCCAGGAGAAGTTCGGCGAGAAGTATGAGGACTTCGAGACCCACATTGAGGTCTGCCTGTACAAGATGCAGAAGAAGGTCGTCAAGAAGTGGCTGCTCCAGGGCAAGCGTGTGGACGGCCGCGGCATGGACGACATCCGTCCTCTGGACGCCGAGGTTGGCGTTCTGCCCCGGGTGCACGGCTCCGGCCTGTTCTCCCGCGGTCAGACTCAGGTGCTGTCCATCTGCACCCTGAACACCCTTTCCGCCGCCCAGAAGCTGGACACCATCTACCCCGAGGAGACCAAGCGGTATATCCACCACTACAACTTCCCCTCCTTCTCCACCGGTGAGGCCCGAGCTGCCCGGTCTACTTCCCGCCGGGAGATCGGTCACGGTGCTCTGGCTGAGAAGGCTCTGCTGCCTGTGATCCCCAGCGTGGAGGAGTTCCCCTACGCCATCCGTGTGGTGTCCGAGGTGCTGTCCTCCAACGGCTCCACCTCTCAGGGCTCCATCTGCGGCTCTACCCTGGCTCTGATGGATGCCGGCGTGCCCATCAAGCGGCCCGTTGCCGGCATTTCCTGCGGCTTGATCTCCGACCAGGAGACCGGCGAGTGGAGAACCTTCACCGATATCCAGGGTGTTGAGGACTTCCACGGCGAGATGGACTTCAAGGTGGCCGGTACCACCGAGGGCATCACCGCCATTCAGATGGATCTGAAGAACAAGGGTCTGACCATGGAGATCATCGCCGACGCTCTGGAGCGCTGCCGGAAGGCTCGTCTGGAGATTCTGTCCGAGGTGATTCTGAAGGCCATCCCCGCTCCCCGCGAGGAGGTTTCCGAGTACGCCCCCAAGATGATTTCCCTGAAGATTCCCGTGGAGAAGATTCGGGAGGTCATCGGCTCCGGCGGAAAGACCATCCAGAAGATCTGCGCCGATACCGGTGCCAAGGTGGATATCGACGACGACGGCTCCGTGTTCATCTCCGCTGTGGACGCTGCCGCCGCCAACGCCGCCAAGAAGATGGTGGACGACATCTGCTTCGTTCCCGAGGTGGGCAAGCTCTACTACGGCAAGGTGGTTCGGATTCTGCCCATCGGCGCTTTCGTAGAGATCGCTCCCGGCCATGACGGCATGGTGCACATCTCCAAGCTGGAGAACCGCCGGGTTGAGAAGGTCGAGGACGTGCTGAACCTGGGCGATATGACCTGGGTCAAGTTCATGGGCTTCGACGAGAAGGGCCGTGCCAACTTCAGCCGCAAGGATGCCCTGAAGGAAATGGCCGAGAAGGGCTAAACCAAGCAATTCTTTTCCCCGTTCCGGATTCTCCGGAACGGGGCTTTTCGTTCTTTTCCTTATTCTTTCTTTCCCTATTGCATCGCGTGCAAAGAGATGTTATACTGATTTACAGGGAGGGAAATAAGATGAAAAGACGAATAATCGCATCCATTGCGGCACTATGCCTGGTTTTCACCCTTTCTGCCTGCTCCCCGGACACCGTTAAAAACGTTACAAAATCCATTGCCTCAGCCACGGGTGTCTCTACCGTCGTTTCCGGCAGCTATTCCGAGGAACCCATCTGGCGGAACTATCACTGCGCCTATCCCTTCGTTTTCGACGAGCCATTGGCCTCCTGTGTAGGCTTCACCATGGACTACAGCATCACCGAAGTCACCAAGGGTGACATGACCGGCAGCCGTTATATTATGGAGGTTTATGGGCTCACCACCCAGGGCAGCTGGAAGCTATTGGAAAGCTTCTATCCACAGGGTCTGGAAACGACGGTGGAGCTCACCTTTGACCCGGTTTCCATTGAGGCCGTCGCCGTGATCTGCCAGAAGCAGGGGGAATATTCCTATTCGGAATCCATGACCATCCGAGATGTATGTTACAGCGACACCGCCGGGGACTCCCTGCAATCCGGAACCCAAATTGAAGGCACATTCTCTGACACCAAATTTGTACGAAGTACCGGTACTACCTATCCCTTTGAGCTTGCCGTCCCCCTGGAAAATTGCAAGGGTTTTACAATCAACTACGAAATTCTCGATATATCCAGCGGTAATTTGGACGGTAATTTCAACAATGCCGTGTATGTGCGGACTACAGACGGAAAATGGAAGTACACCAAAACCTTCAAGCTGGATGGTACTCTGACCGTCAAGGAAATTCGGTTTGACGCTCCTATCAGCATTGAAGCTGTTGCCATCATCTGTCTCAAGCAGGCAAATGTATCCTACAGCTATTACTTCACACTTACTGATCCTGTCACATAGCAGTCTGTTTCCCGTTCCGGATTCTCCGGAACGGGGTTTTTGTTCCGGAACCCCAGGAAAATTGTCCTCGGGAATCCTTGACAGTCCTTCAGAAAAGCATTATAATGCAGCAAGTGCGCTTTTCTCGGAAACTGCCGGAATTTCACATCATTTATACTATTTCTTAATAAAATGATTTCATCATTTTACTTAAGCCGTTTCGCGGCAGACCGCCTGGGCGGCGGTAAGAAATGTATTGACTTCGTTTTTTAGCGGCAGTGGCCGCTGGCCGCAATCCTGCGGCCTAATAAAACGCTTTTAAGCGTTTTATGAAAAACTCGTATCAGGAGATTTTTCTATGACAAAGTCCCTTTCCCGCCACTGCGGCGGCATTCAAATGACCGAAGGGTCGTTGTATAAAAATATTCTGCTGTTCAGCATCCCTCTGATTTTCTCCCAGCTATTGCAGGTGCTGTTCAATATCGCGGACGTAGCCGTGGTGGGCAAGTTTTCCAGTGCGGCAGCTCTGGGTTCCGTAGGCTCCACCACCACCCTGGTTTCCCTGTTTACCGCCTTCCTCATTGGTCTGGGCAACGGCGTCAACGTCCGGGTGGCTCAGTACCTGGGAGCCCGGCAGGAGGAAAGCACCCGCAGCTGCGTCCACACCTCCCTGATTCTATGCACCCTGATGGGACTGCTCATCACCGGACTGTGCCTGCTGCTGGCTACGCCCCTGCTGGAGCTGCTGAAAACCAAGGAAGACCTGCTGGCCGGAGCGGTGCTCTATTTCCGAATCTACGCCCTGGGTATGCCCGCTCTGGGCATTTTCAACTTCGGCAACGCGGTGCTCAGTGCCACCGGCGACACCCGGCGGCCTTTGCTGTATCTGACCATTGCCGGAATTCTGAACGTTCTTCTGAATCTGTTCTTCGTCATCGTCTGCGGCATGGCGGCGGAGGGCGTGGCGCTGGCCAGCGTGATTTCCCAGTACGTATCGGCAATTCTGGTTCTGGCTCACATGGCAAGGCTGAGCGGCAGCTGCCGCCTGGAAAAGCGCGCTCTGCGTCTGCACCGGGAGGAGATCGGACGGATTCTGGGTCTTGGCATTCCCTCCGGCGTTCAGAACGCGGTGTTTGCCATTGCCAACCTCTTCATTCAGGTAGGCGTCAACTCCTTCGATTCCGTGGTGGTTTCGGGAAACGCCGCGGCGGTGAACGTGGACAACGTGATCTATAACGTGATGGCCGCCTTCTACACCGCCTGCTCCACCTTCATGGGGCAGAACTGGGGCGCTGGCAAGCCGGATCGGATGCACAAAAGCTACTACATCAGCCTCGGCTACGCCTTCCTGATCGCCGCCATTCTGGGCATGGGCTTCTGGCTCTGCGCCGAGCCCTTCCTGTACGTCTTTACCAACGACCCGGCGGTTGCCGCCGCGGGCATGGAGCGAATGCACATTATGTGCTTCTCCTACGCCATCAGCGCCTTCATGGACTGCTCCATCGCCGCCTGCCGAGGTCTGGGACGCAGTCTGATTCCCACGGTTATCGTGATTCTGGGCTCCTGTGTATTCCGGGTGATTTGGGTTTACACCATTTTCGCCTATTTTCACACCATCACCGCCCTGTATCTGCTCTACCCCTGCTCCTGGATCCTCACCTCCCTGGCGGAAATCGGATATTATGTCCACTGTATGCGCCGGCTGCGGCCGGTGGATTCCCCGTCCGTCCCATAACCCAGCCCGCCTCGAAAGAGGCGGGCTTTCCTTTTGTCAAAGATGTTGACAATGCAACATCTTTGTGATATACTCTCAAACGTTGAATCTTCAACAAGTCAGGAGGCGTTATCTATGCTCCAACGTTTTGAACGTTTTTCTTTGGCAATTACAGAAATTTCCCGGTATTGGCACCAAATTGCCGGGGAGGAAATGGGAAAGTACGGTCTGAAAGCCTCCCACGCCACTTATCTTGTCACCCTGTCCCGATTTCCTGACGGACTCACCGCCCCCAGGCTCGCCGAGCTTTGCGGTCGGGACAAGGCGGATGTCTCCCGGATGATGTCCATTCTGGAGGCCAAGGGATTGGCCGTCCGGGACGGAGCCAACCGTTACCGGGGAAATCTCCGGCTGACCCCGGAGGGTCAGGCTCTGGCCCAGGACATTTCACAGCGAGCCCAGCGAGCCGTGGAGCGAGCCGGAAGGGGGCTGACCGAGGAGACCCGGACAATTTTTTACAACGCCCTGGATTCCATTACCGAAAATCTTCGTAAAATCTGTCAGGAGGGTCTATGAATCCCATCAAAGCTATTTACTGCCGCAGTGTCCAGGCCGTTCTTCGAGCCGCCCTGCCGGTGCTTCCCTACCGGGAGCCGCAGGTGTTTCACAACTGCGGGGAACTGAGCACCGTATTTCAAAAAGAAAATATCCGTCGGGTGCTGATTGTCACCGACGCCGGCATCGTCCGCAGCGGCATTGCCGCCCAGCTGGAGGCGGTGCTGGACGAAGACGACATTTCCTACGCGGTCTATGACCAGACCCGACCCAATCCCACGGTGGTCAACGTGGAGCAGGCATTGAGCCTGTACCGGCGTTACCGGTGCCAGGCTTTGATTGCCATTGGCGGCGGCTCCTCCATGGACTGTGCCAAGGCTGTAGGGGCTCGGCTGGCCCGGCCCGGCACCCCTCTGGGCAAGCTCAAGGGCACCCTGCGGATTCTGCGTCCCCTTCCCACCCTGATTGCCATTCCCACCACCGCCGGAACCGGCAGCGAAACCACCCTGGCCGCCGTCATTACGGACACCCAGGCTCAGCACAAGTATGTGATGAACGATTTCGTCCTCATCCCCAAATACGCGGTGCTGGACGCCCGGCTCACGCTCTCCCTGCCGCCCCACCTCACCGCCACCACCGGCATGGACGCTCTGACCCATGCGGTGGAGGCCTACATCGGCCGCTCCACCACCCGGCAGACCCGGCAGGAGGCTCTGGAAGCCACCCGGCTGGTGTTTGCCAACGTGGAGCGGGCTTACCGGAACGGCAGGGATTATGAGGCCAGAAGCAATATGCTTACCGCCGCCTATCGGGCGGGCATTGCCTTCTCCCGATCCTATGTGGGCTATGTCCACGCCGTAGCCCACTCCCTGGGCGGCCAGTACAACGTTCCCCACGGCCTGGCCAACGCGGTGCTTCTGCCCTATGTGCTGGAACGCTACGGCTCCTGCATCCACCGGAAGCTTCACGATCTTGCCGTTGCCGCCGGAGTTGCCGATGCCCAGGAATCCGATGCCGGGGCAGCCGCCAAATTCATCCGTGCCATCCGTCAGCTGAACGCCCGGATGGGCATTCCGGAAACTCTGGAGGGCATCCGTCCCGAGGACATTCCCGTGATGGCCGCCCACGCGGAAAAGGAGGCCAATCCTCTCTACCCCGTGCCCCGGCTCATGACCCGGGAGGAGCTGACCTTCTTCTACGAGCAGGTCGCCGGAAAGGAGTGCCATGGACAGCAAGCAAGCTGAAGCCCTTTTATCCACTCAGCGGAATTTCTTCCGCACCGGTGCCACATTGCCCGTGGCCTTCCGGCTGGAAGCCCTGGATCGGCTTTACCGAGCCATTGAAGCCCGGCAGTCGGAAATCTGTGACGCTCTGAGGCACGACCTGGGCAAAAGTGAGACGGAAAGCTATATGTGTGAGATCGGGCTGGTGCTGTCGGAAATCAGCTATATGCGCCGTCACCTGCGGAAGTTTGCCGGTGCCAGAACCGTGCCGACGCCTCTGGCTCAGTTTGCCTCCCACAGTTTTGTCCAGCCGGTGCCCTACGGAAATGTGCTCATTATGAGTCCCTGGAATTATCCGTTCCTGCTGTCCGTGGAGCCGCTGGTGGATGCCATTGCCGCGGGTAACACCGCCATTGTCAAGCCCAGCGCCTACGCCCCCGCCACGGCCCAGTCCGTCCGCTCTCTGGTTGAGAGCTGCTTCGCGCCGGAATTTGTAACGGTGGTCACCGGCGGACGGCAGGAAAATGCCGTCCTGTTGGCACTAAAATTCGACTTCATTTTCTTTACCGGCTCCCAGGCAGTGGGCAAGGTGGTGCTGCGCCAGGCGGCGGAGCACCTGACCCCCGCCGTGCTGGAACTGGGGGGCAAGAGCCCCTGCATTGTGGACGCCAGTGCCGATTTGGCCTTGGCAGCCCGGCGGATCGTCTTCGGAAAGTTCCTGAACTGCGGCCAGACCTGCGTGGCCCCAGACTATATCCTCTGCCACGAATCCGTCCGAGACGCCTTGGTGGAAGCCCTAAAAGCGCAAATTATCGCCCAGTTCGGCGAGCACCCCCTGGACAACCCCAATTACGGCAGAATCGTCAACGAAAAGCACTATTCCCGCTTACTGGGGCTGATTTCCCCGGAAAAAGTGGTTTTCGGCGGGGAAACCGACGAAGCCCATTGCCGGATCGCCCCCACCATCCTCACGGACGTAACCTGGGAGGACGCAATCATGCGGGAGGAAATTTTTGGTCCTCTGCTTCCCGTGCTTACCTTCCGGGATTTTGGCGAAATCATTTCTCAGGTAGAATCCGGCGGGAAGCCTCTGGCGGCTTACCTGTTCAGCCGAAACCGGGAGCAGATCAATCTGTATCGCACCCGGCTTCCCTTCGGCGGCGGCTGTATCAATGACACCATCATTCACCTGGCCACCTCCCAGATGGGCTTTGGCGGTGTGGGCGAAAGCGGAATGGGCGCCTATCACGGCAAGGCAGGCTTCGATGCCTTCTCCCACCGGAAGAGCATTGTGGATAAAAAATGTTGGCTGGATCTGCCCATGCGCTACCAGCCCTACACCAGCAGGCTGAACCGATTCCTGCTGGGTCTGTTCTTAAAATAAGGAGGAAATCCATGTCAGTCAGAATCGTTATCGACTCCACCGCAGATGTGGCCCCGGAGATTGCCGGGCGGTTTGCCGTGGTACCTTTGACCGTCACCTTCGGCACCGAGGAATTTGTGGACGGCGTGACCATCAGCCATCAGGAATTCTACAATCGCCTGATCGAAAGCGACGTGATGCCCACCACCAGTCAGGCCACTCCCGCCGCCTTTGACGCTGTCCTTTCCGAAATTGCCGCCGCCGGCGACACCGCCGTGATCATCACCCTGGCCCATCAGCTCTCCGGCACCTGCCAGAGTGCCCGGCTTGCCGCCGCGGAATACCGGGAGTTCTATGTGGTGGACAGCGGCAGTGTGACCATCGGCGCGGGAATTCTGGCCGAGTACGCCCTGAACTGCGCGGATTCCGGAATGAGCGCCCGGGAAATCGCCGCCGCGTTGGAAGAAAAGAAGAAGGATATCTGCCTGATTGCCATGCTGGATACCCTGGAATACCTGAAGCGGGGCGGGCGGATCTCCGCCGCGGTCGCCTTCGCCGGCGGGCTTCTGAATATCAAGCCCGTGGTCAATATTGAGGACGGCGTGATTCACATTCTGGGCAAGGCCAGAGGCTCCCGCCAGGCCAACAACCTGCTGGTTCAGGAAATCGGCAAGGCCGGCGGCATTGATTTCTCCCAGCCCATTCTGCTGGGCTATACCGGCCTGACCGACGCTCTTCTGAAAAAGTACATTGCCGACAGTACGCCTCTGTGGGAAAAAGGGGTGGATTCTCTTCGCTGCACCGTCATCGGCAGCGTGATCGGCACCCACGCGGGCCCCGGCGCCGTAGCTGCCGCCTTCTTCCGCAAGCCGGGTGCCCCGGCGGACAATGCGTAATCGGCGAACCTGTATTCGTCAAGCCATTGGGTACCGGTGGCACCGCCTCCCGTTAGTCAAAAATTCCCTGGAAGTCAAGCTTCCAGGGAATTTTCTAATACTATTTCCTGATTAAAATCTTAATTTTAATCAGGAAGGCATCGCCTGAAGGCGCTGCCTGTTTTGTGATTT
>CAKTOH010000014.1 GCA_934589705.1 uncultured Oscillospiraceae bacterium | reverse complement strand
GACTGAGGGGATCAGAACTCCTACTTTTCTGGGCACTCTCAATAACGTGCAATTTGACAATCCCTCAGTCAAAAATCGAAGATTTTTGCCAGCAGTACATTGTGGTATGACTGCCACCGGCAGTCATGGTAATTTTGATTCGCTGCGCGGAGCACCACCCTTTACACAAGGGAGCCGTGGGTGCTCCCGCACCAGTGCATTGTACGATGATTCTCAAACACTTGAAAAAGATCACAGTGCTATTTTGAATAGGCTTCCGACAACTGTAAAAACGTGCGCCGCATGACGATGCGGCGCACATTTTTATTCACAGCAGGCAGCTTTGACAATTTCCCAGAGGGAGGCCTCATCGGGATAGAACTCATAGTACTTTTCCCCCAGGAGCAGTTCGCCGTCGGCATAGCGGATGGGTGAAACGGTGCCCTTGTCCAGCCGGGTCACCAGGTCAGACAGCTGCTGAGCGGTCATATCGGACTGCAAAAAATCGCCGAGCTTTTCCAGCAGCTTCATGGTAAACTCCGAATCCGTGTTGATGGCCGCCCGGGCGCAGGCCTGGAAGCTGTCCATATAGGCTCGCTGACGCTTCATCCGCGCCAGATTCGTATCGTTTTCCAGCACCATCCGGGCACGGACGAATTTTTCCGCCTGGCTGCCGGTGAGCCGGATGGTCTGCCCCGCCTGGAAGGCCGGGTCCACCGCCGTCAGATCCTCCTCAATGGTCACGGGAACCCCTCCGACCAGGTCGTTCAGAGGCCCCACCGCGGTCATGGGAATCTGAATATAATTGTCAATGGGCAGGTCAAAGAGCAGCGCCGACACCGCGTCCGCGGTATTCTTGCAGCTTTTTCTGCCGCCGTCGCCGTAGTTGAAGGCCAGGCACAGCTGCTTGACCTCGGTGCCGCCGTAGTCTCCCAGCACGTCCAGCCAGGGCACCTCGGTCATGGTGTCCCGGTTCAGCTGAATCAGCTGCGCCGTGTTCGTATCCTGGTCAATGGCCAGCAGCATGAGAAAATCCGCCTGGTTGTGGTTATAGAACCGCTTGACGCCCTCAGTCTGCTCCTCATATTTTTCCAGAGTGTCCGTGCCGATGAGCAGCACGGTCTGCAAGTGTGCCTTCAGGGGGTATTCCTGCCCCTGATAGGTCAGGGTCTTCGTCTTCACGACGGCATTTTGGGACGTGCCCGCGTTTTCAATGGGTGCATCCTGGGTCTTCCCATGGACAAACAGCGCCCCCAGCAGCAGCGCCCCCAACAAAGCCGCGCACAGCAGCAACAGAATTCCTTTTTTCATACCAATTCTCCTTCCAGTCCCAGAAGCTCCAGCGCGTTTTCCTGGAGCCTCCGGAATTCCGCCTCGGCTCCCGCCCCGCGAATCACCCGGTGAGCCGGCCCCAGATTGGGTGCACGGCCGAACAGATTGTGGCAGTCCGAGCCAAGCAGATGGATTTTTCCTTTTTTCAGATTGCGGATGGCGGCCTTCTGCCGCTTTTCGTCCAGAAAATAGCTGCCGTTGACCTGCACCAGCAGTCCCCGCTCCAGCACCCGGTCGATGAGCCGGTCATCCTCCAACATTCTCATATACCTGTCCACATGGGCGACTACAGGCCTTCTGCCAAAATTCTCCCCCAGACAGACGATTTCATCCAGCATGTCGTCCGACCAGGGAGCCATCGGCGGCTCAATCAGAATGGCTCGCCCGGCAATGGACAGCTCCGCCACCTCCTGCGCTTGGCTGATGCCCGGAAAGTACAGCACCTCCGCACCGGGGATAATCCGGGGATACACCTCGGTGCTGCAAAGCATGGCCTCCTGAAGGGCTTGAAGCCGTCGATTCCTGCGCAGGAGAAAGGTTCCGGGATCCTCCCGGTCGGCGTAAAAATGAGAGGTGCTCACCACCGCGTCCACTCCCTGCTGAAAGCACAGGCTCAGCATTTCCAGGCTCTCCCGGAGACTTTTGGGCCCGTCGTCCATTTTGGGCAGCACATGGCTATGGAAATCAATCATGGATGACCCTCCTTGCCGCAATTCCGGTCTGCCATAGGGGTCGTTACCGCAAAGCGAAATTTCTCGGTAACAGCATATCACAGAAATTGTCGCATTGCAAGCAGAATCTGGCTTTGCTGCCAAAACAGAAAACGAGCCGATCCTTTCGGACCGGCCCGCTTTTGGATGGGCTGGATTACTTGGTGAAAATAGCCACAGGGCCTTCCACCAGGCCGTAGATGGAAACGGTACCGTCCGCGTTGATCGCAGACTTCAGCTCCACCCACTTGCCGTCCAGGTACTGCTTCACGACCAGCTCGGTGATCCCCTCGAGTTCCACGGTCACATCTACAGGGCTCTTCTCACCCACGATGTGGCACCAGAAGAAATACTGGGTCTTCATGCCGGCAGGAGCGGCATCCTTCAGGGAAGTCTGCGCCTCAGCAAAGGTAGCCTGGGACTCCTTGGACAGCTCCTCGGCATCCTCGGTGGCAACCAGCTCAACATAGCCCTTGCTCTCGTCCGTCAGTTTGGGAAGATCGGCAGTAGCCGTAGAGCTGGTCTTATCACCTACAGGGCTGGAAACTGCGTAAGCAGGAACCGCCATGCCGATGACAAGAACCACGGCCAGAAGCATTACAAGTGCCTTCTTCATAATACATTCCTCCTTTCCCTGAGATTTGTATTCGACTGCCAGAAGGCAGGGAATGCCATGAATTGTCGAAAAAGCCCCAGGGGCTTTTCCGCCAGTTTTTGCAGTCTGCTGCGCGCACTCCTTGTTCGCCTGTGGGCGAACAACTCGCACACTTGCAGCCTGAGATGTATTTTGTGTCAGGTACACGCCCTGACGCAAAATGATTTGATTTTATTTGCCGCTTTGGCGGCAAACTCTGCGAGGCTTTTTTACCGCTTGCTTACTGCTTCTTGTTCTCGTACCGGTAGCCATAGCCATAGCGGCTGCCGTACTGATAGTGCTTGGAGGCGCCCTCCACGCAGCCGTTCATCACGAAGCCCAGCACGTTGGCCTTCGCATAGCGCAGTTGCTCCATGCACTCGTCCAGCACATACCGGGGGCAGTGGCCTTCCCGCAGGACAACCAGCATACCGTCCACATACCGGGACACGTTCACCGCGTCCACCACCGCGTTGACCGGCGGCAGATCCAGCACCACATAGTCAAAGGCGTTGGCGGCGGCATCCAGCAGCTTCTGGAACCGGCCGGAGTTCAGCTTTTCCACCGGGTCTTCGGGGATGGTGCCTCCGGGAATCAGATCAAAGAAGGTCTTATCCGCGGAGCTGGTATAGCGGGAGACAGCGTCGTTGAGGGCGATGCCTCCGTCCAGCACATCCGCCAGACCCGGCGTCAGCTTCACGCTCACAATATCGTGAATGGCGGGGCGGCGCATATCGCAGTCGATGAGCAGAGCGGTCTTGCCCAGCTCCGCCAGGGTATAGGCCAGATTCACGGACACGGTGCTCTTGCCCTCGGAGGGCTGGGCACTGGTGATGCCGATGATCTGTCCTCTTTTGTCCGTCTTGTCTCCCAGGCTGATGAGCACGTTGGTGCGCAGACGCTTGAAGGCCTCCCGGCCGGAATAGGTCAGAAATTCGCAGACCTTACCGGTACGGTTGGGATTTTTCTTATCCGCCGCAGGGGTATTAGGCACCTTGTTTTCTGCCATTGTCCGCGCCTCCCTTCTGTTTGCTCTTTACAGGGCCGTAATAATCGGAATAATAGCTGTTCTTCTTGTCGGACTGGCGCATATCCGGAATCATGCTCAGAACCTGGATGTCCGGATACATTTCCTTCAGATCGTCGGCGCACTGGATCATTTCCTTGCTCTTGTCGTTGAGCAGGAAATTCACAACCACCACCGCTGCCGCCAGGAAGCCGCCGGCCAGAATGCCCATGGCGGTATTCTTCACCAGGCTGGGGCCGGCGCGGTGGGCAGGGATAATGGCGTAGTCCACGATGCGCACGGAGCTGCCGTCCACAATCTCCGCAATCCGGTCAGGCAGAAGCTTGGCAATGGTATTGGCAATCAGCTCCGCCTCGGCGGGATCGGTGCTGGTGACGGTGATCTCAAAGGCACCGGTGTTGTTCACGCCCTGCGCCGTCACCATCTCCCCCAGCTCCGTGGGAGTATAGCTGAGGTTTGCCTCCTTGATCACGTCCTCCATGGTGGTTCTGGATTCCAGGATGTAAATGTACACGCTGACCAGAGAATTGGAGGCGGACAGCTCAGAGGTAGAAATGGAGAAGCTGGTCTGTCCTAAGCTGAAGGAGCTGTTGTTGACGTACATGGAGGCTGTGGCCTGATAGGTGGGCTCCAGCACAAAGGCGGAAACGCCGAAGGCCGCGGAGCCCAGCAGCACGGCAACCAGGGCAATAATCAGGATGTTTTTCCAGATCGCCTTGGCAAGCTCCAGAAGGTCAATGGTATCTTCTTCCGTATACTGCATAGTAAATCCTCTTTCTTTCCCGGGTGTCAGGTGGCGTTGATGAGCTTGGTGAAGTAATCCGGGTCTTCCTTCAATAGCTCCTGGGTGGACTTGTCCAGACCCAGCTCCTGGCGAACTTCCTCGAAGAAGCCCAGCCGATCCATCCGCTCATAGACAAGCTTGCCGATGAGCCGGTAGGCCGCACCGTTCAGGTCCGCGCCGGAGGCATTGCTGCGGAAGACGGAGGGCACCTTGCCCTGCTGAATCAGCTGCTTGTCCTCCCGGCTTAAGGTGAGCTTGGCATCGGTCGCGCCGTCCACCATCAGATACTTGCGCACGTTGATGTAGTGGCTGCCGAAGGCCTGAAGCATGGCGGAATCCAGGGTGTCCAGGGTGCTGCTGTCGGCGTTGGTCCAGGAGCCCCGGAGGGTGCAGGGGCCCAGCACCAGATACCGGTCGGTGTTCACGTTCTGCCGGGCAAGCAGGGTCTTGGTGTCCTCCACCAGCTTGGAGGAACTGGTATACTCACCGTAGGTACCCAGCCAGATCACATGGATGTAGTTCCGGTATTCGTCGGTGCTGGCGGCGGTGATCTGCGTGCCGGCCTCCACCTCCACCTCGCTGCCGGCCTCCAGCCGGGTGAAGTCATAGCTGTACTGGCCGTAGGTCTGGGAGACCAGACTCAGAGTGCCCTGGACACCGGCGATGGTCACCGGGTTCAGCCCACCGTTTCCGGCGGTCAGGGGGTTGACCTGCTTCTTATCCATGGAACTGATGCTCAGGCTCACCGCCTCGCAGGTTGCCGGGATGGTAAAGGCCTTGGAAACGATGTAAGGCCTTACACCGCTGCGGCCCAGCACTGTGGCGCTGTCCTCCATGCCCGCGCCCATGTTCACCACGGGAACGGTCAGGGTGTAGTCCTCCCAGTCCACCCGGGAATCGTAATCCTGGGGATTGGTCACCGTGGAGCGGAAGTCGTACACGTCGCACAGATAGATATTGATGTACTTCTGCAAAATCGCCGGGAAGGACACGTTGCCGGAGGAACCGGCGGTCAGGCTGTCGCCCCAGCAGATAATGCCGGGCAGGTACTCCTGGGCGGTCTGCATGTCCGCGTCATAGCCCTGCTGGATCACGTCCAGGTTCTCCTGGCGCACCTCACTGAGCTCCTGGCGTTGGTTGGAGCTCTGGGATTCCAGCTGCTCGTCCTCAGCGTCGATCTGCTTTTTTACCAGGAGCATGGTCACAAGCAGCGCACCCGCCACGATCACCAGCACAATAAAAATCACAATATTGCGTATCCAGACTTTCTTGGTTTCGTTTTCCCACATATTTCTGTACTCTCCGTTGTTTTATGGGATAATATGCAACATTTCAAATGGTCATACCATCCCCTATCTGTCTCATACTGTGTTATCATACCATATCTTTCCGAAAAATCAACACCCATCTGAAATATTTGTAAAATAATATCGGATGGATTGGGCTTTTTTCCGGGGAAATGTGCATTTTGCCGCACGATTTCTTTGGCATTCAAACCAGCGCCTCAATTGGCTTATATGCGATTTTTCCGGCCCGCCCAATTGGCATTTATAAAATGCTGCCAAAAACAGAATTTTACCTTTTCTATTGCATTTTATCCCAGGCCATGTTAGGATATAGCCACGAAAATAACCGCACATATTTTAAAAATGCTGCTATCAGCATCATTTCAGGAGGTATCCTATGAAAAAGCTTTCCCCCGCCCTTCTGGCGGAAACCGTTCGCGCCCGGCGCAAGGCAAAGGGCCTGACCCAGGCCCAGCTGTCGGCCCTCACCGGCATCAACCGTTCCATGCTGGGTCGTCTGGAGAACGAGACCTACAAGCCCACTCTCGATCAGCTGGAGGCCCTGGCCCAGACCCTGGAATTTGAGATTCCCGATCTCTATCGGGAGGAACCCAAGGTCAAGGCTGCCCCCGCCAGGCGTTACAATGTGGCCGTGGCCGGAACGGGCTATGTGGGCCTGTCCATCGCCACCCTGCTCAGCCAGCGCAACCACGTCACCGCCGTGGACATCATCCCGGAGAAGGTGGATCTCATCAACCGGCGCAAGTCCCCCATTCAGGACGAGTACATTGAAAAGTACCTGGCTGAGAAGGAGCTGGATCTGACCGCCACTCTGGACGGGGAGGCCGCCTACCGGGACGCGGATTTCGTGGTCATCGCCGCTCCCACCAACTACGACAGCAAGAAAAATTACTTTGACACCTCTGCGGTGGAGGCGGTCATTGAACTGGTGCTGAAAGTCAACCCCAAGGCCATCATGGTTATCAAGTCCACCATTCCCGTGGGCTACACCGCCTCCGTCCGGAAAAAGTACCAAACCGGCAACATTATTTTCAGCCCGGAATTTCTGCGGGAGTCCAAGGCTCTGTACGATAACCTCTACCCCAGCCGGATCATTGTCTCCTGCGATGAAGCTACCCGGGAAAAAGCGGAGATTTTCGCCACGCTTTTGCAGGAAGGGGCCATCAAGGAGGACATTCCCACCCTCTTTATGGGCTTTACCGAAGCGGAGGCCGTGAAGCTCTTCGCCAACACTTACCTTGCCCTGCGGGTCAGCTATTTCAATGAGCTGGACACCTACGCCCTGGCGAAGGGCCTGTGCACCAAGGATATTATCGACGGCGTGTGCCTGGATCCCAGAATCGGCAGCCACTATAATAATCCCAGCTTCGGCTACGGCGGCTACTGTCTGCCCAAGGACACCAAGCAGCTGCTGGCGAATTTTGAAAACGTGCCCCAGAACATGATGACCGCCATTGTGGAGTCAAACCGCACCCGGAAGGACTTCATTGCCGACCAGGTGCTGGAGATCGCCGGCGGGTACGAGGCCAATGACGATTGGAGTGCCAAGAAGGAGAAAGAGACCGTGGTGGGCGTGTACCGGCTGACCATGAAGGCGAATTCCGACAATTTCCGGCAAAGTGCCATTCAGGGCGTCATGAAGCGGATCAAGGCCAAGGGAGCAACCGTTGTTATCTACGAGCCTACGCTCAAAGACGGGGAGACCTTCTTCGGCTCCCGGGTGGTTAACGACCTGGCCAAGTTCAAGCGGCTTTCCGGCTGCATTCTGGCCAACCGGTACGACAGCTGCCTGGACGACGTAAAGGACAAGGTCTATACCCGGGATATCTTCAAGCGGGACTGACCCAGCCTTCCCCTGAGAGGGGAAGGTGCCCGCAGGGCGGATGAGGTCGCTAATAGTCTTCTGATGGCTACCATATAACACATGTCATTGCGAACCAGTGGTGCTCCGCGCAGCGAATCAAAATCGAAATGACTGCCAGTGGCAGTCACACCTTAACGTAGCGCACACTGGTGTGGCCCTTTCCAAGGATTCCCTCCGGTCACAATCCGTACCCCCTGCCTTCCCTTGGGGTGGTGCTCCGCGCAGCGAATCAAAATCTAACAATTGCCAGTGGCAATTGCACAATAATGTATAGGTGGCACGGCGCAGCCGTGACGGATGAGGGCATGGCGGCCGTTGGCCGCCCTTGGCTCCCCTTGCTGACCAAGGGTGGTGCTCCGCGCAGCGAATCAAAATTACCATGACTGCCGGTGGCAGTCATACCACAATGTACTGCTGGCAAAAATCTTTGATTTTTGACTGAGGGGATCAGAACTTACTCATTTTGACAATCCCTCAGTCATGGCCTTGCGTGAGACGGCCATGACAGCTCCCTTTACACAAGGGAGCCGTTGGGTGCTCCCGCACCAGTGCGTTTTCCGTCACCTCGTCTTGCATTACAATCGTCCCAAAGGGACACCGCTTCTATTCACGATTCACAATTCGATATTCACTGAAAAAACGTTGCGGTGCTGAACACACCGCAACGTTTTTACACTTTATACCGTCGCCATTTCCCGCATTTCCGCGGCCTGGTCGGCGTTGGCGTTGACCTCTTCCGGCGAGCGGTAGGTGGGAACCACCTGCTTGAGGGCTCTTCGCACCGCCTCGTCGTCGCCGGTGGCGCAGGCCTTCTCCAGAATGGCCAGCCGCCGCTCCAGCTCTTCCTTGGGCAGTGGCGTATCCTTCTCCACAAAAATCAGGCTGTTGTCCGTTTTGTCCAGGTTCTCAGTCTTCACCAGCAGCTCCTCGTAGAGCTTTTCCCCCGGACGCAGACCGGTCTCAACAATTTCAATGCCGCTGACCCCGGACAGGCGGATCATACTCTGAGCCAGATCCAGAATCTTCACCGGCTGGCCCATGTCCAGCACGAACAGCTCCCCGTTTTTCGCCATGGCCCCGGATTCCAGCACCAGCTGGGAGGCCTCGGGGATGGTCATAAAATAGCGGATGATCCGCCGGTCTGTCAGGGTAATGGGCCCGCCGCTGGCGATCTGCCGCTTGAAAAGCGGAATCACCGACCCCGCGGAACCCAGGACATTGCCGAACCGGGTGGCGCTGTAGCAGGCGGTGCCCCAGACGCCGGCACTGCCCACGATCATCTCGCACATCCGCTTGGTAGCGCCCATCACATTGGTGGGGTTCACCGCCTTGTCCGTGGAGACCATCATAAACCGCTCCACGGCGTGCTCCTCGCACAGCTCCACCAGGGTTTTTGTGCCGAATACGTTATTGTAAACCGCCTCAATGCAGTTTTTCTCCATGAGAGGCACATGCTTGTGGGCGGCGGCGTGGATGACGATCTGGGGATGATAGGTCGAGAACACTCGCTCCAGAGACTTCCGGTGGGTGACGGAGCAGATTTCCAGCTGCAAATCCAGCTTGCTGCCGTAGGCGATTTTCAGCTCCTGCTGAATATCGTAAGCCCCGTTCTCGTAGATATCCAGAATGACGATCTGCTTCGGCTCCATTTTCGCCAGCTGGCGGCACAGCTCCGAGCCGATGGAGCCGCCGCCGCCCGTAATCAGAATCACCTTGTCCCGGTAGAAAGCACCGGTTTTCTCGTCGGCGATGGCAATGGGCTTGCGGAACAGCAGCTCCTCAATGTCAAAGTCCCGGACGTACCGTTTGCCCCCGGCGGTCTGCATCATAGGATAGTCGTAGACCTTGATCTTGTAGCCCGCGTCGGAATAGGCGGCGTAAAGCTCCCGCTTCTTCTCATCGGACAGGTTGGGGATGGCGAACACCACCTCCTGCACCTCGTGGCTGCGCAGGGCATCCAGGGTGGAGTCATCTTCCAGAAGCACCGGCAGGCCGTGAATTTCCCGTCCCGCCTTCTCCTGGCTCACATCGATGAAGCACCGGGGCAGGAAATTGGAGGCCGGATTGGACAGCAGTTCCTCAGCCAGGGTCACACCCACCCGTCCCGCGCCGATGATGGCGATTTTGATTTTGTGCTCCGCCTCCCGGTTGGGATGAATCAGCTCGTCTCCGGCGAAAATCCGCAGCAGCAGCCGCAGAAACTTGCCGTAGGCGGTATCCGCCGTGCCGCATTTGAAGCAGTAGCGGTAGATCATCCGGATAGCCAGAGCTCCCAGAAGATTCATGCTGGCAATGCTCAGAAGCCGGGAAAAGGTCACCTTCTCGATGGGGACAAAAAGCGGCAGCGTCAGCTCAATGGCCAGAGTCACCGCGAAGGCCACCGCGTCCACCAGCAGCAGCCGGATGTAGCACTGAATGCCGCCGTAGCGCCAGATCTGCTGATAGATGCTGCCCAAAATCCGGGCGGCGAAGATGCACACGAAGCTGATGCTGCCGTGCATCAGGCAGGCGCCCAGGGACAGCTCCTCGTTGCTTCGGTAGAACACCAGCAGCAGCAAATCCACCGCCAGCAGAACCAGCAGGTCATACAGGGCCAGCTGCCAGCGGAAATTGCGTTTTTTCATGTCTTATCTCCTTACCCTGCCGCTCTTCTTACCGGGCAGGTTTCATCTTCGTAAGCGGACAGATATTATACTACATTTGTCCGTTTTCGTCAATGATCAATAACCGCAGCCGGTGCGCTCCGGGCCCTTCATGTCCCGGACAAAGGTTGTCCGGAAGGACATGTTGATTTCCTCCAGCTCCCGGAACCCATAAATATAGTCGTCGTACATATCCGTGAGGCCCTCCTGGCAGTCGTCGCAGGCACCCAGAAAGCCCAGTGCCTCCTCCACGATTTTCTGCCGCTCCTCCTGGGTGGTGTCCTGAATCAAAAGGCTTTTCATAGCCGTATCCTCCTTGCAGGCAAATTCTGATTCCTATTGTAGCGCGCCTGCGGACATCCGTCAATCGCGCATTTGTCCCAAGAAGCGCCAATCCAGGGAATCCCCCATGCTTCTTGGGTTGACGAATTTGATCGTGGAAGTTATAATGAATGTGCCGGGTCGCATCCCGGCGAAGCCTTTGAAAAATCAGAAAGGGCAAAAAATATGTATAGTCGAACCTCACACAGCTGGGTCAAGCATCTGGATTTTATTTTGCTGGATCTGCTTTCCCTCCAGATAGCCTTCTTCTTGGCATTTTTCCTGCGGGAGCATCTCTTCAACCCTTACGCCAAGCCCCTTTATCGGAACATGGGCCTGTACCTGACGCTGGTAGACTTTCTGCTGATCCTGGCCATGGGCACCATGCACGACGTACTCAAGCGGGGCCACTGGCGGAATTTCAAGATCACCCTGGAGCATACCCTGATTCTCTCCGCCCTGGCAGTGATGTTCCTGTTTTTCAGCAAAACCGGCCAGCGGTATTCCCGGCTGAATATGGCCTATCTTCTGACCTTCTATTTTCTTCTTTCCTATGGCAGCCGGGAAATCTGGCGGACAGCTCTTCGCCGGAACATCGGCAAGGGCATCCGTGACAGAAGTCTTCTGATTCTCGCCGATTCCCAGACCGCCCAGGAGACGGTAAAGGCCATGCAGGACAACAACTTCGCCCGGATGACCCTTCACGGCGTGGCCGTCTGGGACGAGGGCACCGGTCTTTCGGAGATCTGCGGAGTTCCCGTGGTGGCCCGGGGCAAGGAGATCATTCCCTACGTCCGCGGCACCTGGGTGGACGAGGTGCTGGTGGTTCCCTCGGATCTCACGGATTATCCCCGGGAGATTCTGGACGCCTTGCAGCAGATGGGCATCACCGTCCATCTGAACCTGGCCAAGATCTCCGGTAGCCTGGGCGGCAAGAAATTTGTGGAGAAGGTCGGCCCCTTCACCTGTCTGACCTCCACCATCAACTATGCCTCCCCCATGGCTCTGTTTGCCAAGCGGGTCATGGACATTGTCGGGGGTCTCGTCGGCTGCCTGCTCACGGGCATTATCTTCCTGTTCGTGGCACCCGCCATCTATAAGGCCTCCCCCGGCCCCATTTTCTTCACCCAGACCCGGGTGGGAAAAAACGGGCGCACCTTCAAGATGTACAAATTCCGCAGCATGTACCTGGACGCCGAAGCCCGGAAAGCGGAGCTCATGAAGGACAACAAGCTGGGCGACGGCAAAATGTTCAAGCTGGACTTTGACCCCCGGGTCATCGGCAACGAAATTCTCCCGGACGGCACCCGGAAAACCGGCATCGGCGACTTCATCCGCCGCACCAGCCTGGACGAGTTTCCCCAGTTCTTCAACGTGCTCAAAGGCGATATGTCCATCGTGGGCACCCGGCCTCCCCTGCCCTCGGAAACCCGGCTGTATGAGCTTCACCACTATGCCCGGCTTGCCATCAAACCCGGCGTCACCGGCATGTGGCAGGTCAGCGGGCGCAGCGACATCACGGATTTTGAGGATGTGGTGCGGCTGGACAAGCAATACATCGAAAACTGGAACCTGGGGCTGGATATCAAAATTCTCCTGAAAACCATTCTGGTGGTATTCCAGGAGAACGGCTCCGTCTGATTTTTTGAATCCCTGCCTATGAGAACTCCCCTGCTTTCACAAAAAAGCAGGGGAGTTTTGGGTTTCAAAGGGCACTTATTCCATCCAAATACTTCCGATAAAACCACCAATAGCAACCCGAAACATTTTGTGGCTGTTCCGGCGATGCGGCCGGGGGATTCTTAAGGGGGCGGCTTTTCGGCAGCGCCCCTTAAGTCGGCTTCTTATCAATGTTCTTGCCGAGACAAGAACATTGCCTCCGGAGGAACCAGCGCCGAAAGTTTCCGGAAAACTGAACCAGATGCAAAAATCAGTACACAATAGCATCGTCGGCGGTGAAGCCGCCCAGAGAGTTCTCCTTCACCTGGATGCACACGAAGGTGATCCCGCAGTCCGCCGCCGCGGAGAACTGCCGCTTGGCTTCCGGCGAAATCCGCAGCCAGTCTCCGGCGGTCAGAGTCACGGTCTCCCCGTCAATGACGGCAGTACCCCGACCCTCCAGAACGCCGTAGATTTCCTCATTGCTCTTGTGGGCGTGGACAAAGGGCACACCGGCTCCGGCGGGCAGCCGATTCAGACTGATTTCCGCGCCGGTGAGAGAAAGCGCCTCATGCAGCTCCACTCTTCCTTCGGTTCCCACATTGGTCTTTGCGTAGTTTTTCATAATAATGGCCTCCTAAAGTGTTTCCAGCAGTGATTGCTTGTCTTTATTCTACCGGAAGGCCGAGAAAATACAAGTACGCACCTTTTTATAACTGTACATCCGGATTTGCGTGTGTTATAGTAAGGATAGAGGTGATCGCCGTGAAAACCAAAGACGAGCTGCCCGCCTGTCCCGTGGCCACCGCCGTGGCACTGGTGGGCGGAAAATGGAAGCTGCTCATTCTGCGCAATCTCCGCAGCCGCCCCTGGCGGTTCAATGAGCTTCAGCGGGATCTGGAGGGCATTTCCCAGAAGGTGCTCACCGACAGCCTGCGGCAGATGATGGACGACGGTCTTGTCTACCGGCAGGACTACCGGGAGCTTCCGCCTCGGGTGGAGTACGGCCTGACTGACCTGGGCAGGGAAATGCTGCCCATCCTCGATGCCCTGGCCAATTTCGGAAACTATTATAAATCAGTAGTTGCGGAAAGGAAGAACGAATTATGAAAACGCCTGTATTGTATATTATCGTTCCCTGCTACAACGAGGAAGCGGTGCTGCCCATCACCTGCTCTTTGTTTCTGAAGAAAATCACGGAGCTGGCTGGCAAGGGAAAAATCAGTGACGACAGCCGGGTGCTTTTCGTCAACGACGGCTCCCGGGACAAAACCTGGCAGATCATCACAGACTTGGCCGACCGGGACAGGCACTTCCTGGGCATCTCCCAGAGCCGGAACCGGGGACATCAGAACGCGGTGCTGGCAGGCCTTATGGAGGCCAAAGACCGGTGCGACATCACCATTTCCATCGACTGCGACGGTCAGGATGACATTAACGCCATGGACGCCATGGTGGATGCCTACTCAGACGGCTGCGAGGTGGTCTACGGCGTGCGCAGCAAGCGGGACACGGACACCTTCTTCAAGCGGTTCACCGCGGAAAGCTTCTACCGTCTGATGAACTGGATGGGGGCTGAGGTGGTGTTCAACCATGCGGATTACCGGCTGATCAGCAGCCGGGTTTTGCGGGAATTTGCCAACTTCAAGGAGGTCAACATCTTCCTGCGGGGCATGATCCCCCTGGTGGGCTTCAAGAGCACCAGCGTCTACTACGAGCGCCACGAGCGTCTGGCGGGAGAAAGCCACTACCCGCTAAAGAAAATGCTGGCTCTGGCCTTTGACGGCATCACCAGCCTGTCCGTCAAGCCCATCCGGATGGTCACAGGGCTGGGAGCCTTCTTTGCCATCGTCAGCTTCGCTGGGGTCATCTGGGCCATCGTCATGGCTCTGCTTGGCAGCACCGTAGGCGGCTGGGCCTCCACCATCTGCATCGTCTGCTTCATGGGCGGCGTGCAGCTGCTGTGCCTGGGCGTCATCGGCGAGTACATCGGAAAAATTTACTTGGAAACCAAGGCCCGCCCCCGCTATATCATCAGCGAGCGCACCTGGGAAGCGTCTCGGAAATAGGGGTTGTCTCGTTAAGTGCCCCTATGGGTCAAAATAGCCAAAATATACAATGTCATTGCGAACCAGTGACCGATGTCACTGGTGTGGCAATCCCCCGGATAGGCGTAAAATCCAAGATTTCCTAACGTAGATGTTTGAAAATCGGGGGGATTGCCACGCCAGTGTGAGCACTGGCTCGCAATGACATTGTTCTATTTGGGCACTTTGCTATTTTGAGACAGCTCCGTTTTCAGAACAAATCCAGCATACTGTCCAGGTAGATTTCCTCCCGGAGGGGAAGCCGGTACTCCGGCTTTGTCAGATAATAGAGAATAAATTCCAGCAGCATGGCATTGCCCAGACCCCGGCCCTCGATTTTGAACTGAGAAAAGCCCATGGGAAGATAGGTTTCCCGGATATCCCGGATGCCGATAAAGGCCGGATTTTTCATGGCGGCGGAAAACCGGTAGCCCTTCTCCCCCTCCGGCGCGGCGCAGATGTGGTCGGGACAGCGTTCTCCCAGATTTTTCCGGCTCACATTCTCATAGCACGCCTTCCGCTCCCGGCAGCCGGGCCAGCAGCACTCGTTGCACAGGAATTCCACCTTCCGCTTTTCTTTCAGTCCGGCCAGCCGGTCAAAGGCCTTATTCAGCCGGAAATCCGGCACCACATACCGGAAGTCCGGGCGTTCCGTTTCCGCCGCCAGGTCTTCAAAATCCGTCAGCACCTTGGTGGTGGAGGACACAAAATAGAAATTCGGATACCTCTCCTTCAGATAGGCCAGCAGCAGCTCCGAGTGGACAATGACCCCATTTCCCGGTTCCGCACCGAAAAGCGCACACAGCCGATTGCATTTCGGGTCTTTCAGGTGCTCCGGGCAAAGCAAGCTGTTGCTGAAGGTCAGTCGGGCGGAAAGGCCGTATTCCTCCGTCAGTGCCAGCACCTGCCGGGGGTCGGCATTGCCGGTGCTCACCCGGCCTCCTGCCCAGAGGCAATCCGCCGGTGCGCCGTACAGAGAGCCAATTCGGCACCAATCGTAGAAATATTCCGGATGTATCCGGTAAAGGGGCAGAAACTTCCGATAAAAATCGTAAAATTCAAACAGTCCCGGCAAATGATACACTGCCTTCTCCATGGCAAATCCCTCCTTTTTTCCTATTATACGTCAATTCCTCCCAGGGGTAAATCCCGAAATGCGGTTTTTCTCCTTCCATTTTGCGGCAGAAAGTGGTATGATAGAAGGCAGAAATGATTTTGAAGGAGAGGCTGCGATGCTTCTGAATATGGAAAACGTCCGCAAAACCTACGGGGATCGGGCGCTTCTGGATAATGTGAGCTTTTATATGAAGGCAGGAGACCGGGTGGGTATCGTGGGTGTCAACGGCTGCGGCAAATCCACCTTCCTCCGGCTGGCCGCCGGAGTGGAAGCGCCGGATGCGGGCACCGTCAGCTACGACCCCAACGTGAGGCTGGGGTATCTGCCCCAGAACCCGGCCTTCGACCCGGAGAACACGGTCATGGAGCAGGTGGAGGCGGGTCTTGACCCCACCGCCCGGGAAATCGCCCGGTACGAGGCGGTGGAAATTCTCACCCAGCTGGGCATCGGAGATGTGAATCAGAAAATGGGCACTCTGTCCGGTGGTCAGCGCAAGCGGGTGGCACTGGCCTCTGCCCTGGTGCATCCGGCGGATCTGCTTCTGCTGGACGAGCCCACCAACCATCTGGACGCGGAAATGATCGGCTGGCTGGAAAATTAC
The DNA here is from genome assembly GCA_934589705.1 of uncultured Oscillospiraceae bacterium. Taxonomy (GTDB): domain Bacteria; phylum Bacillota; class Clostridia; order Oscillospirales; family Oscillospiraceae; genus Faecousia. The sequence continues at coordinate 18,585 of CAKTOH010000014.1, read as the reverse complement.
CTGCAAGGCTTCTCCGGCGGCATTCTTCTCGTCACCCACGACCGGTATTTTCTGGAGCGGGTAGCTCAGAAAACCATGGAGGTCAGCTTCGGAAAGTGTTACCTCTATGACGGCGGCTACTCGGCCTACCTGGACGGCAAGGCCCGGCGGGAGGAAATGGATGCCGCCGGCGAGCGCAAGCGGCAGACCACCCTGCGCCGGGAGCTCCAATGGGTGCTGCAAGGCCCCTGCGCCCGAGGCACCAAAAGCCGGGAGCGTCTGGAACGGTACGAAAAGCTGAAGGCCGCCCAGCCCCCTCAGACGGAAGGCTCCCTGGCGCCCATCCAGGCTCTGTCCTCCCGGCTGGGAAAGAAAACCGTGGAGCTGCAAGGGGTCACCAAGGCCTTTGACGGAAAATGCGTGCTGAAAAGCTTCGATTTCCTGCTTCAGCGCACAGACCGGGTGGGCATCGTCGGCGGCAACGGCGCGGGAAAATCCACCCTGCTGAACCTGATCGCGGGATATATTACCCCGGATTCCGGCACGGTGACCCTGGGCGAGACGGTAAAGCTGGGCTACTTCTCCCAGCACGCCCAGGAGATGAACCCGAATCTCACGGCTCTTCAGTACGTCAAGGAATTCGGCGACCGGATCGAGACTCCGGAGGGCGTGCTCACCGCCTCCAAGCTCATGGAAAATTTTCTCTTCTCCGGCCCCATGCAGCACCGGCTCATCAGTCGGCTTTCCGGCGGCGAAAAGCGGCGGCTGTTCCTGCTGGGGATTCTGGCCTCAGCCCCCAACGTGCTTCTGCTGGACGAGCCTACCAATGACCTGGACATTCCCACCATGACGGTGCTGGAAAATTATCTGCAAAGCTTCCCCGGAGCCATCATCGCCGTGTCCCACGACCGGTATTTCCTGGACAAGCTGTGCAATCGGATTTTTGCCGTGAAAAAGGACGGGCTGGTGCGCCAGTACCCCGGAGGCTACACCGACTATCTCCAAAGTCTGGACATCCCCCGGGAGAAAAAGGTCAAAGCCGCCCAGGAGGCTCCCCGTCCCAAGCCCAAAAAGCTCAAATTCTCCTACAAGGAGCAGCGGGAATTTGAAACCATTGACGCTGACATTGCCGCTTTGGAGGCAAAAATTGCGGAAAACAGGCGGCAGCAGGACTTGAACGGCGCGGATTATGAAAAGCTCCAGGCGCTCATGGCCGAGCAATCTCAGCTGGAATCCCAGCTGGAAGCAAAAGAAGAACGCTGGATGTACCTGACCGATCTGGCGGAACGGATCGCAAAGGGCGAATACAGTGAAATATGAGAAAGGGTAATACTATGAAACTGCTGGTAATCAACCCCGGCTCCACCTCCACCAAGGTGAGCTATTTTGAGGACGAAAAAAACGTTTACACCGAGTCTATCTTCCACGATGCCCCGGAGCTGCTGAAATACCCCACCACCAACGATCAGCTGCCCATGCGGATGCAGGTGATCGTGGATTTTCTGGCGCATCACGGCATGACCCCGGCGGACATGGACGTATTCGTGGGCCGGGGCGGCTGCGCCTATTCCCAGGCTTCCGGGGTCATGGAAATCGACAGGAAACTGGTAGAAGACACCGCCGCGGACAAGGGCGGCTCTGACCACCCGGCGAAGCTGGGCGTTATGCTGGCCTATGAATTGGGCAAGCGGTACGGCAAGCCCATGTACACCGTGAACCCCACCAATGTGGACGAGCTTTGCGACTACGCCCGGCTGACGGGCATTGCCGGGCTTTACCGCCGGGCGCAGACCCATGTGCTGAACCAGAAGGGCATTGCCGCCATCCACGCCAGGAAGCTGGGACGGCGGTATGAGGATATGAATCTCATCGTCTGCCATGTGGACGGCGGCATTACCGTCACCGCCCATAAGCTCGGCAAAATGATCGACAGCACGGAAGGTGCCGGCGGCGACGGCCCCTTCACCCCCACCCGCCTGGGTTCCATTCCCGTCATGGAGGTGCTCCAATATCTGGACGCAGGCCATTCCACCTCCGAAATGCGGGCTATGCTCTCCCGCTCCGGCGGCTTTGTCAGCCACTTCGGCACTTCCGACGCGGATAAGGTTCATGCCCTGGTGGAATCCGGCGATCCCAAGGCCTGCACCGTCTGGGGCGCCATGACCTATCAGCTTTGCAAGTCCATCGGTGCCGCCGCCGCGGTGCTGGAGGGCAAGGTGGACGGGATTCTCCTCACCGGCGGACTTATGCGCTTCGACGACATTCTGGAAGGCGTTCAGCAGCGGTGCGGCTGGATTGCCCCCATCACCGTCTATCCCGGCGAGTGCGAGCAGGAGGCCATGGCCGACGCGGTGCTGGAAGTGCTCCATGGAATCCGGCAGGCAAATCATTACACCGGCACTCCGGTGTTTCAGGGGTTCCCCTGGGATAAGTAAAAAGCGAAGCCGGGTCGTATGACCCGGCTTTTCCGCACAATATACCTTTATTACAAAATCCCGACCTGGGCAAGGCTCACCCAGATGAGCACCCCGCCAATCAGGAAGGACAAAATGGACACTAGATGGCCCAGGTACTGTTTGATAAGGATGGCCACGAAGTTGAACAGCCCCACGCCGAAAATCATGGAACCTACCAGCCCCAGAAGGAGCCAGCCGTTTTCCTCTTCCTCCCAGGTGACCCAGCCGAAGAGCAACATGGGTGTCATAAAGACCGCAATTCCGAAAATCACCAGAAAAACATAGCCCACCGGGTGCTTTTCCTTAAACCGAGCGTCGGAGGCCATGTTAAAATAGGCGGAAGCTCCCTTCGGCGGCAGCCAGAGATTCTTCTTTTTGGACTTCTTTTTCTTTCCCATATCCGCTTCTCCCGAAGGGCTGAATGCGCCCCAATATTTTTATTTTACCACGACTCTCGCCTTTCGTCCATTCTCATTTCCGCCAAGGTTTGGGGCTCATTCTTATGCACCATCCCATCTTGCATTTTCCCGGATCTTCGGCTATGATAAAGGCACAAAAGGAGTGAGTCCCATGTACTAAGAAATCTCCCAAACCATAGAAAGCGAGGTTAACCACCGATGGAACCCACCTACGAAGAGAAATAGCCCTCGATGAACGCAGTGGTTAGGCAATTCATCGAGGGTTATTTCTTGTCTTGACAGACCCGGTGGGGTTTGCTGCAATACCCGAAAAATTAAGGAGGATAATACCATGATTCCCTACGAAAAGCTCTCTAAAAAGGAGAAACGGAAGCTGGATGCCGCGAAACGGAATACCTGGGGCAGCCTGAACCCGGTGACCCGGAAGCCCGCCAGCAGCAAGGCCTACAACCGAAGCAAAGCCCGGAATTGGAAGCGTGAGATTCACGAAACCAATTCCGGACTTTTGTTTTTTCAACAGGCCAGGTAGATAAAGTCGTAGGGATCCAGCCGAGCCTGCTCCAGCGCCACCACCCGCTCATCCGGCTTCATTTTCCGAAGCTGCGCCTCCTTCAGTCCGGCCCGGCGCAGCTGAAGCCGCTGCCGCCGCAGCTGCAAGGTCAGCATTTTTTCGGGATTCTCCTTTTTTCGCAAAAACCGCTTCATAATCCGTCCCTTCCTTTCGTACCGGGATTGTAGCATGGATTCGGTACAATAAACCGGGTAGGAATGACCCTAGGGAAGCTCTGAAAGAAAAAATCAGGTTCCTCACGGAACCCGATTTTCACAGTATCGCAGAGAGTCCGCACCCCGTCTGGGCGCTCTCGATGAAGCTGCCCATGGCAGGCCGAAAGATTCTGACGCGCCTCCGGCGGTGCGGCCGGGGGATTCTTAAGGGGGCGGCTTTTCGGCAGCGCCCCTTAAGCCGGCTTCTTCTCAATGTTCTTGCCGGAACAAGAACATTGCCTCCGGAGGAACCAGCGCCGTAAGTTTTCTGCAAAGTATGAAATGATTGGCCCTCATCCGTCACGGCTACGCTGTGCCACCTTCCCCCAAGGGAAGGCAAGAAAACGGATTGTGACCGGAGGGAATCCCTGGAAGGGGCCACACCAGTGACATCGGTCACTGGTTCGCAATGACAGTGCGAGCGGGAATTACGCATTCCGGAACCGGGACAGGAAGTCCTTGGTCTCCTGCTTCTGAGGATTGCCGAAGATGTCGGCGGGCGCGCCCTCCTCGCAGATGACGCCCTGGTTCATGTACACCACATGGTTGCTCACGTCCCGGGCAAAGGCCATCTCGTGGGTCACCACCAGCATGGTCATGCCCTCCTGGGCAAGGGAGCGCATGACGCTGAGCACCTCGCCCACCATTTCCGGATCCAGGGCGGAGGTAGGCTCGTCGAAGAGCAGCACCTCCGGATCCATAGCCAGCGCCCGGGCAATGGCCACCCGCTGCTTCTGGCCGCCGGAAATCTGCCGGGGCTTGGCGTTGATATAGGGGGTCATGCCCACCTTTTCCAGGTAGTGCATGGCGTGATCTTTCGCTTCCGCCCGACCCCGCTTCAGAACCTGCACCTGACCCACAATGCAGTTTTCCAGCACGGTCATATTGTTGAACAGGTTGAAGGACTGGAACACCATGCCCACATGGGAGCGGTAGGAGGGCGCGTCAAAGCCCTTGGCTACCACGTTCTTGCCGTGGTAGAGAATTTCTCCGGAGGTGGGAGTCTCCAATAGATTGATGCACCGAAGGAGCGTAGATTTGCCGGAACCAGAGGCGCCGATGATGGAGGTCACGTCTCCCTTATTCACGGTGAAGTCAATGTCCCGGAGCACCTCATGGGTGCCGAAGCTCTTGGACAGGTGGTTGACCTGCAAAATCAGTTCGTCCATATCAGCGTTCCCCCCTGTTTCTTCCGTGTGCCACGTTCTGGTATTCCCTGCTCTGCTCGTCGAAGGGCGTCCCCTTGTCCGGATGGTTGTAGGTTCCGGCGGTCATGGTCAGCGAATCCACCTGAACCAGCTCATAGTCGCTGGCGCCGTCCATTTTCTTTTCCAGCCAGCGCAGCAGGAAGGAGGCGGCCAGGGTCATGCACAGATAGCCTGCCATTTCCACGGTGGCAGAGGGGAAGTACAGGTAGCTGGCGCCCACCGCCGCCCGGTGGGAGGAGAAAAAGTCCGGGAAGCCGATGATGAACATGACGGAGGTATCCTTCACGTTGATGATGAAGTTGTTGCCGATCTGGGGCATGATGTTCCGCAGAGCCTGGGGCAGGATCACATGGAGCATGGTTTGGACATGGTTCATGCCGATGGCCTTGGCACCCTCGGTCTGACCCGGGTCAATGGAAATAATGCCGCCCCGGACGGACTCGGCCATGTAAGCGCCGGTGTTGATGGAAACAACCAGAATGGCCGCCACCCAGATATTGGTGAACTTCATGGTATTGTTGGTGAAATAGGGCAGGCCATAGTACAGGAACACGGCCTGGAGCACCATGGGGGTGCCCCGGAAAACCTCCACATACACCCGAACGATGATCCGGACGATTTTCAGCAGAACCCGCTTGGGCATGGGATCCCGGTTGGAGCAGGGAATGGTGTTCAGAATGCCGCAGATAAAGCCGATGACGCAGCCGATGGCAGTGGCGACCAGCGCAAGCACCAGGGTGTTGCGCATACCGGTGAGATAAGGCCCGCCGTACTTCGACCACAGCTTTACGATATCGGCACCGAGTTGGGTGATTTTTTCCATGGTGCTTTCTCCTTACAATAATATATATAGACGCTGGGCAAGGCGAGAGGTACGTTCCCTCCCGCCTTGGCTGTTTTTCGAGTTTAGTCCTCGCTCAGGGGCTGGACGGCAATGGCCTGCTCCATCAGAGCGTTCATGTCGTCGGGGGTCATGGTGCTCAGCACCGCGTCAATCTTGTCCTTGAGCAGGGTGTTGCCCTTCATGACGGACACGCCGATGTTCACGTTCTCAGCCCGAACCTCATCGGAGAACTGGAAGTCGCCGTCGGTGCCGGAGAAATCCAGAATCTTCATATCGGGATAGGCGGCCACAGCACCCTGGGCAGTGGGCATATCGGTGCAGATAAAGTCAACGGTATCGGTTTCCAGAGCCATCAGCATGGCGGGAGCGGTCTCGGCAGCGGTCTGAATGGCAGCGTCCTTGATCTGGGGCAGGCACTGGTCATACCAGATGGTAGCGATCTGGGCGGTGCAGGAGCCGCCGGCCAGATCGGCAATGGAAGTGGCATTTGCGAACTTGCTGTCGGCCTTGGTCACGCAGACGATGGTCGCGTAGAAGTAGGGGCCGGCGAAATCCACCTGCTCGGCACGCTCGGCAGTCATGGACTGACCGGCGATGACCGCGTCAAAGGTGCCGCTCTGGACGCCGGGCACCAGGGAGTCCCAGTCGGACTGGATGACCTCCAGCTGCCAGCCGTTGGCCTCGGCAATCTTCTTGCCGATCATCACGTCGTAGCCGTTGGCGTAGGAGCCGGGGACGTTGGCGATGGGCACAGCGCCGTTGGAGTCGTCGGTCTGGGTCCAGTTGTAGGGAGCGTAGGCGCACTCCATGGCGATGGTCAGTACGCCATCCTCCAGGCCGGCGGGCACATCGGAGTCAGCGGCAGGTGCGGCAGCGGTGGCAGCCGCAGGGGCCTCGGTGGCGGCAGGGGCAGCGGAGCCGCCGCAGGCGGCCAGGGACAGGGTCATGGTCAGAACCATGATGATGGACAGGAGCTTCTTCATTGTTGTCAACCTCTCATTTCTGAAATTCCGGCTTTCCCGGTAAAATAAAAATGAACCGCTTTGGTAAGCGGTCCATGGAAATGCGGCATGACAAAATGAATTCAGCCGAACAGCCAATGATAGCGCTTCACAAAGTTCTTGTGACAGTCCGGCAGATATTCTCTGACGACCCAGCGGGAACAACAGGGTGATTGTTTTCCGCTTCGGCGGTGAGCCCTTTCCCTGCCGACGGCTACCCTGCCTTGTCGGTAAGTACTGATGCGAACCGCGCCTCTATCTAAGCGATTCAATTTGGCCATATCCTAACACCGGATTTTCCCTCTGTCAAGTCCCAAAAATAGAAAGTCAAAACTTTGTGCAATTTGACGGATTTTCTAAGAATCCGCCTCCTGTAAACTGTGCTTTCCTGTCCCCCTCCCGCCAGTTTCCCATAGGTACGAAAGAAGTTCCGAAAAATTTTCGATTTCGTCATTTTTTACACTAGCAAATCGCCCCCGTTTATTGTATAATTATTTTCAACAATTACGACCCACGAACCTTGGAAAGAATCCGACATTTCGACCAGATGTTCTGTCTTTCCGAGAGAATGCTCTTAGGAAGGGAACGATTGTACCCCATGAAACAGAAGCTAGCGGAGCTTTTTGCCGCTGACCAAAAAATCAAGCAGGCGCAGCGTCCGGAGCGGTGGCAGCAGCTGAAGACACTGACCTTCTTTGCCATTGCCGCCTTCCTGCTGATGAGTCTTGCCAACGTTTTCCAGCATTCCTACGGGATGCTGATCACCACCCTGGGCGGTGCCGGTGTTCTGGGGCTGAATCTGCGCCAATGCTGGAAGGATCAGCACATTGAGATTCTGGAGGATACTTTCTTCGGGCTTCTTCTGCTGCTCTTTACCGGCTACATTCTTCTTGGCGGAAACAATGGCTTTGCCCTTTTGTGGGTAGTCTTTATCCCCTTTCTGTTCATGACCATGATCGACCTGAAAAAGGGACTGATCCTGAGCATCTATTTCCTGCTGCTGCTGTTTCTCACCTTCCACGGCCCCTTCCGGGGTCTTGTACGCTTTCCCTATTCCGAGACCATGCGTTATCGCTTCCCTATGCTGTACCTCATCGACTGCGTCATGTCCTTTTACTGCGTCCGGCAGCTGGTTTTTGACCGGTATCGCCTGCTGGATGCCCAGGTGCAGCTTCGCAAGGCCAGCTTCGTGGACGCGGCCACCGGCCTGCAAAACCGCTCCTCCTATACCCGCTTCGTGGAGGAAACCGACCCCAGCACCTTCATTCGTCTGTCCGTCATCTATATCGATGTGAACGGCCTGCATGAGCTGAATAACCGGCTGGGTCATGCCGCCGGTGACGAAATGCTCCGGTTCGTGGCGGAGGCCTGCGTCAAGCAGTTCCCTCAGGCCCATGTGTTCCGGCTGGGCGGCGACGAATTTCTGATTCTGTGCCCGGTGGGCACCAAGGAAGAGGTTCAGCGGTGGGTGGAGCAGCTGAACGCCACCGTGGAGGCGGCGGGCTACACCATCGCCTGCGGCGTGGAAAGCCGGATGGATCACTTTGACATTGAGGATATGGTCAGTATTGCCGATGCCAGGATGCTGGCGAATAAGGCCGACTACTACCGGGCCCGTGACCGCCGGAAGCGGTGAAAAACGTATTGTTCAGGGACTGCCAAAAGGCAGTCCCTGTTTTCTATAAATAAGGAATTCCCGTATTCTTCCGAGAACCATCGAATAACGCACTGGTGCGGGAGCACCCCTGGCTCCCTTGTGTAAAGGGAGCTGTCAGCACAGCTGACTGGGGGATTGTCAAAATGGTCAGTTCTGATCCCCCTCAGCCCCAGTGTGCGCACTGGGGCAGCTCCCCTTGATCAGCAAGGGGAGCCTCGGGCGGCCAATGGCCGCCCATACTGATTCTATCGATTGATTCTCCTCGTCAAAATACAGGCTTCCCCTTGCCTTTATCATTTAATTATTAAATGCACATGATAGATTCATAAAAACCAATTGACAGTTTCGGCAAACAGTGCTATATTGTGTGCCATCAGTATTCCACGGGCGCACAAGTGTTCATGGATAAGAAAAAGGAGAGATTTGTATGAAAAAGATCCTTGCAGCGCTGCTTGCCGCTGTGATGGTGCTGTCCCTGGCAGCCTGCGGCGGCTCTGCTGCCCCTGCCGCCACCGAAGCCCCTGCCGCCGCCCCCGCTACGGACGCCGCCACTGCGGCTCCCGCCACGGAAGCTGCCGGTAAGGTTTACACCGTCGGCATCTGCCAGCTGGTCACCCATGACGCGCTGGATGCCGCCACCCAGGGCTTCCAGGACGCATTGGTTGCCAAGCTGGGCGCGGACAACGTGAAGTTTGACCTACAGAACGCTGCCGGCGATTCCAACACCTGCGCCACCATCGCCAACGGCTTTGTGGCCGCGGGCGTTGACCTGATTATGGCAAACGCCACTCCCGCCCTCCAGGCTGCCGTGGCCGCCACCGCCGACATTCCCGTTCTGGGCACCTCCGTCACCGAGTACGGCGTGGCGCTGGGCATCCAGGACTTCAACGGTACCCCCGGCGGCAACGTCTCCGGCACCTCCGACCTGGCGCCTCTGGAGGATCAGGCCAAGATGCTCCAGACCTGGTTCCCCGATGCCAAGAATGTTGGCCTGCTGTACTGCTCCGCCGAGCCCAACTCCAAGTACCAGGTGGACACCGTGGAGAAGTATCTGACCGACATGGGCTACACCTGCAAGCAGTTTGCTTTCGTGGACTCCAACGATATGCCCGCCGTCGCTCAGGAAGCCTGCGACTTCTGCGACGTGCTGTATGTTCCCACCGATAACATGGTCGCCTCCTCCACCGAGGTCATCGACGGTATCTTCAGTGCCGCCGGCAAGCCCATCATCGCCGGTGAAGAGGGCATCTGCAAGGGCTGCGGCGTGGCCACCCTGTCCATCAGCTACTACGACCTGGGCTACACCACCGGTGAGATGGCCGCCAAGATTCTGACCGGCGAGGCGGACGTTTCCACCATGCCCGTCGAGTACGCCCCCGCAACGCCCAAGTACAACGCGGAGATCTGCGCGGAGCTGGGTCTGACCCCGCCCGATGGCTACGAGCCCATCGCCTAATTCCCTGAGCTTCAGGGGGTGTCGCTTGCAAAAGCGGCACCCCCTCCTTTCCGTATCTGTACAAGCCCTTGGAAAAGGGGCTGAAAACCAGCCTTTTTGCCAAGGGTTCGTATGATACTGAACTCCAATTAAAATCTTAAAAAAGATTTTAATTGCCTGAAGGGCATGGAGTTCATATGAGACTTGTTTTGTGATTTCTTTCCTTACAAATCACAAAACAGGCAGCGCCTTCAGGCGATGCCTTCCTGATTAAAATTAAGATTTTAATCAGGAAATAGTATGAAACTATCACAAATCGGAGGAATCACCAATGACGAGTTTTCTCAACGCACTGCCCGGTGCCGTGTCCCAGGGGCTGATCTGGGGCATTATGGCCATCGGTCTTTACATCACCTATCGGATTCTTGACCTGGCCGACCTGACCGTTGACGGCTCCTTCTGCACCGGCGGTGTGGTCTGCGTTATGATGATTGTAAACGGCAACAGCGTGTGGATCGCCATGCTCTGCGCCTTCCTGGCCGGCTGCCTGACCGGCCTTGTCACCGGCTTTTTCCACACCAAGTGCGGCATTCCCGCCATCCTTGCCGGTATTCTCACCCAGCTGGGGCTGTGGTCTGTGAACCTTGCCACCATGGGCATGAAGGCAAACACCGCCCTGAACGTGAACAACTACAAGCTGCTGGTGTCCCTGCGCTACCTTCAGGAGGTCAATAAGGGCACCCGTCCGTTCTACTATCACCCCATTTTCGTGGTGGGCATTGTCACCGTGGTGGTCATCGCCGTCCTGTACTGGTTCTTCGGCACCGAGCGGGGCGCTTCCATCCGGGCAACCGGTGCCAATGAGCACATGGCGCGGGCTCAGGGCATCAACACCAATGTGAACAAGGTGCTGGGTCTGGCTCTTTCCAACGGCCTGGTGGCCTTCGCCGGAGCCCTGCTGTGCCAGTACCAGTCCTACGCGGAGATCAACATGGGGCGCGGCGCCATCGTCATCGGCCTGGCCTCCGTCATCATCGGCGAGGTGGCCTTCGGCCGTCTGTTCCGGAATTTCGCCCTGAAGCTGCTGTCCGTGAGCCTGGGCGCTATCATCTACTACATCGTCATTCAGGCGGTCATCAGTCTGCTGAAGATCGACTCCAACTATCTGAAGCTGATTTCCGCCCTGATCGTGGCCTTCTTCCTGGCGGTTCCCTATTGGAAGAGCCAGCTGAAGCCTGCCAAGGCATCCAAGTAAGGAGGACGCAGTTATGCTGAAAATCGAAAATGTGACCAAAACCTTCAATCCCGGCACCGTCAATGAAAAGGTTGCCCTGCGGGGACTGAATCTCCATCTTGCCGAAGGGGATTTCGTCACCGTCATCGGCGGCAACGGCGCGGGCAAGTCCACCATGCTCAACGCCGTGGCAGGCGTCTGGGGAGTGGATTCCGGGACCATCACCATCGGCGGCAACAACGTGACCAACCTGCCCGAGTACAAGCGGGCTCAGTTCATCGGCCGGGTGTTCCAGGATCCCATGATGGGTACCGCCGCCACCATGCAGATCGAGGAGAATCTGGCTCTGGCCGCCCGCCGGGGAATGCCCCGAACCCTCCGGGCCGGTATCACCCGTGCCGAGCGGGAGGCCTATGTGGAGCAGCTGAAGATTCTGGACTTAGGCCTGGAAAACCGGCTGACTGCCAAGGTGGGTCTTCTGTCCGGCGGTCAGCGTCAGGCTCTGACCCTTTTGATGGCCACCCTGAAAAAGCCCGACCTGCTGCTGCTGGACGAGCACACCGCGGCTCTCGATCCCAAAACCGCCGCCAAGGTGCTGGAGGCCACCCAGCGGATTGTGGAAAAAGATCATCTGACCACCATGATGATCACCCACAATATGCGTGACGCCATTGCCTACGGCAACCGGCTGGTGATGATGTACGACGGTCACATTGTGGTGGATGTGTCCGGCGAGGAGAAGAAGCATCTGACCGTGGAGCAGCTGCTGAACCTGTTCAGCCAGGCCTCCGGCTCCGACGAGGCAGACGATAAGCTCCTGCTGTCCTGATCCTGTTTTTCATGCAAGCCGCAAAAGAAGCATGTCATTGCGAACCAGTCCGCAGACTGGTGTGGCAATCCGCAGACTGGTGTGGCAATCCGTTTCCTAACCTTAGAATGTTCTGAAAAGGTGCCAGACTCCCTAGGGAGAGCCTGGCACCTTTTCTGTCTTGATGTACCGCCTAAATAGTCTAGTCCTCCGAAAACGCCACCCATAACACCTCGTAATATTTTGACGCATTTCAGGCGGTGCGGCCGGGGGATACTTAAGGGGGCGGCTTTTCGGCAGCGCCCCTTAAGCCGGCTTCTTATCAATTTTCTTGCCGGGACAAGAAAATTGCCCCCGGGGGGAACTGTACTGAAACATTCGTAAAAAGCAGGAATATATACTCAATTTTTCACTTCGGAACGATGGGGTCATTACCCCTGCGGATTCCGTCAAGGTTTCCCTCCGCAAATCATCAATTATGACAAAACACAATTGATAATGCTATTGCCATCTCGGCAAGCCTCGCTTATAATATGGTCAGAAAGAATAAATTGAGGAGGATATCCCATGCGCTATTTAGGAATTGAGTACAATACCAAGCATACGCCTAAGCTGGATCCCGGCTTTATCCCCTTCGGTGTCTGGATGGACGCATACCTGAAAAATGCAAAGAAGCCCATCGCCATCGCCGTGGAGCGGGACAAGGGACAGATTTCCGTCCGCCACACCTTTATCCATGGAACGCCGGACATGGCACAGGCCGATTACCGCTATGTGGAGCGGATGGTCAAGTTCCTCCTGTGGTCCATCGGCGGCTTCCGGGTGTCCATCTGCGGCGCCTCGGAAATCGCCCAGCAGATGATCCGGGACTACTCTCCCACCGGCAAGCGTGCCTTTGACTTTGACTTCTTCCACAAGCTTTACGAGGTGGATCTGGAAATTCAGGATCTGCCTCTGGAAAGCTGCCCCGCCGCCAATGAAAACCCCCAGCCTCTGGGCGGACACATGGACGGCTGCCGGATCGGCTTCGATGCCGGCGGCTCTGACCGGAAGGTCTCCGCAGTCATCGACGGCGAGTGTGTCTACTCCGAAGAGGTGGTCTGGTTCCCCAAGCTGAATCCCGACCCCAACTATCAGTACAACGAAATTCTCACCGCCTTCCGCACCGCCGCCTCCAAAATGCCCCGAGTGGACGCCATCGGCGTGTCCTCCGCCGGTACCTTCATCGGCAACGCCCCCATGATCTCCTCCATCTTCTATAAGGTGCCCCGGGAACGTTGGGACGAAGTGAAGACCTGCTATGACCGAGCCGCTGCCGCCATCGGCGATGTACCCATTGTGGTGGCCAACGACGGAGACGTGTCCGCTCTGGCCGGTGCCATGGGTCTGGGCGAGGGCAACATCATGGGTCTTGCCATGGGCACCAGCGAGGCCGTGGGCTATGTGGATGCCGACAAAAACGTGCTGGGCTGGATCAGCGAGCTGGCCTTTGCCCCCGTTGACCTGAACGAGGATGCCATGCAGGACGAGTGGTCCACGGACTTCGGCGTTGGCTGCAAGTACTTCTCCCAGGACGCGGTCATCAAGCTGGCTCCCAGAAACGGCATCGAGCTGGATCCCGCTCTGTCCCCTGCCGAGAAGCTGAAGGTGGTGCAGAAGCACATGGCAGAGGGCGACCCCAGAGCCGCGGATGTCTTCCACGACATCGGCGTGTATCTTGCCTACACCGTGGTGCTCTACTCCCACTTCTACAACATCGAGCACCTGATGCTCATGGGTCGGGTCATGTCCGGCAAGGGCGGCGACATCATTCTCGACACCTGCAACGCCGTTCTGGCCGAGGAATACCCGGAGCTGGCAAAGAAGTGTCAGGTCATGCTTCCCGACGAGAAGACCCGCCGGGTAGGCCAGTCCGTGGCCGCCGCTTCCCTGCCCCAGCTGCGCAAGTAAGCGATCATTTGCCCCTGTCAAGAAAAAAGTTCTTGACAGGGGCTTCCTGCCGTGCTATAATACTCAGGCATTCAAGAGATGCGCCTATAATATCGCGGAGTAGAGCAGTTGGAAGCTCGTCGGGCTCATAACCCGGAGGTCGTAGGTTCGAGTCCTGCCTCCGCAACCATAATTGTCCCGGATTTCGGCAAGAAATCCGGGATTTTTCTAACTTTTGTGACTATTTTGCCTCGGTCTCAAATTCACTTTGGGGATAGTTTGGGGATAGCTCAAAAACAGGGGCGGGAAAATCCTAACTTTTCCATAGAAAATGGTTTTTCCGTAAGTCCTGCTATTTTCTCCCCGCACCCCCAGCCCGGGTGGTGTCAAATATGCTCTGCAAAATAGTCCTGTTGAGACTAGTTGGGCATCTTTCGTGGTGGACACTCTGGCAGAGGCAGCGACTCTCTTCTTCGGCCGCAGAGTGATCAGAAAGCGATCATCTTCAAGAAGGCCACATCTGTGTGTCGCAGATAATTTATGTGCAGTAGAGCAATAAATCAATTTTCGTCGGAAAACATTTGCAGTATACTATCAATATTTATTGACAAAAATTGATTTTACGAATATTATATTGGAGAAGGAGCTGATCTAAATGGCAATCACAACAAAAGAAGCTATCCTCAAAGTTCTAAGTGCTTATAACCCGTGGTGGAAAACGGGGACGATTAGTCCACAAATGTCGAAGACCTATAAGAGATTTGCATTTCATGAAGCAATGAAGCGGCTTACAGATAAAGGAATTCGCCGTTCTGTAGTCTTAACGGGAACGAGACGTGTTGGCAAAACAACAATTCAATACCAAATGATTGAGTCGCTATTAAAGTCGGGAGTTGCGCCCCAGAAAATTGTTTTTATTTCGTTGGACCATCCTATGCTGAAACTCAGCCAGTTCCAAGATGTTCTGGAGTGCTATCACGAAAATATCTATGCCGAACAAGATGTATATTACTTCTTTGATGAGGTTCAATACGCACAAGATTGGGATCGATGGTTGAAAATCATTTATGATACACAACCTGATACCCGTATTGTTGCAACCGGCTCTGCAAGTCCGGCATTGATGAAAGGCAGCAGAGAAAGCGGTGCTGGCCGCTGGACCGTCATACAGGTTCCGACCATGTCCTTTTACGAGTACTGTGAATTGCTGAATTTGGAGCGTCCCAATATTGCGCCCGATTTGAAAGTAACAACGATGCTCCATAAAAGTCAGATCGAGCGGACTCAAATTATGATGCAGCTTTCCAAAGTTCAGAATCATTTTATGCGATACTTGCAGGTTGGCGGTTTCCCGGAATTGGCATTAGCTGATAACGATTTGATGGCGCAGCAGATAATGCGAGAAGATGTTGTAGATAAAGTTCTGAAACGCGATCTTCCTTCGCTTTACAGCATTCGTAACGCAACAGAATTAGAAAGAATTTTCTTATATCTTTGCAGCGTCTCCTCGGAAATCGTTTCAATTGAGGCAATTACAAAAGAACTGAACGGCGTGTCTCGCACAACCGTGGAAAACTATATTCAGTATCTGGAAAGTGCAAATCTGATTTATCAAAGCTGGCCGGTCGATATGGCCGGAAAGAAAATATTGAAAGCACGGCCTAAAATTTATATTGCGGATGCAGCGATTCGAAATGCTGTCTTAATGGATGATTCAATATTGACGGATCCTATCGAGATGGGTAAAATTGTTGAAACCGCTGTTTATAAGCACGTTGCCGCATTCTACTATCAATATGCCACATCTGTCGGTTACTTCAGGGGTGGTAAAAAAGGGAAAGAAATTGATATTGTGGTAGACTACCCCAATACAAAAAATATCCTTATAGAAGTCAAATACAGAGAAGGTGCGCCGATTGCGGATGATGATGCGATTGCGGAATTGTGTGAGGAGTCGTCAGCAGCAATTGTTATTACAAAAAATGCCGATGATTTTGGCGTTCACAACACAAAGTGTGGCAAAGACTTGCTGCGAATTCCTGCGTTTGCTTTCCTGTATTTGCTGGGAAACGCCGAAAAACACGGATACCGCGGAATTGAACAGTAACGTACTCCGCATTATCATCAAGTTGTAGATTCATCATTTTCATCCCGGATTTCTTGCAGAAATCCGGGATTTTTCTACTTTGTGATTTCTTTTGCATCTGTTCAAGATTTGCTTTGGGGGACAGTTTGGAGACCGATCAAAATTCAATATGGGAAAACGCTAACTTGTTCAGGGAAGATCGTTCTTCCTTAAATTCTGCTATTTTCTCCCCGCAAACACCCCTGCCCGGACATCCGCAGCTGTCGCTCTGGCAATGGCAATTTGGTGTGCGTAAATCGTTGCCGTTGTGTTGGCGTTGGCGTGGCCTAGCTCTGCGGCTGTTGTCACCAGGTCAACACCGTTGGCAATCATCGTAGAGGCTGCCGTATGCCGGAAGGCGTGGGGATGAATGTGGGGCAGATCATTTTGGGCACTGAAGCGATTCAGCCACGCCGTAATGCTGTCCGGGTGCATCCGGGAGCCGTCATCCCTTACGAACACATAGGGAGTGCCTGCCCAGCGGTCTCCGTTCAGCTCCTGTAGATGCTCATATTCGACTCTCCACTGCCGCAGAACCATTAAGGTCTGCGGCGCAATTTTAATGGCACGGACAGCCCCGGTTTTGGTGGTGTCCTCATAGATGCCTCTGTTTGCGGAGTACAGCAGATTGCAGTCAATCACGATAACCCCGGTATCAAAATTCACCTTGTCCCATTTCAGTCCCATGATTTCACCCCGGCGGCATCCGGTGTCAATGAGCAGATAGGTAATGGCTTTCCACTTGATTGGCACTCTTTCCAGGGTATTCAAAATGTCGTTCATCTCGTCCGGCTGGTAGTAGTCCGGCGTTTTCCGCTGTACCCTGGGTGGCGTTGCCTTACTGGCGGGATTGTAGGGAATCAGCAGCTCTTTGTCTGCCTGGCTCAAAATGGTGGAGATCAGTCGGTGGTGTTCCAGAATCGTTTTCTTTGCCAAGGGCGTTGGGTCATTCTGAACGGTGAACAGTTCCTTGCGCGTGTAGCCCAGTGCCTCGGCAATTGCGTCCGCCGAAGCCAAACGCAGAGGCTTTCCCGCAGTGGCCGCTGTAATGGTACTGGCTGCTACTCCAGCCCTGCGGGATAACTCCGCCTTAGAAATCGCTGCCCGCTTGAATTGGGTCATGAGATTTCGCTTCGCAATTGCACGACAGCTGTCCTCCCGGATGGCGTTCTCGGTCATGTCCTTGTAAAAATCATTGAGGTGCTGGGGGCGAATATTGCACAGCTTCAGATTGCCGATTGCCTCGTTGATTCTGGGCAGCATATCAATATACCGATCCAGTGTGCTTGTTTTCACGCCGATACGCTCCTTTAGCTCCAACACATATTGGGCATACTCCGAAAAGGTCTGGGTGTTGTCCAGCACATATCCATTTTTGATTTGTTCCTCAAATCTGTAGGCAGCTGCCGTAGCCTCTTTCAGCATTTGCTGGTCGCTTATATTCCGATTTGGCGGAATCCACAGCATCCGGCGCTTGATTTGCTTTCCCTCCCTGTCCAGTCCACCGGAGACGATCAGACGATAGCTTGTAACAATGCCGTTTTGATTTCGACGTGGTTCAATAGATGGCATAATACCAGCTCCTTTCTGCGTTCAGAATACACACAACGCAGCCTTTTTTCAAAGCTGCGGCCAATTCTGATTGTCACAACCGTCCACGCAGTTGACCCAGCTCATCAGCTTCTCCCAGCTGATTAGGTAGGTGCGCCCTACAATGCGGCAAGGAATCTTCCCGGTGCGGATGATCCGGCGAAGGGTGTACTCGCTGATATTCATTCCTTCTGCCTTGGCACGGGCTGCGGCTTCTTTGATATTCAGAATGTCTCTGTGCTGAAAATCTGTCATGCTCACCTCACCGCTCCATTGCCCGCTGGCGGCGCTTATAATCCGCTTCTACTAATTTGAGAATTGCCGCTTGGATTTCTCTGGGTGTATACCGTCTTGGGAAAAAACGTCGCAATTCTCCATAATCCAGACTGATTTTCTCCATCTGGTTGGCCTTTGGCTGGCACATAATTTTCAATGCACGGTCAGCGTCCAATTCCCCGGATTGGCTCAATTTCCGCAGCTGCTGCGCCTGGGAGAGGGACGGCGTTCTGTCCTCACTCTGAATTGCCTCCAGGAGAGCATACTGCTCCTCTTGGCTCAAATAGGAAATCTCCACAGCCGGTGTCAGCGAAATTCTTCCATCGTCTACCAGCGTCAAAAGCTCCGGGGTTAATTCTGTCAACCGGATGTACCGATGGATCTGCCGTTCGCTGTCAGTACCCGCCTCACTGATTTGTGCAACACTCAGCTTCTCGCCAGGTTGGCGAGAAGTGCCCTGATGCCGCAGAGCATCCATTTTCAGTTTATAGGCAAATGCCTTTTCGCTGGGCAGAATATGCTCCCGGTGGAGGTTGCTGTCCACCAGAGCAATAGCCGCTTCTTCCCGGCTCATAGGTACGGCAAAGGCAGGAACCGTCTCGATTCCTGCCCGTTGGCACGCATATAGTCTGCGATGACCGGAAATAACCTCATAATGTCCGTCATCTAATGGGCGGACAGTCAACGGCGTAAGAATTCCCTGCGCCTGAATGCTTTCAATCAGCCGGGCCATTTCCGCATCATCCTTTACCTGGTAGGGATTTCCCTCAAAGGGGCGCAGCTGGTTTACAGGCAGCTGCAGCACTGTTTTCTCTTTTGTTTTTATCAATCGCTTAATTCCTTTCTTAAAATTGTAAAT
>CAKTOH010000013.1 GCA_934589705.1 uncultured Oscillospiraceae bacterium | reverse complement strand
ATTCACTTTTTAACGCGGGATGAGCAAATCAGATTTCTTGAAGTTGCGAAACGCTCCCACAACTACAATCAGTACGCACTGATTCTTGAAACCGGTTTGCGTACCGGCGAGATGATCGGGTTGACGTGGGACGCGATTGACTTTGAAAAGCGCACGCTCACGGTCAACAAAACATTGGAGTTTCGACACGGTGAACAGTATTGGCGTGCGGGTCCTCCGAAAACGCAGCACAGCTACCGCACAATACCGTTGACGGATCGGGCTTATGAAATCCTCAAAGGTATTTGGGACAGCCGCCCGGAGCAAAAGGAGTCACCGACGCTGGACAAAACGCTTGAGTACATAGACAGACGTTCAGGCGTTTCTTCTCGGCTTGTCATGCGTGATCTTGTTTTTATCAACTGGCGAACAGGAGAGCCAGCGAAGAACAGTTCCTATGATACCCACTTATATAAGCTCTGCGACGAAGCGGGAATCAAGCACTTTTGTATGCACGCTCTGCGACATACCTATGCTACAAGAGCGATTGAAAGCGGTATGCAGCCGAAGGTGCTGCAAAAGCTGCTGGGTCATGCCAGCATCAAAACAACAATGGATCGGTATGTTCATGTGACTGCCGAATCGCTGGATTATGCCATCAAGCAATTTCAGCAAAATGGTGTAGTCTGATGAAATCCAATAAAGCCAAATGCGGAAATGGTGTAAAAATGGTGTAACAGCCAAGGCACCAAGCGCTGAAACCCCTTGAAAATCAAGGAAAATCGAAGGAGAATGAGTACAAATGAAATTAGGTATCGTGGGACTGCCGAATGTGGGCAAGTCCACCCTGTTTAACGCCATTACCAACGCGGGGGTGCCCGCGGACAACTATGCCTTCTGCACCATCGACCCCAACGTAGGCGTGGTGTCCGTGCCCGATGAGCGGCTGACCTGGCTTGCCGAGCTGCACAACCCCAAGAAGGTGACCCCCGCCGTCATCGAGTTCGTGGACATTGCCGGTCTTGTGAAGGGTGCCTCCAAGGGCGAAGGTCTGGGCAACAAGTTCCTGTCCAACATCCGCACCACCGACGCCATCGTCCATGTGGTTCGCTGCTTTGAGGACAGCAACGTGACCCATGTGGAGGGCTCCACCGATCCCCTGCGGGACATCGACATCATCAACCTGGAGCTGGTCATGGCGGACATTGAAATGGTGGAGCGCCGGATTGACAAGGCTCAGAAGGCCATGAAGGGCGGCGACAAGAAGTTTGCCCGGGAGGTGGAGGTCTTCTCCGGTCTTCTGGAGCACCTGAACGGAGGCAAGCTGGCCCGCACCTATACCGATGATCCGGATGAGCTGGCGCTCATCGCCACCTCCGATCTGCTGACCCTGAAAAAGACCATTTACGTTGCCAATATGTCCGAAAATGAGGTCAACGACCCGGACAGCAACCGGCATTACCAGGCGGTGAAGGCTCTGGCAGACGCCGAGGGCAGCCAGTGCCTGCCCATCTGCGCCAAGCTGGAGGCGGACATCGCCGAGTTGGATGACCCGGAGGAAAAGGCCATGTTTATGGATGAGCTGGGCGTTGCCGAGTCCGGCCTGGATCGGCTCATCAAGTCCAGCTACACCCTGCTGGGGCTCATTTCCTTCCTCACCGCCGGCTCCGATGAGTGCCGGGCCTGGACCATCAAAAAGGGCACCAAAGCGCCCCAGGCCGCAGGCAAAATCCATACGGATTTCGAGCGGGGCTTTATCCGCGCAGAGGTCATCGCCTTCGAGGATATGAAGGCCTGCGGCACCATGGCCGCCGCCAAGGCCAAGGGTCTGGTGCGCAGCGAAGGCAAGGAATATGTCATGAAGGACGGAGACATCGTCAATTTCCTGTTCAACGTTTGATTGGAAGGAGGTGCAGGCCTTGTTTTTGAGTATTGTAGTTCCGGTTTACAACGCGGAGCTGTATCTGGAAGAGTGCCTGCACTCTCTGTTTACCCAGGATCTTTCCCAGACGGACTATGAGGTCATCTGTGTGGACGACGGCTCCACAGACAAAAGCGGATCTATTTTGAAGCTTTTCTCCGAAAAGTACCCGAATCTCACAATTATCACCCAGGAAAACAGCGGCGTCGCCACCGCCCGGAATACGGGGCTGTCCGCCGCCCGGGGAGATTATATCTGGTTTGTGGACGCGGACGATGTGATTCAGACGAACATTCTCCGGAAACTCCGGGGCATTCTGGAGGCAGCGGACTACGATCAGCTGATCGTAGGCGGCTTTCAGTTTGAGCAGGTGCTCACCTCCCAGCAGATGGCTCTGGGACGTCAGGGAAATCTGCCGGACAACGTCCCCGGCCCCGGCGCCGTGGTCTGGCGCAGTCTCATCCGCAGAAGCTTTCTTTCCGCCCATCAGGTCAATTTCCGGCATCCGGAACTGACCCACGGAGAGGACGGGCAGTTCATGTTTGAACTGTCCCTGGAACGTCCCGCCGCCCTGACCATCCGTGACACGGTTTATTTCTACCGGATTCGTCCGGGCTCCGCGGAAACCGCCGACAGTGCCCAGGCACGGGAGAAAAAGCTGCGCTCCCACATTGCCGTAGCCAGCATCATGCTGGATTACTACCAGCAGAACCCGGAGGACTCAGGCACCGCCAACCGGCTGATGAGCGTGCTGTGGAACTGCCTGTATGGGGTCACCCGGCTGCCCCTGCGGGAGGCTCGGCATGTGACGGCAACTCTGCGCCGGTGCGGTCTGTTCCCCTTCCGCCGACCCAAGAGCTGTACCCTGACCCAGTCCTTCCTGTTCCCTGGGGACACCGTCTGGCAAAGGCTTTTTGACTGGGTGTACCTGCGGATGCACACCCGACTGGGCTTTTTCCTCATGTGGCTGCTGTATCACATCGGTTCCATCGCCTTCCCGAATTTCTGACGGCCACCGTTCGTTTTGGGGGTTGCTTTTTCGGGGGATTCGTGTATAATATTCTCGTTGCGCAGTGATGTCTGCGCTATCCGGGTGTGGCCCAGCTGGTAGGGCGCCTGGTTTGGGACCAGGATGCCGCGAGTTCGAGTCTCGCCACTCGGACCAAAATCCCCAAGTCTACGAAAGTGGACTTGGGGATTTTTCTTTGAATCAAGTAAGACTTGAAAATTTCGATTGCGACATGCCAGCGGCTTGTCCTTCCGGTTCGCAGAGGCAAGCGTCTTCTGCGCTGCGGCCTTTCCATGGAGGCTAAGCTTGGAAATTTCGGTCTGTTTTTCGCTGTCTTGCTTTGTGAATTCCTGCCAAAATCTCTCTTGACATTCCCCGGCCGGTATATTACTATGAAAATACAAAAATGAGAAGGAGTTGTTATTATGGCCACCATATCCACCGGTATTCTCGGCGATTCCAATCTGATGAACCTGAAAAGCGTCTCTGTATCCCAGATTCGCCCGGAGGTCAGCGAAATCCTCGTTCCCGGAGAGGACATTATCCAGTGCTTCCAGACCGTTCGTGACCAGGTTCTCTTCACCTCCAAGCGGGTCTTCGTGGTGAATGTTCAGGGCATCACCGGCAAGAAGGTCTCCTACTACTCCTATCCCTATTCCAAAGTCCAGTACTTCGGAATCGAAACCGCCGGTGTGCTGGATATCGACAGTGAGCTGGTGCTCGTCTTCAGCGACGGGAACCGACTTCAGTTCGACTTCAAGGCCGGGGTCAACATCAAGGGCATCTGCGCCGGCATCTCAAAATACATTCTGTAAGCGTTATTCCGTCACAGCCGTCGGTTTTCTGCTTTGGAAAACCGGCGGCTCTTTTTCCGGGAGGAGATTCCATGGCCTGTGTTTCGGTAGATACCTGTCAATTCAAGGGGATTCTTGCCGCTTTGCCGGAGCTGCCGCCCCACAACTGGCTCATTACCGATTTGGAATGCTACGACACTAACGGCTGGGACGGCTGCGAAAAATGGGCTCAGCGGGAGCTGTTTCTGACGGATGAAACCTTTCGCCGGGACGTAAAAAAGCGGGATATGCAGTTCATCTGGGGTGTTTTTTCCGCCATTCCCGCAGGATACTCCGAAGCGGAAATTCGCCGTTATCCTCTGCCGGAGGCGGAAACGCCCCGCTACATGGCAAATTCCATTCTTCCCCAGCACCCCCTGGCCATTCTGGAGCTATACGCCCAGGACGGCGGTCTGACTTTTGTCAGTGCCCGGGAGGCCTCCCTGCTGGAGCCCCTCTACCGGCTGGACGGCACGGTGCGGGATGAGGAAGCGGACAATCGGGTGATGAACGCCCAGCTGCGCCGGATTCAGGATATCCTTCGCCAGGCGGTGCCGGAGGTTTCGCCCCAGATTGCCGATGCGGTTCAGTGGCAGGTCTGGTGGTCTCTTTTCCGGGAGAAAACGGGAAACGTCAGCGATTGGTTCCTGCGGCAAGCCGTCATGGCGGAATACCGGGCTCAGGTGTGCGCCCCCAGACGCTTTTCTTCCGTCTACTGGGATCCCTACGCGCAAAAATAGGGAAGCTCTGATTAAATCGGCAAGAGCTGGGAGCGAGAGATTTTGTTCTCAGGCAAGGTTTGGAAAATGGAGGAATACTGTATGTATTTCCCATTTTTCAAACCGCAGACTGGGGGCAAAAGATCCGCTACCCAGCCGCAGACGATTTATTCAGAGTTTCCATAAAAATTCAGGAGAAAACCATGGGTTATTTCGGGGTTATCGACACAGAAACCAACTGGTTTGACCAGGTCATGTCCATCGGCGCGGTGATTGGCGACGAGGACACCCTTCGTCCCGCGGCTGCCCGGTACTATATTTTCCCGGAGGAAGCGGCGGCAGGCGGAATGTACGAAAACGTCCTGCTGCTGGACACCCCGGTCAGGCCGATTTACGCCTCCCGGGCGAAGGCCATGACAGAGCTTGGGGACTGGCTGGCAAAAAACGCGGTCACCTCTCTGTTCGCCTACAATGCGGGATTCGACAAGAATCATCTGCCGGAGCTGGGGCATTTTTCCTGGTTCGACATTATGCGCATCGCCATTTACCGCCAGAACAACCCGAAAATTCCCGACTGGGCAGACTGCTTTTCCACCGGGCGGATGAAACGGAACTACGGCGTGGAGCCTATGCTCCGGCTGCTCTCCGGAAATGGGGACTATCGGGAGACCCACAATGCCCTTTTTGACGCTCTGGATGAGCTGGAAATCATCCGGCTGCTGGAAAAGCCCCTAAGGGATTACATACCGCTGTGAAAGCAGTTCTCCAAATTCAAAAAGGAGCGCAGTGACCGGCACTGCGCTCCTTTTCTCATTGTCTCAGGCCAGCCGCGTCCATAATGGCCTCGATGGGCGCCACCGGGTCGCTGCCCCAGAAAATTTCCGTATCCTGACACCCGGCCTCATCCAGAAGCTCCCGGGCGTTTCCTTCCCGCAGCCGATTGCAGGCATCGTCCACCAGCTCCAGCTTCTGGGCAAAGGCCATCTGTTCATCGTTGCCCTTGCCTGCCAGCCAGTCTACGGCAGCCTGACGGATTTCCTCCGTGTCTAGGCCGGTATGCACCCCCCAGTCCAGCAGCTGCACCGCCGCCTGCACCGCCCGCAGAGAGGAACCTGCCGTTCCCGGCATGACCTCCTCGTCAATCACGTCCAGAATGGGCAGCTCCAGAACAGGCTGGGTTTCCGGATTGGCCGTTTCAGGCGCCCCAGTCGGTGCGGGCTGGGTTTCGGCAGTCGGTTGGGTCGTCTCGGAAACGGCGGTGGTCTCCTCCGGCGCAATCAGCGCAAGAATCCGGTTTCCATACCGCTTTCCCACAAAGAGCAGTCCCAGCAGTAACGCCAGAATCAGCACAAATTCTATCAGTCTTCCAAGAATTCTCATAGGTTTCCCCTTTCTATGGATTTTAGGGCATTATACACCGGTTCCCGGAAAAAGACAAATTAAGTCTTTCTTAAGATGGAATATTGCTTTTTTCTGTGCAGCTTGCTATAATGAGGTATCTCATTTTTGGAGGTTTTTCCCAGTGGCGCAGAAAAGCAACCCCCTGGCTGCCCTTCGGGCCGCCTTTCCCCACACCATTCCCATTCTGACAGGCTACCTGTTTCTGGGCATGTCCTACGGGGTTCTCATGAAGGTTTCCGGTTTTTCCTTCTGGTATCCCCTGCTCATCAGCCTGACGGTTTACGCCGGCTCCATGCAGTTCGTCACCACCAGCCTGCTGCTGGGGGCTTTCAATCCCATCCAGGCCTTCGTCATGACCCTGATGGTCAACGCCCGGCACCTGTTCTACGGCATTGCTTTGCTGGACAGATATCAGGACACCGGCCGGAAAAAGCCCTACCTGATTTTCGGCCTGAGTGACGAGACCTTCTCCGTCACCTGCTCTGCCCGAATTCCGCCGGAAATTGACAAGGGCTGGTTTTTCTTCTGGGTTACGGCACTGGATCAGCTGTATTGGGTCACCGGCGCCACCCTGGGCGGGCTCTTCGGCTCCCTGATTTCCTTCAACACCGAAGGCCTGGATTTTGTAATGACCGCCATGTTCGTGGTCATTCTTCTGGAGCAGTGGCTCAAAGAGAAAAATCACACCTGTACCCTGCTGGGTCTGGGGCTGGCTGCCCTGAGTCTGATTCTCTTTGGCCCGGACAGCTTCATGCTTCCGGCCATGGGAGCGATTCTCGCCGTACTGCTGCTTCTGCGAAACACACTGGAGAAAGAAGGTGCCGCCGTATGACTCTCACCCAGAGAATCCTCACCATTGCCATTGTGGTTCTGGGCACCGTGCTCACCCGGTTCCTGCCCTTCCTGCTGTTCCCCGCCGGAAAGCCCACCCCGAAAGTCATCACCTACCTGGGCAAGGTACTGGCTCCCGCCGTGTTTGGTCTTCTGGTGGTGTACTGTCTGAAAAATGTAAACCTGCTTACCGGAAGCCACGGTCTGCCGGAGCTGCTTGCCATCGCCCTGGTGGTGGGGCTGCATCTGTGGAAGCGGCAGATTCTCCTGTCCATCGCCGGGGGCACGGTGTGCTATATGCTGCTGGTGCAATACCTGTTCTGATTAGCAAGCGAAAAGCCTCCGGAAACTTCCGGAGGCTTCTCAGCGTGTTAAAAAATCCGCCGCTGCGAACCCGTGGTTAAGTCGTATGGGAATCCCCTCTAAGTGTCGGAACACTTCCCGGCGAAGCGCAAAGCCCACCTTGTGTAAAGGGGGGTGGCACGGCGCAGCCGTGACGGGGGGATTGTACGGTTCTTCCGATGCAATTACAATCCCTCAGTCAAAAATCGAAGATTTTTGCCAGCTCCCTTTACACAAGGGAGCCTTTGGGTGCTCCCGCACCAGTGCGTTTCTCGATGTTTCTCAGAAGAACCGGGAAACTGTACCACATTCGTTTTTTGAAAGTCTCGGAAGCCTCCGGAAATCTCCGGAGGCTCTTTTTTACAGGAACAGCTGTCCCGCGGCAATGATAAGGGGCAGGCTGACGGCGAAGGCCACGGTAGACAGCAGCACCGACCGGGCGCACAGCTCCGGACGGGTGTCCGTCTGGATGGCGTAGATGCTGGTCATGGTGGCGCAGGGGCAGGACAGGAACACCTGCACGCACAGCCGGACATCCATATCCAGAGGCGTGAAGCGGAGAATCAGAAGGCTGATAATCGGAATCAGGAAATTCCGAAGGAGCACCACCAGATACACGGCCTTTTCCCGGAAAATGGACAGAAAATCGCTTTCCGACAGCATAACTCCGATGACGATCAGGGACATGGGGGTCACCATGGAGCCTACGTTGCTCATAACCGTCTGCACCGGGGCAGGCCAATGCAGGTCAAGCATCAGCATTCCCAGAAGAGCAAACGTTGCGACGGTAGGCACGGTGAGCACCGACCTGAGGCTGATTTTGTCCCCGGTGAACAGCGGAGCCTGCACCAGGAAAAAGACCACGTTGAAGGCAATCAGCGCCGCGCTGTTGTAGAGCACGGCAATCTCCCCAAAGAGGGCTATGCCCAGGGGCAGCCCCAGAAAGGTCAGGTTGGGAAAGGCGATCAGGCTGGTCAGGCCTACGCTGAACTTCCGTTCCCCATGAAACATCCGGCAGGCCGCCATGCTCAGAGCCATGGTTCCGCCGATGACGGCAAACATCACTGCCATGGCAATGGCGAGGCTTCGGAAGCCGTCAGCCCCCACCTGCATACTGGCGGCGGACAAAATGGTAAAGGGCAGCATCAGATCCGCGCACAGCTGGGTCAGATACTTGCGCTGCTCCGGGTTTACAAGTCCCAGCTTTCCCGCCCCCAGGCCTACGGCAACATACCCGAAGATAATGAGTATTTGCCCAAATACCAGGTTCATGGATATCATTTTCTTCTCTCCATATCTTCCTCAGAAAGGCCCGCCCTCACCGGGCGGGTCTCAGCGTGTCAAAAAAGTCCGAAAGATACGGTGTCATTCCGAACCAGTCCGCAGACTGGTGTGGGAATCCCCCGGTTGAACGTAAAAGCTGCTGATTTAGGATTGAAAATATTTGAATATCAGGGGGATTGCCACACCAGTGACATCGGTCACTGGTTCGCAATGACATGGTATATTTTGGCTATTTTGACCCATAGGGGCACTTAACGAGACAACCCCTTTGTGTTACTTGTCCTCCGGGAAGGGAATGACCTGAAGCTCCTTGGGATAGTGGTTCAGCACCTCGCAGCCATCCTCGGTGATGAGCACCAGATCCTCGATCCGAACCCCCAGATTCTCCTGGGGCAGATAGATGCCAGGCTCCACGGAGAAGCACTGACCGGGCTGAATGATGGCCTCATTCACCGCGGATACGTCTCCCGCCTCATGTACCTCCAGGCCGATGGAGTGGCCGGTGCGGTGGGTGAAATACTTGCCGTAGCCCATTTCCGTGATATAGCTCCGGGCGGCGTTGTCCACGTCGCACATCCGGGCACCCGGCTTGGCCGCGGCAATGCCCCGGCGGTTGGCCTCCCGGACGATCTCATAGATTTCCCGCTGCCGGTCGGACACCGTGCCCAGGAAGACCGTCCGGGTCATATCCGAGCAGTAGTCGTCCATCAGACCGCCGATGTCCAGTACAACCCCGTCGCCGTAGTGTCCCCGGCTGCCGTCCGGACGGTGGTGTGGGTCGGCGGCGTTCCCGGCAAAGGCGGTAATGGGCTCAAAAGAGAAGTCCTGGAAGCCCTCACTCTGGTAGACCTTCAGAAGCAGCTCCTTCAGCTCCAGCTCCGTGTGGTTCTCGCTGAGGATTTTCACAAGCTTTGCCATGACGGCGTCGTTTCCCCGGGAGGCTCGGCGCATTTTGTCCCGCTCCTCCGGGGTTTTCATCCGGCGCACCCCGTCCACAATATCGGAGCTATTCACATACCGGCTGCCGCAGCCCAGCTCCTGAAGCCGCAGGAGGAACCGGGCAGGCCAGTTCTTGTCGATGGCGATAGGGGCATTGGGGTCGGCAAAGGAGCTGAGAATTTCCACCCCGTCCTGAATATCGTTATAATAGCAAATCTCCACGCCCAGATCCCGGGTCTGGCGGAACAGGTCGTTGACCAGCAGCTTGTGACCGCCCTGCCGGTTCAGGTACAGAGCCAGCAGCCGTTCGCCGGGCTGAATTTTGGCGCCGGTGAGGTAGAAGATCACCACCGGGTCGGAAATGATAATCTGGGGAATTTCCCGGGCTTCCAGGGCGGAAAGAATGGCATTGACTTTTATCTGATCCATAAAAATGGCCTCCCAATTCAAACTGCCGTCATGTTATCACGGATGATAAAAAAAGTCAACGCCACCCGGCGAGGATGACGTTGACAGACAGGGCTTTTATAAATGATGAAATCAGAAATCGTATTATCGTTCTTCCCGGAAGTAGGGCACGCCCAGGCTTTCGGGGGGCTGGTTCTCCCGCTTGTTGTGCATGGAGGTCAGCACCAGCACCAGAATGGTCACAAGGTAGGGAAGCATTTTGTACAGCTCCTTCACCGCCAGGTTGGTGCCCGTGGGAATGAACAGGTACAGAATGTACAGACCGCCGAAAAGAATGGAGCTGAGAATACCCACGTTGGGCCGCCAGATGGTGAAGATCACCAGGGCAATGGCCAGCCAGCCCCGATCGCCGAAGGCATCGTTGGACCAGACGCCGCAGGCGTAGTCCATGACGTAGTACAGGCCGCCCAGGCCGGCGATCATGCTGCCCAGGCAGGTGGCGACGAACTTATACCGGCCGATGTCAATGCCCGCCGCGTCCGCGGTGGCCGGGCTTTCGCCTACCGCCCGAAGCTGAAGACCCACCCGGGTCTTTTTCAGCACATAGGAGGAAATCAGGGCCAGAATAATGGCGGTGTAGGCCAGGAAGCCGTAGCTCAGGAACAGCTTGCCGAAAACCCCCAGCTTGTCCGCAATGGGCAGGCTCCGGCTGAAATAGGCGGAGGTGGTGGAAAGCGCAATGGAGGGCACCTCGCTGCCGGTGAGCTTAATGAGGGAGCCGCCGAAGAAGTTGCCGAAGCCCACGCCGAAGGTGGTCATGGCAAGGCCGGTCACATTCTGGTTCGCCCGGAGGGTAACGGTGAGGAAGCAGTACAGCAGTCCCATGAGCAGCGAACCCAGCAGACAGCACACCAGGGGAATCAGCACCGCAAGCAGTCCGTTCACGCTGCCGGACTGCTCGTAGAAGAACGCGCCGATGACGCCGCAGATGCCGCCAACATACATGATACCGGGAATGCCCAGGTTCAGGTTGCCGGATTTTTCCGTCAGGGTCTCGCCGGTGGCGCCGAAGAGCAGAGGAATGCCCTGCATGACGGCTCTGGGAAAGAAAGAGACAAAATCAAACATTTTCTCAGCCCTCCTTCTTGGTCTGCTTCAGGAAGCTCAGACGGTAGCTGATAAAGAACTCGCTGCCGATGATAAAGAACAGGATAATGCCGGTGAGGATATCGCCGAAGGAATGGTTCAGGCCGTAGATGGTGGTAATCTCGCTGGCACCCCGGCTGAGGAACACCAGCAGCAGACTGGTGAACACCATCACCAGGGGATTGAACTTGGCCAGCCAGGCCACCATAACCGCGGTGAAGCCCCGACCACCGGCAATGGTGGTGGTGATGGTGTGGTCGGTGCCCCCCACAAGCAAAAGTCCCGCGAAGCCGCACAGGCCACCGGAAATCATCATGGTGCGCACGATGACCTTGCCCACATTGATGCCCACATACCGGGCGGTGCGCTCACTTTCGCCCACCACGGAAATCTCATAGCCCTGCTTGGAGCGCTTCAGGTAGAAATACATGAGAAGGGTCAGCGCGGCAACAATCAGAATATTCAGCAGGTACTTGTAGGCGCCGATCTGAGGCAGCCAGCCGGCCTGGGTGTTCTGATTGATGATGCCGATTTTGCCCGCGCCCTTGGGCACTTCCCAGAGGATGACGAAATAGGCAACCAGCTGGGTCGCCACATAGTTCATCATCAGGGTGAACAAAGTCTCATTGGTGTTCCACTTGGCCTTGCAGATGGCGGGAATGCCGCCCCAGATGGCACCGGCGGCAATGCTGGAAATCACCATCAGCACGATGAGCAGCCAGTTGGGAACCTTGTCCCCCAGCAGAATCATGCAGGCCGCGGTGGCAAGGCCGCCGGCCAGAATCTGGCCTTCGCCGCCTACGTTCCAGAAGCGCATCTTGAAGGCGGGGGTCACCGCCAGAGACACGCACAAAAGAATCGCCAGGTTCTGGCCCAGAATCCAGGCCTTCCGCTTGGTGCCGAAGGCACCGGCGAACATGGTTTTGTACACGCCGATGGGATTTTCGCCGGTGAGGGCGGTGGTCACCACGGCGCAGACGATCAGCGCCAGCACAATGGCGGCTGCCCGAATGCCCCAGGCCTGATACCAGTGAAGGGCAGACCGCTTGGAGATATGCAGAATCGGCCCCCGATTTTGTTTACGCATTGGCTTTTCCTCCCAAACGAGTCATCATCATGCCCACTTCGGGCTTGGAGGCTCCGCGGCCTTCTACAATGCCGCTGACCTTGCCGCCGCAGAGCACCAGAATCCGGTCGCACAGCTCCAGCAGCACATCCAGGTCTTCGCCCACATAGACAACGGCCACACCGGCCTTTTTCTGCTTGTTAATGAGATCGTAAATGGTATAGGAGGCATTGATGTCCAGTCCCCGGACGGCGTAGGCCGTCAGCAGCACGCTGGGTGCGGAGGCGATTTCCCGGCCTACCAGCACCTTCTGGACATTGCCGCCGGACAGTCGGCGCACGGGGGTGGAAACGCCGGGGGTGACCACCTCCAGCTCCTGAACCACCTTTTCCGCCAATTGCCGGGGCTTTTTCCGGTCGGTAAAGAAGGAGCGACCCTTCCGGAAGGAGCGGAGCATCATATTGTCCGTCAAATCCATGGAGCCAACCAGCCCCATGCCCAGCCGATCCTCCGGCACGAAGGACAGGCACACGCCCATGTCCGCGATGTGCATGGGATCCTTGCCGATGAGCTCTTCCCGGGATCCGTCGTCCTCCACATAGCAGATGCTGCCGGCTTCCGTCTTCTGCAATCCCGCGATGGCCTCCAAAAGCTCCTTCTGTCCGCAGCCGGAAATGCCCGCAATGCCCAAAATCTCGCCGCTGTTGATGGTGAAGGACACATCCTCCAGCTTCAGCGTGCCCTCCATATCCCGGACGGTCAGGTTCTTCACCTCCACCCGGGGCTTGGGGTCAACGGGGTCGGGACGCTCGATGTTCAGCGTCACCGGACGGCCTACCATCATGTTGGTCATTTCCTGGGCGTTGGTCCTGGCTGTGAGCATATCGCCTACAAACTGGCCGTGCCGCAGGATGGCCACCCGGTCGGACAGTGCCTCCACCTCGTGCATTTTGTGGGTGATGATGACAATGGCTTTGCCGTCGTCACGCATGTTCCGCAGAACGGCGAAGAGCTTCTCCGTCTCCTGGGGGGTGAGCACGGCGGTGGGCTCGTCCAGAATCAGGATGTCCGCGCCCCGGTAGAGCACCTTGACAATTTCCACCGTCTGCTTCTGGGAGACGGACATATTGTAGACCTTCTGGTAGGGATCCACGTCAAAGCCATAGGTATCGCAGATGGCCTTGACCTTCTGGGCCACCTTGTCAATGTTCAGCCGCCCAGGCTCCTTCAGACCCAGGACAATGTTCTCCGCCGCGCTGAGCACATCCACCAGCTTGAAATGCTGATGAATCATGCCGATGCCGTAACGGAAGGCATCTCTGGGAGAGCGGATCATGACCTCCTGGCCGTCAATGTAAATCTGTCCCTCATCCGGAAAATAAATACCGGAGAGCATATTCATAAGGGTGGTCTTGCCGCTGCCGTTTTCTCCCAGCAGAGCCAGAATCTCTCCCTTATAGATGTCCAGCCATACCCGGTCGTTGGCAAGAACCGTGCCGAAACGCTTGGTAATGTCGCGCATCTGCACCGCAGCCTGTTTCTCTTCCAATAAGCTCACTCCTTTTCTGAATCCCTTCCCCTTGGGAAGCCTTTGGGCGGAATGCCGCAAAGGGCAGCGCGGCGAATGGTCACTGCGCTGCCCTTTGCAGCATTCCCAGAGCCCCAAAGGGGGCTCTGGGATATTGGTTTTTAGAATGCGGTATCCAGCAGGTTGATGCCGTCGATCTTCAGATCGAAGTAAGGAGCGGAACGCTTGACGGACTCCTGGAAAGCACCGTTCTCCACAACCTCGGTGTCGGGGGTGTAGTCAGGATCGGTGTCCACGTCAGCCATGTAGGAATCCACGGCCTTGCCGTCCACGGTGAAGGTGGTGGTGTCGAAGACCTTCACGGAGCCGTCCTCAATGGCAGCCTTGACCTCCTCCAGCTTGGCGGCGGTACCCTCGGCGCAGGCGGCCTCGTTGATGTCTGTCAGCACAACGGAGCCGGTCTCGATGGTGCCGGTCCAGTCGGGGGCAATGGCCTCACCGTTCTTGACGCAGTTCACAACGTACTCATAGTAGGGAGCCCAGTTGATCCGGGAGGACACCAGGAAGGTGTTGGGGCAGGCGGAAACGGTGGAACCGTTGTAGGAAACGTTGGGCACACCGGCGGTCTCGCAGGCAGTGGGGGCGCCCATGGAGTCGGCGTGCTGGGAAATCAGCTTGCAGCCGTTGGCGATCAGCTTGTTGGCGCCTTCCTTCTCGGCGGTCTCATCGTACCAGGAACCGGTGAAGGTCACGTCCATGGTCACGGTGGGGCAGACGGACTTGGCACCCAGGTAGAAGCTGGTGTAGCCGGAAACCACCTCGGCGTAGGTGAAAGCGCCCACATAGCCCATCTTGGCCTCGTCGGCGGTGAACTCACCGCTCGCGATCATCTCGTTGAGCTTCAGGCCGGCAACCACGCCAGCCAGGTAACGACCCTCGTAGATGGCGGCGAAGGCGTTGTGGTAGTTGCTCAGGCCCTCGGTGTGAGCCTTGGTACCGGTGGAGTGGCAGAACTGCACATCGGGGAATTCCTTGGCAGCCTGGATCACATAATCCTCATGGCCGAAGGAGTCGGCGAAGATGATGTTGCAGCCGGCATCGGCCAGCTCGCAGGCAGCGTCATAGCACTCCTGACCCTCGGGGATGTTGGTGCGGAACATGTACTGATCTTCGGTCAGACCCAGGGCGGCAATGGCCTCCTTGGCGCCGTTCATGAAGTTCAGGTCGTAGGTGGAGTTCTCATCGTGCAGGAAGATGAAGCCCAGCTTCACGTCGGCGACGGCGGCGGGAGCTTCCGTGCCTGCGGCGGCCTCGGTGCCGGCAGCGGGAGCGTTGGTAGCGACGGGAGCCTCGGTCTTACCGCCGCAGGCCACCAGACCCAGCATCAGAACCAGAACCAGAGCCAGAGAAAGAATCTTTTTCATGTTTCTTGTTTCCTCCTAAAATAGATGTGTATTTTCATTCGTTGCCCCCTGGGGGACAACCACTTCTATCCGCAGCGGCCTCCGGAATCCCGGAAAAGCGGCTACAAGAAGCATGTTAGTTCAAAATTCTTTTTTTGTCAACACAGCCTAAATCAATTCGACGTTTTTTTCCCTTTTACACAAAAAGCCACCGGATTTTACAAAAATTTTAGCCATTATCCGGATGCTCTGTTTTCGTACATTTTTTGGCCTGCAAGTCTTTTTGTTATATGAGAATTCCGTTGCAATGGTCGATTTCGTGCTGGATGATCTGGGCTGTCCAGCCGGTGAAGGTTTTCAGCCTTACCTGAAAATCCGGCGTTTCGTAGCGCACCTTGATTTTCTCGAACCGTCTGGTTTTCCGGGGGCCGCCCAGCAGGGACAGGCACCCTTCCTCCGTCTCATACTCCCCTGCCGCCTTCACGATCTCCGGGTTCAGCATCAGCTGATAGGTTCCCTGGTTGTCAAAGGCGATGACGCGCACGCAGTGGCCGATCATGTTCGCCGCCATGCCCACGCAGGTATCCTTGTGCGCCGTCAAGGTGTCCAGCAAGTCCTGGGCGATCTGTAAATCCGCTTTTGTGGCAGTTTCACTTTTCCTGCCCAGAAATAACGGGTCGTGTACCAATTCTCTTACCATCTTTTTGACTCCTTACGCCGTTTTTCCCTATTTTACCACGGAAAAATCCCGGACGCAAGGAAAAAGCCTGGCCACCAGCCAGGCTTTCTATCGGAAATCGCTTTATCGGAGAAGAGGAAACACGACGGTATTCCGGAAACCAAGGGGGGGCGGATTCTGAAAGCGGAGTAGCATAAAGGGGTTGTCTCGTTAAGTGCCCCTATGGGTCAACATAGCCAAAATATACAATGTCATTGCGAACCAGTGACCGGTGTCACTGGTGTGGCAATCCCCCGGATAGGCGTAAAATCCAAGATTTCCTAACGTAGATGTTTGAAAATCGGAGGGGATTGCCACGCCAGTGTGAGCACTGGCTCGCAATGACATTGTTCTATTTGGGCTCTTTGCTATTTTGAGACAGCTCCTCTTGTGCTTTACAGATTACTTTCAAATTACGTCGTTATTACAAGCCAGTGCAAATTCTGCAACTTAGCCTATGCGCCACTACAATCAATCCAACGATTTCAAATAAATTGAAAGCAACTGCAACGCCGTTTCTTTCTCCTTCGGATTACAAGCTTTCAACCGTGCAAGCAATTCCTCTTCCTGTTCACGCATCCGCGTATTCTCCGCCGTTAAGACTTCATCTGGCGTAATATGGAGCACATTGCAGATTCTCAAAATTGTTTCGATGCGCATATTAACCGTTCCGCGTTCTATCTCTGCATATGTTCTGTCAGAAAGGCCAGCCGCTTCCGCAACCTCAGCTTGTGTCAGCCCCTGCCGTTTGCGTATTGCAAAAAGCTTATTCCCAATCATATGGAAATCAAATAACAGCATTATTCTTCCCCCTGCGCACTCATTACAGGAATTATACTTCCTATAATTGTTGACAAACAGGAGGTTTATATGTATAGTAACAGGAAGAAAGCTTCCTGTTATAGGATTCTTTCTGTCAATGCAAAAGATACACTGGATCAGAAAGGGAGAAGAATATGAGTAATGAAACCCAAGCAGCAA
Organism: uncultured Oscillospiraceae bacterium; assembly: GCA_934589705.1. Taxonomy (GTDB): domain Bacteria; phylum Bacillota; class Clostridia; order Oscillospirales; family Oscillospiraceae; genus Faecousia. The sequence goes on along the minus strand of CAKTOH010000013.1, from coordinate 20,601 downwards.
ATGCTTCCGCACAGCAGGACACAAAGTTCTGCAAGCACTGCGGTGAAAGGATTCCTGCCAATGCTGTTATCTGCACACATTGCGGATGCCAGGTAGAGGAATTGAAGCAGGGCGAACAGCCGAATATTGTTATCAATAACACCAATACGAACGCCAACAATAATGTTGTCTTTGCCGGTGGGCGTGTAAAAAACAAGTGGGTAGCTTTCTTCCTTTGCCTGTTCCTGGGCTTTTTTGGTGCCCACAAATTCTATGAGGGAAAAATTGGAATGGGTATTGTGTACCTATTTACTATTGGTCTATTCGGCCTTGGTTGGCTAATTGACTGCATTACCCTACTGTTTAAGCCAAATCCGTATTATGTTTAATAAAAAGCTTGTTGTCCTAACCACTTAGCCCATCAAATTCTAAGATGCAAAAACCCGCCCCCGGAAACCGGGAGCGGGTCTTTTGTATCAATGGATATCCGCCAGAAAGGACTTAGCCCTTCAGAGCCTCTTCCACAGCCACGGCCACAGAAACAGTAGCACCGACCATGGGGTTGTTGCCCATGCCCAGGAAGCCCATCATTTCCACGTGAGCGGGGACGGATGAGGAACCGGCGAACTGAGCGTCGGAGTGCATACGACCCATGGTGTCGGTCATGCCGTAGGAAGCAGGACCTGCGGCCATGTTGTCAGGATGCAGGGTACGGCCCGTGCCGCCGCCGGAGGCCACGGAGAAGTACTTCTTGCCCTGCTCGACACACTCCTTCTTGTAGGTGCCGGCAACGGGGTGCTGGAACCGGGTGGGGTTGGTGGAGTTGCCGGTGATGGAAACGTCCACGCCCTCGTGGTGCATGATGGCAACGCCCTCGCGGACATCGTCGGCACCGAAGCAGCGAACGGCAGCCCGCTCGCCGTCGGAGTACTTGTACTCCTTGACGATCTTCAGCTCGCCGGTGTAGTAGTCGAACTGGGTCTGCACATAGGTAAAGCCGTTGATCCGGGAGATGATCTGAGCGGCGTCCTTGCCCAGGCCGTTCAGGATGACCCGCAGGGGCTCCTTACGAGCCTTATTGGCAGACCGGGCGATGCCGATGGCACCCTCGGCGGCGGCGAAGGACTCGTGGCCTGCCAGGAAGGCGAAGCACTTGGTCTCGTCCCGCAGCAGCATGGCGCCCAGGTTGCCGTGACCCAGACCGACCTTCCGATCCTCGGCCACGGAGCCGTCGATGCAGAAAGCCTGCAGGCCGATGCCGATGGCCTCGGCGGCCTCAGCGGCGGTCTTCACGCCCTTCTTCAGAGCGATGGCGGCGCCCACGGTGTAAGCCCAGCAGGCGTTCTCGAAGCAGATGGGCTGAATGCCCTTGACGATCTCATAGGGATCGAAGCCCTTCGCCTTGCAGATCTCCCGGCACTCTTCCACGGAGGAGATGCCGTACTGAGCCAGGACGCCGTTGATCTTGTCGATTCTTCTTTCGTAACTTTCAAACAAAGCCATTGTTTCGTCCTCCTCTTATTCCTGACGGGGGTCGATGTACTTGGGCGCGTTGTCGAAGCGGCCGTAATGACCCATAGCCTTCTTGTAGGCGGTGTTGGCATCGTCACCCTTCTTGATGAAGTCCATCATCTTGCCCAGGTTGATGAACTCATAGCCGATGATCAGGTTGTCCTCGTCCAGAGCCACCCGAGTCACATAGCCCTCGGCCATCTCCAGGTAACGGGGGCCCTTGGACTTGGTGGCAAACATGGTGCCCACCTGGCTGCGCAGGCCCTTGCCCAGATCCTCCAGGGAAGCGCCCACCACCAGGCCGCCCTCGGAGAACGCAGACTGGCTGCGGCCGTAGGCGATCTGCAGGAACAGCTCCCGCATAGCGGTGTTGATGGCATCGCACACCAGGTCGGTGTTCAGTGCCTCCAGAATGGTCTTGCCGATGAGAATCTCAGCAGCCATAGCTGCGGAGTGGGTCATACCGGAGCAGCCGATGGTCTCCACCAGAGCCTCCTCGATGATGCCCTCCTTGATGTTCAGGGTCAGCTTGCAGGCACCCTGCTGAGGCGCACACCAGCCGATGCCGTGGGTGAAGCCGCTGATGTCCTTGATCTCCTTCGCCTGCACCCACTTGCCCTCTTCGGGAATGGGAGCGGGGCCGTGATAGGCACCCTTGGCCACGGAGCACATATTCTGTACTTCTGCACTATAAATCATGGCAATTTTCCTTTCTTTCAAAAGGCGTTGTTCCCGCCTTCGGATTTACAAACGGTAACCCCCGTTTTCCGCAAATATTATACAGGCTGGGATAGGAAATGTCAATTGTCGATATAACAAAATCGGTATACATTTATCTTTTCCCTTTGAGTGACTATTCAGCCCTGAATGGTGCGGACGAATTTCGCCCGATCCTTGGCCTTGAAGTAGGCGGAGCCTGCCACGAACACATCCACGCCGTTCTCCTTGCAGACGGCCTGGGTCTTTTCGTCAATGCCTCCGTCCACCTGGATATGGCAGCCGGGATTCACCTCGTCCAGCTTTTCCCGGAGGAACCGGGTCTTTTCCATCATATCCGCCATGAAGGACTGGCCGCCAAAACCGGGTTCTACCGTCATGACAAGAATCATGTCGCATTTCGTCAGATAAGGAAGCGCCGCCTCTGCCGGCGTGCCCGGCTTCAGGGCAAGTCCCGCCTTGCCGCCCAGCGCCCGGATTTTCTCCAGACATGCCATGGTGTTTTCCGGGGTGTCCGCCTCCAGGTGGATGGTCAGCCAGTCCGCCCCGGCCTTCAAAAAGCCCTCGGCATACCGGATGGGACGGTCGATCATCAGATGCACGTCCAGAGGGAGCTTCGTCACCTTGCGGATGTCCCGCACCACCGGCAGACCGATGGTGATATTCGGCACGAACAGGCCGTCCATCACGTCCACATGAACCCAGTGGGCGCCGTTTTCCTCAATATTATGGATATCCCGCTCCAGATTGGCAAAATCCGCGGACAGAATCGAGGGGGAAAGAATCGCCATGCTTTGATCTCCTTTTGCAAAAATCTGCATTCATGGTATCACAAATTGAAGAAAATGCAAGCGCATACTTTCCGCTCTTTCTGCCATACTACCGGCGTACCCCAAATCAAAGGAGGATATTTTTATGGATTGTCATGCCAATAAGTGTATCGAGTGCACGGTGTCTCAGTGCGCCCACCACTGCGACAAGGAGAACTACTGCTCCCTGGATCGGATTCTGGTGGGCACCCACGAGGCCTGTCCCACCGTGGATCAGTGCACGGACTGCAAGTCCTTCCGGATGCGCTAACGCACGGTCAGGCTCCCTCAAAAAGGGAGCCTGTTTTTTCTTGACAGACCGGTTTCTGTCCCTTATGATAAAACAGAAATTAAAGAAATATTCCAGGCAAATACATAAAATCTTAATAAGTGACGCCTATGATGAGGGCAAATAAAAAACAAGGAGGAACCAGAATATGGAATCCTTTGAAAGCAGCGAAACCAACGAATTTGAAAACCAGCCCGCCGCGCCGGAATCCTCCGACGCTCCGGAAGCCCAGAGCGTTCAGGACGCGCCTGATACGCAGGAGCCCGAAACCGGCTGCCCCTACGCAGCCCAGGCAAGGCGCGCTTCCCCCTACGCCAACTCTCCCTATGAAATGCCCCATTCCGGCGGTACTCCTTCTCCGGAGAACGCCCCCCGGAAGCCCCATAAGCCCAAGACCCATCACAGACCCATCTGGCAGCCCATTCTGGCGGTTGTGCTGACCGTCGTTCTGGTAGCCGCCGGCTGCGGCATCACCGCCGCCTCCATCAACAGCCGCTGGGAAGCCCGGGATCAGGCGCTGAGCGAGAAGCTAAGCGTTCTGCAAAAGCAGATCGACACGACCGCCGGCACCGGCAAATCCTACACCGTGCCCACGGACGGCAGTGCCATGACCCCCGCCCAGCTCTACGCCGCCTGCGTGGACAACGTGGTGGCCATCACCGGCACCGTGACCTCCAACAGCGTCTACGGCACTACCACCGGCACTTCCTCCGGCTCCGGCTTCATTCTCACCGAGGACGGTTACATCGTCACCAACTGCCATGTGGTAGAGGACGCGGATTCTCTCACCGTCACCACCCACGACGGCACGGAATATGAGGCCAAGCTCATGGGCAAGGACTCCACCAATGACGTGGCCGTGCTGAAAGTCGAGGCTACCGGTCTGCCCGCCGCCACCCTGGGCAGCAGCCATGACCTGTCCATCGGCGATATGGTCGCCGCCATCGGCAACCCCCTGGGCAAGCTCTCCGCCACCCAGACCATCGGCTACGTCAGCGGCATCAACCGGGAGGTTTCCACCAGCAGCGGCGCCACCACCATCAGCATGATTCAGACCGATGCCGCCATTAACCCCGGCAACTCCGGCGGCCCTCTGTTCAATATGTACGGCCAGGTGGTCGGCATCACCACCGCCAAGTACTCCGGCACCACCAATTCCGGCGCCAGCATTGAGGGCATCGGCTTCGCCATCCCCATTGACGACGTGTCCTCCATGTTCTCCGATCTGATCGACCACGGCTATGTGTCCAGCGCCTATCTGGGTGTCAGCGTCATCAGCGTGGACGAGGAAGAGGCTGCCCGGTACAACCTGCCCACCGGTGCTTACGTCAAGAGCGTGGAAGCCGGCGGCGCGGCGGAAAAGGCCGGTGTCCAGCCCAAGGACATCATCACCGATGTGGGCGGCCACGAGGTCACCAATCTGACCACCCTGACCCGGGCTCTGCGGGACTTCAAGGGCGGCGACGAAACCACCATTACCGTCTACCGCAGCGGCGAGAGCCTGACTCTGAACATCACTCTGGAGGAAAAGCCCCAGACCGACACCACCCAGGAAACCCAGCCGGCTGAGCCGCAGATGCCCAGCGGCGACTACGGTGACTGGTTCGATTACTTCCGCCGTTACTTCGGCGGCTGAGAAAACGCCAACGGGCGCGGTGCGAAAAGCACCGCGCCCGCTTTCGTTTTAACGCAGAGTGAATGGTGAAAAGGGAATAACAGCGGTGTCCCTCCGGGACGATTCGGAATAAAAGAGTTGTCATTGCGAACCAGTCCGCAGACTGGTGTGGCAATCCCCAAAGTATTCCGAGAGCCATCAAAAAACGTACTGGTGCGGGAGCACCCCGGCTCCCTTGTGTAAAGGGAGCTGGCATGGCCGTCTCACGCAAGGCCATGACTGAGGGATTGTCAAAATAGGTACGTTCTGATCCCCTCAGTCTCGTGCTTGCGGGGGACGCACGAGACAGCTCCCCTTGGTCAGCAAGGGGAGCCTTTGCGCTTCGCCGGTAGTTCCCGGAATCGCCGGGGGATTGTGACCGGAGGGAATCCCTGGAAGGGGCCACACCAGCGTGCGCAACATTAAGGTATGACTGCCACTGGCAGTCATTAGAATTTTGATTCGCTGCGCGGAGCACCACTGGTTCGCAATGACATACTTCCAACGAAGCTGGTTCGCAATGAAATACGCGCATGATTGGTTGAAAAAAAGTCGCTGCTGTGGTATCCTATTGCCAATGACGCATAAAGGGAATTGGCTCTGCATAACCTTTTCTATCACCGCTTACCCAGGAGGAATCCCTATGAAACGAAAACAGCATGACAGCTTCTCCCGGTTTCTCATGAAGCTTCTGTGCCTGATGCTTGCCATTGTGCTGGCGGCTCTGGCCGGTGCTACGGCCCTTTTTCAGCAGGTGCTGGGGAAGCTTCACTACACCCAGCCCACCGCGTCCTTCGGCACCCGGCTGGGGGCTTTTGTCACGAATCTCGGGGACAAGGCCGTCCCTTCCGGGAATCTCATCGGCGGCACCGGCAGCGGCATTGTGAATCTGCTGCTCATCGGCAGCGATCAGCGGGGGGAGGAATCCGCCCGGTCGGACACCATGCTGCTCATGACCTACCACCGGAAAACCGGCGACATCACCCTGACCTCCTTCCTCCGGGACATGTATCTGCCCATTCCAGGTCACGGCAGCAACCGAATCAACGCCGCCTATTACGAAGGGGGCACCGAGCTGTTGGATGAGACCTTGAAGGAAAACTTTGGCCTGCACATCGACGGAAATCTGGAGGTGGATTTTTCCCGCTTCTCCGAAATCATCGACCTGCTGGGCGGCGTAGAGATCGAGCTTCGTGCCGACGAGGCCGAGGAAATCAATTCCCACACCGGCTGGAACAATCTGACCGAGGGAAAGCAGAATCTCACCGGCTGGGAGGCTCTGATTTATTCCCGAATCCGGAAGCTGGACGACAACGGAGACTTCAGCCGCACCAGCCGCCAGCGCAAGCTTCTGGAAGCCCTGCTGGATCGCTATCGGAGCATCGGCTGGCGGGATTTACTGAAACTGATGGATGAGCTGCTGCCTCTCATCAGCACCAACTTAAATTATGGTCAGCTGGTGCTGCTGGCCATGGAGATTCTGCCCAAGCTGCCCGGCAGCCAGATTACCAGTCAGCGAATTCCGGCAGACGGCGCCTTCCGGGATGAGAAGGTGGACGGCATGGCGGTGCTTGTGCCCGATCTGGAAGCCAACCGGGAGGTGCTCCGCAAATCCCTGCTGGGCTAAGAACTGACCTTACCAAGGAAGCCGCAAACCGCGGCTTCCTTTTTCGTTTGTGATACTATTTTCTGATTAAAATCTTAATTTTAATCAGAAAAGCATCGCCTGAAGGCGCTGCCTGTTTTGTGATTTATAAGGAAAGAAATCACAAAACAAGTCTCATATGAACTCCTTGCCCTTTAGGCAATTAAAATCTTTTTTAAGATTTTAATTGGAGTTCAGTATGAAAGCTGCAAACTTTTTGTTGAAATTTATACGTTTTCGCCTATGCGCATTGACACGGTACCCAATTTGTTGTATAGTAACGGCGGTAATTTCCACCGTTTTTTGCATCAAGGGAGGATCCATACATGTATAAAACCAGCGAACTTTACGACCTGAGCCACAGCCTGGCGGGAAGCTATTTATCCGGCTTTGAATACCCCTGGCAGGCTTTGGCCGGTATCAAAAGCCTGATCCTGACCCTGGGGCCCACTCTGGGCTGCGACTACACGGAGGTTTCTCCCTCGGTTTGGGTACACAATACCGCCGTCGTGGCACCCACGGCCTATCTGGGGGCTCCCTGCATCATCGGCCCCGGCACCGAGGTGCGCCACTGCGCTTTCATCCGGGGCAGTGCCCTGGTAGGCGCCAACTGCGTTGTTGGCAACTCCGTGGAGCTGAAAAACGTAATCCTCTTCGACAATGTCCAGACTCCCCACTACAACTACGTCGGCGACAGCATCCTGGGCTACAAATCCCACATGGGCGCCGGCAGTCTGACCTCCAATGTGAAATCCGACAAAACCCTGGTGGTAGTCAAGGACGGAAAAGAACAGATCGAGACAGGGCTTAAAAAATTCGGCGCCATGCTGGGCGACTTCGTAGAAGTGGGCTGCAACAGCGTGCTGAATCCTGGCACGGTCATCGGCTCTCATACCAACATCTACCCCACCTCCTGCGTCCGGGGTGTGGTTCCGGCAAACAGCATCTGGAAAACCGGCGGCGTGGTCGTCGAAAAAAAGTAAACTGAATTTGTGAAGGAGTCCTTTTTATGGGCAAATATTTTGGAACCGATGGCTTCCGCGGGGAAGCCAACTGCACTCTCACCGCTGACCACGCCTACAAGGTCGGCCGCTTCCTGGGCTGGTACTACACCCAGCTGAACCGGCGCAAAGGCGACGACGGCCCCGCCCGAATCGTCATCGGCAAGGACACCCGCCGCTCCAGCTATATGTTTGAATACTCTCTGGTGGGCGGTCTGGTAGCCTCCGGTGCCGATGCCTATCTGCTCCACGTCACCACCACCCCCTCCGTGGCCTACGTTGCCCGGACGGAAAGCTTTGACTGCGGCATTATGATCTCCGCCAGCCACAACCCCTACTATGACAACGGCATCAAGCTCATCAACAGCTTCGGCGAGAAGATGGACGAGAGCGTCATTGCCCTGGTAGAGGCTTACCTGGACGGAAATCTGGAGGCCTTCGGCAAACGGTGGCCGGAGCTGCCCCTGGCCAAGCGGGATCAGATCGGTCGGACTGTGGACCATGTGGCCGGCCGGAACCGGTACATCGGCTATCTGATTTCCCTGGGCATCTATTCCTTCAAGGGAATGCGGGTAGGCCTGGACTGCGCCAACGGCGCTTCCTGGAACATTGCCAAGTCCGTCTTCGACGCTCTGGGTGCCAAGACCTATGTCATCAACGCCGAACCCGACGGCTACAACATCAATATGAACGCCGGCTCCACCCACATTGAGAATTTGCAGAAGTTCGTGGTGGACAACGGTCTGGACGTGGGCTTTGCCTACGACGGCGATGCCGACCGGTGCCTGTGCGTGGACGAAAAGGGCGAGGTCATCACCGGCGATCACATTCTTTACATCTACGGCAAATATCTGAAGGAGCGAGGCAAGCTCTTGATGAACACCGTGGTCACCACGGTGATGAGCAACTTCGGTCTCTACAAGGCCTTCGACGAGCTGGGCATCGACTACGCCAAGACCAAGGTAGGCGACAAATACGTCTACGAGTACATGGTGCAAAACGGCTGCCGGATCGGCGGCGAGCAGAGCGGCCACATCATTTTCTCCAAGTATGCCTCCACCGGCGACGGCATTCTCACGAGCCTGAAGATCATGGAGGTCATGCTGGCGAGAAAGAAGACCCTGAGCCAGCTGTGCGAGGGCTTCACCTTCTATCCCCAGGTGCTGAAGAATGTGCGGGTAGCCGACAAGGCCGCCGCCCAGGCAGACCCGGATGTCCAGGCAGCGGTGGCGGCGGTGGCCGCCAAGCTGGGGGACACCGGTCGGATCCTGGTGCGGGAGTCCGGCACCGAGCCCGTCATCCGGGTGATGGTGGAGGCCGAGAACAAGGTGGTCTGCAACGACCTGGTGGACAGCGTGGTGGATGTCATCAAGCGCAAGGGTCATGCAGTCTGAGGATGCGCCATATAGCAGGAAATCTATCGAAAGTGTTTCTAGGGGCGGCCATTGGCCGCCTCTACGTCCGCAAGACGTAGAAAATACGAAATACGGGGTGTTGCAGGGATCTGCAGCACCCCGCATTTTTTCCGATTCTCCGGTTGTATGCCCGGAAAATCTGTGCTATGATAGAAAAAATCAGCAGCAGGAGGGCTTCCCATGTCAGAAATGGATGCTTTGTTTCAGAAATTTCAGTCCGCGCCCCGGGAGGACCTGCGGCTGGGTCTGGCGCTGGAAGGCTATTTCTCCGGACTGGCGGACGAAACGCAAAAGCAGACCTTAGAATCCTATTTGCGGCGGCGGCTGCGGCCTGCCATGGAGCTGCTTCTGCGGGAAGGTCGGACGGAGGAGCTGGAGCAGCTGATGGCCCAGGGCTGGCTGACCCCGGGTCTGCTGGAAGACGGCCTGAAGCTGGCCATCGAATGCAAATCCACCGAGGGCTTTGTCTTGCTCCTTCGCCAAAAGGCAGAGCAGGTGGGCTTCCCGGATCGGGACTTTTCCCTATGACGGCCGATGAGAAAACCCGCCTGTGCGCCCAGGTGTTGGAACTGACCCGGCAGCAGCTTCTGGATTTGCTTCCTCAGCTGGGCGGCGCGCTGGCTGCCCTGCCCTGGATTCCGGATGTCAGGACAGGCATTCGCCTGGAAAATGGCAGCGCCCGCTTCCAGCCGGAAGCCCTGCTTTCTCTGTATGCCGCTCAGCCGGAGGCTCTGCTCCGGGGATTCCTGCATATGCTGCTGCACTGCCTGTACCTCCACCCCTTCGACGAGCACGCCGGAGAAGCCCTCTGGGACACCGCCTGCGACCTGGCGGTGGAGCGAATCATTGAAGGGTTAGACCTGCCCCGATTGGGAAAAAAGCCGCCCATTCTCCCGGAACTTGGCAGGCAACCCCTCACCGCCCAGCAGATTTACGGCTATCTCCGGGAGAATGCCCCGGACTTTGACGGAAGCCCCTATGCCTTTGATGACCACAGCAGCTGGAAGGATGCCCCTGGGGAGACGAGCCGCCGGAAGTGGGAGGCTCTTCTACTGGCTGCCGGGGCCAGAGCCGGGGCCGGCAAGCGGGGCCGTACCCCCGGAGCCGGACAGGAAGCCCCGGAGGATGCCAGGGCCGGCCAATTCGACTACCGGCACTATCTGGAACGCTTTGCCGAACTCCGGGAGGAAATGCAGCTGGATATGGAAAGCTTCGACTACGCCTACTACTGCCTTGGCCTGGAGCTTGGCACCCCCTTCCTGGAACCGCTGGAATCCCAGGAGGTTCGGCGGCTGGAAGAACTGGTCGTCGCCATCGACACCTCCGGCTCCTGCGATAAGGAAACCGTCAGCCGGTTTCTGGCGGAAACCTGGAAGCTGTTATCCAATCAGGAGAATTTCTTCCGGAAAATGAACGTGTATTTTCTCCAATGTGACTGTGTTATCCAGGACGTGACCCGGATTCAAAGCCGGGAGGATTGGCTGGATTACGCCAAAAAGGTGGTCATTCAGGGTCGGGGCGGCACGGATTTTACCCCGGTATTCGACTATGTGGAAAAGCTTCGCCGGACAAAGCAGCTGAAAAATCTCAAGGCTCTGCTCTATTTCACCGACGGGGACGGGTTTTATCCCACCCAACCGCCGGATTACGAAACGGCCTTTGTACTGCTGAAAGACTCCGGTCATCCGGAGCTGGTGCCCAAATGGGCTCACTGTTTTCAAATCTAGGAGCCGACTATGAACATTCAGGAAGCGAAAGAAGAAATCATCCGCACGGTGCGGGCCTATCTTGAGAAGGACGAGGAAGGCCTGTACCTGTTTCCGGCGGTGCACCAGCGGCCGCTGCTGCTGATGGGGCCTCCCGGCATCGGCAAAACCGCCATTTTGGAGCAGGCGGCGAAGGACTGCGCCGTGAATCTGGTGTCCTACACCCTGTCCCATCACACCCGGCAAAGCGCCATCGGCCTGCCCCGGCTGGTGGAAAAGCACTACGGCGGTCTTTCCGTCACCGTAACGGAATACACCATGAGCGAGATCATCGCCTCGGTTTACGATGCCATGGAGCGGACAGGAAACGCGGAGGGCATTCTGTTTCTGGACGAGATCAACTGCGTGTCGGAAACCCTGGCGCCTACCATGCTTCAGTTCTTGCAGAACAAGACCTTCGGCACCCATCGGCTGCCCGCGGGCTGGGTGGTGGTAGCGGCGGGGAATCCGCCGGAATATAACAAGTCCGTTCGGGAATTCGATGTGGTGACCCTGGATCGGGTTCGGCAGATTCCGGTGGAGGCCGATCTTTCCGTCTGGCTGGACTATGCCCGCCAGCGGCAGCTCCACGGAGCTGTGCTGTCCTACCTGACGGTAAAGCCGGATCGGTTCTACACCGTGTCATGGAAGGACGGGGAACCGTCCTTCGTCACCGCCCGGGGTTGGGAGGATCTGTCCCGGCTGCTGCAAAGCTACGAAGCTCGGAATGATCCCGTGACTCAGGACCTGGTTTCCCAATATCTGCACAAGGCCGATACCGCCCGGGATTTTGCCGCCTACTGGCGGCTGTACCGGAAATATGGCACGGACTACGGCATTTCTGACCTACTGGATGGCACGCTGACCGAGGCACGGTACCGGGAAAAGACTGCCATGGCTGCCGCCGGGGGTTTTGACGAAGGAGTCAGTGTGGTAAATCTGCTGCTGGAAGGGCTGCTGGCCCGGCTCCGAACCTATGAAAGCCTGGATGCCCGGACTGTGCGGCTCCATGAGCTGCTGAAGCGGTTCCGGGGACAGGGTCAATCCTTGGCAGATTTTCTCGCCGCGGGCGAAAAGGCCCTGGCGGTCAAGGAGGAAAACGATCTGATTTCCCGGAAGGAGGCTCAAAAGGAGCGGTGGGTGCTGAACCGGCTGGAAGCCATGGGCGCCGCCGCCCGGGAGCGGCGGCACAGTGACCTGTTCGCCTGCCTAAAGGATCAGTTTCAGGAGGATGTTTCCGCCCGGGCGGCGGCCGTGGAGGCCGTCTCCCGGGGCTTAGACAACGCCATCCGGTTTGCCGAGGACAGCTTCGGTCAAAGGCCGGAAATGGGTCTTCTGATCACGGGCCTGACAAAGCTCCCCCAGGCCCAGGAATTCATCCGGCTTCACGGCTGCCCCGGCTACCTGCGCCAGGCAGAGTGTCTTCTGTACCGCAAGCGTCAGGCCGCTCTTCGCAAGGCCTGCCAGGGCGCGCTGTAACACTGCGGTTTTTGGTTGCAAATCCCGGCCTTTTGTGATATGCTAAGAGGGATAACGACTGGGAGGGAAAACATGGACGACGAGAAGCTGAAATATCAGATCGGTGCCAATATCGCCGCCTATCGCAAGCGGGCAGGTCTGACCCAGCTGGCACTGGCAGAAAAACTGAATTATTCCGACAAGGCGGTTTCCAAGTGGGAGCGGGGGGAGTCCATTCCCGATGTGCTGACCCTGATGCAGCTGGCGGCTCAGTTCGGCATCACCGTCAATGATCTTCTGACCGACCCGGAGGCTCTGCCGGGGAACCCGGGCACTCTGGAGAAGGCCATGACCCAGGTTTCGGAAAAGGCCCTCAAGCGCAAGGCCAATAAAAATGTGATTCTGGCTCTGTCCTCTACTCTGGTGTGGTTTGTGGCGCTGCTGGCCTTCGTGCTCATGTCCCCCTTCGACTTTCTGGAAAAGTACAGCCGTCTGCTGTTTTTTTACGCCATTCCCGCCAATGCCATCGTGCTGCTGAGCCTGCGCTCGGCCTGGCACGACTTCCGCTGGAACAAAATGCTCATCAGTGCCATCGTCTGGGGCAGTCTTCTGAGCATTTATGTGACATTGCGGGTGGTTTTGCAGGTTTCCTATCTGAAACTGTTCCTGCTGGGCATTCCCGGCCAGATTGCCATTTTCCTCTGGTTCCGGATGTTCCGCAGTGAGAAAAAGGAGAATTCCAATGGATAAAACCGAACTGCGCCGGGAAATCCGCGCCCGGAAGCGGGCCATGACCGAGGAAGAAATCGAAACCCGGAGCGCCAAACTCGCCCAGTTATTTTTCGCAAGCGAGGCCTACCAAAAAGCGAAAACCATCTACGGATACCTGCCCTACAACCAGGAGGTACGCACGGTGCCCATGCTGGAAAGGGCTCTGAAGGACGGAAAAAAGGTAGCCGTTCCCAAGGTCTACAGCGACGAAATGAAATTTCTGTACCTGGACGACTTGAATGCCGTTGTCAAGGGCTATGCGGGCATTCCCGAGCCCATCGCCGATGAGCCGGTGGCTCAGGACGAAACCGCCCTGGTGCTCATGCCCGGGCTGGCCTTCGACCCCCAGGGCCACCGAATCGGTTACGGCGGCGGCTTCTACGATAAGTTCCTGGCCGCGGAGCCCAACCATCCCACCCTGGCGCTTTGCTACGAATTTCAGATGCTGCCCAGGCTGGACGTGGAAGATCACGACATCCCCGTAGACACGGTGCTCTGGGCATAAGCGACTGCTGAATCAAAGGAGAAATTATGTCAACTGCCATCGTTATTATTCTCGTCGCCGCCATTGTGTTCGGCCTGTGCCGCCTTGTGGACAAGGCCTTCGCCAAGCTCTTCCGCAGTAAGGCTCAGCACATGAGCGGTCTGGCCGTCCGGGCCAACAAACGGTACGGCCTTTTCGGCGTGATTCTGTCCGCCCTGGGCATTATGGCTATCTGCGCCGGAATCAAAGGCGACCGGGTTCTGCTCTGGGGCGGCGTCATCGTGCTGCTGATGGGCGCCGGGCTGGCGGTGTTCTACCTGAGCTTTGGCGTTTTCTACGACCAGGACACCTTCCTTTTGTCAAAATTCGCCAAGAAATCCCTTGCTTATCGGTATGACCAGATTCGAGGCCAGAAGCTGTACCTGATTCAGGGCGGCAATGTGGTCATTGAGCTGTATCTGTCGGACGGGAACACGCTGAGCCTCCAGTCCACCATGGACGGGGTCTACCCCTTCCTGGATGCCGCCTTTGCCGGCTGGTGCCGCCAGACCGGCCGGGAGCCGGAAAGCTGTGACTTTCACGACCCCAGCCAGAGCCTGTGGTTTCCCACTGTGGAGGATGTCTGATGGCTCACATTCCCAGCGCGCCTACCACTGCCCTTTCCCTGCTGACCTTCCGGGAGGCTCTGGCCGCCGCCAATACCCCCTCCCCGGAGTACGACATTGAAAAATGGCTCTATGCCCCCAATTTCTACTCGGAATACCGGTATCTGCTGGGCACGAGGGGGAAAAATCCTCTGATCTGCATCGGCATCAACCCCTCCACGGCCAAGCCGGATGCCCTGGACAACACCCTCAAGTCCGTGGAGCGGATCGCTCTGGGCAACGGCTACGACAGCTTTCTCATGTTCAACGTCTATGCCCAGCGTGCCACCTCTCCGGATGATATGGAGAAGGTCTATAACCCGGCTCTGCACCGGGAGAATCTGGAAGCCTTCCGGTACATTCTCTCCATCTCCGATTGCCCAGCCGTCTGGGCAGCCTGGGGAGCCATCATTGAAAAGCGGAAATATCTGCCTGACTGCGTCCGGGACTTGGTCGCCGCCGGAGAGGAATTCGGCGCCAGCTGGTACTGCGCCGGAGCCATTACAAAAAAGGGGCATCCCCACCATCCCCTGTATCTGCGCAAGGATGAAAAGCTGAAACCCTTTGATGTAAAGGCTTACTTAGAAACACTATAAACCGGCAGGGATTGTTCCCTACTCAGGCTACCAAAATACAGTGTCTTTGCGAGCCAGTGCTGCGCTGCATTAAGGTATGACTGTCACTGACAGTCATCAGGATTTTGATTCGCTGCGCGGAGCGCCACTGGTGCGCAAGGACAGCATATTCTTAGACTTTTTAATACACTGAGCGGGGCATTGCCCCGCTGTTTTTGGAGGTAACCTATGAAACTTGTAATTGCGTCCGATATCCACGGCTCCGCCTTCTGGTGCGAAAAGCTGATGGATTTGATTGAGAAGGAGCAACCGGACAGAATTATCCTGCTGGGCGACCTGCTCTACCACGGCCCCCGGAACGACCTGCCCCGGGACTACGCACCAAAAAAGGTCATTCCCATGCTGTCTGCCCTCAAGGACAAAATCATCGCCGTCCGGGGCAACTGCGAGGCGGAGGTTGACCAGATGGTGCTCCCCTTCCCCTGCCTTGCGGAGTTTTCCCAGCTGCTGCTGGATGGGAAAACCTTCTACCTGACCCACGGTCATCACGCAAACCCCGACAATCTTCCCCCGCTGCCCGCAGGCTCGGTGTTCCTCTTCGGTCACACCCATGTGAAGCTGGATGAAGTCCATAGCGGCATCCGCTGCCTGAATCCCGGCAGCGTCTCCATTCCCAAGGATGGCAGCCACAGCTGTCTGATTTACGAAAACGGAGAATTTTTTGTTCGGATTTTGGAGGAATGAGCATGAATTCGACAGAATGCGACAACTGCTGGTATTATGATTATGATGAGGAGTACGATGAGTATTACTGCATGATGGACTTAGACGAGGATGAGGTCTATCAGATCATGAACTCCCGAAGCCAGCATTGCCCCTTCTTCCGCCAGGGCGATGACTACACCCTCGCAAGGAGACAATAGATATGAAGCGACTTTTCCCCCTGCTGCTGTGCTGCCTGGTGCTTTGGGGATGCCAAAGCAATCCTGTCCAGCCTGTCCCCCCTCCCGAACCCACCCAGGCGGCTGAGCTTCCGGCACCGGAGTATGTGCCCGGTCATCCCCTGGCCCAGTCCGCCCCGGAGGCTCTGAGGGTCTATCCGCTGGAGTGGAACGTTCAGGCGATGGTTCCCTTGGGGGAGAAGCTGCTTCTGCTGTCCGGCGAGGACACCACCGAGCTGATTCTGATGGACAGGGAAAGCCTGACCGTGCTGGCTGACGATTGTCTGCCCTTCTTCCTGCCCGCGGAGGAACTGCACCTGGATTCCGGTACCCTCTCCTGCTTTGATTCCAGCCGACGGGAAACCCTGGTGCTCAGCACCCGGCTGACGGAAATCAGCCGGATTGCCGCCCCGGAGGGGCTAGTGGGCACGCCCATCTATTCCGGAGAGGACAATACCCTATACTACTGCACCAAGGATGCCATCCGCGCCTGGAACCTGGACAGCGGCATTCGCCGGTGTGTCCGGGAGCAGGATTATTCCGGCCAGGTGCTGGTTGAAGTCCACCCCGGCGGTATTCTCCAATGTCAAATTCAGGACGGCGGCGAAACGCGCACCCAGTTTCTTTCAGCCCAAACCGGCGCTCTCCTTCAGGAATCCGCGGCAGATGTGCGCCTGACGGTAACGGGCAGCGATTACTTTGCCTCGGTTCCGGAAGGCAGCGTCCGGCTGTCCCTTTTCGGTCAGGCAGGCAGCGCACCCCGCCAACTGACCCCCAGGGATATTTCCGCCGATTGCTTTTTTCTGCCCGGGGAAAACCGGGCAATCAGTGTCACAAAGGACTTGACCCTGGATTGCTACGATCTGGAAACCGGCCATCGGACAAACACCCTGAAGCTTATCGGCCAGTATCAGGTTTTGTCCGCGGTATCTCAGGGGGAATCCGGGCTGTGGCTTCTTCTGCGGGACATCGCCGGAGACGAGGTGCTGTGCCTCTGGGATTTAAGCGTCGGAGAAACCCGTGTGGAAAGCACTCAGGTCTACATTGGTCCCCGATATACACGGGAATCTCCGGACACCGCCGGGCTTGCCCGGTGCCAAAGGCTCGCCCGGCAAATGGGCGAACGCCGGGGCATTGGGATTCTCATCGGAGAAGATCCCCTTTCCGTCATGCCCTGGGACTATCGCTTTGAAACCGAGTATCTGGTGCCGGTGCTGGAACAGGAGCTGACCGAGTTGGACAAGTGGCTCAGCGATTTTCCGGCGGAGATTTTCGCCGGAATCTGGGAACATTTTCCCTCCCTGAGCTTCTGCCTGGTGCGGGAAATCCAAGGTTCTCCCGCCTCGGGAAGTGTGGCAAAAGCCAACGGCGTGCAGTTTTTCCAGGGCGAAGACGCCTACATCGCCCTGGCCCTGGGACAGTACGCCCAGCGGGCACTGTACCACGAAATGTACCATGTGATGGAGACCCGGCTGCTGACGGACAGCGCCGCCTTTGACCGGTGGGATGCCCTGAATCCGGCGGATTTTGCCTATGACTACGACTACGCCGCCAACGCCGCCCGTCAGGCAGACCAGTATTTGCAGCCGGAAACCCGTTCCTTTATCGACCGGTACAGCATGTCCTTCCCCAAGGAGGATCGGGCGCGGATTCTGGAATGCGCCATGACCGAAGGAAATGAGGAACTGTTTCAGTCTCCGGTGATGCAGGAAAAGCTGGCCTGTGTCTGCCGGGCCATCCGGGAGGCCTACGGTCTGAAGGGCGAATCCTACCGCTGGGAGCAATATCTGAAATAGGAAAATGCGGGGCACTGCATATGCAGTGCCCCGCTTCTTATGTACTTTAGTCTTCCGCAAAGAGCCGATCCCGGCAATACTGAATGATGGCCTTCCGGGTAATGAGGCCGATGAACGCGCCGTAGTCATCCACTACGGGAACAAAGTTCTGGTTGGATGCCCGGTCAATCAGATCGTGCATGGAGGCGGTGATCCGGACGGGGACGTTGTCCCTTCTTCGGGCAATCTCCATAATCCGCCGGGCCTCCGCCTGACGCATATCCATATAGCACATGTTCTTCAGTGCCCACAGCAGGTCGCCTTCTGTCAGGGTACCCCGGTATTCTCCCCGGCGGTTCAGGATGGGCAGAGCCGCGTAGCCGGAGCCCTCCATTTTCTCCAGAGCCTGCCGAATGGTAAAATCATCGTGCAGATACGCACACATTGCCTTCGGTGTCAGGAAAAATAAGATATTATTCATTGCTTACTCCTTTTCGCTCAGGGCTTCGGAAGCCCCCGGCAATGGCCGGGGCATTCCGAGAGGTGTGCCCCTCTCACTGCTTTTATTATATCACATTCGGAAAGGAAAAGTATGAATTTTTATTGTTATTTTGTCAGCTTGCCGTCAAATATCCCGGAGGTCTTTTGTGCAAAGTGCCTTATTCTTCCGGGAATTTGAATTCCGTGCAGTCAAAAGTGGCAAAATAATCCTTGACGGTCTCCGCCCGGCGGATGAGCTGGAAGCTTCCGTCCGCCCGGAGAAGAACCTCCGCGGAGCGCAGCTTGCCGTTGTAGTTATAGCCCATGGAGAAGCCGTGGGCGCCGGTGTCGTGGATGCACAGAATGTCCCCGATTTCGATTTCCGGCAGACTCCGATCGATGGCAAACTTGTCGTTGTTCTCGCACAGGCCGCCGATGACATCGTACACATGATCCAGCGCCGCGTCCTCCTTGCCCAGGACGGTAATGTGGTGGTAGGCGCCGTACATGGCAGGCCGCATCAGGTTGGCGGCGCAGGCATCCAGACCCACATACTCCCGGTAGATGTGCTTCTGGTGAAGCACCGTGGAAATCAGATGTCCGTAGGGTGCCAGCATAAACCGACCCAGCTCGGTGAAAATGGCAATGTCGTCCATACCGGCGGGAGCCAGAATCTCGTCGTACTTCATGTGCACCCCCTCGCCGATGAGGGCAATGTCACTTGCGGGCTGCTCCGGGCGGTAGTCCACCCCTACGCCGCCGGACAGGTTGACGAAGGAGAAGTGGCAGCCGGTAGCGTTGCGCAGACGGACGGCCAGACGGAACAGCTGGCTGGCAAGCTCCGGGTAATAGCCGTTGGCGGTGGTATTGGAGGCCAGGAAGGCGTGGATACCGAAGTGCTTCACTCCCAGCTTCATCAGCCGATTGATGGCTCCGGCCATCTGATCCTCGGTCATGCCGTACTTGGCATCCCGGGGCATATCCATAATGGTATTGCCCAGGGAGAAGGAGCCGCCCGGATTGTAGCGCAGGCACACGGTCTCCGGCATCTTGTCCCCGGCGATTTTTGCCAGGAAATTCACAAAGGTGGCGTCGTCCAGGTTGATGTAAGCCCCCATTTCCCAGGCCTTACGCATATCCTGCACCGGGGTCACGTTGGAGGAAAACATCACGTCGTGGCCGGTGCAGCCCACGGCCTCGGCAAGCAGCAGCTCGGCGTAGCTGGCGCAGTCACAGCCGCAGCCCTCCTCCTTCAGAATTTGCAGAATATAGGGGTTCGGCGTAGCCTTCACGGCAAAATACTCCCGGTAGCCCGGATTCCAGGCAAAGGCCGCCTTCAGGGCCCGGGCATTGGCCCGGATACCGGCCTCGTCATAAATGTGAAAGGGGGTAGGAATCTCCCGGATGATTTCCTGGGCCTTTTCCAGAGTGAGAAAGGGTGTCTTTTTCATATTTCTTCCTTCTTTCCGGGAAGGCAGGGCTTCCGCCTTCCGAGTATAAAAAAACCTGCGCAGAACCTGCACAGGAAAAACACAACGTCTTCCCGGCAGCACAACATCCGGGGTTCCTGACCGCATTGCGCTGGGACACCCGCGGATGACAGTTCCGCACATCTTCTGTGCGGCCCCAGGAGGTGCCTGCCGGGCAGCAGACAGAACCTTCGGCGAAAATGCCCTTCCCGCATCCGGCAATTGCCAAACCGAACGGGTACTCATCATTTCCGCAACCTCAGCCGTGACTGGGGTTATTGTACGCTATGGACATACCTTTGTCAACACTCTTTTTCCTCTACCCGGGGTAGAATTTCTCTATCTCCCGGTCAGAGAGGGTAGAATGGGGGCAGTAGGTAGCCTTTTTCCGGAATTGTGATAAGGTAAAGGCAGAAAACGACGTGAGGTGTTTAACCATGAAACGAACAAAGCTATGCGACCGGCATCTTCCCGACTACTCCCGGGGAGAAGAGCTCATGAACATGATCACCCACATTGTGGGCGGAGGTCTGGGGGTTGTGGTGCTGCTGACCTGCGTGGTACGGGCGGCGCTGAACCAGGACTACTGGGGCATCGTCGGCAGCACCATCTACGGCACCACCTTCATTACCATGTTCACCATTTCCAGCGTGTACCACGGGCTGAAGCCCGGCATGAGCAAGAAGGTCATGCAGGTCATCGACCACTGCACCATTTACTTCCTTATCAGCGGCACCTATACCCCAGTGCTGCTGTCCGCCTTCCGGCCGCTGTATCCTGCCTTGGGCTGGAGTCTGTTCGGCTTTGAGTGGGCGCTGGCGGTGCTGGCCACGGTGCTGACGGCCATCGACCTGAAAAAATACAGCGTCTTCTCCATGATCTGCTATATCGGCATGGGCTGGGCCATTATTCCCTTTGCGAAGCAGACCATTCAGGTGCTCACTGTTCCCGGCTTTGTACTGCTGCTTCTGGGAGGCATTGCCTACACCATTGGCTCCGTACTCTACGGCCTGGGTAAGACGAAAAAATGGATGCACTCGGTGTTCCACATTTTTGTGGTTCTCGGCGCGGTGCTCCAGTATTTCGCCGTGCTGCTGTATGCCATTTAGGGAAAACAAATGCGGTACAATTCCCGGTTCTTCTGAGAAACATCGATAAACCCACTGGTGCGGGAGCACCCAAAGGCTCCCTTGTGTAAAGGGAGCTGGCAAAAATCTTTGATTTTTGACTGAGGGATT
>CAKTOH010000012.1 GCA_934589705.1 uncultured Oscillospiraceae bacterium | reverse complement strand
AGTGTGAGCACTGGCTCGCAATGACTTTGTTCTATTTGGGCACTTTGCTATTTTGAGACAGCTCCCTTTTCCCCTCTCAGTCACTTTTCGTGACAGCTCCCCCCAAAGTGGGAGCCAGGGAACGTCCCATTATGCCCCATCCTGCCGGAACTTGCGGCGAGGCCGGACTTCGGTTGCGACGAACTTTTCACCGGGACAAAGCTATACTGGTGCCATCCCGATTGGGAGGTGGGGCTATGGCGGTGTATCTGGATCTTGTGATGCTTCTGAATTTCCTGGTGGATTATCTGCTCCTTCTGGGGACGAACCGACTGTCCGGCTCGCCCATGGCCCCGGGGCGATGCGCTCTGGCGGCGGTGCTGGGCAGCGTTTATGCCGGCGCCTGTATGCTTCCCGGGTTCCGCTTTCTGGGGAACTTCCTGTGGCGGTGCATCAGCCTGGGGCTCATGGCAACTCTTGCCTTTGGGTGCAGTCGGGAGGCGGTAAAAAAGGGAGGACTGTTCCTCCTTCTGAGCCTGTCCCTGGGCGGTATGGCTCTGTGTTTTACGAAGCGGAATTTTGCCGCCCTGACCCTGGGAGCCGCCGGAATCTGGCTGCTGTGCCGGGTAGCCTTCGGCGACGGGGTGGTAGGCCGGGAGTTTGTGCCCGTGACTCTGTACTGGGGGACACGTCAGGCCAGCTTCACAGCCCTGCGGGATACGGGGAACACCCTCCGGGATCCCATTACCGGGGAGCCGGTGCTGGTGGTCTCCGGGAAAATCGGGGAGAAGCTGACGGGTCTTTCACGGAATCAGCTGGCGACACCGCTGGAAACCCTCGCTGCCGGCGGGATACCGGGCGCGCGGCTGGTTCCCTATCACGCGGTGGGTACGGCGGGGGGAATGCTGCTGGCACTGCCGCTGCTGGCCGGAACGGGAAAGGAACGGCGCAGGGTGCTGGTGGCCTTTGCCCCATCAGGGTTGGAAAATGGAAGGTATCAGGGACTGACAGGAGGTGCCATATGAAAATTTCGGACATACTGGGTTTCTTTGGGCTGCTGGTTCGGCCGGAAATCTTCTACATCGGCGGCAGCGATGTGCTGCCCATGCCCCTGAAAGGCGCCCAGGAGCAGGAGGCTCTGGAGGCCCTGGAGCGGGGAGAAGAGGGGGCGAAGGAGCAGCTGGTGGAGCACAATCTGCGACTGGTGGTGTACATCGCCCGACGGTTTGAAAACACCGGCATCAATTTGGAGGACTTGATTTCCATTGGCACCATCGGGCTTATGAAGGCCATCGGCACTTACCGGCTGGACAAGAAGATCAAGCTGGCCACCTATGCCTCCCGGTGCATTGAAAACGAAATCCTCATGTACATCCGCAAAACCGCCAATCAGAAAACCGAGGTGTCCCTGGATGAGCCCATCAACATGGACTGTGACGGCAACGAGCTGCTGCTGTCGGACATCCTGGGTACCGAGGAGGACATGGTCTTCCGGCCCCTGGAGGAGGACGCCGACCGGGCGGTGCTCCGTCAGGCCATCCGGCTGCTGTCGCCCCGGGAGCAGGAAATCGTGTTTCTGCGCTATGGCCTGGAGGGGCGGAAGGAGCTGACCCAGAAGGAGGTTGCCCAGGAGATGGGCATTTCCCAGTCCTACATCTCCCGGCTGGAAAAACGGATCCTTCTGCGGCTGCGAAAAGAATTCCTCCGCCAGACAAGCTGCGCTTGATTTTTTGCAATCGATATGGTACAATCGATACGAAAACGTATCGATAACTTCGGATAGGAAATCAAGAGGTAATTATGGAACAGAAGAAAATCTCCAAGGCAGTGCTCAAGCGGCTGCCTGGCTATCTGGCTTATCTGAAAAATATGCCCGAGGGAGCATCTCCCAACATTTCCGCCACGGCCCTGGCCAATGCCCTGGACATGGGCGAGGTGCAGGTGCGAAAGGATCTGGCCATGGTCTCCGACGGCGGCCGACCCAAAATCGGCTACCAGCGGGAGGCACTGATTGACGATATCGAGCAGTTTTTGGGCTATGACAACACCACCGACGCGGTGCTCATCGGCGCGGGCAAGCTGGGCCAGGCGCTCATGGGCTACAAGGGCTTCGACGAATACGGCCTGAATATCTTAGCGGCCTTCGATGCCAACCCCAAGATCAAGAAGACCGAGGAGGGCAAGCCGGTTTATAACGTGACGGAGCTTGCCAAGTTCTGCAGATCCCACAAGGTGCTCATGGGCATCATCACCGTCCCTGCCGAGGGAGCCCAGGAGGTGGCGAACCAGCTGATTGCCGGGGGCATCAAGGCAATCTGGAATTTTGCCCCCACCCATTTGGACGTGCCCGCCAATATTTTGGTGCAGAATGAGAATATGGCTACCTCCCTGGCTGTCCTGTCCGTCCATTTGCAGGCCCAGATCAAGGAAGAAAAAGAAGTGAAAAAGTAAAGGAAACTCTGAATAAATCGTCTGCGGCTGGATAGCGGATCTTTTTCCCTATCCGTGCAGGTTCAAAAGCGGGAAATACATACAGTATTCCTCCGCTTTTGAACCCTTCGGCTAGAGAAAAATCTCTCGCTCCCAGCTCTTGCCGATTTAATCAGAGCTTCCTAAAAAAGTCAGCCATTGCAACCGCAATGGCTGACTTTTTGCGATTTTCTCAGAACTCCACCGGGGGCACATAGTCTGCCTGGGGCTGAGCGCCCTTTTTCAGGTTCTCGTAGAACACGGCGGTGGCGGCGTTCCGATAGGGGTTCAGAAACAGGTGGCCGATGCCCAGGGTCAGGCCGCTGAGAAGTTCCCAGCCGATAAAGGTGAGCTGAAGCAGAAACAAGTCCATCTTGTGGCCGTCCATCATGGTTTTGGAGGCGTCGATGGCAGCAGACGCGGTCATTTCCGGATGCTCGGCCAGAATGAAGGGGGTCATGGCGTAGCTGTAGCTCTTCACGACCCCGGGGATCACCAGCAGCAGCGACCACAGGATGACGTACAGCGTCCGCAGGAAGCTCTGGGCAAAGCCGGTGCCGAACCGGTCGAACTGGCTGAACAGCACGTCAAAGGTCAAAGGCTCCCCCCGGTACTGCCGGAGAAGGAATTCCGCGTAACCCAGCTCGACGGTGCCGCCCACCAGGAAGGTCAGAAGCCCCCAGATGCCAACGCCGGAGAGTACAGGCACGAGGATCGTCCGCAGAAGCGCGGGCAGCTCGCCTGTACCGTTTGAGGCGTAATTCAAGATGTAGCGGAAAGGGTCAGCGCCGGTAATGCCCATGGCCGCGCCGCCCAGCAGAGCGGCTACCAGAGTAACGCCTACGGAAATGCCCCAATTGCCCCTTAGGTTTTCCCGTGCGGCTTTTCGCATATCAGACTCAGTCATAATGGGTTCCTCCTTGTTCTATCTGTATTCAGAAAGAGACTACTTTAGAAGGTGGCGACATCGGGGTCAGCGGGCTGAGCGCCGGCAGTGACCTCAACGGCGGTGAGCACCGGGCCTACGTCACCTTTGTACAGGGGATGCTTCTCCGCAGTGACCTTGGCGGTGACCATGACCCAGTCCCGGCTTTTCAGCTGGGCGGCTCCGTCATACCGGCAGGGAATGCCGCAGAACTGAATGTCCTCCACGCAGCAGGTCATGACGAACCGACCCGGAGCGAACATACCGTTCTTGTCCCGGCGGAGCATGGCTACCTGACCCTTGAATCGGACGGTTTTACCGTCGTATTTCTGAGGCTCCTCGGTGACATCCCGGTACCACAGGGCGAAGTCCTCGTCTTTGATCTCCACAATGGGAGCGTTGATGTCGAAGGGCAGGGGATCCTGAATCTGGTCGAATTCCGTGGTGCCGTCGGTATAGTCGTAGAGAATGTCGATTTTCCGGGAGGCGGCCCGGGCCAGCTTGTGGAAGGGCATCACATCCTGACCCTTTTCCAGCCGGTTGAAGACCACCATCTGGGCGCCTACCAGCTTGTCCATGACCAGATTGCGCATGTTGGCGTTGAAGGCCATGATGGTGGTGGAGTCGGCGAACATGATCTCCTGGGCAATGGCCCAGTTCTCCGGGAAGCGCATGTAGAGGTCTCCTACCTGCTGCATTCCGTTCAGCTCCGCCACCACCCGCTCGGCCTTGTACTTCTTCTGCAAGGCCTGGAGCTCCTTGGTGGTGACGGTCTGCTGATCCAGAACCTCAATATAGACGTTCTGGGAGGGGTAGGTGGAGAGATCGTATTCCTCCTCACCCTCCTCAAACAGCAGCAGAAGGGTTTTCTCCCCGGCGTTGAACCGGGGATCCTCCAGGGTCTCCTGGATAAATTTTGTCTTTCCGGAATCCAGGAAGCCGGTAAAGGCGTAAACAGGAATCTGCTGCATACTTACACCCCGAACAGCTGGGCAATGGCCTGCTCATCCAGCTTGGAGCCGATGACGCACAGCTTGCCGGTGATATCCGCGCTGCCCAGACGGACATTGGTCTCTTCGGGCACATAGTCGAAGTAGATCCAGCTGCCGTCAGAGGCGGGCAGAATGCCCTTGGCTCGGAGAATCATACCGTACTTGCCGGAATCCAGGGCGTGGAGCGCCTTCTCCACAGTCTCCTTGTCAAATTTCCGGGCAGTCTCCACGCCCCAGGAGGTGAATACCTCGTCGGCGTCGTGGTCGTGGTGATGGTGATGATGCTCGTGGTCATGATCGTGGCAGCCGCAGGTGCAGTGCTCGTCATGCTCGTGATGATGGTGCTCGTGCTCGTCTTCATCCTCATCATCGTGGTGATGATGGTGACCGCAGCAGCAGTTGTCCTCATCGTCATCATCGTGGTGATGATGGTGGCCGCAGCAGCCGTCCTCATCCTCGTCATGGTCATGATGGTGATGATGCTCATGCTCATGCTCATGCACCAGCTGAGCAAGCTCGTTGGCCAGGGTGGATTGACCCTCCATGGCGGCGGTCAGCTGCTCGCCGGTGAGCGCACTCCAAGGGGTGGTGACGATGACAGCCTTGTCATTGTGCTCCCGGAGCATGGCAACGGCGGCGTCCAGCTTGGCCTGGGGAATGGAATCGGTCCGGGACAGGACGATGGTGGAGGCGGTCTCTACCTGGTTGTTATAGAACTCACCGAAGTTCTTCATATAGACCTTGACCTTGCCCGCGTCCACCACGGCTACGGTGTAGCCCAGGGTCACTTCATCGTTCATGACCTTCTTCACCGCGCCGATGACATCGGACAGCTTGCCCACGCCGGAGGGCTCAATGAGGATCCGGTCGGGATGGTACTGTTCGATAACATTCGTCAGCGCCTTGCCGAAGTCGCCCACCAGGGAGCAGCAGATACAGCCGGAGTTCATCTCGGTGATCTGAATGCCCGCGTCCTGCAAAAAGCCGCCGTCAATGCCGATCTCACCGAATTCGTTCTCGATCAGCACGATCTTCTGACCCTTGTAGGCCTCGGAAATCAGCTTCTTGATGAGGGTGGTCTTACCGGCTCCCAGGAAACCGGAGTAAATGTCGATTTTCGTCATAATAATCTCACCTTTCCAAATGCTTCAGGCGACGCCGCGCAAGGCGGCACTGCCCTTATTTTCAACTTAATATTATAGCGCGTTTTTCGGGAAAATGTTTGAAATTGGTGTTAACTTTTCCCGGACGGCGTGAAATTCTCCTCGATGGGGTACTCTTCCTCGTCGGCAAAGTGCCACCATTCCCGCTTGTAGCCTACAAAGCCGTGCTTTTCCATGAGGATTTCCAGCAGCTGGGCGTGCTGGGCGGCATCCTGGGTGCAGTCGGAATAGTCCCGGTCGGCCTTTTCGGAAAAATCGTCAAAGTCCGTGGGCATTTCCACGGCGCTTCCGTCGGCGGCTGCCAGAGTCAGGTCTACGGTGTTGCCCCGGCAGTGGGGGCTCAGGCCGTTCGCGGGATTGGAAACATAGGCGGAATTGGGGTAAACCTCCCAGAGCTTTTCCTGGGCAGCTACCGGGCGGAAGCCGTCCCAGATTTTCAGGGCCAGCCCCAGTTGGGCCAGGTCATCGCTGACGGCCTTCAGCTTTTTCACCGTGCCGTAGCGCAGCCAGGCATCGGTAAAATCGTAGATCACGGTGCCGGTGAAATTCTCCGTAGTGGCGTAGGGAAGCGCCTGGTAGGCTTCCGGAATATAGTCCAGAATCCGGACGAAATCCCCATCCTCCGGTTCCGGCGGGGTGGTCGGTATCGTTTCCACCGGATAGGTGTATATGACTGCCGGGGGCTGGGTCGTTTCCCGGGTTTCCTCCGGCACCCGGGCGCAGCCGCTCAGAAGCAGTACCCCGGCCAAAATGCCTGCAAGCCATTGCGTTTTCATGATGTGCCTCCCAGCAGACGGACGGTTTTCAGATGATCGATCATGGCTCCCATGGGGGCGGACAGCCACTTTTCCCGGCGGTAGAGCAGCTGCTTCCACACCACCACATGCAGCCCCGGCACGTTCAGCCTTGTCAGTCTGCCCTGGCGCACCATATCCTCGGTCACATAGTCCGGCAGGAAGGAAAGCCCCATGTTCTGCCCCACCAGAGTGCAGATCACATCCGCCTGGCCGGTTTCCAGCACCGGGCGGATTTCCAGGGAGCTTCTGGCCAGCTGCTCGTCCATAAGTCGGCGGTAGCTCATGCCCTTCTCCGTCAGCAGGAAGGGCTCTTCCAGAAGCTGCCCGATTTCCACCCGGTTCGCCTTTGCCAGGGGGTGGGCGGGGGAGGCCACAAAGTGCACCCCGATTTCCTCCTCATCGGCGATGACGTAGTTGGTGTCGTAAACGTGGTCGTCCATGGTGCACAGCATGTCTACCTCGTTGTGATCCAGCTTATCCAGAAGCGCCGTGGTGTCGGTGGTGGTGACGTAAAGGGACACCTTGGGATAGGCTTGCCGGAACCGGGCAAACTGGGAGGCGATCAGGGGCTGACACAGAGAATCCGCCATGCCCAGCCGCAGAATACCGGCCGGCTCCCGGTGACCGGTGCTGCTGAGAAGCATTTCCTGGCAGCTGCGGCAAATCTGCTGGGCATAGTTCAGCACGTCCCGGCCGGTGTCCGTCAGGGTGACGGTGTGGCCGATCCGGTCAAAAAGCTGAGTGCCCATTTCCTTTTCCAGCTGCTTGATCTGGAAGGAGATGGTGGGCTGGGAATAGCCCAGCTTTTCTCCCGCCCGGGTGAAGCTGCCAAGCTCCGCCACCTCGATAAAAATGTTCAGACTGCGAAGATCCATGGAAGCCTCCCGTTTTTCGTAGTGATTCTATTATACCCGGCAGGCCAAATCTGTCAAGCCGGGACTTGACAGAGGCGCGTTTTGGATGATAAACTGGGAAAAAAGGAGGGAAAACCATGGAAAAATTACTGGAAGTCTGCGTAGATTCCTATGCCTCCGCCATGGCAGCCATCCAGGGCGGGGCAGACCGGCTGGAGCTTTGCGGCGCGCTGAGCGTGGGAGGCCTGACTCCGAGCGCCGCGCTGCTGCGCCAGATTCGCCTGGTAAGCGATATTCAGGTGCGCTGCCTGATGCGTCCCCGGGCGGGAGATTTTCTGTATACGAAGGAAGAAATCTCGCAGATGGTCAGGGAAATGGAGGCCCTGAAGGCCGCAGGAACGAACGGCTTCGTCATCGGCTGCCTGACCCCGGAGGGGGAGCTGGATGAAATCGCCATGGCACCGCTCCTGAAGGCCGCCCGGGGCTTTGGCCTGACGCTCCACCGGTGTATCGACGTGTCCCGGAATTTGGGGGAGACTTATAAAAAGGCGGCGGGTCTGGGCTTTGACACGGTGCTCACCAGCGGCGGGGCAGGGAAGTGCCTGGATGGCATGGCGGAAATCGGGAAGCTTCTGACCCTTCAGAAGGAGATCGGCGGCCCCCAGGTGCTCATTGGCGCGGGGGTGAACGCCGGGGTGATTACGGCTTTTCGGGAGAGATTTCCCCAGGCCGAGGCCTTCCACATGAGCGGCAAAAAGGAAGTGGAAAGCGGCATGGTGTTCCGCCGGGAGGGGGTGCCCATGGGTGCCCCGGGTCTGGACGAGTGGCATATTCCGGTAACCAGCCAGGAGGCTGTCGAGCAGGCCAAAGCGGTGCTGAACCGATAAACGAAACCGCCCCCGGCACAGCCGGGGGCGGTCATTTGCGTTTGAAGAACCTTACTTTTTCTCGTAAGCGTTGGAGCCGAAGTTCACGGAGGTGTCGCCCTGGGCATTGGTGCCGAACTCATAGTCCTTGCCGGGCAGGACGGCGTTCATGAAGATGCCCACCAGAGCCGCCACAGCCAGGCCGGACAGGCTGATGGTCATGGAGCCCACGGGAATCACGATGGCGCCGTTGTAGCTGACACCCACTGCCAGACCCAGGATCATGGCGGCAATCAGCACGTTGCGGCTCTTGGTGAAGTCCACCTGATTTTCCACCACGTTCCGCACGCCTACCGCGGAAATCATGCCGTAGAGCACCAGGCTGACACCGCCCATGGTGGCGGCGGGCATGGCCACGATCAGTGCGGCGAACTTGGGGCAGAAGGACAGGATGATGGCGAACACCGCAGCCAGGCGGATGACCCGGGGGTCGTAGACCTTGCTCAGAGCCAGCACGCCGGTATTCTCACCGTAGGTGGTGTTGGCGGGGGCACCGAAGAGGGCGGCCAGGCTGGTGGCCAGACCGTCGCCGGTCAGGGTACGGTGCAGGCCGGGGTCGGCCACAAAGTTTTCGCCCACGGTAGAGGAAATGGCGCACATATCGCCGATGTGCTCCACCATGGTAGCCAGAGCAATGGGGGCGATGGTGACTGCGGAGGTGACCAGCAGACCGCCGTCATGCTCCCGGGACAGCAGGGCGAACACGGTGTTGTCCCAGATCACGGGGCTGCCGAACCAGCTGGCCTGGGACACGGCGGATACCACGTTTGCCCGGGAGGAGGGATCCACGATCAGGGCGAACACATAGGAGCCTACCACACCCAGCAGAATGGGAACGATCTTCACCATGCCCTTGCCCCAGATGTTGCAGGCCACCACGATGAGAATAGCCACCATGGCGATCAGCCAGTTGGTGCGGCAGTTGCTGACGGCGGAGCCGGCCAGGGACAGACCGATGCAGATGATGATGGGGCCGGTGACAATGGGAGGGAAGTAGCGCATGACCTTGCCCGCGCCGAAGGCCTTGAAAAATCCGGCAAGCACCAGATATACAAGACCCGCGATCGCCACGCCGAAGCAGGCGTAGGGAAGCAGCTCTGCATTGGCGGAGCCGTCCGCCAGCACGGGAGCGATGGCGGCGTAGCCGCCCAGGAACGCGAAGGAGGAGCCAAGGAACGCGGGAACCTTCCGACCGGTGACTAGATGGAAGAGCAATGTGCCGAGACCCGCGAACAGCAGGGTGGTGGACACGTTCAGGCCGGTCAGGGCGGGAACCAGCACCGTCGCACCGAACATGGCGAACAGGTGCTGCACACCCAGAATCAGTGCCTTGGAGGTGCCCAGCTTTCTTACGTCGTAAACCGCTTCGTTGTTTTCCATAAGAATATGTGCCTCTCTTTCTTTTGTTTTGGGGAAACTCCAATTCCACCGACTGCGGCTGAAGAGCGGATCTTTTCCGCCCACTCTTCGGAATCCAAAAGGGGAAATCCACAAAGGATTCCTCCCTTTTGGATTCCTTGACTGAACGAAAAATCTCTCGCTCACAGCTCTTGTCGATGAAATCGGAGCTTCCCCTATGGGAAGGGCTGGCTGCAAGTCCAATCCCCCCGATATCACCAGTCAGTATACTCCGAGAATCCGGCTTTTTCAATGCTTTTTTGCGCCGGAATTTGGGGAGCAAACCCTATTTCTTTTGTAGAAAATCACAAAAGTGAGAAAATCGTGAAAGCCGTTAGGACAATTTTCGCATGTCCACAGGCTATGGGCGAATGCTTTTTGTGTAAATACACTATTTCACTTCCGAGGAATTGACTTTTTTCCCCTTTCCGATTATACTATCCCGGATACTTGGCGCAAAGCCCATATTATTTGGAGAGAAGATGGAAAAATGGTCTATAAATGGGATGTGACGATCCCAAAGCTTTCCGGGGACAGCCCCCGAAGAGCTTACCTCTGGCTTCCCGAGGACTACGAGGAAAATCCGGACAAGCGATATCCTGTAATGTATATGTTCGACGGGCACAACGTGTTTTTTGACGAGGACGCCACCTACGGCAAGTCCTGGGGCATGGCAAAATTTCTGGAGGAAAACCCGAAGGATTTGATCATCGTCGCCGTGGAGTGCAACCACGAAGGAAACCGGCGGCTCATCGAGTATTCCCCCATGACCTACACCAATTCCGAGCACGATACCGTCCGGGGCAAGGGCGGAACCATGCTGAACTGGATGGTCAAGGAGCTGAAGCCCTATATTGACGAAACCTGCCGCACCCTGCCCGACCGGAACCACACCGTCATCGCCGGTTCCTCCATGGGCGGGCTCATGGCTCTTTACGGGGTGACGGCCTACAACCATGTGTTCCAGCGGGCGGCCTGCCTGTCTCCCAGTTTGTGGGTAGCGCCGGGAAAGGTGCTGGAAATGGTAGCCCGGGCTCACATCCGCCGGGACACCACCGTCTATATGGACTATGGCGAGCTGGAAATGTTCAACCACGCGGCCACCCAGGAATCCATGATTTCCACGGCCCACCTGCTGCTGACCAAGCGGGTGAACCTGGCACTGCGGATTGTCCCCGGCGGCAGCCACTGCGAGGCCAGCTGGGAACAGCAGATTCCGATTTTTATGGAGTGCTTAGGATTATAAGAGAGGATAGAAGAAAATGGAAATTCGCTATGAAAAGCATTGGAGCAGCTACCTGAGCCGGGACATGGAGTTCAAAATCTATGGCTCAAGCGGCAAGCCCGTCATGTTCATTCCCTGCCAGGCGGGAAGGTTCTGGGACTTTGAGGACTTCCACATGGCAGACTGCTGGGCTCCCTGGATCGAGTCGGGGAAGTGCATGGTTTTCTCCGTGGACACCATCGACAACGAGGCCTGGGCTGCCGTCGGCGCGGACAACCGCTGGCGCATCGAAAACCACGAAAAGTGGTTCCATTACATTGTCAATGAAATGGTGCCCACTATCCGGCACCTTGCGGGTCTTGCCAACGGCTATGACCAGGGAATCCTGACCTTCGGCGCTTCCATGGGTGCCATGCACGCGGCAAACCTCTATTACCGCCGGCCTGACCTGTTCGACAGCTGCTTTGCCATTTCCGGCCTCTACGACAACCGGGAGTTTTTCGGCGACTACTGCGACGACCTGGTCTATAACAACTGCCCCTGCCTGTATTTGCAGAATATGCCTGCCGACCACTATTACATGGACATGTACAACCACCAGAAGAGCCTGATCGTCTGCGGCCAGGGTGCCTGGGAAGAGCCTTTGCTGGAATCCACCCGGTGGCTGGACACGGTGTGCTGCCAGAAGGGCATTCACACCCGGTTTGAATACTGGGGTCTGGACGTGAACCACGACTGGCCCTGGTGGTTCAAAATGGTGCAGACATACCTGCCGTGGCTTCTGGGTTGAATGATAGCAATAGAAGGAGATAAGACACAAATGAAGAACTTTATTTTTATTTCCCCCAACTTCCCCATGACCTACTGGAAGTTCTGCCGGGAGCTGAAAAACAACGGTATGCGGGTGCTGGGCATCGGCGACTGCCCCTATGATCAGCTTTTGCAGGAGCTGAAGGATTCCCTCCACGAATATTACAAGGTCAGCTCCCTGGAAAACAACGACGAGGTGTTCAAGGCCGTGGCCTTCTTCACCTTCAAGTACGGCAAAATCGACTGGCTGGAAAGCAACAACGAGTACTGGCTCATGCGGGATGCCTGGCTGCGCACGGAGTTCAACATCACCACCGGCCCCAAGCTGGACGAAATGGACAAGATCAAGTACAAGTCTGCCATGAAGGCCTACTATGCCAAGGCCGGCCTGCCCACCGCCCGGTATCACCTGGTGGAGGGCTTGGAGGACGCTCTGGAATTTGCCCACACCGTGGGCTATCCCGTGGTAGTCAAGCCCGACAACGGGGTGGGCGCCAACAACACCTATAAGCTTCAGTCTGACGAGGACGTTCGGTGGTTCATTCACACCAAGGATCCGGCGGTTTACATCATGGAGGAGTTTGTCAACGGCTATGTCCAGACCTTCGACGGCATTGTGGATTCCCAGGGCAACATGCTCTTCGAGTCCGGCAACATCAGCCCCATCTCCATTATGGATATCGTGAATAACAATGATGACTCCGTCTACTATCTGGTGAAGGATCTGCCGGAGAAAATCCGCCAGGCGGGTCTTGCCACGGTGAAGGCCTTCGGGGTCAGAAGCCGGTTCATCCACCTGGAATTCTTCGTCCTGAACGAGGATCAGGAAGGCCTGGGCAAGAAGGGCGACGTACTGGGGCTGGAAGTCAATATGCGGCCCTGCGGCGGCTTCACCCCGGAAATGTACAACTACTCCCAGGAGACGGACGTGTATAAGATCTGGGCGGATATGGTGGCCTTCGACCGGAATACCAAGCCCATCGGCAAGCATCACTACTGCGCCTTCTACGGCCGCCGGGACGGCAGACACTACAAGCTGGACGACTACGAGGTCATGATGAAGTACGGCTCGCACATGGTCATGTGGGGAAGAATTCCGGACGCTCTATCCGGTGCCATGGCCAACCAGATGTATGTGGCCAACTTCGACACGGAAGAAGAAATGATGGCCTTCTACGATGACCTTGCCGCTCAGTACGAATAAAAAGGCAAAGAAGGAGCGCGGTGCACCAGCACCGCGCTCTGTTTGTAATCAGTATGTCATTGCGAACCAGTCCGCAGACTGGTGTGGCAATCCGTTCTCAAAGCCTTCCCCTCCGGGGAAGGTGGCACGGCGTAGCCGTGACGGATGAGGGCAACTTGCCTCTTCCTATGGGAGAGGTGCCCCGAATGGGGCGAAGAGGGTTCTATTTGCCCTCTCAGTCACTTCGTGACAGCTCCCCCAGAGTGGGAGCCAAGGGGGAACGAGAGGAACGGATTGCCACGCCAGTGTGAGCACTGGCTCGCAATGACATCGTATCTTTCGGGCCTTTTAATAAATTTACAGCTCATCCTCCTGGGTATCCACCCAGTCGTTGGGATGCTCGTCAGGCGCTTCCTCTGGCTCCTTTCTGGGAGGCATACCGCCGTCCTTATTCCGGCTGAAGAACAGGAAGAAGGGCTCGGTAACCCGGAACAGAATGCTCAGCACCAGGAACAGTACCGCGTTTTCCGGCTCCAGGGAGCGGTAAATATCGTACAGCGCCATGAACCGGAAGACACAGTAGGCGATGGAAATGCCCAGCAGGGGCAGCCCCACCACCAGAAGACTGGTCGCCTGGCGGAAAATCTGCATCAGAAGCAGATCGGGAATCACGTCCTGGCGCATCATGCCGCCGATGACCTGGACGCATAGACTGCCCACAAGACCCAGCAGGGAAAGGGTCAGCACCGCCGTCAGAATCCGGAAGAACAGCAGGAACGCCCGGCGATGGGTGTGCTCTCCCTTTACCACATACCGGTACTGGTCGGACAGGGAGCCCAGCAGCCAGCTGTCGGCCACGGGAATCCAGGCCAGCCAGGGATTCTTCAGCCCTCTGCGCCGAGCCATGGTGTACAGCGTCAACGCGGTGAGCACATAGCTGGCCACAGCCAGCAGCATGGGCGTGCCTACCAGGTTTTGCAGCAGCAAAACCAGTAAATTCATTGTCATACGCATAAAGTTCGCACCTTACTCTCTTTATTTAGGCTATGAGAAGTGTATCACAGATTGCCGCCTCTGGCAATGGGAAACTTTGCCGGGATGCCGTCAGGCACCCCGGCAAAACTTACTTCATCAGCTTGCAGACCAATTCAGTATAGGCATAAGGATCGTCCAAAGGCAGCTCGGCCATCAGCTGGGCCTGGTAGCACAGCAGCTGGGCGTAGTCCTTGGCCTTGATGGGATCCTCGGTCATGGCCTTCTGCAAGGCCTTCACGGCCTCGTGCTCCGGGTTCAGCTCCAGAATCCGACCCACGGGGAAGGCAAACTCCGGGTTGGCCTTCTTCATGTACTTCTCCATTTCAAAGCTCATGCCGGAATCGGGAGTCATGCAGGCGGGATGGCTGCCCAGATCGGCGGAAAGCTTGACCTCCTTGACCTGATCGCCCAGACTCTCCTTGACGAAGGTCAGCAGACCCTTCATTTCCTCGGCCTTTTCCTCGGCCTCCTTCTTTTCTTCCTCGGTCTTCAGACCCAGGTCTTCCGTGGAGACGTTGCAGAATTGCTTCTCCATATAGGTCATGAGGGTCTGGGGGATGAACTCATCCACATCCTCGGCAAAGAGCAGCACATCGTAGCCCTTCTTGGAAAGCGTCTCCACCTGGGGCAGCTTGGCCAGCCGATCCCGGTTCTCGCCGGGGGCGAAGTAAATCTTCTCCTGACCTTCGGCCATGGCATCCACATATTCCTTCAGGGTGACGAGCTTGCCCTGCTTGTGGCTGTAGAACAGCAGCAAATCCTGGCAGGCTTCCTTGTGAGCGCCGTAGTCGGCCACGGTGCCGTACTTCAGCTGACGGCCGAAGACGGCGTAGAATTCCTCGTACTTTGCCCGGTCGTTGTCCAGCATATTTTTCAGTTCGGACTTGATCTTCTTCTCAATGTTCCGGGCGATGATGGTCAGCTGACGGTTGTGCTGGAGCATTTCCCGGCTGATGTTCAGGGACAAATCCTGGCTGTCCACCACGCCCCGGACGAACCGGAAGTGCTCAGGCAGCAGATCCTCGCAGTTTTCCATAATCATCACGCCGGAGGAATACAGCTGCAAGCCCCGCTTGAAGTCCTTGCTGTAGAAGTCGTAGGGAGCCTTGCCGGGGATATACAGCAGAGCCTTGAAGCTGACGGCGCCTTCCACGCTGGAATGGATCACCTTCAGAGGCTTGGTGTAGTCGAAGAACTTCTCCCGATAGAAGTTGTCGTACTCCTCCTCGGTGACATCCTTCTTGGCCCGCTGCCAGATGGGCACCATGGAGTTCAGGGTTTCCATCTCCTGGTACTCCTCGTACTTAGGCTCCTTCTTTTCGGCATCCTCGCCCTCTGCGGCGGCTTCCTCCACGGGACGGGTCTTGGTGACCTCCATCCGGATGGGGTAGCGGATGTAGTCGGAATACTTGCGGATCAGGTTCCGAATTTCGTATTCTTCCAGGAACTGGGAATACTTGTCGTCGTCGGTGTCCGCCTTCAGGGTCATGATCACGTCGGTGCCCGGGGCATCCTTGGCGGTTTCCTCAATGGTGTAGCCGTCGGTGCCGTCGGAGACCCACTTCCAGCCGGTGTCCTCGCCGTACTTCCGGGAAATCACGGT
This sequence comes from uncultured Oscillospiraceae bacterium, assembly GCA_934589705.1. Lineage (GTDB taxonomy): Bacteria > Bacillota > Clostridia > Oscillospirales > Oscillospiraceae > Faecousia. The sequence goes on along the minus strand of CAKTOH010000012.1, from coordinate 27,586 downwards.
GACGGAGGAGGCTACCATAAAGGCAGAGTAGAAGCCCACGCCAAACTGGCCGATGATGTCGATGTCCTCCTTCTTCTCCATGGCCTGCTTGAAGCCCAGGGAGCCGGACTTGGCGATGGTGCCCAGGTTTTCTTCCATCTCGGCCTTGTTCATACCGATGCCGTTGTCGGAGACGGTCAGAGTACGATTCTCCGGGTCACGGGTGATGGTGATGGCGAAGTCGTCCCGAGATAGGCCTACCTTATCGTCGGTCAGGGCGGTGTAGGCCAGCCTATCGATGGCATCGGAGGCGTTGGAGATGATCTCCCGGAGGAAGATCTCTCTGTGGGTGTAAATCGAGTTGATCATCAGATCCAGCAGACGCTGGGATTCAGCCTTGAATTGCTGCTTTTCCATAAATCATGCACATCCTTTGTTTTGATTCAGAGTGAAGTTAGCACTCTTTGCTTCTGAGTGCTAATATTATAGCGCATCCGCCGGAAAAAGCAACCCCTGTCAAAAAAAGTTCTTCCTTTATTTACAATTCTATGTTATGATTATGCTGTATGAGTATGTAAAAAGCCTTCCCCTGGGGGAAGGTGGCACGGCGTAAGCCGTGACGGATGAGGGAAAACCCCAATAACTGCACTTTTCCGATGGAAGGTGACCGGATGACGTACACAAGCAATACCAAGCTGACCCCCTATGCACAAAAGCTGCGCAAGGAGATGACCAAGGAAGAGCGTCACCTGTGGTATGACTTTCTGAAGCATCTGGATGTTTCGGTGAACAGGCAGAAGACGCTGGGGCCTTATATCGTTGATTTTTACTGCGATAAGGCCAAGCTGGTTATTGAGCTGGACGGTTCCCAGCATTTTGAGGAAACCGGGGCGGCGAAAGATAAAAGGCGGGATCAGGCTCTCTCCGAAGAGGGCTATACAGTTTTACGGTACGCCAATTCCGAGGTGAACGGAAACTTCCGGGGGGTATGTGCGGATATTCTTGCCCATCTTCCGGCGGGAACCAAGTATCTGGGGTAAGACGGCCCTCATCCGTCTTGCGCTTGCGGGAGACGCGCAAGCCACCTTCCCCCGAGGGAAGGCTTTTGAAGCGTTAATTCTTAATTTACCATATATGTAAGGAGACATTTCATGATTACAGTAAGCAATCTCGGTATGCAGTTCGGCGGCCAGTGGCTGTTCCAGCATGTGGATCTGCAATTCCTGCCCGGCAACTGCTACGGCATCATCGGTGCCAACGGCGCGGGCAAATCCACCTTCCTGCGGATTCTCACCGGAGAGCTGGATTCCACCACCGGCTCCATTTCCATTGACCCCACCAAGCGGGTTTCCGTTCTGAAGCAGAACCAGAACGCCTACGACGAGTATACCGTCCTCGATACCGTCATCATGGGCAACCAGCATTTGTATGATGTGATGAAGGAAAAGGACGCCATCTATGAAAAGCCGGACTTTTCCGATGAGGATGGCCTGCGGGCTGCCGACCTGGAAGCAGAGTTTGCCGAGCTGGGCGGCTGGGAAGCCGAGTCCGACGCCTCTCGCCTCTTGCAGGGTCTTGGCATCGGCACGGAGCTGCACTATGACCAGATGGCCGACACCGACCCCCGGCTGAAGGTGAAGGTGCTTCTTGCCCAGGCGCTTTTCGGCAATCCCGACATCATCATGCTGGACGAGCCCACCAACAACCTGGACATCGAGGCCATCAACTGGCTGGAGGACTTTCTGCTGGACTTCCCGGGCATGGTCATCGCCGTCAGCCACGACCGGCACTTCCTGAATACCGTGTGCACCCACACCGTGGATATCGACTACGGCAAGATCAAGATGTATGTGGGCAACTACGATTTCTGGTACGAATCCTCCCAGATGGTTCAGGCCATGCTGAGAAATAAGAATAAGAAGAACCAGGAAAAAATCGAGGAATTGCAGCTCTTTATCCAGCGGTTCTCCGCCAACAAGTCCAAGGCCAAGCAGGCAACCGCCCGCCGGAAGCTCCTGGACAAGCTGACCGTGGAGGAAATGCCCTGCTCCACCCGCCGGTATCCCTTCGTGGGCTTCCAGTCCGACCGGGAGCTGGGCAAGGACGTGCTCACCGTCAAGGATGTGTCTTTGACCGTGGACGGGGTGAAGCTTCTGGACAAGGTTTATTTCTCCGTGAACCGGACGGACAAGATCGCCTTCGTGGGCGAAAACGAGCTGGCCCAGACCGCCCTGTTCAAAATTCTCATGGGCGAGATCGAGCCCGACGAGGGCAGCGTCAAGTGGGGCGTGTCCACCATCCGCAGCTACCTGCCCAAGGATAACTCCGAATATTTCGAGGGCAACAGCATGGAGCTGGTGGATTGGCTTCGCCAGTACTCCGCCAAGAAGGACGATGTGTATCTCCGGGGCTTCCTGGGTCGGATGCTCTTCTCCAACGAGGATGTATTCAAGCCCGTGAATGTCCTGTCCGGCGGCGAGAAGGTGCGCTGTATGCTCAGCAAAATGATGCTGTCCGGCGCCAACGTGGTACTTCTGGACCAGCCCACCAACCACCTGGACATGGAGTCCATCCAGGCGGTGAACAAGGGTCTGGAAGCGTTCCCCGGCGTGGTGCTGCTTGCCTCCCACGACCACGAGATGCTGACCTCCACCTGTAACCGGGTCATTGCCTTCCAGCCCGACGGCACCATCATCGACAAATACGGCACCTATGACGACTACCTTGCCTGGATGGCGGAGAAGAAGGAGAAGGCCTGATGGAACAGATTCTGGATATCATTACCGAGAAAATGCAGGCGGCCTTTGAAGAAGCGGGCTATGACCGCTCTTACGGCCGGGTGACGGTTTCCAACCGCCCCGACCTGTGCGAATACCAGTGCAACGGAGCTCTGGCTGCCGCCAAGCAGTATCACTGCGCCCCCATCAAAATCGCCCAGGCGGTGGTGGAGAAGCTGAACGCCCAGGACTATAGCCTCGTAGAGGCGGTGAATCCGGGCTTCATCAATCTGAAGCTTTCCGGCCATTTTTTGAAGGAATACCTGGAGACCATGCGCACCGCCCCCAAGTTTGGCGCTGCCCAGATCGGAGCAGGGAAGACTGTCGTGGTGGACTATGGCGGAGCCAACGTGGCAAAGCCCCTGCACATTGGACACTTGCGGCCTGCCATCATCGGCGAGAGCCTGAAGCGGCTCTATAAGTACCTGGGCTACAATGCCATCGGCGATGTGCATCTGGGGGACTGGGGATTGCAGATGGGCCTCATCATCGCGGAGCTTTCCGAGCGGCAGCCGGAGCTTCCCTATTTTGACCCGGATTTTACCGGCGAGTATCCCAAGGAAGCACCCTTCACGGTCACGGATCTGGAAGAGATTTACCCCACGGCTTCGGCGAAAAAGGTTGACCCGGAATTCTCCCACAAGGCCCACCAGGCCACCCTGGAACTCCAGCAGGGATGCCGGGGATACCGGGCTCTGTGGCGGCACATTATGAATGTGTCCGTTGCCGACCTGAAAAAGAACTACGACAACCTGGATGTCCACTTCGAGAAGTGGCTGGGCGAAAGTGATGCCGACCCCTATATCCCCCCCATGGTGGAGGACATGAAAAAGCGGGGCATTGCCGTTCCCTCCGAGGGAGCCTGGGTTATTCCCGTGGCGCAGGAGGGCGACAAGAAGGAAATGCCTCCCTGCATTCTGGTCAAGTCCGACGGTTCCTCCATTTACGCCACCACCGATCTTGCCACCCTGGTTCAGCGGATGCAGGACTGGCACCCGGATAAGGTGCTCTACGTCACCGACAAGCGGCAGAATCTGCACTTTGAGCAGGTTTTCCGGGCGGCGAGAAAGGCGGGCATTGTGCCCGACACCACCGAGCTGGAGCATGTGGGCTTCGGCACCATGAACGGCAAGGACGGCAAGCCCTTCAAGACCCGTGACGGCGGCGTTCTCCGGTTGGAGACCCTGATTTCCGATATGACGGATTTCGTCCGGGCCAAGGTGGTGGAAAACCGGATCGTGGAGCCGGAGGAGGTGGAGCCCACCACCGCCAAAATTGCCATGGCCGCCCTGAAATACGGCGATCTTTCCAACCAGCCTACCAAGGACTACAACTTCGACATGGAGCGTTTTGCCGCCTTCGAGGGCAACACCGGCCCCTATATCCTCTATACCATCGTGCGGATCAAGTCCATTCTCAGCCGCTACGGCGAATGGGAGAATCTGCCCATTCAGGAGCCTGCAAACGACTACGCCAAGGATCTGATGCTTGCCGTCACCAAGTTTGGCCCCGCCCTGGAGGGTGCCCTGAAAACTTCCAGCCCCAACCTGATCTGCGCCTATATCTACGAACTGGCGGGCTGCGTCAACAAGTTCTATCACGAAACCCCCATTCTGAAAGAGGAGAATGAGACCGTGAAGGCCGGACATATTGCCCTCATCGGCCTGGCGAAGAACATTCTGGAAGCCTCCATTGACCTGCTGGGCTTCCACGCACCGGAGAAAATGTAAAATGACAGCCTTAGACCTGAAAAGCCGGGTATCCGCCTGGAGGCGGCTTCTGCGCCGGGGGCGCAGAAAACGGATCATCATCGTCTCCTGCGCGGCGCTGGCACTGTGCTACCCGGTCTTTGAGTGGCTGAAAACCCGGGCCACGGCCCCGGCTCCCGAGGCGTCCCTGCCCGGCGGCTACTATGAAGCGGACTTTACCCTGGAGTTGACCGCCCCGCCCTACGGTCAGATCTACTACACCACCGACGGCAGCACGCCCACCGAAAATTCCCAACGGTATGAGGGCGGCATCCCCATTACCGACCGCTCCGACGAGCCCAATGTGTACCACAGCATCCAGAACGCGGTCAGGGACTGGAAGAATTTCACGCCTGCCCAGGAGTCGGTGGACAAGGGTACGGTGGTTCGGGCGGTGTACATCAGCAACTGGGGCAGCAAAAGCGACATTCTGACCCAGACCTATTTTGTGGGTCTTCAGCCTCCGGAGCGGGGCTATACCCTGAGCCTGGTCTTCGAGGATGAGGACGTGTTCGGCGAGGATGGCATTTACGTCACCGGCAAGGCCTACGACGAGTGGTACCTGGGCGGCTGCGTGGGAGAAGAACCCCTTCCCAATTATAGGATCAAGCGGGAGGCGGGGGTCGTTGCCGAGCTTCTGGGGGAAACCGGCGACGTGATGAACCAGAATGTGGGCATCCGCATTCAGGGTGCTTCCGGCCGGGAGCGTTGGGACAAGCGCTTTACCTTGGTTGCCCGGAAGGAATTCGGCGGCAGCCCGGTGTTTGATACGGTGCTCTACGATGGGGTTCTGACCCACTCCGTCATGCTGAAAAGCCAGCTTCCTGATGCAATCGTCGGCAGTCTGGTCTCTGACCGGGCGGTGGCTCTGCAAGGGAGCATTCCTGTATCAGTGTACCTGAACGGTGAGCACTGGTATGACTGCTATATGCTCGAGCGCTACGACGAGCAGTATTTCCGTCAGCATTATCAGGTGGATGACCGGGTGCTGGTGAAAAATGGCACGGTCAAGGAGCGGGAGGATTTTGACGTCCAGCAATATGATTACACCACCTTCATGGGCTGGGTGCAGGATACGGATTTCACCGACCCAGCCCAGTGGGCCGCCTTCCAGGAGCAGGCGGATGTCCAGAGCTATATGGACTACATTTCCATCAATTTTATGCTGTGCAACCTGGACTTTGGAGACTATTACAATTACGTGCTCTGGCGGGCCCCACCCCTTGGCGGGCGGCAGGGCGAAGCGGCCAAATGGAAATGGTGTATCTACGACGTGGACGCACTGACCTGGGTGGACGAAGAGAAATACGGCCCGGCGGAAGCGGTGAATACCTTCCGCTTCGATGAGGGGAAGGGCATTGCCTACACTTCCGTTTTCGCTTCCCTGAAAGCGAACGCCGAGTTCCGCCAGCGGTTTGCCACCACCTTCCTGGACATTCTCAACAACAATTTTGCCCCGGAGCATGTGGAAACCGTTCTGGAAAGCTACGGCTATGACCTGGATTACCTGAACGGCTATTTCCGCAAACGCCCGGCCTACGCCGCCCGGTACCTGGCCGAGGAGCTGGGCCTTACCGGTTCTCTGGAGACGGTGACGGTCACCGCCGACCCGGAAATGGGAAACGTCACCGTGAATACCTCTCAGATTGACCTTTCCTCCGGCTTTTGGTCGGGCCGGTACTATACGGATTATCCCATTACCGTCACGGCTCAGGCCAAGGAAGGCTACGAATTTGTGGGATGGAAAGGAGACGCGGACACTCTAGAGCCCAGCCTGACCCTGTCCATGGATGGGGGACGGAATCTGGAAGCGGTGTTTGCCAAAACGCCATGATCGATCTTCATAAGGGAATCCCGGAACGAAAATTCCGCAATGAGCTGAAATATGTGTGCTCCCAGGGGGAGCTGGAAATCATCCGCTCCCGAATCCGGGTTTTGTGCCCTCCCGATCCTCACGCCGGGCCCACGGGCATTTACAACATCCGCAGCGTCTACTTTGACGACATGGATGACCGGTGCTTCTACGAAAACGAGAACGGCACGGATCCCAGAGAGAAGTTCCGGATCCGTATCTACAACGCTTCCGACCGCCGCATTTCCCTGGAGTGTAAGCGCAAGGAGCACACCATGACGAACAAGCAAAGCTGCCGCCTGACCCGGGAGCAGTTCGACAAAATCCTGGCAGGTCAGCAGCCGGAGCTGGATAGCCCGCTCCTTCGCAGATTCTGGGCTTTGCAGGCGGAAAACGGCCTTGCCCCCAAGGTCATCGTGGCCTATGAGCGTACTCCCTTCGTCTACGCCCCGGGCAACGTGCGCATTACCTTCGACCGGAACATCGGAAGCACCACGGAGTTAGACGGCTTTTTCCGGGAGAATCTGCCTCTGCGGCCGGTGATGCCCACGGGAAAGCATGTGCTGGAAGTGAAATACGACGAATTTCTGCCGGATTTTCTGTACGATGTGATGAATCTGGGCAGCCTGCGGCAAAGCGCCTATTCCAAATATTATCTCTGCCGAAAGTTCACAAAATAGGGAGAAAACTATGAGTTTCAAAGATATTTTCAAGAAATCCTTTTTGAGCCAGTTCAATACTGACCTGTCCACCACCTCCATCGTGATGGCTCTGCTGATTACCGCCATCATCGCCATTTACATTTTCGCGGTGTACCGGGTGGTCTGCCGGAAGGCTTTCTATTCCCGCTCCTTTGCCATTTCTCTGCCGGTGATTGCCATGATCACCGCTTCCGTCATCATCGCTGTTCAGTCCAGCATCGTGATCTCTCTGGGCATGGTGGGTGCCCTGTCCATTGTCCGGTTCCGGACGGCGGTGAAGGATCCCATGGACTTAGCGTTCCTGTTCTGGAGCATTTCTGTGGGTATTATCTGCGGAGCAACCCTCTATGAGGTGGCGGTAGAAGCCTCCATTCTGATTACCATTGTGATGCTGGGCCTTCACTATGTGCCGAACGCCAAGCCCGCTCTGATTCTGCTGGTGAACGGCACCGGCGCCGACGTGCAGGAAGCCGTCAAGCAGGTTCTTGAGGAGAATACCAAGTGGTATCAAATCAAGTCCCGGAACGTGTCCGCTTCCGGCATGGACATGATCGTGGAGCTGAAAACCAAGCAGGAGGACACCCTGGCCCAGAAAATTCTGGCCGTCCCCGGCGTGGAGAACGCTACCCTCATGACCCACGACGGCGAGGTAACCTATTAATTTTGAGCACCGCAAGCCTTCCCCTGGGAGGGGAAGGTGGCACGGCTATGCCGTGACGGATGAGGTAGCTTTTTCTATGAAAAGCTACCGTATAATGCATGCCATTGCCGTAAAAATCCGCCCTGTTTGCATCGCAAACAGGGCGGTTCCTTATCCTTTTTTACTTTCCGGGTTTGAAGGAATCCTTCAGGCTCACGGAACGGTTGAACACCAGATGCTCCGGGCTGGAATCCTTGCTGTCCGGGCAGAAGTAGCCCAGACGCATGAACTGGAAGCTCATGGGAGCCTTGGCATCCTTCAGGGAAGCCTCTACCTTGCAGCCGGTGAGCACTTCCAGGGAGCCGGGATTCAGGCAGGCCAGGAAGTCCTTGCCCGCGGCATCGGGGTCGGGATCATTGAAGAGGTTATCGTACTGCCGAACCTCCGCGTCCACAGCGGTGGCGGCGTCCACCCAGTGGATGGTAGCGCCCTTGACCTTCCGGCCGTCGGCAGGGTCGCCGCCCCGGGACTCCGGGTCGTAGGTGGCCAGCACCTCGGTGACGTTGCCGTTTTCGTCGGTGACGCAGCCGGTGCACCGGATGAGGTAAGCGCCCTTCAGACGGCACTCGGGGCCGTCGGGATACAGCCGCTTGTACTTGGGGATGGGCTGAGCCAGGAAGTCGTCGGCCTCGATCCACAGATTCCGGGAGAAGGACACCTCCCGGGTGCCGTCCTCGGGACGGTTGGGATTGTTCTCCACGGTGACGGTCTCGCTCTTGCCCTCAGGATAGTTGGTGATGGTCAGCTTCACGGGCTTCAGCACCGCCATGACCCGCTGGGCGGTCTCATTCAAATCCTCCCGCAGGCAGAACTCCAGGAAGGCATAGGGAATGGTGTTGGGACTCTTGGCAACGCCCACCCGCTCGCAGAAATTCCGGATGGAGGCGGGGGTGTAGCCCCGGCGGCGCAGACCGCACAGGGTGGGCATCCGGGGATCGTCCCAGCCGGAGACGTAGCCGTTTTCTACCAGGGCACGGAGCTTGCGCTTACTGAGCACCGTGTGGTCGATGCCCAGCCTGGCAAACTCGATCTGCCGGGGATGGCTGGGAACGGACACATGCTCCACCACCCAGTTGTACAGAGGCCGGTGATTCTCAAATTCCAGGGAGCACAGGGAGTGGGTAATGCCCTCCAGAGCGTCCTGAATGGGGTGGGCAAAATCATACATGGGGTAGATGCACCACTTGTCCCCCTGACGGTGGTGGTGCATGTGGCGGATCCGGTAGATCACCGGGTCACGCATATTGAAGTTGCCGGAGGCCAGGTCGATTTTCGCCCGAAGGGTATACCTGTTGTCCTCGAATTCTCCGGCGCGCATCCGGGCGAACAGGTCAAGGCTCTCCTCGATGGGCCGATCCCGGTAGGGGGAGACGGCGGGGGTGTTCAGGTCGCCCCGGTACTCCTTGAACTGCTCGGGAGTCAGCTCACACACATAGGCCAGACCCTTCTGGATGAGCTCCACGGCGTACTCATAGTCCTTCTCGAAATAGTCGGAGCCAAAGAAGAACCGGTCGCCCCAGTCGAAGCCCAGCCAGTGAATATCCTCCTGAATGGCCTCCACGAACTCCACATCCTCTTTGGTGGGGTTGGTGTCGTCCATGCGCAGGTTGCACAGGCCGTTGTATTTCTCCGCGGTGCCGAAGTCGATGCACAGCGCCTTGCAGTGGCCGATGTGCAGGTAGCCGTTGGGCTCCGGCGGGAACCGGGTGTGGACGGTCTTCCCGGCAAACTGGCCGCCCGGGGCAATATCCTCATCGATGAACGCATGGATAAAATTCTTGCTTTCTGTCATTTCCGCCATATCCGGACATCCTCTCTTCTGGTGGTTTTATAATTATGCCATTATACCCCATCCCGGCGAATTTTGCAACATTTATTCGCACCAGAAACGTCTGCGTGTTCCGCACATGTTGTGTGAAAACTGCACAGCTCCGCTCAGAATGTGAAAAATGCAAAAACAAATTAAGAATTCTTAAAATTATAGTTGTCAATTCGGCTTTCTTATATTAAAATAGACAGGACATAAGAAGAAGGAGCGTAGATGCAATGTCTGATACAAAATATCGGCGGATTCTGCTGAAGCTCAGCGGCGAGGCCCTGGGCGAGGGCGTTTCCGAGAATGTAGCGGTAGGCCTGGATTTTTCCAAGATTCACGCCGTGTGTGAGGTTATCCGTCAGTGCCATGATCTGGGTGTCCAGATCGGCCTGGTCATCGGCGGCGGCAATTTCTGGCGGGGCGTGAAGAACGGCAGCGGCAAAATGCAGCGTTCTCACGGCGACGCCATGGGAATGCTGGCTACGGTCATGAACGCCATCGCCGTGGCGGATGTGCTGGAGCAGCACGGGCTGGACGCCCGGGTGCTCAGCGCGGTGGAAATGAACAAGTTCACCGAGTATTTTACCCGGGATCGGGCAGACCGCTATCTGAACGAGGGCAAGGTGGTCATTTTCGCCGCGGGCACCGGAAACCCCTACTTCTCCACCGACACCGGCGCGGTGCTCCGGGGCGTGGAGATCGAGGCCGACGCGGTGCTCATGGCCAAGAACATCGATGCCATCTATTCCGCCGACCCCAGAACCAACCCGGACGCCGTCCGCTACAGTCACCTGACCTATGACAAGGTGTTGGCCGATCACCTGAAGGCTACCGACAGCACCGCCATGACCCTGGCCATGGACAACCATATGCCCATGGTGTGCTTCGCCCTGAATCCCCCGGAAAACATCCTTCGCGTGGTTCGCGGAGAGGAAATCGGAACGACTGTTACCATCTAAGGAGGACAAATCAATGAGCGTGGATTTTAAGGAATACGCAAGAAGAATGGACAAGACCCTGGAGCACCTGGAGGAAGACTTCGGCGCCGTCCGTGCCGGACGTGCCAATGCCAAGGTTCTGGATCGGATCACCGTGGAATACTATGGCAGTGAAACGGCTCTGAACGGCGTGGCGACCATCTCCACCCCGGATGCCAGAACCCTGGTGATTCAGCCCTGGGATACCAAGCTGCTGAAGGATATCCAGAAGGCCATCCAGCTGTCCGACCTGGGCATCAACCCCCAGAACGACGGCAAGATCATCCGCCTGGTGTTCCCCCAGCTGACCGAGGAGCGCCGTAAGGATCTGGCCAAGCAGGTCAAGAAGTACGCCGAGGATGCCAAGGTTGCCATGCGCAATGTCCGCCGGGACGGTATGGACTATGTGAAGAAGCTGAAGAAGAACAGTGAGATCACCGAGGATGACCAGAAGAAGGCGGAAAAGGACCTGCAGGACTTGCTGGACAAGAGCATCAAGCGGGTGGACGCCGCCCTTGCCGCCAAGGAAAAGGAACTGATGTCCATCTGAGTTCAGAGGATAAGCGTTGGGGGTGCCCTGCACCCCCAACGAACGTATATATCTGTGATAGAAAGAGGTGCTTATTTTGGCACTTTCCGATAAGCCCACACCGCCCAGACATATCGCCATCATTATGGATGGCAACGGACGCTGGGCCAAAAAGCGGGGGCTGCCCCGCACCGCCGGACATGCCGCAGGCGCGGAGGCCTTCCGGCGAATCGCCAATTACTGCCGCACTCTGGGCGTGGAATATCTGACGGTTTACGCCTTTTCTACGGAGAACTGGAAGCGTTCTGCCGAGGAAGTGGCGGGGATCATGAAGCTTCTGCGCCGATACCTGGAGGAGGCACTCCGGGATATGGAGAAAAACCGGGTTCGGTTCTGCTTCTTCGGCGACCTGACCAAGCTCAGCCCGGAATTACAGGCTCTGTGTGACCGGGCGGCCCGGCAGAGTGAGGACTACGATGTGCAGGTGAACTTCTGCCTGAACTACGGCGGTCGGGACGAGATCGTCCAGGCGGCCCGGCGGTTTGCCCAGGATGTGAAGAACGGCATCCGCAAGCCCGAAGAACTCAGCGAGGAGCTGCTGTCCGATTATCTCTACTCGGCGGGGGTTCCTGACCCGGAGCTTATCATTCGCCCCTCCGGCGAAATGCGCACCAGCAATTTCCTGCTGTGGCAGTCCGCCTATTCCGAGTATGTATTTATGAATGTGCTGTGGCCTGATTTTTCTCCCGGTGATTTAGACCAGGCCATTGAAGAGTATCACCGGCGCAACCGCCGTTTTGGAGGAGTATAAAGACATATGAAAACCCGTGTCATTTCGGCGGCGGTGCTGGTACCGATTCTGTTTTTGATTGTTCTGGTGGCTCCGGTCAGTGCGGCGGCGGCAATTCTAGGTATGCTGCTTGCCATCGCCGCCTATGAGCTGCTGTACCGGACGGGACTTGTGAAGCAGCCCCGGCTTGTGATTTACTCCTCCGTCATGGCCTTCGCCATTTCCATGTGGAGCTATTTTGAGGCGGCACGAGCCTATTTTGTGCTGCTGCTCATGGCCTTCTTCATGCTGATGCTGGCGGAAATGATGATGGATCATATCAAGGTACGATTTGAGACCGTGAGCATGTGCTTTGTAGGCGGCGTGATGATTCCTTATTTCCTGACGGCGCTGATTCGGATTCTGACCATGAATGTGGGAAGATATGTGATTCTGATCCCCTTTATTGTGGCATTTATGAACGATGCCGGCGCGTATTTCATCGGTCTGCGCTTCGGCAAGCACAAGCTGGCTCCGGTGGTCAGCCCCAATAAGACCATTGAGGGTGTCTTCGGCGGCCTGGGCGGAGCCATGCTGGGTATGCTGATTTATGCGCTGATTCTGGACTTTTTCCTGAAATTTGAAGTCAATTACCTGATTGCCCTGCTGTATGGCCTTTTGGGCTCTGCCGTGGGCACCTTCGGTGATCTGTGCTTTTCCATTATTAAGCGGCAGACCGGCATCAAGGATTACGGCAATCTGATTCCTGGTCACGGCGGCGTGCTGGATCGGTTTGATTCCCTGTCCATGGTGGCGCCCCTTATGGAGGCACTGCTGCTGCTTCTGCCACTGGTGAAGATGTAAGGAGACGGATATGGTCAAATGTGTCAGTATTCTCGGCTCCACCGGCTCCATCGGGCGGCAGAGCCTGGATATTATCAGCCGCCTGCCCGGACTGCGGGTGGCGGCCCTTACCGCGGGAACCAGCGTAGAGCGAATGGCCCAGCAGTGCCGCGCTTTCCGACCCGCCCTTGCGGTCATGGCTACGGAGGAAGCGGCAAAAGAGCTGCAAACCAGGATTGAAGACCTTCCCATCCGGGTAAACTGGGGACAGGAGGGCCTGCTGGAAGCGGCCTCTTTGCCGGAAGCGGACTGCGTCATCACCGCCGTGGTGGGCATGGTAGGGCTGAAGCCTACCCTTGCCGCCATCCGGGCGGGCAAGCGCATCGGTCTTGCCAATAAGGAAACTCTGGTCTGCGCCGGAGAGCTGGTCATGGCGGAGGCGGAAAAATATCACGCGGAAATTGTTCCCGTGGACTCCGAGCACTCGGCCATTTTCCAGTGCCTCATGGGCTGTCATGACAAGAAGGAAATCAAGCGGCTGATTCTCACCTGCTCCGGAGGCCCCTTCTTCGGCATGACCCGGGAGCAGCTCCATTCCGTGACCAAAGCGGATGCCCTGAAGCATCCCAACTGGAAGATGGGGGCAAAAATCACCATTGACTGCGCAACCCTTATGAACAAGGGACTGGAGGTCATCGAGGCCATGCGGCTGTACCGGGTACCTCTGGAGCAGGTGGATGTGGTGATTCACCGGCAGAGCGTGGTGCATTCCATGGTGGAATTTACCGACGGGGCTGTCATGGCCCAGATGGGCACGCCGGATATGCGTCTGCCCATTCAGCTGGCTCTGACCTACCCGGAGCGGATTCCCTCTCCGGTGGAACCGCTGGATCTTCTCACCTGCGGCAGTCTGACCTTCCAGAAGCCGGATATGGAGAATTTCCCCTGCCTTCGGCTGGCTCGGGACTGCGCCAGGCTGGGGGGTACCGCCTGCCCTGCCATGAACGGCGCCAACGAGGAGGCGGTTGCCATGTTCCTCCGGGATGAGATCGGCTTCTATGACATCTACCGGCTGGTATCCCAGGCGGTGGAGAAGACTCCCTTCCTGAAAAATCCCACTCTGGAAGAAATTCTGGAGGCAGACCGGCTGGCCCGGGACGTTGTGCGTACCCTTTCCCAAAACTAAGCGAGGCAATCTATGAGCGTTCTTTTTGCGATTCTTCTGTTCAGTATGCTGATTTTTGTTCACGAGCTGGGGCATTTCCTGGCCGCCAAGCTGTCCGGCGTCCAGGTGAACGAGTTTTCCATGTTCATGGGCCCGGCTCTGTGGTCGAAAAAAATCGGTGAAACCCTGTATTCCATCCGTCTGATTCCCATCGGCGGCTACTGCGCCATGGAGGGCGATGACGAAGACAGCGACAATCCCCGTTCCTTCGGCCATGCGGCCTGGTGGAAGCGGCTGATCATCCTGGCTGCCGGCGCGGCTATGAATTTTATCGTGGGCGTGCTGCTGATGGTCATCATCTATCTGCCGGCCAGGCAGGCGGTAGTGCCGGTGATCAGCAGCTTTGAAAGCTTTGCCACCGTCAATGGAGCGGATGGCCTTCAGGTGGGGGACAAAATTCTGAAGCTGGACGGGGAGAAAATCTATGTCCAGTCGGATTTTTCCATGCTGCTGAGGCTGAATCCCGGGGAAACCCACGACCTGGTGGTTCTGCGGGACGGCCAGAAGGTGGCTCTGAAGGACTTCCGGATGGAGACCCATCCCGTCACCGACGACAGCGGAGTTACCCGGCAGCTTTACGGCATGAACTTCACGGTGGAATCCCTGAACCTTCCCGGAAAGCTGCAATACGCCTGGAATCAGAGCCTGGACACCGTCCGGCTTGTCCGGCTGAGTCTGCAAATGCTCCTTTCCGGCAAGGCGGGCATTGGGGATATGACCGGCCCTGTGGGCATTGTCCAGCAGATGGCGGTGGTGGCCGATGAGTCTGCTTCCCGGCTGGATGCCCTGATGAATATGCTGTATTTCGGCGGCTTTATCGCCATCAACCTGGCGGTGATGAATCTGCTGCCCATTCCGGCTCTGGACGGAGGACGGATTGTGGGCGTGGTCATTACCACCGCCGTGGAGGCCGTGACCCGGAAGAAAATTAACCCCAAGTACGAGGGCTACCTCCACGGCGCGGGCATGATTCTGCTCATGGCGCTGATGGCGGTTATCATGTTCAAGGATATTTTCATGTTATTCAGAGGGTAATGCTATGACAAGACAGATTTTAGTCGGCGGTGTGCCCATCGGCGGCGGTGCCCCGGTGGTCATCCAGTCCATGCTCAACACCAAAACCACGGATGTGGAGGGAAGTCTTCGGCAGATTCGCGCTCTGGCGGCGGCAGGCTGCCAGGTCGCCCGGCTGGCAGTGCCCAATCGGGAGGCGGCCAGAGGCTTTGCGGAAATCTGCAAGGAAAGCCCTCTGCCCCTGGTTGCGGACATTCACTTTGACTATCAGCTGGCCATCGCCGCCGCCGAGGGCGGCGCCAGCAAAATCCGCATCAACCCCGGCAACATCGGCGGGGAGGATCGGGTGAAGGCGGTGGTGGAGGTGTGCAAGGACAAGCACATTCCCATCCGCATCGGCGTCAACGGCGGCAGTCTGGATAAGCGGCTGCTGGAAAAGTACGGCCATCCCACGGCGGAGGCTCTGGTGGAAAGTGCCTTCGAGCACCTGGAGCTGCTGGAAAAGCAGGGGTTCTATGACACCTGCGTGTCCATGAAGTCTTCCACCGTGCCTACCATGGTGGCGGCGGCCCGGCTGTTCCGCAGTAAATGCGATTACCCTCTGCATATCGGCGTAACGGAGACGGGGCCTGTGAAGCAGGGGCTCATCAAGTCTGCCATGGGCATCGGCGCGCTGTTGCTGGACGGCATCGGCGACACCATCCGGGTGAGCCTGACCGATGACCCGGTGCAGGAGGTCTACGCCGCCAAGGATATCCTCAAGGCGGCGGGACTGCGCAAGGAGGGCGTGAACATCGTTTCCTGTCCCACCTGCGGCAGAACCAGAATCGATCTGATCGGTCTTGTGAACCGGGTGGACGAGGCTCTGCGGGATTGCAAAAAGCCCATTACCGTGGCGGTCATGGGCTGCGTGGTCAACGGCCCCGGAGAAGCCCGGGAAGCGGACATCGGCATTGCCGGCGGAGACGGCTGGGGAATGCTCTTCGAGCATGGACAGCAGGTGGAAAAGCTTCCCTATGAGGAGCTGCTGCCCGCCCTGCTCAGACGCATCGAAGCAATGTAATTTGTGGATTTATGGAACAAAAGGTTTACTTATTTCAAATGTTTCCGGATTATGAGCCGCCTGAGGCACTGATGCCAGTGCTTTCTCAGGCGGCTATCGCCGCTGCGGACATTTCCGCCGAGGAGCGGAGCGTCCATGTGGTGCTCCATTCGGAAAGCTATATTCCCCAGCGGCTCCTTGACCAGACGGCCAAGGAAATCTCCGGGCTCTACGGCCTGCGCCGGATGAACCTGACGGCTACCCATCCGGCCTCGGAATTGCAGAAAATCGAGCCGGAGGAACTGCGGGACTTGTTTGTCATGTGCGATTCCATGGCGCGAGGCTCCCTTGCTGGGGCAAAATGGGAGTGGGAAGGGGAGAGCCTGACCATCCGTCTGGCTGCCAACGGCAAGGCGGCGCTGATGGAGCATGTCCCGGCGGTGCAGCAGAATCTCCGGGAGCGGTTCGCCGCGCCGGTGACCATTGCCATTGAAACCGGCAATGAGCTGGAGGGCAAGGCTCTGCTGGATGCCATGCAGACCCTCCGGGAGGAGACCATCCGTAAAATGCCCGCCGCCGTTGCCGCCCAGGAAAAGCGGGAGGATAAGCCCCAGACCCAGAGCGAGGCCTTCTACGGCAAGCCCTTCCGGGGAAACGCCGTGCCCATGAAGGATCTGACCATGGACATGGGCACGGTGATCGTGGAGGGTCGGGTCTTTAACGTGGAGCACAAGGAGCTGAAAAAGCGCAACGCCTATGTGGTGAAATTCGACATGACGGACAACACCAACTCCGTGCGCATCAGCCGCTTCATGGAGGCAAACGAGGCCAAGCCCATTCTGGAAAACGTGGCGGTAGGCGCGGTGCTTCGGGTGCAGGGGCGGCTGATCGAGGATCGGTTCGAGAACGAAATGGTGCTCAAGCCCTATGCCATGCAGCCCGGCTCCATGCCCAAGCGCCAGGACAAGGCGGTGGGAGCCAAGCGGGTGGAGCTCCACCTGCATACCACCATGTCCAATATGGACGCTCTGACCCCAACGGACGCGGCCATCAAGCAGGCGGCGGCCTGGGGGCACCGAGCCATTGCCATCACCGACCACGGCTGCTGCCAGTCCTTCACGGATGCTCTGCACTGCGTGGAGGGGAAAAAGCCTCCCAAGGTGGCGGGCACCGACGAGACGATCAAAATCCTCTATGGCTGTGAAGGATATTATGTCAACGACGTGGACGACCGGATCGTGGTGCACGGAGACCAGGACATGGACTTCCACCAGGAGTTCGTGGCCTTCGATCTGGAAACCACCGGCCTTTCTTCCCGGGACGACCGGATCATTGAGATCGGCGCGGTGATTCTGAAGGACGGCCAGGAAATCGACCGGTTCCAGACCTTCGTGGACCCGGAGCGGCAGTTGGAGCGGAAAATCGTGGAGCTGACGGGTATCACCGATGAAATGCTCCAGGGCGCCCCGAAAATTCAGGAAATTCTTCCGAAATTCCTGGAATTTGTGGGAGATCGGGTGCTGGTTGCCCACAATTCCGACTTCGACACCGGCTTCATCCGGGCGGAATGCCAGCGGCAGGGTTTGCCTTACCGCTACACCGCCGCGGATACCCTGATTCTGTCCCAGAACCTTCTGCAGCACCTGAGCAAATTCAAGCTGGACATCGTGTCCAACGCCCTGAATCTGCCGGATTTCAACCACCACCGGGCAGGGGACGATGCCATGACCTGCGGCCTTATCATGACAAAGCTCATGGAAATGCTGGAGCAGGAGCAGGATGTCCACACCCTGCAAACCATCAATCCCGCTATGGTGAAGCTCCGCTCCGGCGGCCGGATCACCGACCGGCAGGCCCGGCATATTATCCTCTTTGCCAAGAATCAGGTGGGTCTGCGGAACCTCTACCACCTGATCTCCAACTCCAATCTGAAGCATTTCCGCCGGGTGCCCCGGATTCCCAAGTCGGAGCTTCTGGAAATGCGGGAGGGGCTGATTATCGGCTCTGCCTGTGAAGCCGGCGAATTGTTCCAGGCCATTCTCGACCGGAAGAGCCACGATGAATTAAAGCGCATCGCCTCCTTCTACGATTTTTTGGAGGTGCAGCCCCTTGCCAACAACCGGTTCATGCTGGATAACGAAAAGTATGAGGCGAAAACCGACGAGGATCTTCAGGCCTATAACCGGAAAATCGTTCAATTGGGCGAAGAACTGGGGAAAATGGTGGTGGCAACCGGCGACGTCCACTTCCTGAACCCGGAGGATGAGATTTTCCGGCATATTCTTCTTGCCACCAAGGGCTTTGCCGACGCGGACAAGCCCATGCCCCTGTATTTCCGCACCACCGATGACATGCTGGCGGAATTTTCCTATCTGGGGGAGGAAAAGGCCTACGAGATCGTGGTGGAGAACCCTAACAAAATCGCCGACATGTGCGAGACCATGCGGCCCGTGCCCCACAACCTGTTCGCCCCGAAAATCGAGAACTCCGTGGAGGATCTGAAAAGTCTGGTTTACGGAAAATTCCGCCGGCTTTACGGCGACAATCCGCCGGAGGTTTTCGCCAAGCGTGTGGAGACGGAGCTTCACGACATCATCTCCTGTCACTACGACGTGATCTACATGTCCGCCCAGAAGCTGGTGCAGAACTCCCTGGAAAACGGCTATCTGGTTGGCTCCCGAGGTTCCGTTGGCTCTTCTATCGTGGCCTACATGTCCGGCATTACGGAGGTCAACTCCTTCCAGCCCCACTACCGCTGCCCCAATCCGGAATGCAAGTATACGGAGCTGAAGGTGCCGGAGGGCTTCAACTGCGGCGCTGACCTTCCGGATGCGGTGTGCCCCAAGTGCGGCGCGAAGATGGAGAAGGACGGCTTCAACATCCCCTTCGAGACCTTCCTGGGCTTCGGCGGTGACAAGGTGCCGGATATCGACCTGAACTTCTCCGGCGAGTACCAGTCCAAGGCTCACGCCTACTGTATCTCCATGTTCGGTTCCTCCCATGTGTTCCGGGCGGGCACCATCGGCACCGTGGCGGAGAAGACCGCCTTCGGCTATGTAAAAAAGTATCTGTCCGAGCGGGGCAAAACCGCCTCCCGGGCAGAGGAAGCAAGGCTTGCTACCGGCTGCGT
The DNA here is from genome assembly GCA_934589705.1 of uncultured Oscillospiraceae bacterium. Taxonomy (GTDB): domain Bacteria; phylum Bacillota; class Clostridia; order Oscillospirales; family Oscillospiraceae; genus Faecousia. Next base: position 8,484 of record CAKTOH010000012.1, on the reverse strand, counting down.
GGGCGTCCGCCGAACCACCGGTCAGCACCCCGGCGGTCTGGTGGTCATCCCCCAGGAGAACGAAATCTGGGATTTCTGCCCGGTGCAGCACCCGGCGGACGACCCCAATTCCGACCAGATCACCACCCATTTTGAATACCACTCCATGGAGGAAAACCTTCTGAAGCTGGACATGCTGGGACACGATGACCCCACCATGATCCGGATGATGGAGGACATGACCGGGGTGGACGCCAAGACCATTCCTCTGGACGACAAGGACACCATGTCCATTTTCACCTCCTCCAAGGTGCTGGGCTATGAGGACGATCCCATCCTGGGCCCCACCGGAGCCGTGGCCATTCCGGAGTTCAACACCCGCTTCACCCGGGGAATGCTTATGGACACCATGCCCACCCGGTTTGATACACTGGTGCGGCTTTCCGGCTTCTCTCACGGCACGGACGTGTGGCTGGGCAACGCCAAGGATCTGATTACCTCCAAAACCGCAACCGTTGACTCGACAATCGGCTGCCGTGACGATATCATGCTCTACCTGATTTCCTGCGGAATGCCGGAAAAGCGTTCCTTCAAAATTATGGAGGCCGTCCGAAAGGGCAGGGGACTTCCGGACGGAGCGGAGGAGGAAATGGTGGCCGCCGGCGTGCCGGACTGGTACATCGGCTCCTGCAAGAAGATCAAGTACCTGTTCCCTAAGGCTCACGCCGTGGCCTACGTCATGATGGCCTTCCGGATTGCCTGGTTCAAGGTACATCACCCCCTGCCTTTCTACGCGGCCTATTTCTATCGCCGAAGCCAGAAGGGCGGCTTTGACGCGGTGATGATGACCGGCGGCAAGGAGGCAGTCATGGCAAACATCCAGGCCATCGACAGCAACGAGGAGGCCACCGCCAAGGACGAGGATCTGCTGACCACTCTGGAGGTCGTGTACGAATTTTACCTGCGGGGCTTCAGCTTTGCCCCCATCAGCATTTACGACAGCCATGCCATTAAGTTCCTCATCAAGGACGGAAAAATTCTGCCGCCCTTCGTGGCCATCTCGGGTCTGGGCGAAAGCGCGGCCTGGGATCTGATGGAGGGCAGAAAGGGAAAAACCTTCCTGTCCATCGAGGAAGTGGCTGCCGCCTGCCCCAAGGTGTCCAAGACCCATATGCAGATGCTGAAAGATGCCGGCGCCTTCGGCGACCTACCCGATACCAGCCAGGTCAGCTTCTTCTGACGAAGAAAAGCCTCGGTGCGAATTGCACCGAGGCTTTTTGCTATGTCAGAGCAAAGTTATAAATACGCTGCCCAAAGCCTTCCCCTCCGGGGAAGGTGGCACGGCGTAGCCGTGACGGATGAGGGCAAAAAGCCCCCAAAACTCCGAGAATCTTTGTAAGAATCCGTAGAACCCGATGCTCTCATCGACCCCTATGAGGAAAAACAACATATTATGCCGCATTGGGCTTCGTTTCTTTCGCCTCTTTCGCCGCCTGAGTTTCCTTGGGGGCCTTTGTCTCTTCGGTTGCCTTGGTTTCCTCCGCTGTTTCCTCGTCCTTGCCGTAAATGGTTTCCTCGTAGAGCTTTTCTCCAAAGAGGGCGCGAACCTTCTGCATGGTTACGGACTCGGCTCCCAAGTATTCTTCCAGACACAGGCCGGAGTCCTTCATGTCCATGGAGACTTCTTTCCCCACATACCGGAAATGCCATGGCTCATCGGTAATGCCGGTGATGGGCTCCTTATCCGCGGTATAGCGCAGAATGAAGCCATATTCCCAGCAGTGCTGGGCAAACCAGGCGTCCGCCTCGTCGCCCACCAGATCTACCGACAGCCCCAGCTCATGCTCGCTGGTGCCGGGGACGGCTACGGTTTCCAGTGCCTTGTCCCGAGCCTCCCGGAAGTCCAGATTGTAGGTTTTCATATGCTCCCGGGTTCGGTATTCCAGAATGGCGGTCTGTGACCAGTGGGTTCGGTAGCCGGAGTTGACCTCGTAGGTAATACCGGCGGCGGTGCAGTCGTCCAGCATCTGCCGCAGGGCGGAATAGCACCGCTTGTCCACGGTGTGGGTGTCGTCGATTTTCCACTCGTCCAGGGCAAAGTCCTCAGGCAGAGGATTCAGGCCGTTGACCAGAATCACCTCAATGCCCTTGGGGGAGAAATAGTGGGTTTTGCCGTCAATCTTCGTGGGAGACACGGCCATGAGCCCGTCTTCTTTGAAATAATACCGGTATTCGCCTTCCTCATGCCAGCCTACGGTGAGATAGCCGGAATCGTCGAAGAGCCGTTTTCCGTCCTCCATGTCCTGCCAGCCGGTGAGCATAGGCCCTTGGGGGCTGAAATACCGCCGTCCCCCTTCTTCCTCCAGCCAGCCGGAATACTGCTTTCCGTCCTCGCCGAAGCACCAAAGCGCACCGTCAATTTCCGTCAGGCCGGTGGCAAGAAAGCCGTCCACAAAGAAGTAGTTGTCCGCGCCGATCTGGGTAAAGCCGTCTGCCGCCAGACCGTCGGCACCAAAATAGCACCGCTTGCCATCCAGTTCCTGCCAGCCGGTGAGAAGGGCTCCGTCCTTCAGATAGTACCGCCCCTCCGGCAGCCAAAGCCAGCCCGTGACCATGGCTCCGTTGCCGCCGAAGTAGCAGGTTTCCCCGTCAATGGTCTGCCAGCCGGTGAGCAGGATGCCGCTGCCGTCAAAGTAGTATGTAGTGCCGTCGATGGTCTGCCAGCCGAGGCTGGGGGTGCCGTCTTCTTGAAAATAGTACCGCCCCTCGGGCAAGTCCATCCAGCCGGATACCGGATCCCCGTGAAAATCCTGGTAGTAGCGGATGCCGTCCTTTTCCTGCCAGCCGCTGTGGTCGGTGTTTTGCTCATGCCAAACAAGCCCCCCGATCAGGGAGCCCAATATGATGATCAGAAATACAAGCGGCACCAGCCGCTGCTGCTTGGTTGTCATGTGCTGCCTCCAAAGTGTGTTAAGCTCATTCTAACACGCTTCGATAGCTTTTGCAATGCCAAACCAATCCTAAAGCAATCTTAAGAAAAAGACAGTGGATTTTTTCGGATGATATGTTATAATGGACGCAGAAGAAGGTTTATCGGAGGAAAAGCATGGCAGAGCAGAAAAAGCTGAAGATTTTAATTACTACGGATCTGTATACCACCAATACCAACGGCGTGGTCACCAGCGTCCAGAATCTGTTTGACGAGCTGACCCAGAAGGGTCACGATGTGCGCATTCTCACCATTTCCAGCACCATCCACTCCCACAAGGAGGGGCATGTGTACTACATCCAGAGCATCCCCCTGGGGGCGGTGTATCCCAACCTGCGGATGCCTACCTCCTACCGGAATAAGCTGATTCAGGAAATCATTGACTGGAAGCCGGACATTGTCCACAGCCAGTGTGAGTTTTTCAGCTTTCAGTTTGCCTCCCGGATTGCCCGGATTACCGGTGCACCCCTGGTGCACACCTATCATACCCTGTATGAGCAGTACCTGACCTCTTATTTTGTCCCCAGCAAGCGGCTGGGAGAGTTCCTGGCCAAGGTGCTTTCCCGTCAGCGTCTGCGCAAGGTCACAACCCTGGTGGCTCCCACCCAGAAGGTGGAGGATGCCCTTCAGGGCTATGGCCTTCACGCCCCCATCAGCGTGGTTCCCAGCGGCATTTCCCTGGAGCAGCACCATAAGCGGTTGCCCCATGAGGAGCGGATGCGCCGCCGTCGGGCTCTGGGCATTGCGGACGACGACCAGGTGCTCATCAACCTGGGACGGCTGGGTGGAGAGAAAAATCTGGACGAGCTGCTGAACCTCTTTGCCGAGGCACGGCAGGAGAATAAAAATCTGAAATTCCTGATCGTAGGCGACGGCCCGGCCAGAGAAGAGTTGGAGCGCCGGGCGCAGAAGCTGGGCATTGGGGATTATGTGATTTTCACCGGCATGGTGCCCCCCTCCGAGGTGCAGAACTACTATCAGCTGGGGGATGTGTTTGTCAGTGCCTCCACCAGCGAGACCCAGGGTCTGACCTACATCGAGGCGGCGGCCAACGGCCTGCCCCTGCTGTGCCGCCAGGACGAGTGCCTCAATGACGTGTTGCAGGAAGGGAAGAACGGCTATGAGTACACCAGCGCCGAGGAATTCCTGGATGCCATTGACCATGTGATGCACGACCCCAAGTGGCGGGACGAGGCCTCCAAGCGCAGCGAGGAGATCGCCTCTACCTTTGACAAGAAGAGCTTCGGCGATGCCATTGAAAATGTCTACGAGTCGGTGCTGTAAATGAAATAGCGTGGCCCGGTGCATCCGCACCGGGCTACGTCTTTTTGCTTGCTTCAATAGAACACTGTCATTGCGAACCAGTGACCGATGTCACTGGTGTGGCAATCCCCCCCAAGTGTCCGAGAACCTGCGGCGAAGCGCAAAGGCTCCCCTTGCTGACCAAGGGGAGCTGTCTCGTGCGTCCCCCGCAAGCACGAGACTGAGGGAATCAGAATTCACCCATTTTGACAATCCCTCAGTCAGCTGCGCTGACAGCTCCCTTTACACAAGGGAGCCTTTGGGTGCTCCCGCACCAGTGCATTATTCGATGGTTCTCGGACGCTTGTGGGGGATTGCTGCCAGTCAAAACACCACCGACCACAGCCAATAAATAACCCCATAAACCACCGAGGCGGTCAGCCCATAGACGATCACCGGCCCGGCAATGGTGAAAAGCTTCGCCCCCACGCCCAAGATAAACCCTTCGGTCTTGAACTCCACCGCCGGGGCGGCGACGGCATTGGCAAAGCCTGTAATGGGCACCAGGGTTCCCGCCCCGGCGTGCTTTGCCAGATCGTCATACAGGCTCAGTCCGGTGAGCAGGGCAGAGATGGCGACCAGCGTCATGGACACTGCCGTCCCTGCGGCCTCCTTGTCCAGTCCCGCGGCGGTGTAGCCCGTCATCAGCATTTGTCCCACCAGGCAGATGGCTCCGCCGATGAGAAAGGCGTTCCGGCAGTCCTTTCCCATGGGGGACTTGGGGGCGGTGTCCTGTATCAGCTTCGCGTATTCCTTTTCCGTCATAGAAAAACCCTCCGGGAGCAGTATCTCCCGGAGGATTCTTTTTATTCAGGACGATGTTACTCCAGCGTCAGGTGGTTATGCTCCAGAGCCTTCCGGATGGACACAGCCAGCACCGGGGCGAAGACGATGGCAACCACGGCATTGAAGGTAGTGGCGGGCAGCTTCGCCACCACATCGGCCAGAGCGGCAGAAGATGTATAGCCATGAACCAACAGACCGTTGTAGAAGTAGCTCTTGGACAGATACAGCACCGCGTAGGTCAGCGCACCGGCGACAGTAGCGATCAACGCCTTGACGTAGTTCCAGTTCTTGGTACTGTCCCAGGCGATGAGTCCGGCCACCAGGCCGTAAGCACCCTTGGTCAGGAAGGTGATCCAGCACTCGCTGATGTAGTTGCTCATAATATCATAGAGGAAGGAGCCGAGACCGGCGGCCAGACCGCCCAGCCAGGGGCCCAGCAGGATGCCGCTGAGGGCGCAGAAGATGTTGCCCAGGTGGAAGGCGGTGGTGCTGCCGATGGCAACGGGCAGCTGAATGCGCAGAGCGGAGCCGACCACGGTCAGAGCCGCCATCAGAGCCACAAAGACGATTTTCCGGGTCGAGATTTTTTGCTTCTTTTCCATTTTGGTTTCCCCCTTGTTTTTTGGAGCCTTGAATCCATTGCTTCCGATGAAGCCGTGGGTTTTCTCAATGCTTCCGTTGAACTTGCGCTCATTCTACCAGATTCTGGCATGAATTACAGAGCCAAAACAGGACTAAAAAATAAGGCCAGATTCTGCGTTTACACAAAGAAACCGATTATTTGTCAAAATTGACGATTCCGGGAAATAGTTCTGTACAGCACTTGGAAAAAATGCTACAATCGAAGCAGAGAAAGCAAATTTGAAAGGAGTTTTTTCCGATGAGACTGATTATTGCCAAGGATTACGCCGACGTGAGCCGGAAAGCCGCCAATATCATTGCCGCCCAGATTTATCTGAAGCCCGACTGCGTGCTGGGTCTTGCCACCGGCTCCAGCCCGGTGGGCACCTACAAGGAGCTGATCGCCAAGTATGAGGCCGGCGACCTGGACTTCTCCCGGGTGAAGACCGTGAACCTGGACGAGTATGTGGGTCTTCCCAAGGAGCATGACCAGAGCTACGCCTATTTTATGCGCGCGAATCTGTTCGATCATGTGAATATCGACCAGGCCAACTGCAACATCCCCAATGGCATGAACCCGGACGCGGACGCCGAGTGCGCCCGGTACGATGCCGTCATTGACGGCTTTGGCGGCGCGGATTTGCAGCTGCTGGGTCTGGGTCCCAACGGTCACATCGGCTTCAACGAGCCTGCCGATGCCTTTGCCAAGGGCACCAACCATGTGAAGCTCACCGACTCCACCATCGACGCCAACCAGCGGTTCTTTGCCAAGCGGGAGGACGTTCCCACGGAGGCCTACACCATGGGCATCGGCTCCATCATGAAGGCCAAGCGGGTGCTGCTGGTGTGCAACGGCGCGGGGAAGGCTCAGGCTGTGAAGGACTGCTTCTTCGGCCCCATCAAGCCCCAGGCCCCCGGCTCCATTTTGCAGCTTCACCCGGACTTCACCCTGGTTGCCGACGAGGCCGCCCTGTCTTTGGTGAAGGATCTGCTGTAAACACAACCTTCCAAACGCCCGGAGACCATTCTCCGGGCGTTTCAGCGTGTCAAAAAGTCGAATAGCACGTTGTCATTGCGAACCTGTGAATTAAGTGGTGTGGAAATTTTCTCTATGTGTCAGGACACTTCCTAGCGAAGCGCAAAGCCCCCCTTGTGCAAAGGGGGGCGAAAGGCTCCCCTTGCTGACCAAGGGGAGCTGTCATGGCCGTCTCCCGCAAGGCCATGACTGAGGGGATCAGAACTATCGTTTATTGACAATCCCTCAGTCAAAAATCAGAGATTTTTGCCAGCAGTACATTGTGGTATGACTGCCACCGGCAGTCATGGTAATTTTGATTCGCTGCGCGGAGCACCACCCTTTACACAAGGGAGCCGGGGTGCTCCCGCACCAGTTCGTTTTTTGATAGTCTGTAAAACGCCCGGAGATCAGCATGGGTGCTCATAAGACAGTAATTCTAAAAATTACGAAATGAGCATCTGTCAGGCAGGGTTGGGCAACGGAATAACGGGTATCTGGTGAAAGCCGGATACCCGTTATTTTTTTGCCGTCACGAAAAGAAATAGATTTATTCACAGCTTTCAGGTATAATTGCCTTAAATCAATCCTATCCCATCCATTCCGAAATTTCTTCAAAAAATCTCAAAAAATTTTGGAAGCATTGGAACAATTCAGCCTTTCTCATGCCATATATAGTAGAGGGCTATTTCAAAACGATTGGAGGTGGCGCTTATGGAGAAGCAGAAAAGCCCGAAAGGCTTCATTGTGGTACTGCCCGGTGAAATTATCGAAATACCGCAGGATAGCGACAAATCACGGCTGACCCTGTTTTACAGCTTGCCGAAGGAGCTTGCGGAAAAGTGGAAACCAGCCTATGAGCTGCCCCGCTGCCCGTATGAGGTGCTGCGGACGGACAAGTATGACAACATCGTATGTGACGATATGTTCAAGCTGCTTGTGTGGGATTGCTACGCATGGTGCGCATGGCAGTTCTTCCAAGTCAAAGACCGCAAGGGCAACTACCGCGACATTCCCGGCAACTGGAATCAGTACGCAGGATACTTCCCCCTGTGGCGGCTGTCGTACGGCATTATCCCCTACATCCGCATGAAGTTTGAGCAGAACGGATTGGGCTTCCAGAACCTTTACAACATCCCGCAGGGTGTGGAATTGCCGTGGCTGACCTATCAGCAGTTCAGCAATCTGGTCGGTAATGTCACCGACATGGTGATTGCGGAACAGAACTGGCAGCCGATGATCGACGCGATCTGGGAAAACCGAACCGAGGAGGACTACGAAACCACCAGCAGCACCGTCAAGACGGATTTTATGCGGAAGTGGCATCACAACCGCTCCGGTAAACCGATTTCTCTGGATGAAATGATGGAGAATGAGGCCGGCGATATTTTCGAGGTCGCTGATCCTCGCGGCGAGTTTGAGCAAAAGGTGATTTCCGAAATGCAGATTGCCGCCTTTGCCGAGCAGAGCATTACCGAGAAAGACCGGGAGATATTGAAGCTGCGCATGGACGGTTTGACCGAACAGGAGATTGCGGACAAGGTTGGCTACAAGACCGCCAGCGCAGTCCATAAGCGGATTGCCAAAATAGCCGGAGCCTATGAGGACTATGTGACAGCGGAGTATCAGAAGTATTTGGACAAATAAACAGACGCAGAAGCGGCAGCAGTTACCGAAATGGTAGCTGCTGTTTTTTCATGCGGGAAAGGAGATTCTATGAGCAGAGAACCGTTTGAAGCCATGCCCGATGTGATGGACGCAAAGCAGCTTGCCGAAGCGTTGCAGATTTCCA
>CAKTOH010000011.1 GCA_934589705.1 uncultured Oscillospiraceae bacterium | reverse complement strand
TTGCCACGCCAGTGTGAGCACTGGCTCGCAATGACATTGTTCTATTTGGGCACTTTGCTATTTTGAGACAGCTCCTGCTTTTCTAAAGAAACTCTAATGCGGAAAAGTCACCCGGAAGGTGGTACCCTCGGCTTCGCTGCTGGTGACGGCGATGGTGCCGCCCAGACGCTGGGTCATTTCCTTGGTGATGGCAAGTCCTAAGCCGAAGCTTCCCTCACTGTTCGTCCGGCTCTTGTCGCCGCGATAGAACCGATCGAAAACGTGGGGCAGGTCTTCCGCCTGAATTTGACTGCCCCGATTCTGGACGCAAAGCTGGATTTTCCGCTTGCTTTGGGTCAAGGTCAGCGTTACCTGTCCGCCGGAGGGCTCGTATTTTAGGGCGTTCTCCAACAGGCTTGTGACGATTCGCAGGAGGTAGTCCGCGTTTCCGCGAATCACACATTTCTCCGGCAGATCGGTGTCCAGGGTCACATTTTTCTCAAAGGCTACGGATTCCAGCTCCAGCGCCGCCTTCATGGCGATTTCGGCAAGGTCAATTGGCTCCAGCGTCAGGGGAGCATCCTGCCGCTCGGCTTCCGCCAGGGTCAGCATTTCGCCGATGAGCTGCTGCATCCGCTTGGCGGCGGCTTGTGTGCTGTCCAGCCACCGGGTAAGGGTTCCCGCCGGAGCGTCCGGATTTTCCATCAGAATGGCGTTGTTTGCCAGAATCACGGAAAGAGGGGTTTTCAGGTCGTGGGAGGCATCGGCCACGAACTGCTTTTCCCGGCGAATGGCTTCCTCCATAGGCCGGGCGGCAATGATCGACAGCTGGTTGCTGACCGCCCAGAACAAGGCCATGGCTCCTGCCCAGATGCCAAGCAGCGCGGCGCAGAGCTTCAGCATGGAGTGGGTCAGGTACCCGGTGCCGGTGAGGGCGATTTTACAGGGATTGGTGCCGTTTTTGTAGTAAATCACCCGGCTGCCGGAAAGAAAGCCAAAGTCCTTTTCCTGGTTGGTGACGGCGCTCAGAAGTCCGGGAAGCGCCTCCTCACTCAGATTGTCGCTGCCGGAGAGAATGGAGTATTCTCCTGTCTCCGGAGTGTAGAAAACCACGGAAATGTTCTTTTCCTCTCCGAGCCTCCTGGGAAAGGCCTGCCGATTTTTGCCGGGCTTCTCCGCCTTTCCGGCAGGAAGCTGGGAAAAGGCATGAAGGGGAGCCACCACCTGCTCCATGGTGCTGCGAAGGCCGGTGTAGTAATCCCGCCCCATGTACACCGCCACCGCCGCCACCATAACGGTCAGCACAATGCCGATGAGCAGCATATTGAACTGAACAAATCGCTTGCGATAGTCGCTCATAGCTGCACCTCCAGCCGGTAGCCGATCTTCTGCAGATTCCGGATGGTCACCCGGGAACCCAGAAAGCGCAGCTTCTTGCGCAGGAAGGAGATGTAGGCCTCCACATTGTTGTCCGTGGCCTCGGAGTCCATGCCCCAGCCCTTGGAGATGAGCAGCTCCTTGGAATAGGTCATTTTCGGCTCGGTGAGCATCAGCCGGGCGATCTGGAATTCCTTGGGGCTCAGCTGTACGTCCCGGCTGCCCCGGCGCAGGGTCACGGTATTCAGATCGAGGGTCAGATCCTCATAGGTGATTTCGCTCAGCACCATGGCTCCCTTCCGGCGGGTCATGGCGTTGATTCTCGCCAGCAGCTCCTCCGGGTCGAAGGGCTTGGTCAGATAGTCGTCGGCTCCGGCGTTGAGGCCTGTCACCTTGTCCGGCACGGTGGTGCGGGCGGTGAGCAACAGAACCGGGGTCTGAATGCCCTCGCTCCGAATTTGCCGGAGAACACTAATACCGTCCAGCTTGGGCAGCATGATGTCCAGCAGCACCAGGTCATAGGAAAAGCCACGGATGTAGTCTAAGGCCGACTGGCCGTCGGATACCCAGTCCGTCTGGTGTCCCGCTTTCTGCAAAATATGCTCCAGAGCACCTGCCAGTGCCGCCTCGTCCTCTACAATCAACAGATTCATCGAATTCCCTCCTTTTGCTTTCTATCATACCATTTTACCTGGAATCCTGAAAGGGTTCTGAAAAAAAATTGTTTCCGCTTTCAGAAGTTTTTCAGCCGACCGTGGATAATGAAGAGCAACAAAGCCACAGGAGGTACCCGTATGGAAGCTTATCAGGCCGTTTTTCAACGAAAAGAAGTGAAATATTTGCTGAACTCCGTTCAGCTTCAGACCCTGATGCCGATTCTCCGGCTACACATGGAGCCGGACGTCTTTCCTCACAGCAGCATCGGCAATCTCTATTATGACACCCCGGACTACCGGCTGATCCGCCGGTCACTGGAAAAGCCGGAATATAAGGAAAAGCTCCGGCTTCGCAGCTACGGCGTTCCCGGAAGAGATACCCAGGTCTTCCCGGAAATCAAGAAGAAGGCCGGGGGCATCGTCTACAAGCGGCGGGTGAGCATGGGCTGCGAGGATGCCATGGACTATCTCGGCGGCAGATGCCCGGGGCCGGAGGGGCAGATTTTCCGGGAGCTGGACTGGATGCTCTCGGCCTATCCGGAGCTGGCCCCCAGGGTGTTCTTAAGCTACGAGCGGGATTCCTGGAGGGGATTGGATGAGCCGGAGCTGCGGCTGACCCTGGATTGGGACATTTTCTACCGCACCTATGACCTGGATCTGCGTTGGGGCTTCCGGGGAACGCCGATCCTCTTCCCGGATCAAACCCTGATGGAAATCAAAATTCCCGGGGCCGCGCCAATGTGGCTGTCCCACGCTCTGTCGGAAAACGGGATTTTCCCCACGTCCTTCTCCAAATATGGCGAAAGCTACAAACAAATCCGCAGCGAAAGGAAACTGAAAAAATATGCTTGACGGAATCTTCGCTTCCCTTTATTCTGTATCCGTAACCCTGCCCGGCTTTCTGGCGGCGAGTTTCTTATCCCTGGTGCTGGGCTACGGTGTTTCCCGGATATACCGTGCCTGTGGGGAGAGCCCAGGCACCATGCCCCAAGCGCTGACGGTACTGCCCTTTCTGGTGCAGCTGGTAATTCTGCTGGTCAACGGCAATCTGGGGGCAGGCGTAGCCGTGGCGGGAGCTTTCAGCCTGGTGCGCTTCCGCTCCGCTCCCGGCTCCGCCCGGGACATTATGGCAATTTTTCTTGCCATGACCGTGGGTCTGGCCTGCGGCATGGGCTACTGCGTGCTGGCTGTGTTTGCGGCGGTGGTCACCGGCCTGGTGTTTCTGGCGCAGCGAACTCCGGCACCGGAGGCCTCTGACCGGGACATCCGGGTGACGGTTCCGGAAAATCTGGACTATGCAGGGCTCTTTGCCGATCTGTTTGAGAAATACACCGTCTCCTGTCGGCTGCTGGAGGTGAAAACCGTCAATATGGGCTCTCTGTTCCGGCTTCACTATCAGCTGCGGCTGAAAAACCCGGAGGAAGAAAAACAATTACTGGACGCCATGCGCTGCCGCAACGGGAACTTAGAGATTTCCTGTGGATTGAGCGCCTGGGAGAAACAGAGGGATATATTATGAAAACGCAAAAAATGGCAATTTCATTCCTTTTGACGGCGGGTCTGCTGTCCGGCTGCGCGGTTCCGGCGGCGGGACAGGTGGCTTCGGCGGTTCAGACCGTAAGCACAACTGCGGCTTCTGCCGTCAACTATGAAGGAACCAAAATTACATTTACCAATTCTGCCATTACCGCCGATTCCAACGACGGCCTGGAGATCGACGGAACCAATCTGACCATCACAAAATCCGGCACCTATCTGCTTTCCGGAACCTGCGCCAACGGCAGCGTGAAGGTGAAAAAGGGCACCACGGGAGTCACCCTGGTGCTTCAGGGTCTGAGTCTGACATGTGAGGACACTGCCCCCCTCGTCTGCGGCAAGAGCACGGAGGTGACCATCGTCGCCGGAGCAAACACCGAAAATACCCTGGCAGACACGGAAAACAACAATGAAGAGACCGGCAATACCGATGCGGAAAACGCCGTTATCAAGTGCAAGGACGGTTCCCAGGTGACCCTCTGCGGCACCGGAAGCCTGACCATCCAGGCAAATGCCAAAAACGGCATCCACTCCGGCGCGACCACCCAGGATGAGGGGGAGGCCAGCCTGACCATCCGGGAGCTGACCCTGAACATCGGCGCGGCCAATGACGCGGTGAACGCCGAGGCGGCTCTGAACGTGGAAAGCGGCAATCTGTCCATTTCCGCCGGGGACGACGCTCTGCACTGCGACAACACGCTGAGTATCGGCGCAGACAATACCCAGGGACCCGCCATTGCCATTTCCGACTGCAGCGAGGGTCTGGAAGGAGCCGCCGTCAATGTCTTCTCCGGCGAGGTGATCATCGTCTCCACCGACGATTGCATCAACGCTGCCAACCCGGATCTCAGCGGCTTTGATTATCAGCTGAACATCTCCGGCGGCAGCGTCACCGCCTACACCCGCACCGGCGACGGCTTCGATTCCAATGGCGACATCACCATTTCCGGCGGCACTGTGGCGGTCTGGTCTGCCAATACCGCGGACAATTCGCCTCTGGATGCCGACGGCACCGTCACCATTTCCGGCGGCACGGTTCTGGCCGCCGGAGGCAGCGGCGGCATGGGCATGAACCTGAACGCCCAGCAGCCCTGTGTCGTTTTCGGCGGCGAATCCCGGATGGGCGGGGGAGCCAGTCTGGTGACGAATGGCAGCGACTTTACCATTTCCAATTCCGGCACGCTATATTCCGGAAGTGCCTTGTGCGGCGCGTCCTTCCTGCTGTTCTCCTCGCCGGAACTGGCGGACGGCGACGGCTGCACCCTGACCTGCGGCAGCAGTGAGACCACCGGGCAGGTTCAGTCCGGCACCGTCTCCACCGGCAGAGGGGGCATGGGCGGCGGAAAGTTCGGCGGCAATCGTCCTGATGGCGGTCAGCCCGGCAGGGATGGGGAGAGCACACAGAAGGGTCGACCCGATGGCGGCATGGGCGGAAAGCAGCGACCGGAGGGGGAGAGTTTCCCCGGCCGCCCCGATGATCAGCCCCAGACGGACAACGGAAACAGCCTATGAAACACCTGAAATCCATTCTGGCAGCAGTCCTTCTCACGGGACTGCTGCTGGGCTGCGCACCGGCAACGGACAGCCTGACCGTCACCATTCCCAGCATCGGCAAAGCGGATTGCAGCATCCTGATTCAGGGCGATCAGGTTATGGTCATTGACTGCGGCGAGGCGGAAAACAGCGGAGAGATCCTGCAAACCCTGAAAGGTCTGGGCGTTACCAAAATCGACTGCCTGGTCATCACCCATTTTGACAAGGATCATGTAGGCGGCGCGGCGGATATTCTGAATGCCCTGGCCGTTTCTCAGGTGTTGGAGCCGGATTACACCCCGGACAATCCTCAGTCGGAAAGCTACCTCGCTTACCGGCAGGCTTTGTCTGATACGAAGGTTCCCTGTTTGCAGGTGACGGACTCGAAGACCTTTCCCCTGGGCACCGCCAGCGTCACCGTTACCGGCACCGGTGGGAAAACCTATGACAAAAACGTGGACAATAACAATTCCCTTCTGGTATCCGTGACCCACGGGGGCAACCGGCTGTTATTTGCGGGAGACATTGAAAAGCAACGAATCCGGGATTTGCTGGACACGGGCATAGCGCAATATGACTTCCTGAAAGTGCCCCACCACGGTGTTTATAACAATGCCCTTCCGGACTTCTTTCAGGCGGTGGGGATGGAGTACGCGGTCATCACCTGCCCCAATAAAAACCCGGCAGAGACGAAAACTCTGGAAGCACTGGAGTCTCTCGGTACAGAAACCTACCTAACCGCCAATGGCCTCATCACGGTTTCCAGCACCCCGTCCGGCATTCAGATCCGGCAATGAAATGCATAATACTATTTCTTAATAAAATGATTTCATCATTTTATTCTGCCGTTTCACGGCAGACCGCCTGGACGGCGGTAAGAAATGTATTGACTTCGTTTTTTAGCGGCAGTGGCCGCTGGCCGCAATCCCGCGGCCTAATAAAACGCTTTTAAGCGTTTTATTAAAAACTCGTATAAAAAGGCGCGGTGCCGAAAGCACCGCGCCTTTGCGCATGGTATACTGGAATTTACTCCGCGGGGGTGGTGATGACGGGAGCGGGCTCGCCCAGCTCCTCCACCTTGGAGTTTTTGATCAGCCCCTTGGGGCAGACCTCGGCGCACTTGCCGCAGTTGTCACACTTGGTGTAGTCGATCACCGCGTGGTTCTTCTCGACGGTGATAGCACCGTTGGGGCAGTTCTTGGCGCACTTGCCGCAGCCGATGCAGCCCACGGAGCAGGCCCGGTTGGTGGTAGAGCCCTTGGCCAGGGAGTTACAGGCAATGACCACATTCCGGCCAGGCTCCACGGGGATGATGAGCTTTCTGGGGCACACGTTGGCGCAGGCCATACAGCCAACGCACAGGGTCTCGTCCACAACCGCCACGCCGTTTTTCACGGAGATGGCGCCGTACTTACAGGCCTTGGTGCAGGTGCCGTAGCCCAGGCAGCCATACTTGCAGGACAGAGGGCCGCTGCCGCCCACCTTGGAGGCGGCCAGGCAGTCGTGGAAGCCCTCGTAATGGGCCTTCATCTTGGCGCCATGGGTCTGGTTGCCCTCGGCATCGTAGGTTCTGGCACCGGAGCAGCACACGAGAGCCACCTTCCGGGTGACCTCCGCGGCCTCCACGCCCATAATGGCCGCCATGGCCTTGGCGCACTCGTTGCCGCCGGAGGCACACTTGCCGACGGGAGCCTCGCCCTTGAACACCGCTTCGGCATAGGCAGAGCAGCCGGCGAAGCCGCAGCCGCCGCAGTTGGCACCGGGCAGGCACGCGTTCAGCTCGTCCAGCCGGGGGTCAGTCTCCACGTAGAAAATCTTGGACGCGGCAGCCAGCACCAGTCCGAATACCAGTCCCAGACCGCCCAGAATTCCAATCGCAATCAAAATATCCATTTCCAACTCCTCCTTAGAAAATCTTCAGACCGGAGAAGCCCATGAACGCCAGAGCCAGCAGGCCTGCGGAAATCAGCGCAATGGGGAAGCCCTTGAAGCACTCCGGGCAGTCGCTCTTGTCCACCCGCTCCCGGACGGAAGCAAACAGCACAATTGCCAGGGTGAAGCCCAGGCCGCCGGCCGCGCCGTTGACCACGCTGAGCAGGAAATTGTAGCCCTGCTGCACGTTCACCAGCACCACGCCCAGAACGGCGCAGTTGGTGGTAATCAGGGGCAGGAACACGCCCAGCGCCTTATACAGGGCGGGAACGAACTTCTTCAGGAACATTTCCACCACCTGCACCAGAGCGGCAATGACCAGGATGAAGGCCACGGTCTGCATATAGTCCAGACCCAGAGCCACCAGCAAAAGGTTAATCAGGTAGCAGGCCGCGGAGGCCAGTGCCATGACGAAGGTAACCGCCATGCCCATACCCAGGGCAGTGTCGATTTTCTTGGAAACGCCCATAAAGGGGCAGATGCCGTAGAATTTTACAAGAATGAAGTTCTGGCTCAGCAGCGCGCTGAGGAGAATACCAAAAATCGCCTCCATTACTTCGCCGCCTCCTTCTTCTTATTCTTCTTTTCCAGGGTCTTCATCAGCTTCTGGGAACCGGCAATGACGAAGCCCAGCACCAGGAAGCCGCCCACGGGCATGACCATCTGCATGGCGGGGAACTGGGCGGGAATCAGGCGAATGCCCTCGCCGCCGCACAGAATGCCGCCGCCGAAGGTACCGCTGCCCAGCAGCTCCCGGATGACGCAGACGATGATCAGGGAGCAGGTGTAGCCGATACCCTGGCACAGGCCGTCCACGGCAGAGGCCGCCACGCTGTTCTTGGAGGCAAAGGCTTCCGCCCGACCCAGGACGATACAGTTGACCACGATCAGCGGAATGAACACGCCCAAAGACGCAGACAGAGCCGGGATGAAGGCCTGCAGGGACAGGTCAACCACCGTAACGAATCCCGCGATGATGGTGATGTAGGCCGCGATTCGAATCTGGGAGGGGATGAAGTTCCGCAGGGCGGAAATGAGGATGTTGGAGCAGGTGAGAATCACCGTTACCGCCAGACCCATGCCGATGCCGTTGAAGAGGCTGGTGGTGATGGCCAGGGTGGAGCACATGCCCAGCAGCTGGACGGTAACCGGGTTCTTGGTCAGCAGTCCCTCTTTGAATTGTTTCTTAAAATCCATAGAACATACCTCCTTAACCCAAAGCGGCAGCCACGTTCAGCGCGGCGTTCACGCCGTAGCAAACCGCCCGGGAGGTGATGGTCGCGCCGGTGAGGGCGTCCACCTGACCGCCGTCCTTTTTCACGGACACATTGCCGCTCATACCGACAAACTGGTCACGGAAGGCGCTGCCCGCGGTGGTCTGAGCCGCCGCAACGGCACCCAGGCCGGCAGTTTCCGTATGGTTGACGATGGAAATGCCCAGCACCTTTCCGTCGGTGCCCACACCCACCATCATGGTGACGGTGCCGTTAAAGCCGGAGGGCATGACCTCCACGGCGTAGCCTGCGCCGCCCTTGTAAACCTTGCCGACCAGGCCGGTGTCATCGGTGTAGTCAACCTCGGTGCCGCCGCCGGGCAGGACAGCCTCAATGGCCGCCTGGGTTTTCTCCTCGTTCTGAGCCGCGATTCTGGGCGCGGTCACGGAGTTCACCGCCGCCAGCAGCGCGGCAACCACTGCCGTAATCAGCAGCAGGGTGATGGTCAGGCGGGCAATGTAATGTACATTGGATTCTGTTTTCATTTCTTCGCCGCCTCCTTCTTGGGTGCGCCAAATTTCACGGGATGGCCGATCTTATCCAGCAGCACCGTGCAGGCGTTCATGCACAAAATGGCGTAGGACACGCCCTCGTTGTAGCCGCCAAAGTAGCGGATCATCACGGTCAGCACGCCGCAGCCGATGGCATAGACGATCTGTCCCAGATGGGTCACGGGAGAGGTAACATAGTCCGTAGCCATGAAGATAGCGCCCAGCATCAGGCCGCCGCCGAAGACCTGCGCCGCCATCCAGGCAATCCGGTCATTGCCCCGGGGGAACAGGAAGGTCAGCACCGCTACGGTCAGGATGTAGGTCACGGGAATCCGGGCGGAAATCACCTTCCGGATGAGTAAGTACGCGAAGCCGATGAGCAGCAGCAACGCGGAGGTCTCGCCCAGGCAGCCGCCCACGTTGCCCAGGAACAGGGCGGCGGTGGACTCGGTGCACATGACACCCTGATGCAGGTTTGCCAGGGGGGTCGCGGCAGTCACCGCGTCCGCGCTGGAAATCAGCCCGGCGGCATTCTCAAAGCCCACCTTCACCCAGTTGCTCATGAGCACGGGCCAGCTGAACATGAATGCACGGCCGGCAAGGGCGGGGTTCACAATGTTCTTGCCCAGGCCGCCGAAGAGCATCTTCACCAGCAGAATGGCGAAGGCATCGCCCAGAATGATCGTCCAGTAGGGAATGGTCACGGGGCAAACAAAGGCCAGCAGCACGCCGGTCACACAGGCGGACAGGTCATAGGTCTTGCAGGGCTTCTTCATGAGCTTGCAGTACAGCCACTCGAAGAAGACACAGGCCGCCACGCTGACGGCGGTCACCGTCAGCGCCCGGAAGCCGAAGAAATAAACCGCGCCGAGCAGGGCGGGAACCAGAGCGATCAGCACATCCCGCATAATGGTGCGGGTGGTGATGGGGCTGTGGGCATGGGGTGAGCTGGAAATCGTCAGCTCATAAAAGTATTTCATCTGTGCCATTTGATTTCCACCTCCTTATTTCTTCACCGGCGCGGACGCGTTGCGGATGGCCTGCTTTGCCACCCGGAAGCCCAGCACCAGCGGAACACTGGCAGGGCAGGTGTAGGCGCAGGAGCCGCACTCGATGCAGTCCATAATATTGTTTTCCTTCATTTTCTGAACGTCGCCGTCCTGCCAGGACTTGTACATGAGCACCGGCATCAGCCGCATGGGGCAGGCATCGATGCACTTGCCGCAGCGCAGGCAGTGGGGCTCCTCCACGAAGAAGGCGTTCTTCTGACCCAGCACCGTCACGGCGTTGACGCCCTTGATAGTGGGAACGCTCAGGTCATACTGGGCAACGCCCATCATGGGTCCGCCGGAGAGAACCTTGTAGGGGGTGTCTTTTCGTCCGCAGGCCTCCATCAGGTCATTGAAGGAGGTGCCGATGGGCACCAGCAGGTTCTTAGGCTCCATGAGGATGTCGCCGGAGACGGTGACGATCCGGGAGATCAGGGGCATACCGGTGTACACCACATCGTGAATGGCCCGGACGGTAGCGGCATTGAACACCGCGCAGCCCACGGCGGCGGGCAGTCCGCCGGAGGGAACCTCCCGGCCGGTAACCGCGTAAATCAGCTGTTTTTCCGCGCCCTGGGGGTACTTGGCGGGGAGCACGTCAATCAGGATTCCCGTCTCGTCCTTGGCCGCTTCCTTCAGCGCCTCAATGGCCTGGGGCTTGTTGTCCTCAATGCCGATGTGGCCTTCCTTCAGGCTGAAGATCTTCATAATGAGCTTCAGGCCGGAGATCACATCCTGGGGCTTCTCCCGGCACAGCCGGTCGTCGGCAGTGATGTACGGCTCGCACTCGCCGGCGTTGACGATGACGGTATCCACCTTGCCGATGCCGCCGGACAGCTTCACATGGGTGGGGAAGGTCGCGCCGCCCATGCCCACAATGCCGCCCTCGTGGATGATATCCACCAGCTCCTCGGGAGTCAGCGCGTCCACTTCCTCCTGGGTTCTGGGCTTCACCGTTTCACACAGAGTATCCAGGTGGTCATTTTCGATGACCACGCTCAGAACCATACTGCCATTGGTGTGAGCCCGGGGCTCCACCGCCTTGACCTTACCGGAAACGGAAGCGTGCACGGGGACGCACAGTCCCTGGTTGTCGCCGATCTTCTGACCCTTCGTCACCAGGTCGCCTTTTGCAACCAGGGGCTTACAGGGGGCGCCGATGTGCTGCGCCATGGGAATCACGACAATATCCGGTTCCGGAAAAGCCTCGGTTTCCTTGTCACAGGCATACCACTTATTTTCTTTGGGATGTACCCCGCCGAAAAAAGAAAACGCCATGTTTCTTCACCTCTTTCAAATTTGCGGCGCAAGCCGCATGTATCCGGGTACATCATAGCGCACTTTTCACGATTTGTCCACTTTTTTATTCATAACTCACAAAAAAATGTTGTTCAATCTATTTATATCGATACAAAATGAACGTATTGCATAAAAAAGGCTCCCCGACTTTCCAACAGCCGGGGAGCCAAAATGATTCAATTACGCCTGGAAATTACTTGGTTTTTACGGTCTCGGTGATGCCGTTTGCCAGACCCACCAGTCCCTGCATTTCGCTGGGAATGATGATCTTGGTGGCCTGACCGTCCGCCACCTTCTGCATGGCCTCGATGGCCTTCAGCTTCAGGACGCTATCATTGGGAGCTTTCTCGTTCAGCATTTCCAGAGAATCCGCCAGTGCCTGCTGGACGGAGCGGATGGCCTGAGCCTCGCCGTCGGCCTTCAGAATAGCGGCCTGCTTCTCGGCCTCTGCCCGGAGGATGGCCGCCTGCTTCTCGGCATCGGCCTTCAGAATCGCGGACTCCTTCTCACCCTCGGCAATCAGGATGGCGGACTTCTTCTGACCCTCGGCCTGCAAGATCGCCTGCCGGCGGTCACGCTCAGCCTTCATCTGCTTCTCCATAGAGTTCTGGATGTCCTGAGGGGGCAGAATGTTCTTCAGCTCCACCCGGTTGACCTTGATGCCCCAGGGGTCAGTGGCCTCGTCCAGAATGGAGCGCATTTTGGTGTTCACCACGTCCCGGGAGGTCAGGGTCTGATCCAGCTCCAGGTCGCCGATGATGTTCCGAAGGGTCGTGGCCGTCAGGGTCTCCATAGCCGCCATGGGCTGCTCCACGCCGTAGGCGTACAGCTTGGGGTCGGTGATCTGGAAATACACAACGGTATCGATCTGCATGGTCACGTTATCCTTGGTGATAACGGGCTGGGGGGGATAGTCCAGCACCTGCTCCTTCAGGGAAACCCGCCGAGCTACCCGGTCAATGAAGGGAACCTTGAAGTGCAGACCCACGCCCCAGACGGTCTGGAATGCGCCCAGCCGCTCCACAACGTAGGCACGGGACTGCTGAACCACCACGATGTTGCGCACCGCAATGATCAGCGCGATCAGGATAAGGATGATAACAAACAGCATCATTAAGTACCTCCCTTTGAGAATTCAGATTTTTTCGGGAACGTTTACAGGGGTTACATAGACTTTGACGCCTTCGATTCTGTCCACCCGGATCAGGGTGCCCTGGGGGATATTCTCGCCGGTGGTACTGCGAGCCGTCCATTCCATGGCACCCAGCTTCACCTGACCGGAGGCAGTCACATTGTCAATGGCAACCGTGACCAGTCCGGTCGCTCCCACCAGGCTGTCCACATTGGTGGCCGTGATCTTCGGCACCAGATACCGCCGGACAATGGGTCGGAGCATCAGCAGCAGCGCACCGGAAACCGCCAGGAACAATCCGGTCTGAAGCCAGACTCCCGCTCCCAGCAGCGCGGCAAACATGGCGATCACCGCCCCCGCCGCAAACCACAGCGAAACCAGGCTCACCGTCGCCCCCTCCGCGATTAGGAACAGGATCATCAGTCCCAGCCAGACAAACGCAGCCAATTTCATTTTGGATTCCCCCTTCCGAAGACCTCATCACGTCTTTGTGCGTAAGTCTATGATATCAGAAAAGAGTCCCTGCGTCAATGGCTCAGATTCCGGGAAATTCAGCAATCCGACGGTTTTACGAAAATTTTACCTTTTTCTTCCCATGGGGCAAGCATTTCCCAGTTTTCGATCCCAGAGTTTCTCGGTCAGGCCGTAAAGGCTCATCCCCGCCGCCCCCACCGGAATCCACACCGCGGCAAACAGCGGGCAGATCTGCCCCAGGAAATTCCCGGGCTGTCCCCGGTAGTCCCAGACGGAAAAGTCCCGGTTGCACAGAAGCCCTGTGGCCAGCTCCACCCCGGTGATGATGGCCGCCCCGCCGGTGAGCCTGGCAAGAACCGGCAGCCGCTTTTTGCGCAGTGCCCCTATCAGCAGGAAGCACAGCCCCCCAGCCCCGAACATGCTGATGTGGCTTCTGCCCCGGTACAATAGTTCCAGCCCCACATAGGCGCTGCCGCCCACGGTAAAGAGTGTCAGTTGTTTTCCCCATTTCATGGTGATTCACCTCAGAAAAAAGTATCTCCAAAAAAATCGAGGAAAAAACAAAAATAATTCTTGACAAACGGAAAATCTTGGGCTATACTTAGGAAGCTGATTTCGGCGGTGCCGAAATTGCGTTGACCACATGGCGGCATAACTCAGTTGGTAGAGTAGCCGGTTCATACCCGGTATGTCATCTGTTCGAATCAGATTGCCGCTACCAGGCCCGTTGGTCAAGCGGTTAAGACACCGCCCTTTCACGGCGGTAACATGGGTTCGATTCCCGTACGGGTCACCATGTAAAATCCCTGATGCACACGCATCAGGGATTTTTCGTTTTGAAAGAAGAATTCCAGCAGTCTATCAAATGTGCAAAAAGTCAGCAATGTATTGACGTTGTATCAACAAAGTGGTATAATTATCAGGAAAGGAGTTGATTTTGATGGCACAGACAACCGTATCTTTTCGCATGGACGAAGGCCTAAAGCAAAATATGGAGCAGCTTTGCAGTGATCTGGGTCTGACAATGACCGCTGCCTTCACTATTTTCGCCAAGAAAATGACCCGGGAAAATCGCATTCCTTTTGATGTCTCTATCGAGCGGCCCAATGGGGACACCCTGGCGGCAATTGCGGAGGTTCGGCAAATGAAGGCTGATCCCACCGCCGGGAAGTCCTATACCTCCGCCGCTGAGATGATGGAGGACATTCTGGAATGACCTACCAAATCAAGCCATCCACCCGATTCAGAAAAGACCTGAAGGCTGTGAAAAAACGAGGCTATGACCTGCGGCTTTTGGCCGCCGTCATTGACTGTCTTGCCGCCGGTGAGCCGCTGCCGTCAAAGAACCGGGATCACGCTTTAAGTGGAGATTTCTCCGGCTGCCGGGAGTGCCACATTACGCCAGACTGGCTTTTGATCTATGAGCAGTATGACCGTGATCTGATTCTCTATCTAACCCGCACCGGAACCCACAGCGATTTGTTCGATGAATAGCGCAAGGCCGCCCATGCTTGGGCGGCCTTGTTGTGTTCCTATCTTCATCCCAAACTACCCAACAACCGGGCAATCTGGGTGCACCGGGCGGCGGCATTGTCCGCAAGCAGCCGGAAGACGATTCCCGTCTCCGGCTCCGCCGAGCGGGCTAAGTATTCAATCTGGGCACGGCAGGTGCTCCGAAAGCACTGGTTCAGAAGCCGCGCCGTCCCCTCCTCCGGCGGCGGTACCGGCTGCATAGCCCCACTGTCCCCGCCGCTCAGCCTTTCCAGCCCCCGGAGTATGGCCCCGTTTTCCAGCTCCTGCCGATACAGGACAGCCGCCTGCTCCCGACCGCTTCCCCTCAGGGTGTTTTCCAGCTTCCGGTAAATCCCCGCCAGGCACATACTCTCCCGGCGCAGAACCCGCAGATTTTCCCCGGATGCCGCCATGGGCTGCCTCACCCGCTGCCAGACCTGGCTTTCCCACTGCTCTTTCACGCGCATTCCTCCTTATGCCAGTATAGGCTGGACTGCCCGGATTTTGTGAAAGAATTTTCCGACAGGTCTTTCTTTTTTCGAAAATATGTGCTATAATCTATTAAAAACAACCCCCTGGAGGTAGCGTCATGCCCAGAACCAGCAACAAAGCGGATATGATAATGGATTATGTCAACCATTTCATTCAGGAAAACGGCTTCTCCCCCTCCGTCCGGGAAATCGGCGAGGCGGTGGGTCTGCGCTCCACCGCTTCCGTCAGCTATCATTTGCAGGCTTTGCAGCAGAAGGGGCTTCTTCAGTCCACCGGGGTCAAGGGTCGTAAGCGCGCCCTGGTCACCGGTGCCCGGCAGGGTCAGATTCCCGTCATCGGCGTGGTCACCGCCGGTCTTCCCATTCTGGCGGTGGAAAATCAGGAGGGCACTCTGCCCTGGCCTGACCCGGAGTGCTTCGCCCTGCGGGTTCGGGGCGACAGTATGATCAATGCCGGCATTCTGGAAGGGGACAAGGTGGTGGTGCGCCCTCAGCCCACAGCGGACAACGGTCAGATCGTGGTGGCGCGCATTGAGGATGAGGCCACCGTCAAGCGGCTTCTGCGCAGAAACGGTCAGGTCTGGCTCATGCCGGAAAACGATGCCTACTCCCCCATCGACGGCACCTATGCCCAGATCATCGGCGTAGTCAAGGGTGTGGTGCGGGAATACTGAGCGTCAGCGGAAAACATTTGTCCGCAAGTCCCGGAAAATTTTTTGAAAAAAGTTCTTGACAAACAGTTTGACTTGGTGTATAAAGAAAACAACTTCAAAACAGCAAACCACAGACGCGGAAGTAAAGCTGCAAGCGCATCCACAGAGAGTTTCCCACAGCTGAGAGGGAAGCGAGAAGCGGGGCAGCAAATGGGCCGCCGAGGGCAGAGGGAAAGAGCGTGGGCTTGAGTATCTTCTGACGCATTGCCAGCGTTACTGGGCAGGCGGCGTGTTGGCGCCGGTCGAGCGGTCGGTTTACCGGCAAACAAGGTGGTACCGCAGAAATTGTATTTTCTGTCCTTGTTCCCTTCGGGGAACAAGGACTTTTTTGCTATGCAAAAGCATAGCAAAAACAAGAAATGTGCCATTTCCTCGCCCCTGCGGGGCAACCGGAAAGGATGCACAAAAACTTCATGCACCGTCATTTGTGCGTTTTCGTGGTGCAGCGATCCTGCATGAAGTTTTATTCCAAACGAGAGGTGAAGCATATGCTGAAGAAATTACCGGGGAGACGATGGTGAAGCCGGACTGACTATCCGATAAGAAACACATTCACCATCATTTTTGAACTTGAAAAGGAGTATTCTTATGAAAAAGATCACTGCTATCGTTTCTTCCCTGATTCTGTCCGCCTCCCTGCTGGTCGGCTGCGGCGCTTCCTCCGCTCCCGCCCCCACCACTGCCCCTGCCACCACGCCCGCGGCCACCGTCGCCGCTGAGACCACCGCCGAAACCACCGAAGTCAAGAGCTACTCCGTAGCCATCGTTCAGCAGCTGTCCCACTCCTCCCTGGATGAAATTCACGAGGCCATCTCCGCCGAGCTGAAGGCCAGAGCCGAAGCCGCCGGTGTGGAGCTGACCATCTCCGACTACAACGGTCAGAACGATACCACCATGCTGGGTCAGATCGGTGCCCAGGCCTTGGATGACAAGGTGGACATGATCATCCCCATCGCTACCCTGGCCGCCCAGACCATGGTCACCGCCGCCGAGGGCACCGGCACCCCCATCGTCTACGCCGCCTGCTCCGACCCCGAAACCGCGGGCCTCACCGGTCTGGATAACGTCACCGGTACCTCCGATGCCCTGAACACCCCCTTCATTCTGGACATGATGCTGGCCGTCAACCCCGACATCAAGACCGTGGGTCTTCTGTTCAGCAACTCCGAGGATAACTCCATCACCCCCATTGCCGAGGCCAAGAAATATCTGGACGAGAAGGGCATTGCCTATCTGGAAAAGACCGGCAACACCACCGATGAGATCGTCGCCGCCGCCGCTTCCCTGGTGGGCCGGGTTGACGCCGTGTTCACCCCCACCGATAACCGGGTTATGGACGCGGAGGTCGCCGTAGCCGAGATTCTCAACGAGGCCGGTATTCCCCACTACACCGGTGCTGACTCCTTCGTTCAGTCCGGCGCCTTCACCACCTGCGGCGTCAACTACACCGAGCTGGGCAAGTACACCGCCGATATGGCCTTCGACATTCTGGAAGGCGGCGCCGTTCCCGAGTTCCATGTGATGGACGGCGGTATCATCACCGTGAACACCGATACCGCCAAGGCTCTGAACATCGACTACAGCGTGTTCTCCACCATGGCAAACACCGTCACCGAAGTGACCACCGCGAAATAAGAAATAACAAGTTTTCTTCCGGGCGCAGGCGGGATTTTCCCCGCCTGCTTCCGGCCGTTTTCTACATTATATATTATATGTACGGCAACACCGTTTTCCCGCGTCTTCCATATTCCATGAAGGAGTGATTCCATGATTTCTTCCGCCATTATATTCAGCGCATTGGAGCTGGGCTTTATCTACGCTCTGGTTGCCCTGGCTCTGTTTCTCAGCTTCCGGGTGCTGAACATCGCCGATATGACCACCGACGGCGCCTTTACCCTGGGCTGCGCCGTGTCCGCCACCTTTGCCGTGGCCGGTCATCCCCTGCTGGGCATTCCCGCCGCCATGCTGGCCGGTGCCTGCGCCGGCGGCGTCACCGCCTTTTTGCAGACCAAGCTGAATATTCCCTCCATTCTGGCGGGCATCATTACCAATACCGGTCTGTACACCGTGAATCTGGCGGTCATGGGCTTCTCCTCCAACGTGAACATGATGCGCGCCGACACCCTGTTCTCCCTGCTCCAGCCTGTCTTAGGCAAAACCTTCGGGAAGATCATTCCCGTGGCTCTCATTGCCCTGCTGACAGGGCTTCTGCTGGCTCTGTTCCTGAAGACCCGGATCGGTCTTTCCATCCGAGCCACCGGCGACAATCCGGACATGGTTCGTGCCTCCTCCATCAACACGGGCTTCACCGTCACCGTTGGCCTGTGCATCTCCAATTCTCTGACCGCCCTGTCCGGTGCGGTGCTGGCTCAATATCAGAAAACCGCCGACATCAACCTGGGCACCGGCATGGTCATCATTGGCCTTGCCTCCCTGATCATCGGCGAGACTCTGATGCCCAAGGGCAAGACCTGGGTAAAAATCCTGGGTGCCATTGCCGGTTCCGTGGTCTACCGGTTCATCATCGCCATCGCCCTGCGGCTGGATCTGCCCAGCGAATGCCTGAAGCTGATTTCTGCCGTCATCGTGGCGCTGGCCATCGGTTTGCCCGCCATCCAGGCCGGTCTCAAGCCCAAAACCAGCCAGGGAGGAAAGTAATATGCTGAAAATCACGAATATTTCCAAAACCTTCAACCCGGGCACCATCAACGAAAAGAAGGCTCTGACCGACCTGAGTCTGCATCTTGCGAAGGGCGATTTCGTCACCATTCTCGGCTCCAACGGCGCGGGCAAGTCCACCCTCTTCAACGCCATCGCCGGAACCTTCCCGGTGGATCGGGGCACCATCCAGCTGGACGGGAAGAACATCACCAGTCTGCCGGACTACAAGCGCAGTAAATTCATCGGGCGCATGTTCCAGGATCCGCTGAAGGGCACCGCCCCCACCATGACCATCGAGGAAAATCTGGCCCTTGCCTATATGCGGGCCAGCTCCGGCACCAACCCCTTCTCCGTGATCTCCAAAGCCGACCGGGCGGAGTTCCGGCAGCGGCTGAGCCAGCTGGGGCTGGGACTGGAGGATCGGATGGGCAGTCCCGTAGGCCTGCTCTCCGGCGGCCAGCGGCAGGCGCTGACCCTGCTCATGGCCACCATGGTCACGCCCAAGCTCCTTCTGCTGGACGAGCACACCGCCGCCCTGGATCCTGCCACGGCGGACAAGGTGCTGACTCTGACCCGGCAGATTGTAGCCGATCACGGCATCACCTGTCTGATGATTACCCACAACATCCCCTCGGCTCTGTCTCTGGGCAACCGGACGATTATGATGAAGGATGGCTCCATCGTTCTGGAGCTGGGTGGTGCCCAGCGGGAGGGGCTGACCCCGGAGGAGCTGCTCAGGCTCTTCCACCAGCAGGGCATCAGCAACGACCGGATCGAGCTCAGCGCGGAATAATCCGGGAGCCCGGCAGGCGATGCGTGCGCAAGCTGGTCAGTATTCGATAGACCATTGGGCAAAGCTCGGTATCGTTTTTTTGCAGAAGCAACCGTATAACGCATGTCATTGCGAACCAGTGACCGATGTCACTGGTGTGGCAATCCGTTTTCCTTTTTCGAGTCTCACGAAGAAAGCGTCTTTCCTCTTGATGGAAGGCAGCCCTTTCCTTCGGTTCTCGGAATTACCGGGGGATTGTGACCGGGGAAATCCTTGGAAAGAGCCACGCCAGTCTGCGATACATTGTGGTATGATTGCCACTGGCAATCATTGCAACTTTGATTCGCTGCGCGGAGCACCACTGGCTCGCAATGGCATTCTTTTTTACAGTTCTGCGCAACCGGACTTGATTTTTGTCGAGTATATTATATAGTAATGGAAAGAAAGGAGGCTGTGCTATGGATGATGAGCAGATCGTAGCCCTCTACTGGGAGCGAAACGAGCAGGCCGTTTCGGAAACCCAGGCCAAGTACGACCGTTACCTGCAAAAAATCGCCAACAACATTCTCAATAACCTGGACGACAGCCGGGAAAGCGTCAACGACACCTATCTTGCCGCCTGGGAGTCCATGCCGCCTCACAGACCCAGTGTGCTGTCCGCTTACCTTGCCAAGCTGACCCGGCGAATCTCCATTGACCTGTTCCGCTACCGAACCCGAGCCAAGCGGCAGGCTTCGGAATATGCCGTTTCCCTGGAAGAATTGTCGGACTGTGTTTCCGGGGGCAACACGCCTGAGGAAATCGTCAATGCCAAGGCTTTGGCCGATGCCATCGGGGTGTATCTGCGCACCCAGAGCAAAGAAACCCAGGCGGCCTTTCTGGGCAGGTATTACTTTCTGGATCCGGTAAAGGAAATTGCCGCCTACTTAGGAATCACGGAAAGCAAGGTCAAGACCCTGCTCTTCCGCACCCGGGTCGGGCTGAAAGAATACTTGGAAAAGGAGGGCTTCTGTCTATGACCGGGGAACAATTTCACGACGCACTGACCCTGCTTCCGGAGGATCTGATTGCCAGAGCGGATGAAGTTCGGAGCCGGAAGCCGAAAACCCTCCACTGGCGGCGGTATGTGTCTCTGGCCGCCTGCTGCGCTCTGCTGGTTCTGTGCGGAGCCCTCTACGAAAGCCGGAGTTCCAAAAGTACCTCCCCGGAAATGGTTTCCGCCTTCCGTGACGCGGGCTCGGCGCAGAGAACGGATGAAGCCCCGGCTTCCGGGAATTCCGGAGCCGTGGATACCGAAATCGCCGCGCCCCAATGCCTGGAAGTGCCCAATCTCCCTGACAAGGCGGAAGGTGCCGCTTTCCAGGCGGTACACCTGTTTGACAGCCGGGAGGCTCTGGAAGAAGGCCTGTCGGAAATGGGTGAATCCTGGGACATTTCCGGATTGGAGACGGCCTGTGAAGGCTTTGACGAGCACTTCTTTGCGTCTCAGGACTTGCTTCTGATTTTCTCCCAGGATGTGACGGGTGTCTGTGAAGTACAGGACATCACCTGGCAGGCAAACGGCTGTACCGTCAAAATTGCAGTGCATCCGGGCGACAGAGAGGATACAACCAACTATGCCGCTCTGCTTCCCACCCGGAAGGGAGAAATCTTCCCCGGGAATGTAGCCGTTGTCTATGTCACTGGCACAAATCCCTGATAAACAGGGCTAGTCGAAAGCCCGGGAAGGGAGTATCATATCAAAAACAGAATTTAGGAGGCTTTCCATTATGAACGGCAAAAAGCTTTATCGCTCCAAGGACAACGCCATGCTGGCAGGGGTCTGCGGCGGCCTGGGCGAATTTTTCGGCATTGACCCCACCCTCATCCGGCTGGGCTGGTGCGTTTTCAGTCTCTTCGCCGGTGCGGGCATCTGGGCTTATATCATCGCTGCCCTGATCATCCCCTCCCGTCCCACCTACATTGAGGGAGAAAAAGTGTGATTTCCAAGTCCCCGGCGCAAGCCGGGGGCTTCCATCTGTCAAAGAACTTCTATTCCTTTCGCGTTTTTTTGATAAGTGCTTCCATAGCAGCCCGAAACTTTCCACTCTGCTTACGGCGATGCGGCCGGGGGATTCTCAAGGGGGCGGCTTTTCGGCAGCGCCCCTTGAGTCGGCTTCTTCTCAAGGTTCTTGCCGAGACAAGAACCTTGCCCACGGAGGCAATGTCATCAAGGGAAGGCAGCGCTGCGGGTTGCCACACCAGTTTTTTGGCAGTCTGCACCGTCAAAGCCGGGGGCTTGACATTTTTCTGATTCTCTGATAGAATATTCTCGCAATTTCATAGGACAGTTCGTAACCATCCTGTCGGTAAACAAAACTAGGATTTGGCATGTGCTTTTGGGCAGGCCTTCTTGGATGGACGCTTTTGCGCCCATTTTTTGTTGCTATGGGTGCGGACTGCACCCATTTTTTCAGTTTAAGGAGAATCGTCATGACCAAATCCACCCGCTATCTGACCCAGGCAGCCATCATCGCCGCCCTGTACGCCGTGCTCACCCACCTGCAAAACCTGCTGCTTCCCGGCTCCGCCACCTGGGCCATCCAGATGCGTCTGTCCGAGGCTCTGTGCGTGCTGGCTCTGTTCACCCCTGCCGCCGTTCCCGGTCTGACCCTGGGCTGCCTGATCTTCAACATCACCTATGCCGCCGCCCTGCCCCTGGACTTTGTGCTGGGCTCCGCCGCCACCCTGCTTGCCGCCGAGGGTATGTGGCTGACCCGAAAGGTCACCGTCCATGGCTATCCCCTGCCCGCCATGCTGATGCCCGCCATCGCCAACGCCATTCTGGTGGGCTGGGAGCTGACGGTGTACATCGGCGGCGGCTTCGGCCTCAACGCCCTGTACGTTGCCCTCGGTGAAGTCGCGGTGCTGCTGGTTCCCGGCACCATCCTCTATTACGCCCTGAAAAAGCGGGGTCTGGAAAATACGCTCTTCGCTTAAGGATGCTCTGATTAAATATCAGCCCCGGAGAATTCCGGGGCTTTTCCTTGCCTTTTTGGGCAGAATATGCTATCATAGCAAACCGAAGGATGTGAAACCATGATTTCTTTTTCTCGTTTACAGCTGGCGCAGAAAGCCCAGTATGAGGACATTTTATTCGCCTGCGGCTCCAGAAGCTGCGAGTACAGCTTCGCCAATCTTTACCTGTGGGGTCGGCAGGAAGCGGCGTTTTTCCCGGAGGGAGTCGCCTTTTTCTCCCATTTTTACGGAAAAAGCGTCTACCCCTACCCCATCGGCACCGGCAACCGCCGGGCTGTCCTGGAGGCTGTTCTGGAGGACGCCAGAAGCCGGGGTATTCCCTGCCGGATCACCAGCATGACCCAGGCGGAAACAGAGGAGCTGGAAAGCTGGTTCCCCGGCCGTTTTCTGTTCCGGCCTGACCGGGACGGCTTCGACTATGTCTATGCCATTGACGACCTGGCTGACCTGAAAGGGCGGAAATTCCAGAAAAAGCGCAACCATGTGCACAAATTCCAGGCCTCCCACCCGGACTGTCTCAGCGTCCCTCTGGAGAAGGAGAATCTTCCCCAGGCTCAGGAGATGGTGGCTCAGTGGTTCCGGCAACGGCTTGCGGAGGATCCCCACGGGGACTATCTATTGGAGCAGATTGCTCTGAGCCGGGCCTTCCGGCACTTCGAGGCACTGGGGATGGAGGGACTGATGCTGGTGGAAAACGGTCAGGTACTGGCTGTGACCCTGGCCTCCCGACTGTCGGAAAACACCATGGACGTGCATTTTGAAAAAGCCCGGGAGGATGTGGACGGAGCCTATGCCGCGGTGAACTGCGAATTCGCCCGGTATCTGCGGTTAAAGCACCCGGAGCTGGCATTTCTGAATCGGGAGGACGATCTGGGGCTTCCCGGTCTGCGTCAGGCCAAGCTCAGCTATCAGCCTCACCACATGGAGGAAAAATACAACGCGTATCTGGCGGAGGGGCTGCATGGAGAAGACGATGTGGAAGGTGCTATGGTCGGCAGCGTTCGGTGACGACGGCTGGATCGACAGCTTTTTCCGGACGGCCTTCCGGGAGGAAAATACCCTGGCAATCTTCCGGGAAGGGCAGCTTGCCGCAGGCCTTGCCTGGATGGATGTAACCTGTGAAGGGCGGCGTCTGGCCTACCTCTACGCCGTAGCCACCGCACCGGAATACCGGCATCAGGGGCTTTGCCGGGAGCTGATGGCAAAAACCCAGGAGGTGCTTACCTCCCGGGGCTATGACGGCTCTGTGCTGGTTCCGGCGGACGATGGCCTTCGGCGAATGTACGCCGGGATGGGCTACCGGAATTTTGGCGGCGTAGAGAATCTGACCCTTCCCGCCGGGGCATCAGTGCCGCTGTGGGAGGTAACTCCGCAGGAATATGCCGCCCTGCGCCGAAAGTATCTTCCGCAGGGGGGCATTGTCCAGGAAGGCGGCGCCATCGAATATCTGGCAGAATCCGCAAAACTGTACGCGGGTAACGGCTTCCTTCTGGCCGCCACTGAGGACGAACCCATGGAGCTTCTGGGCGACGCTTCCCAGGCCGCCGGAATTCTGGGTGCCCTGGGAAAAGCAGAAGGGACTTTCCGCTTGCCCGGCACATCCCCCTTCGCCATGTTCCGTCCTACCTGTGACGATTCCTGGACTCCGGCCTATTTTGGCCTGGCATTTGAATAACGCTTTTTCTCAGCAGAAAGGGGTTGTCTCGTTAAGTGCCCCTATGGGTCAACATAGCCAAAATATACAATGTCATTGCGAACCAGTGACCGATGTCACTGGTGTGGCAATCCCCCGGATAGGCGTAAAATCCAAGATTTCCTAACGTAGATGTTTGAAAATCGGGGGGATTGCCACGCCAGTGTGAGCTACGTTAAGGTATGACTGCCACTGGCAGTCATTTCGATTTTGATTCGCTGCGCGGAGCACCACTGGCTCGCAATGACTTTGTCCTATTTGGGCACTTTGCTATTTTGAGACAGCTCCTTCTATGTCTTACTCACAGGAGTCAGTGACTTCCCACGGACTGCAAGCAAACCGCGACTCCATACAGCACCGCCAAATGCAGCGGATAATAGAGGTAGAACACCCAGCCCAGAGAGCGGCTTCCTCGCTGGCCATTGTAGAGAAGCATCAGCGGCACCGCGGCCAGCGCCCACCATTGCAGATCGCCTATGGAAAGGCACAGCAGAAGCATTCCCGGTACAATGCCCTTTTTCCCGAAATAGTAGAGGATCACAGGCAGCAGCACTCCGAAAAAACCGTAATCCACCCCAAAACCGGAAATTTCCACGGGCAGCAGCTCACAGACAGTCCATGCCCCCAGCAGGGCAGCTGCCGCTGTCAGCATCCAGAACGCGCCGCCCTTGCACCGGGCGGTATCCACCGCCCGGATGCACAGCACCGACATGGAAAAGGTCACAAGAATGCACTGGTACAGGGAGCGGTCGGCAAAATAATAGACGATCTGACATACCAGTGCCAGCCCTGCCAGCCGGAGGAAGTACCGCCGCCGGTCGTGGGTGTACCGGCAGCCCTCAGCGATCATGTAAGCGTACAGTGGCATGGCGATTCTGCCAATAATCCGCAGAATCATGAGCCTTGGCAAAAGCAGCATCCCGATATGGTCAACGGTCATGGTAATCAGCGCAATGAGCTTCAGCTGATTGCCGGTGAGGCCGGATTTTCTCTGTGTCTGGGGCATGGGCTCGCCTCCTTTTGGGCCATTGTATCACGGAGGGCAGACCCCGTCAATCGGAAGAAATCTCCCCGGCACCGAGGCGGTGCCAGGGAGATTTCTTACTTTTTCTGTCCGTAGTAGGCGTTGGGGCCGTGCTTGCGCAGATAGTGCTTATCCAGGATCCGCTGGGGCGCGGGAGCTGCGTCGGGCTTCACCAGCCGGGTGTAGATGGCCATCTTGGCCACCTCCTCCAGCACCACCGCGTGATACACCGCCTGGGCCGGGTCCTTGCCCCAGGTGAAGGGGCCGTGGCTATGGCAGATAACGGCAGGCACAGCCATGGGATCAATGTTCCGCTCCCGGAAGGTCTCGATGATCACGGTGCCGGTGCCCTTCTCATAATCCTCGTCCAGCTCCGCCTGGGTCAGGTGCCGGGCACAGGGAATGGGGCCGTAATAGTAGTCTGCCTGGGTAGTGCCATAACAGGGAATGTCCTCCCCGGCCTGGGCCCAACCCACGGCATAGGGGCTGTGGGTATGGACGATGCCCCCCAGCTGGGGGAAGGCCTTATATAGCTCGATGTGGGTCTTGGTATCGCTGCTGGGGTTCATATCCCCCTCCACAATGTTGCCCTCCAGATCCACAACCACCATCATTTCCGGGGTCAGTTCGTCGTACTCCACGCCGCTGGGCTTGATGACCATCAGGCTCTTCTCCCGGTCGATGCCGGAGACGTTGCCCCAGGTGTAGGTGACCAGGTTCCGCCGGGGCAGCTCCATATTGGCTTCATATACCTTTTTCTTCAGTTCTTCCAGCATAGTAACTCCTTTTCGCACACAGGGGTGCCGCTGGGCACCCCTGTAAAATCTTACTTCAGCTTCCAGGCCAGATCGTTCAGGAACAACTCCTGCTCCAGGCTCTCCACGGTGGTATCCTTGCCGATGTGGACATACTCGATGCCCATCATGCCCGCCCAGTCCTTCATCTGCTCGGCGGTGACGTCGTAGCTGAGGACAGTGTGGTGGGCGCCGCCGGCGGTGATCCAGCATTCGACACCGGTGGTGAGGCTGGGCTCCGCCTGCCACATGACCCGGGCCACAGGCAGGTTGGGCATGGGCATAATGGGCTTGACCGCGTGGATGTCCTGAACGATGAGCCGCAGGCGACCGCCCACGTCAATGAGGGACACCACGATGGCGTCGCCGGGCTTGCCCTCAAAGACCAGACGGGCAGGATCCTTCTCGTTCATGCCGATGCCCAGGAAGTGGGTCTCGATCCGGGGCCGGACGGCAGGATCGGCCAGGCTGGGGCAGACCTCCAGCATGTGGGCACCCAGGGAATACTGGTGACCCTTCACCAGATGATAGGTGTAGTCCTCCATGAAGGCGGAAGCGCCGTTGCCGTTTTCGCCCATGGCCTTCAGAATGGCAGTCATGGCGGAAACCTTCCAGTCGCCCTCGCCGCCGTAGCCGTAGCCCTGGGCCATCAAATGCTGGGAGGCCAGACCTGGCAGCTGCTCCATGCCGTAAAGATCCTGGAAGGTGTTGGAGAACGCCTTGCAGCCCTCCCGATCCATCATCTTCTTCATGGCGATTTCTTCTCTGGCCTGGTAGCGGATGGCACCGACGTCGTCGGTAGCGATGTCATAGGAGGCCTGATACACGTCCATCAGTGCGTCAATTTCTTCCTCGGTGACAGCGTTCATTTCCTTGACCAGATCGCCTACGGCCCAGGTGTTCACCTGCCAGCCCAGCTTGATCTGCACCTCCACCTTGTCGCCCTCGGTGACGGCCACTTCCCGCATATTGTCGCCGAAGCGCATGACCTTCATCTTCTTGGACACGGCCACGCCGATGGCGGCCTTCATCCAGTCGCCGATACGCTTCAGGCACTCTTCATCCTTCCAGTAGCCGGCAATGACCTTCCGGGGCAGGCGCAGGCGGGCCGCAAGGAAGCCGTGCTCCCGGTCGCCGTGGGCGGCCTGGTTCAGGTTCATGAAGTCCATGTCGATCTCCTCATTGGGGATCTCCAGGTTATACTGGGTGGCAAAGTGGCAGTAGGGCTTCTGGAGGTTCACCAGGCCGTTGATCCACATTTTGGAGGGAGAGAAGGTGTGGCACCAGGTGATGATGCCGGCGCAGGAATCGTCGTAATTGGCCTCTTTCACAATGTCCGAAATCTGGGAGTTGG
This sequence comes from uncultured Oscillospiraceae bacterium, assembly GCA_934589705.1. Taxonomy (GTDB): domain Bacteria; phylum Bacillota; class Clostridia; order Oscillospirales; family Oscillospiraceae; genus Faecousia. The sequence goes on along the minus strand of CAKTOH010000011.1, from coordinate 26,383 downwards.
ACATGGCCGTAACCTTATAAACCAGGGGATAAGGCAGGTGCTTGCTCATTTCCTGAGCCATTTCCTCGGCTCGCTGAGCCACGGTCTTCAGAACCTCTTCGCCGTACAGGCTCTGAGAGCCTACTACAAACCAAAACTGATAAGCCATTTTATGTTCCTCCTATATTGATGAATGGATTTTCTTACAGAGAATTGACCGCCTGGCGCTCGACCTCCAGCAGGTTCCGGTAGGCCTTCAGGTACCGGTTGAAGCCCGCCACATCGGCCTCATCCGGGGCCACGGTGGTGCCCTTGACACCGGCGTAGACCTTGGCGTTCAGATAGTCCTCCAGGGTTTCGCCGGGAGCTTTGCGGAGCATGTAAGCAGCCAGCAGCGCCATGCCGTAGGGGCCGCCCTCGCCGGCAGTCTCCATGCAGGTCACGGGAGCGTTGCAGGCGGCAGCCATGTACTTCTGGCCCACCAGTGGAGTCTTGAACAGGCCGCCGTGGCCGGTCAGGCTGTCGATGGCAACCTGTTCCTCCGCCAGAATGTCCATGCCGATTTTCAGCGTCGCCATGGTGGAATAGAGCTGGGCCCGGAAGAAATTGGCCAGGGTGAAGCGGGAGTCCGGACGTCTGGCGACCAGGGGACGGCCCGCGTCCATGTGGGTCACGCCCTCGCCTGCCATGTAGTTGCACACCTGAACGCCGCCGCAGTCCGCGTCGCCCTCCAGGGAGTGCTGATAAAGCTTGGTGTACAGCTCACCGGTGGAAGGATCGGCCCCGAACAGGTTGGCAGTCTCCTTGAGGACGCTCACCCAGGCGTTGGTGTCGTTGGTGCAGTTGTTGCAGTGCACCATGGCCACGGGCTTGCCGGTGGGAGTGGTGACCATGTCGATTTCCTCGTAGACCTTGCTCAGCTGCTTCTCCAGCACCACCATGGAGAAGATGGAGGTACCGGCGGACACGTTGCCGGTTCTGGGGGCCACGGCATTGGTAGCGGTCATGCCCGTACCGGCGTCGCCCTCGGCAGGGGCAAAGGGAATGCCGGGAGCCAGCAGGCCGTCCAGCCGCCTGGCACCCTCCTCGGTGAGAACGCCGGCCTGTTCACCGGCCACCAGCACCTGGGGCAGCACCTCCCGCACCTTCCAAGGAAGGTGCCGGGGTGCCAGAAGCGCTTCCAGCTTGTCCAGCATCTGGCCGTTAAAGCAATTGTGCTCACTGTCAATGGGGAACATGCCGGAGGCCTCCCCTACTCCCAGGGCGTTGACGCCGGTGAGCATATAATGGACGTAGCCCGCCAGGGTAGTGATATGGCGAATCCGGGGCACATGGGGCTCGCCGTTCAGCACCGCCTGATACAGGTGGGCAATGGACCATCGCTGAGGAATGTTAAAGCCGAATTCCTCGGTCAGCTCGGCGGCAGCCTGGGCGGTGATGGTATTCTGCCAGGTGCGGAAGGGCACCAGCAGGTTCCAGTTTTCGTCAAAGGCCAGGTAGCCGTGCATCATGGCGGACACGCCCATGGCGGCGACGGTCTCCCGGTGCTTAAGACCTGCGATGGCCGCTTTCAGACCCTTCCAGACCTCGTCTAAGTCATAAGTCCAGATGCCGTTTACAAAGGAGCTCTTCCAGGTGTAGTCCCCGGAGGACACCGGATTGTGGTGCTCGTCGATGGCAACGGCCTTGATGCGGGTAGAGCCCAGCTCAAGGCCCAGTACGGTTTCATGGGACATTGGATCATCCTCACTTTCTGCATTTTGATGAGAGGGCCGACGAGCCTTTCCGCCCGTTTTCACTGCCCCTCCCGGGGTGCCGGTGTACGCGAAAATCCCGGCGCAAGTGCTCAATCTGAGTATATTCCATGGGTAACCGGAAGTCAAGATGGGATGCATTTGTTCCGTTTTTTCGTATGGTTGGACAATACAAATTTTTGTACAAAATCCGGACTATCAGACAGGCCGCGAATTTCGCGTTTAAAAAAGTTGATTATTTTATGAAATTCGCTTTTGTAAGTATGTTTTTTTACGTTCCCGACCCGGCATTTTGTTTCTCTCCCAGGCCGATTTGTCTGTGAACTTGCACAAGTTGCGGGATTTGTGCCGGTTCTCTCTGAATTTAGATACCGAAATTCTGTCGAAACGGCAAAAACCGCGCTTTCGCTCTGCCCGAAGGCAGAGGAAAGCGCGGTTTCCGGAGAAGTTGTATGAATTTGCTTTTCTATCTTCCGAACAGATGGAAAATATCCTGTGCGTCCAGATAGATCAGCACAAAGGTCAGCACCAGCAGCACAAGGCACACGCCGATGATGATGTCCAGCTGCTTCTGATTCAGGGGGACCCGGTCATACCAGTTCTCCTTCTGAAGCTGCCACTGGGACTTGGGCTGCTCTTCCTTTGCCGTTTCTTCCTTGGGGTCTTTTTCTTCCATGGAATTACTTCTTGGCGACGTACTTACGGATATCCATGGCGACGGCGGTGATGACCACCAGGCCCTGGACAATGTAGTTGAAGTTGGGGTCGGCGCCCACGAACTGCAGGATGATCTTCAGCAGCTCGAACACCAGCACGCCGATCAGGATGCCGCCAACAGTACCGATACCACCGGTGGTGGACACGCCGCCGATGGTACAGCCTGCGATGGCTTCCAGCTCGTAGCTGACGCCCATGGAGGCGGAAGCGCCGCCGGACTTACCGGTCATCAGGAAACCGGCGAAGGCATACATCAGGCCGGCAGTCATGTAGATCAGGGTCTTTCTCACCCGCACGTTGACACCGGAGACCTCAGCGGCGTTCTCGTTGCCGCCGATGGCGTAGATGTACTTGCCGTGGGTGGTCTTGTTATACATGAACCAGAAAATCAGTCCGAAGAGCAGCGCAAAGAGAATATAGCCGTTGAAGCCCTTGAAGGAGCCGATGGGCAGCATCTTCCAGTTGAAGAAGGACTTGAAGCTGTCGGTGAAGCCGCCGATGGGCTGCGCGTTGGTGTAGATCAGGTTGATACCGTAGATGATGGTCTGAATGCCCAGGGTGGCGATGAAGGGGGGCACGTTCAGGTAGGCGATGATCAGGCCGGTGATGGTACCGATGATAGCGCCCACAACCAGGACGATGAGCAGCACAGCCCACATGTTCATCTCAGGCATCCAGGAGAACATCCGGCTGGCATAGTCGGCACGCTGAACCATGACGCCGGTCAGGGTAGCGGCCAGAGCGGCCTGACGGCCGGCGGACAGGTCGGTGCCCTTGGTGATCAGGCAGCCGGAAACGCCCAGAGCGATGAGGAACCGGACGGTGGTGTTGCACATCAGGTTATTCAGGTTATCCAGGGAGAAGAAGTTATTGATGGTGCAGCCCACCACCAAGCTGAGGATGGCCAGCATAATGACAATGGGGTTGCCCTTGATGACCTTCCAAATTTTCTGAGGTACACTCATCTGTGTTTTCATATTTCAATTTCCTCCTTGCTCAAACTGTCTCAAACTGGGTTGCCAGTTCCATAATGTTTTCCTGGGTGGCATCCTTGCCGTCCACGAAGCCGGTCACTCTGCCGTCGCACATGACCATGATCCGATCGGACATACCGATGAGCTCCGCCATTTCGGAGGAAATCATGATGATGCTCTTTCCTGCCCGGGCCAGCTCTTCGATGATGCAGTAGATCTCATACTTGGCACCCACGTCGATACCACGGGTGGGCTCGTCCAGGATCAGCACATCCGGGGCATTTGCCAGCCAACGGCCGATCAGCACCTTCTGCTGGTTGCCGCCGGACAGGCTCTGGATCTGAGTCTTGCTGGAGGGAGTCTTGATGTTCATCTTCTTGACGTTTGCCTGAACCAGGGCCTCGACCTTCTTATCGTTGATCATGATACCGTAATCCAGGTATTTTTTCAGGGAAGCCACGGAAATATTGTCCGCGATGCTCAACACGCCCAGAATACCCGTTGCCCGGCGATCCTCAGTCAGCATGGCGATGCCCTGGTCGATGGCATCCTTGGGCCGATCAATTTTCAGCTCCTTGCCCTGGAACCGGATGGTACCGGTGGTATGGGAGCGGATGCCGAACAGACCTTCCATCAGCTCCGTCCGCTGAGCACCCACCAGACCGCCCACACCCAGGATCTCACCCTTGCGAATGTTGAAGCTGACGTGGCGGAAGCTTCTGGGGTTGATGGAGGTAAAGTCCTCCACCTCGAACACCACCTCGCCGGGCACATTGTGCCGCTCGGGGTACAGGTTCGTCAGTTCCCGGCCCACCATTTTGGAGATGATGAAGTCGGTGGTCAGATCCTTGCTGTCCCAGGTGCCGATGTAGTGGCCGTCACGCATGACGGTGACCTCGTCGGAAATCCGCAGAATCTCATCCATCTTGTGGGAGATGTAAACAATGGCAACGCCGTCGGCCTTCAGATCCTCAATGATCCGGAACAGGGCCTCCACTTCGTTTGCCGTCAGGGAGGAGGTGGGCTCGTCCAGAATCAGCACCTTACAGTTGGCGGAGACGGCCTTGGCGATTTCCACAGACTGCATCTGGGAAACGCTGAGCTCGCCCAGCATCTGCTTGGGGTCGAAGTCCATCCGCACCTTCTTCAGGAGCTTGGCGGTATCGGCGTACATTTTTTCATGATCGACCACGGGGATAAAGCCCAGCAGCTTCTTCATGGGGTAGCGGCCCAGGAAGATGTTCTCGCCGATGGTACGGGCGGGGATGGGCTGAAGCTCCTGGTGAACCATGGCAATGCCCATTTTCAGTGCTTCCAGAGGGTCCTTGATGGTGACCTTCTGACCCTCGTAGTAAATCTCTCCCTCGTCCATGCTGTAGATACCGAACATACACTTCATCAGTGTGGATTTGCCGGCACCGTTTTCTCCCATGAGCGCATGTACTTTGCCAGGGCGCAGGCACAGCTGAGCATGATCCAGGGCCTTTACACCGGGGAAAGACTTACAAACACCGCGCATTTCCAAGCGGTATTCACTCATAGAGCAGACCTCCTATTCTTTTCCTTATTCAAGACTTATGGTTTCGTCTCAGGGGGATATGAAAGGCTTTTCCTTTCAACCAGTGGATTGTGACCGGCGGGAATCCCCGGAGGGGGCCACACCAGTGTGCGCAACATTATGGTATGATTGCCACCGGCAATCATCGGAATTTTCATTCGCTGCGCGGAGCACCACTGGTTCGCAATGACAGGCTATAAACGGCAGCTTATTTCATAATCCCCTCAAACGGAACCCCTACTTCTGAAAGGGGTGGGCTGCAAGCAGCCCACCCACAGAAGTTCAGACGGGATATTAGCCGAAGTAGGAAGCGTCGACCTTGACGTAGTCAACCCAGTAGTAGTTGTCGATGGCTTCGCCGTTCAGAGCCTGAATAGCGACATCAACAGCCTTGTGGGACTGACCGATGTGGTCGTTCAGAACGGTACCGGTCATGGTGCCCTTCTGGACCATCTCCTGGCACTCGTCCAGAGCGTCAACGCCCAGCAGGTAGATGTCCTCACCGACCTTGCGGCCAGCGGCCTCGATGGCAGCGGCAGCGCCCAGAGCCATGCCGTCGTTGTTGCAGAAGACAACCTCGATCTCATCGCCGTACTGAGTCAGAGCGGCAGCCACGATCTCCTGGCCCTTGGTCTGATCCCAGTTACCAACGTTCTTGACCAGCTCCTTGACCTGCACACCGGCATCGGTCAGAGCCTTGATGGAGTACTCGGTACGGTACTGCGCATCGGGGTTCTCGGGGTCGCCGACGACCATGACGTAGGAAACAACGCCGTCGCCGTTGATGTCGCCCTTGTTGGGCAGAGCCAGAACGATCTCGCCCTGATAAGTACCAGACTGACGAGCGTCAGCACCGACGTAGCAAACGGTGGGGTTGTTGATGATGCCGGGGTAGGACTCATCGCCGTTGTCGCCCAGAGGCTCACGGTTGATCAGAACCAGAGGAATGCCGGCGGCAACAACCTTGTCGATGATGACTTCGGCAGAGGAGGTCTGAACCAGGTTGCAGATGATGACGTCCATCTTCTGAGTGATGAAGGTGTCAATCTGGTTGGTCTGCTCACCCATGTCGTTCTTGCCGTCGACCATGGTGACCTCGTACTTGACGGTGTCGGTCTCCAGGGTCTTGAAGTAGTTCTCGATCTCCTGGCGGTACAGGGTCATGAAGTTGTCGTTGTACTGATAGATGGCGACGCCGACCTTGTAGGTCTTGACATCACCGGCGGGCTCTGCGGCAGCCTCAGTGGCAGCGGCAGCGGCCTCGGTAGCAGCGGGAGCTGCGGGGGTAGTCTCTGCGGGCTTTGCGCCGCAGGCGGTCATGGACATGATGATCATCAGGGCCAGAACCAGTGCGATAATCTTTTTCATTCGTCTCGTACTCCTTACAAAATTTTCGCCGGCTGTTACACACGGCTTATAGTGCAAGTATAACCTTCAAAGTGTGGCTTGTCAAGAATTCGTATGCTTCAAAGGGATTTTTCGTATAGGTGGACAATACAAATTTAAAATTTAGTAATACAATTCCTCCTTTCATTTTTCAGAATTTATCATTTTATAGTTAAAAATTCTGATTTTCCCGAAAAATACCCGCAATATTTATCATTTTCGATTATCGTTCTGCTTGTCATGTCTTGCAAGCCACTTCCGTCATTGTTCACAAAAAGTGTCGGCTCTCCGGCTTTTCTTTCAACGCTTTGCATTTTCCGCTCCGGGATTGGAAACGATTCCCCGCCTCCGTTTTTCGGGTTTTTTCTCCTTATTCTTGCGGAAATCTCCCGGATTTAATACAACTTCGCCAAGAAATCCGGAACATATTCCGGACAACTTCTTTGCATTTTTCAATTGTAGCGAACCGCGAAAAAAGTTTTGGCATTTTCCCGGGTTTATGCTATAGTGTGGTTAACACGCATTGAGAAGGTGGAAAAATGCCCACAAAATACGCCCAGCTGGCCGCGTCGGTGCGCTCCGCCATCGCCGCCGGAGAGTACCGGGCCACGAACCGGCTGCCAACGGAACAGCAGCTGATGGAAATCTATCACGTCAGCCGTCAGACTGTCCGCAGCGCACTGGAAATTCTCACCCGGGAGGGGCTCATCGCCCGCCGCCAGGGCAGCGGAACCGTGATCCTGGAGCAGAAGGAGCCGGTCAGCTCCGGCAATAACACCGTGGCCATCGTCATCAGCTTTGCCAACACCTATATCTTCCCTGCCCTGCTGATGGAATGTCAGCAGACTCTGCTGGAAAACGGCTTCTCCGCCCTGGTCTACGGCACGGACAATCAGTTTGAAAAGGAGCGGAAAATCCTGACCCAGCTGCTGGAGCACCCCGTCCAGGGTCTCATCATCGAGGGCACCAAATCCGCCCTGCCCAATCCCAATCTGGATCTGTACGAAAAGCTCCGGGCCACCGGAATGCCCATCGTGTTTATTTACAGCAGCTATCCGGAGCTGAATCTGCCCGTCCTCCGGGACGACGATGAAACCGGAGGCTATCTGGCCGCCCGGCATCTGCTGGAGAAGGGTCACACCCGGATCGGCGGCATTTTCAAGCTGGACGACCGGCAGGGTGCCCTGCGCTACTCCGGCATGATGCAGGCTCTGCGGGAGCGGAATCTGCTGACCCGGGAGGAGGCGGTTTTCTGGTATGATACCAATCAGCGGCTGGCTCTGGTTGAGCAGGGAGACACCGCCTGGCTGGAATTCTTCGCGGGAAAGCTCCGGGAAACCTGCACCGCCGTGGTGTGCTATAACGATGAAATCGCCTCCCGGCTGCTGGAAATTCTCCTGAATCAGGGAGTAAAGGTTCCCCGGGAGTTTGCCATCATCAGCTTTGACAACAGTCACTACAGCAGTCTGGGCACCATCGGCCTGACAAGCCTGGCCCCAGATCCGGGGATGCTGGGCGCTCTGGGCGCTCAGGCAATTCTAAAGCGCATCCGGGGTGAGCAGGTCTCCAGTCAGAAGCTTCCCTGGAAACTGGTGCAGAGGAAAAGCACATAATCATCAAACGGCCATCCCCTCCGGGATGGCCGTTTCCATAATAGTGGTGACAACGTCGTCGGAGCCGGCGTCTGCCGGAGCAGCGGGGGCGTCCGCCTTGGGGGCGGTGGTGGCTGCGGGCTCACTTCCGGCACCGCAGGCTGTCATGCTCAGAACCAACAGAACACACAGCAGGAGAAAAATGATCTTTTTCATGGTTTGACTTCCTTTCACTTTTTTGTTGCCATTTTCACCTCCAGCTTTGTATCCCGGAGCACCGTTTCGTACCGGGAGCCGATGAGCAAATTGATGTACAAACTTCGCTCGTCCTGGGCGTAGATGTACTGACCCAGGGAGGCCAGGGTTCTTGCAATGGAATACGTCAACGGCAGCCTGGATACCTATTGGGCCAATCGCCGCCGCGAACCGGTACCTAAGGGCACCGATTCGCGGCGGTGTTTTTTACAAATGGCCGTCATTTCACCTTGCAATATGCGGAATCTGCAAATTCGGAATTCGAAATGATACGAATCGTGAGATTGCACGAAAGCGGATTCTCTGTTTTAGTAGATACAACAATTTTTGTTTAATGATTAAAATTGTTGTTGATTTTTAAAGACGAAGGGGTTACTATGTTCTTGGTCAAAGAAATTCAGGCAGCAAGCAAACTGATAGAAGGGATGATTTTATGACAGAAAAAATCCAGGTCGTCACCGATCGGGCCCCCTCCCCCGCAGGCCCCTACTCCCAGGGAATTATCGCGGATAAGTTCGTATTCGTGGCAGGCCAGCGGCCGGCCAACCCCAAAACCGGCGAAATTGTGGAAGGCGGCATTCAGGAGCAGACCCGTCAGGTCATCGAGAACCTATCCGCCGTGCTCACCGCCGCAGGCTCTTCCCTGGATCGGATCGTGCGCAGCACGGTTTACCTGTCCGACATCGGGAATTTTGCCTCCATGAACGAAGTCTACGAGAAGATGATGCCCAAGCCCTATCCCGCCCGCACCACCTTCGGTGCCCAGCTGCGGGGGATCCTCATCGAAATCGATGTGATCGCCCTGCGAAATGAAGCATAAAGGAGCCATGTAAATTGAATTCCATTGAAGAAGTCCTGCCGCTATTAGAAACAGTTATTAAGGGCATTGCCAAGCATTTCGGAAGCAGCTGTGAGCTTGTCCTTCACGACTACCAGAAGGATTTTTCCTCCTCCATCGTGGCCATTGAAAACGGAGAGCTCACCGGCCGCAGCGTGGGCAAGGGCGGCACGGAGATCGGTCTTCGCATTATCCAGGGCGACCAGCGGGAGGATGGGCTGTACCACTACATGACCCAGACCAAGCAGGGCCGTCGGCTTCACTCCAGTACCATCTACCTAAAAAACGACCAGGGGGAAATTCTGGGAAGCCTGTGCATCAACAACGATATCACCGACCTTCTGAATTTGAAAACCACTGTCAATCAGCTGGTGGAGCCCTTTGAGCAGGCCTCTGAGCCTGCGGAAGCCATCGTATTTTCCGACGTGGAGGAAATGCTCATCGCCCTCATCAAGGAATCCCTGGACAAGATCGGCGTTCCCGTGGCCATGATGACCCGAGCCCAGAAGCAGGAGGGCATCCAATACCTGAACAAGCGGGGTGCCTTCAAAATCAAGAATTCCACCAACATTGTAGCAAAGTACTATAACATCTCCCGCTATACCATTTACAACTATCTGAACGGAGACATTACGGAAGAATAGGAGGAGCGTATGCTGAATAAGGAACTGATTCAACAGGAATTTGGCTTTCTCGATGGCGAGATTTTCCTGAACGTATCCCAGGTCTGTATGCCGCCCATGCGGGTGCAGAAGGCCTACGGAAGCTTCATGGCCGATTACGTCAGGGTCTTCGGCGACGGGGTGGTGGATGCCGCCTGGGGCATTGTTGCCGACTGCCGGGAAAAACTGGCGAAATTGGTAAACGCCGAGGCTTCCCACGAGATTGCCTTCGTCAAGAACACCGCCGAGGGCATGTCCATTCTGGCCGCCGGATACCCCCTGAATCCGGGGGACAATGTGGTCATTGCCGACCAGGAGCACCAGTCCACTCTCTTCCCATGGATCAACGCCCATGAGCACCGGGATATTTCCCTGAAAGTGGTCAAAAGCGTAAACGGCACCATTCCCACCGAGGATATGATCGCCGCCATCGACGCCCATACCAAAGTGCTGGTCATTTCCAGCGCCCAGTTCTCCACCGGCTTCCGGGCAGATCTGGAGGCCCTGGGCAAAGTCTGTCACGAAAAGGGCATTGTCTTTGCCGTGGACGGCATCCAGACCCTGGGGCGGCTGAATATGGATGTGCAGGCCCTGCACATTGACTATCTGGTGGCCGGCTCCAACAAGGGATTGCTGGGTTCTCTGGGCTGCGGCTTCGTCTATTGCAGCGACCGGATCGTGCAGGATATCATCCCGCCTTACGCCGGATATCAGAGCACCGTCAGCCACGTCTCCCCACCCTCCATCACCACCAATTTTGAGCACCTGGAGTGGTATCCCCATGCCCGGCGGTTTGAAAGCGGCAACTTAAGCTACAACTGCATTCTGGCGGTAGACAAGGGCGTGGAGCTGCTGCTGGAGCTGGGCTTGGATAATATCGAGTCCCACGTCCTGGAGCTGGAGCGGTATCTGCGCGGGAAGCTGACGAACCTTCCTCTGCATGTGGTGCAGCCCGCTGACCCCAAGTTCTGGTCCGGTATTATCTGCATCTACTATCCCAAGGAAAAGGACGATGAGGTCATCCGGATTCTGAAGGGCTACCACATTCACGGCACCATGCGCGGCGGCTATATCCGCTTCGGCCTGGATTTCTACAATACCAAGGAGCAAATGGACACCGTTGTCAAAGCACTGTTTGAAGTAGCAGAGTTGGGGAAACTCTGAATCAATCGTCTGCGGCTGAACAGCGGATCTTTTGCCCCCAGTCTGCGGTTCCGAAAACGGAAAATATAGCGCAGCCGTTGCCAGCGCAAGCTGGCTTACGGATGCGGCATACCCCTTGCGGGTACATCCAGTATTCCCCCGTTTTTGGAACCTTGCCTGAGAACAAAATCTCTCGCTATCAGCTCTTGCCAGTTGAATCAGAGCTTCCCTGCAAAATAAAACAATGAAAAATATTGAAAGAAAGAGGAATCTGTATGAGTTTGTGGCAAAAATACAAGAAAACCCCGCTGCTGACCAAGCTGCTGGTAGCCATGATTCTGGGCATTGCCCTGGGTATCATCTTCGGCCCCAGCGTCACCGTCATCAAGCCCCTCGGCACGGTGTTCCTGAACCTGCTGAAAATGGCGGCCCTGCCGCTGGTGGTGGTAAACCTGATTTCCGGCATTGCCTCTTTGGACGACCCCAAGAGCTTCGGTCGGGTAGGCGGCAAGATCATGGTCTACTACTTCGCCACCACCGCCGTAGCCATCGTCCTGGGTCTGACCGTCGGTTTCCTGTTCAAGCCCGGCGCGGGCTTCCAGCTCACCGGCACCTATGACGGGGCGGTGCAGACCATTCCCTCCATCGGCGAAACCATTGTCAATCTGATTCCCTCCAACATTTTCGCCTCTCTGACCAGCGGCAGCTTTGACCAGATCGTGGTATTCAGTGCCTTCGTGGGCATCACCATTCTGTTCCTGCCCGCCGAGCAGAAGGCGCCCCTTGCCAAGGGCGTGAACACCCTGGCCTCCCTGTTCAACAAGATGGTTGGCCTCATCATGGGCTACGCCCCCATCGGTATCTGCGCCCTGATGGCCTCCACCGTGGGCACCTACGGTGCCGATCTGTTCGGCTTCCTGGCAAAGTACCTGGGTGCTTCCTACAGTGCCGCCGCTCTGCATGTGTGCCTGTATCTGATTCTGCTGTTCGTCTTCACCGGCATGAAGCCTCTGCACTTCCTGAAAAAGGCCCTGCCCCTGATGGTCACGACCTTAAGCACCAGCTCTTCTCTGGCCTGCGTCCCCGTGAATCTGCAATGCGCCGACGATCTGGACGTTGACCGGAAGGTCTCCGGCTTCACCATTCCCCTGGGCTCCCAGATCAACAAGGACGGCAACGGTATTATGCTGGCCATCACTTTCCTGTTCGCCGCCCAGTGCGTGGGCGCGGACACCAGCCTGGCAACCCTGCTGCGGGTCATTCTGATCTCCCTGATTCTGACCACCGGTGCCGGCGGTGTGCCCGGCGGCGGCATCGTATCCATCGCCATCGTGGTGGACGCCTTCGGCCTGCCCCTGGAGGTCGTGGCTCTGGTCTCCGGCATTTTCACCCTCATCGACGTGGTGTTCACCACCATGAACTGCCTGGGCGACCTGGTGGGCACGGTCATCGTGGACCGCTCCGAGAAGAAGCGCACCGCCCAACTGGAAGCAAACATCCAAAAGTGATTCTTAGCTCCTTACACACAAACGCAGCCGCGGAAGGGGGAATTTTCCCTTCCGCGGCCGCGTTTTCCGCATAGTTTTGGGCTAGAGTGGCCCAGTCTTTTCATCTCTGGGAGCCGATCTTGTCACCGTCGTTCAGCCGCTTTTCCAGGGCGGTCTGCTTGGCAAGGACGGCGTTGAGCTTATCATACAGATCCTCAATCATGATCTCCGTTTTCAGGTTGACCTTGTAATCGTTCTCCGCTCTGCGCCGATCCTTCTCCTCCTGGCGGTTCTGGCTCATCATGATGAGCGGCGCTTGAATGGCCGCCACGCAGGATAGCACCAGGTTCAGCAGAATGAAGGGATAGGGGTCAAAGGCCTTCGCCGCCAGGATCACATTGATCACCATCCAGGCAACAAGCACGCCGGTAAAGGAAAAGATGAAGGCCCAGCTTCCGGCAAACCGGGCAATGGCATCCGCCGCCCGCTGGCCCAAGGTGATCCGGTCATTTTCGGGGCGGGCAGAGATCTGACTGTCCGCCAGCAGGTTCAGCACCTCTTCGTCGGTCATGTCGTGACGGACATCCCGCAAAACCTCTTTGAGCAGCCTTCTGTTTTCTTTCATGATGATTTCCCCCCAGGAAAGTATTTTCTCCATTATACGCTCCCCTGCCCCGGGTTGCAAGAGAGAAAGCGGATATTATCGGGTGCTAAGAAAACCAAGCCCCCCGGCTTTCACCGGAGGCCTTGGCTTCTTCGTATCTCATCTGGGTAACTGGCAGAATCATTCCCGGCACATGACCTTGGAAACCTCCAGGTGCTGGCGCATGTTGGCCTCAGCCAGCTTGTCGTCTCCCTGGCGCAGATTATCCACGATCCGTTTATGCCACATAATGCCGTTCAAGTGGCCGCTTTTTTCCGTCAGCAGTCCGTGCTCCAAAATCGGCTTGAGCAAATCCGTCACCGACTCATAGACACAAGTCAGCAGCGGGTTTCCCGCGTACTCGATAATCTGCCTGTGGAACTGCAAATCGTAGTCCGCCCGGGCAATGTAGTCGCTTTCGCTTTCCACCATTTTGTCGATCAGCCGCTCCAGCTGGGCAATCTGACCGGCGGTGATGCTCCGGGCTACCTTGGCCGTGGCCGCGGGCTCCAGGATCAGCCGCATTTCGTAGACGTCGGAATACTGGATATTGTTGATGGTGATGATCCGGTTCAGCACGGCGATCATACTGTGGCTGTCAGGCTTGGCAATGTAGGTGCCGTCGCCGTTGCGCTGGACGATCAAGTCCCGCTCTTTCAGCGCCTTCATGGCCTCCCGCATCACATTCCGACTGACGCCAAAGCTTTCCGCCAGCTCCGGCTCCGAGGGCAGCTTATCCCCGGGATGGAGCCGGTTGTCTAGGATCATTCCCTCGATCCTGTCGGCAATCACTTCGTAGAGGTTTTCCTTTTTGACCGCGATCCCCGGGCTTGCAAATACATCGTTTGTCATTTGTGACGCTCCCGTCCTATTGTTTTCTGCTTTCTTTAATAAGTATAACATGCTTTTTTCAATTTGGATAGGAGCCTTCACCGTTTTTTTGCAAAAAATATCTCAATATCCAAACAAATGCGGCACCCACATAATGGACTCCGGAATGAAGGTGACGATAATCAGCACCAGAACCATCACGCCCACCATTGGCATGGTGTCCTTGATAACCTTGGCCATGGGCGCTTTCGAAATGCCCGTAACGATGAACAGCAGCATGCCGAAGGGCGGCGTGCACAGGCCGATCATGGTGTTCAGGGTAAACACGATGCCGAAGTGCACCATATCAATGCCGTAGCTGGCGGCGATGGGGCACAGAATTGGCAGCAGCACCAGCTGCAAAACCGCCGAATCCACCAGGCAGCCCAGAATCAGCAGCACGATGTTGCACAGGATCAGGAAACTGATTCTGGAGGTGACGGTGCTCTCGATGAACGCGCCCGCGAGCTTGGGCAGGTTCTCCACGCTGATGATATAGGAGAAGGCGTAGGCCGCGCCCAGCATGATGCCCACCTGCCCGGTGGAGCGAACGGTGTTCTTAATGACCTTCACGAACTCTTCCCGAGAAAGGGTACGGTAACCGAAGACGGAAATCAGCAGGGCGTAGAAGGCGGCAATGGCGCCGGCTTCCGTCGCGGTGGTGGCGCCGGTGTAAATGCCCATCAGCAGAATGACGGGGGTCAGCAGAGCGGGAATGGCGGAGAAAATCATGGCAAAGAGCTCTTTGCCATGGAAGCGCATGCCTCTGGGATAGCCCCGCTTATTGGCGATGTAAGCAACGTAGGCGCACAGGGCAATGGCCAGCATGAAGCCGGGCACCATGCCCGCCATAAAGAGGTTGCCGATGGACGCGCCGGCGATGACGCCGTAGATGACCAGCGGAATGCTGGGCGGGAAAATGGGGCCGATCACGGCGGAGCTGGCGGTGATGGCAGCGGAGAAGCTGTCGTCATAGCCCTGCTTCTTCATTTCCTCGATTTCCATGATGCCCAGGCCCGAGGCATCCGCCACGGCGGAGCCGGTCATGCCGGAGAAAATCAGGGAAGCCACCACGTTGACGTGGCCCAGGCCGCCCTTCCACCGGCCCACCAGAACCTGGGCGAAGTTGAAGATCTTTTCCGTGACCTTGCTGCTGTTCATGATATTGGCGGCGAGAATGAACAGGGGCACTGCCAGCAAAATGAAGTTATTGAACATCTTGCTGCAAAAGATCTCGGCAATGATGCTGGGATCCATGCCCGTCAGCAGTAAATAGGTAAAGGAAGTAACCAAAAGGCCGATGCCGATGGGCATACGCACAATGAAGCAGATCACCAAAAGCAGCAGGGCGATCGTCATACTGGAACTCATACGGCATTTCCTCCTTCTGTTTTCTGAGCGAAGCTGCGCACGGTGGTCACGATCTTGCAGATGCCGCGGACGATGGTGATGATCATGAAGATCAAAAAGCCCAGATACACCAGGCCCAAAGGCAGCTTGAACACCGTGCTGTAGCGGGTAAAGTAGAACTCATAGAAGCTGATGACCTTGGGCAGCACAACCAAAAAAATGCCGCTGACCAGCAGGCTGGAGATCAGGTCAAAAATTTTCTGCACCGTCACCGGCACCAGATCGTATACCACGGAGAAGACGATGTTCTCGTCGGTGCGCTGGGCATAGTTGCAGCCCAGGGTAATGACCCACAGGTAGGCCAGCTGAGACAGCTCGTAAGGCCAGACCAGAGGCCGATTGAACAGATACCGGGAGGCGATCTGAATCAGGAACGCGAGGAACAGTGCCAGCATCATCGCCGAGGGGATCCAGATTTCCACCAGGTCCATTAGCTTATCCAGAATATTTCTGGTTTTTTTCATAGGTAGCTTCCTCCTTGGGGCGAGCGCCAGAAAAGCGCTCCGTAAGCATCCTCCGGCGCTTCTCCCCGGGACGTTGACCGTCCCGGGGGCGCCGTCATGGGGCTTTATGCCATATCTTTAATTTCCTTGTACAGATCCATATCCCAGCTGGCGGTCATGTTGGCGTCGGCCAGGTAGTAGTTCTCCGCGTAGGTCATGAAAGCGTCCAGGTCGGGCTCGATGATAGTCAGGCCCTGATCCCGGAGAAAGTCGATGCACTCCTGCTCGGCGGCCACGTTGGTGGCGTTGCAGGCGTCGATCTCTTCCTTTAAAGCGGTGGCCAGGATCTCCTGATAGGCAGGATCCAGGGATTCCCACTTCTTCTCGTTGATGGCAACGCACATGGGCTCGATGCAGTGACCGGTCAGGACCACCTGGGAGCTGACCTCATACCACTTCTGGGCGATGTCGGTCTGCAGCGGGTTCTCCTGACCGTCGATGGCGCCGGTCTGAAGGCCCGTGTAGACTTCCGCGAAGGCCATGGGGGTAGGGTTGGCGCCCAGGGCCTTGCCCATGAACAGCCAGGCGTCGGAGTTGGGCATCCGCAGGTTTACGCCGGACATGTCCTCGGGGGTGTGAACTTCCTTGCCGATGTCCCGCAGCAGCAGATGACGGGAGCCGCAGTAGATGAAGGACAGCCAGCGCACGCTGCACTTGTCCGCCACGTCCTCAATGACCTTCTTGCCGATGTCGCCGTTCCAGACCTTGAGCATGTGATCCGCGTCCTTGTAGATGTAGGCGGCAGTGAACATGGACAGGTAGTCCAGCTGATTGGAGATGAGGAAGGGGGAGCTGAAATACATATCCAGTGTGCCTCTGGCGCAGGCATCGATCTCGCCCTCCTGGGTCATCAGGCTGCCGTTGTCGTGGATGGTCAGGGTCAGCTTGCCGCCGGAACGGTCGGCGATCTTCTCCTGGACCCGGTACATGGCCTTGACGTATTCCACGTCCTGGGAAGCCTGGGTGGAGAAAGTCAGGTTCACGGGGGCCAGGCTGTCCAGGGCGGAGGCAGCCGCGGTTTCCCCGCTGTCAGCCTGGGCCGGGGCGGCGGTGGCCGCGGGGGCAGGCTCGGTCTTCGCGCCGCAGGCCGCCAGGGACAGCAGCATGCAGACCACCAGGAGTAATGCCAATGCTTTTTTCATTTTTGTTCGCTCCTTTTGTTGTTTTATTTGTATTACAGGAAGCTGCCTGTAATTGAGTTACTTCGCTTGAATTTCCCGTAAGGCGCTCAGGACCTTCTTGGCTCCGGCGGCAATGTGCAGGTAGTCCGTGCCGGCGGAGATGAAGTTCAGGCCCTTGTCGTGCCAGTACCGCAAAACCTTGGGGTCGTCGCTGCCGGTGGACACGCCCACGGACTTGCCTGCTTCTTTCAAGGTGGCCACGGCCTCGTCGATGAGGTCGCTGGTATCCTTGTCGAAGACCTTGTTCAGCTGGTTGATAGAGCCGGACAGGTCACAGGGGCCGAAGACGAAACAGTCCACATAGGGGTTCTTGGCCATTTCCTTCAGGTTGTGCACGGCGGTGACGGTCTCGATCTGGACGATCCGGATCAAATCCCGGTTCAGGGAGGCAATGACCTCGTCCGTGTCCCGCAGGCCCCACCGGGCCGCCCGCTGGGGGCCGAAGCCCCGGAAGCCCTCGGGAGGATACAGGGTCGACTTCATGGCCTGATCCAGCTCCTCGGGAGTGTTCACCATGGGGAACAGAATGCCGTCGGGACCCTGTTCCAGCACCCGCTTGGCAAGGATCGGGTCATTCCAGGGGATCCGAACGATGGAGGGAACCCCCGCTGCCTTGGCGGCGATCAGGTGATTTTGCAGGACGCCGTAGTCCAGGGCGGTGTGCTCCGTGTCGATCCACAGGAAATCATAGCCCACCAGGCCGCAGAGCTCCGCCACGCTGGAATCCGTCAGGGCCACGTGCATTCCTGCGACCGGCTCCCGATCCCGCAGTTTTTGCTTGAGTGTCTTTTCCATATTACTGTCTTCCTTTCATGTTGTTCTTCTATGCAGCTGTTCTACAGCTAACATAGCATAATGGTCTGTATTTGTCAAATACAGTTTTATACTTCCACTGCATTTTGTCAATATCATCTAAAACGCAGCTCCATTTTTGTGCTGTCTAACGAAGGTGCTTTCCTCCCGCAAAAGGAATCCGCAAACGCCCCCGGGGGCATGAAAGCGTCATTCTAGGGAAGCTCTGATGAAATCGGCAAGAGCTGGGAGCGAGAGATTTTTCTCTAGCCGAAGGGTTCAAAAGCGGAGGAATACTGTATGTACCCGCAAGGGGTATGCCGCATCCGTAAGCCAGCTTGCGCCGGCAACGGCTGCGCTATATTTCCCGCTTTTGAACCTGCACGGATAGGGGAAAAGATCCGCTATCCAGCCGCTGACGATTTATTCAGAGTTTCCTTAGCTCCTTACATACAAACGCAGCCGCGGAAGGGGGATACCCTTTCTGCGGCTGCGTTTTTGGCACTTTGTTTATCTGGCTGGGTGCAGGATGTCCCGCAAATGATCCAGGATGAACTGCTGGGCGCCCTGAGAGTAATAAACCGCCTGGTAGGTGCCGTACTGGCCCTCCCGGGTTCGCACCGTCAGCCCCAGCTGCTCTCCCGCCGGGGTGGGCAAACGCTTGGATTTTCCGTCCGGGCTCTCCTGTTTCTGCAAAAATCCCTTCACAATCAGCCAGTTTGTGATGGTCGTGTGGCTGAGACGCTTCCGCTCAGAGTCCCCAATGGCATTCGTGATCTGCTCAATCAGCTGGCTGATGAGAATGGGCTCCTGGGATAGCTGCACCCGGCCCAGCTCCTCCTCGGTGATGTAAAAATCCCCCTTGGCGGGCTTATTCACCTTGCCCCCGTTGGCAATCACTTGATCCAGCACTCCGGACACATAGAAAAAGCACCGGGCCAGCCGGACGTTATTGAGCACCGAGTCCTCGGGGACTTCCTCATCGGTAATGGGGTCGATGCCCTGGGCCAGCTTGTCCATGTACATTTTCGCCCGCTGCATGATTTCCAGTTCTGTCATTGCGCCCGCCTCCTTTTTTCCAAGTTTAACATTTTTCCTTGCTTTCTGCAAGTTCTATTAAAGAAATAGTATTATTCATCAACCGTTCCGGTAAGCTCTCACGATTGCCTCGTCGCTGCACACGAAGGTATTCAGCCGGCCCACGCCCTGGAACATTTTGTACAGGGTGGGGTTCTTCTTCGTGGTGAAGCCGGACAGATTCAGGCTGGTCAGCCTCCTGCACCCGGCGAACATGGCGCTCATGCTCTGAACCTTAGAGGTGTCAAAGCTGCTCAGATCAATGGATGTCAGACTGGCACAGCTGCCGAAGAGGTTTGCCATGGAAGTGACCTTAGAGGTATCAAAGTTGCGCAGATTCACGGTTTCCAGGCCCTTGCAGCTGTCAAACATGGCGCTCATATCCCGCAGCTCCGGGGTGCGGAAGCCGGACAAGTCCAGCTCTTCCAGATTCTGGCAGGAGGTAAACATGTTCTTCATGCTCTCGACCTTAGAGGTATCAAAACCGGACACATCCAGTTCGTCCAGGTCCTTGCAGTCGTAGAACATGGCGGTCATATCCACCACTTTGGAGGTATCGAAGCCGCTCAGATCGATCTCCTCCAGCTTCTCGCAGCCCTGGAACATGTGATCCATGTACTTCACCCGACCGGTATACACCACGCCGTTAAAGTTGATCTTCGTCAGGTTCCGCATACCGGAGAACAGGTAGGAGGAATCCTCGTTCAGGGCGATCTGGCCGTCCGCAGCCACATACACATTTCCGTTTTCGATCCAGCCCATGACGCTCAGGTCGCCATTTGCCGAGAAATCCAGGACGTTTCTGGGTGCGGCGCTGGTAGAGCTGAGGAAGGTAATGGTCTTCACGTCCTTGCGCTTGACGCTCTGCTGGTGCCAGAAGCCCATGTCCCCCCGCTGGGAGATTTTGGTGTCGGTCAGGTCTTCGGGCTTCAGCATAGTGCCCCCCAGGGAGTGGGCAGAAGTCTGCACCCCAAGCAGGGACATGACCAGCATCAGGCACAACAGTGTTGCAATGATTCGTTTCATAGTCGTTGTCTCCTTTGTTTTTTGTTTTGTGACCTAAGAATACCATAGAATTTGAACATCTTTTTTAAGGGTGTGTCCTTTGACAATGAAGGCAAACGCCTCCATTATGTCTTCCCACATTTCTCTTCCGATTAGTTACCCTCCCGGACATTGACGGTATTGGAGCTGTCAAAATCATCGCCATAGCCATGAGTATAACTGGTCGCCCATGTCAGCTTTTCTCCCGCCGGAGGTGTCAGCTGAACATCGAAGGTGCATCCACTGATTCTGGCATAATTCTGAGTCGCCGCGCAGTAAAACTGTGAAACATTTTTTCCTGTCGCGGTAATCGTACAATTCGCTATAGCCGCAAAATTTCGGTCTGTCAGGCCGGTAAGCAATCCGCAGTCTTCCACATATAGTTCTGCGCGGCAGTCGTGCAAACTACCCTCGTTCCATGCCGCAAAGCCATACACCGTCTGTACATCTTGGGTTCTTGTGACTACGCTGCAATTTTCAATCGTGCCATTGTTTACACAAGCAATCGGGTAATACCCCCATGCGCCGGTAACCTCAGAGTAGACCTTACAGTCAGAAATGGTGCCGTTATTTGTATCTGTCAACCCCCGCGAATAGACATGATACATAGCTTCCCGCATCTGCGCCGTGACTTCCGTCGTGATTTCCACTGTAAGGTTCCGGAGAACCGCCTTTTCGCCAAGGGTAGCGAAAAGCCCACCCACATCGGAGCAGAACACCCGAATGGAAAAGCCCTGCCCATCCAGCGTTCCATTGAAGTTGTCAATCAACTGGAAGCTGTCGTTTACCATAATTCCACTGGCCAGCACGAAATTTCCCGTAGGATTTTCCCGCAGAAGCTCCAAATCATTTGCGTCCCACAGCTCAATTGGGGAATTCTCAGCCGTCTTGGTTGGCTCCGGCGTTTGGATTTGCATTGGCTCTGTTTCTGGGTTCGGCTGCCATTCCGGTGTGGAGTTCTGCCCATACAGGCTCTCAAGCTGTCCGGCAATGTCGTCCGCCAGGGAATCCGCCATCGTATCCATGCCGCAGCCGGTAAGCAGGAGACAGGCCAGCAGCGCTGCCGCTATTTTCTTTTTCATTTTTCGCCTTCTTTCCATTTTGACATATCCCAAACTGCGGATGGGGTAGCCGCCTGTACCTGAGGAAAGGTGAGAATACCGTTTTCATCCAGCGTCAGGTAAGCATAGTGTCCGACCCTCTCTGATATACTGCCGCCGGAGTAATCAATCACTCTGGAATCCTTGATCTCCTGGTCAAGTTTTTCCAGGCACTGCCCCGTAAAGGGATTGACCGCTTCCACATGAATGCAGCGCGTATATCCTTCTTCTCCAAAGTCAACGCCAGTGGCTTCGTTACTGCTCAGCACGACCACCACCGGTTGGCCATCCACTTGATCGGCGCCAATAACCAGATCGCATCCCGCTGCCACAATGCCCAGCGTAGGCCGTTCAGAGATCAGTGTTCGCAATCCGGATTCTCCATAGGTATACACGCTGTAAGCGTAGATTGGCCCTTCAAACTCATCATAGATTTCTCTTCCTTCCCATTGGAAGCCTGCCGTCTCATACGTTACATATGTCGCCAGTATCAGTTCCGGGATGTCGTTGCCGTCCATATCCCAAATTTGTGCTAGCTCTACAAGTGGTTCCCAGGGCCGCAGCATGGGATTTTCCCGATTTTCCTCTTTCAGGCTCTCATAGGCCTGCCGGGCCTGCTCCGCTAGCTCCGCAGTAGATACCGTAGGGGTGGATGTCGTCTCCCCACCGAATGCTGGGGCGGCTGGGGATTGCCCATCAGCATACATTCTTTCCACCTGACCGGCAATGTCATTCGCCAATGAATCTGCCATGGTATCCACGCTGCATCCGGTGAGCAGGAAGCAAGCCAGCAACGCCGCCGCTATCCTCTTGTTCATCCTTCGTCCTCCTTCTATCCTTGTTCATCAATAGTCGTAGATTGGTGCGGCCGCCTGCGCTCTTGGAAAAGTGAGAATTCCGTTTTCATCCAGCGTCAGATAAGTATAATGGCTGACCTTCTCCGACAGCTCACCATCAGAGTGATAGATCGTGTTTTCACCCATCAACCCCTGATCCAGTTCCTCCAGAAGCTGGTCTGTGAAGGGATTGACAGCTTCCACATGAATTTCTCCTTCATATCCCACATCGCCAAAGTTTGCACTGGTGGTTTCTCCCCGATACAGAGCAACCACCACCGGCTGTCCGTCCCGGCTGTCCGCGCCAACGACCAGGTCGTTTCCCCCGGCTATGACACACCGGGTGGGCCAATCCGAAATCAGGGTCTGTAAACCAGATTTTCCATAGGTATACACGCTGAAAACGCAGGCAGGCTCCTGGCTGACACTGCCGTCAATGTCCTGAATGTCCAGAACCTGATTGGTCACCAGGATCAGCTCCGGAATGCCGTTTCCGTCCAGGTCGGAAATCAACGCCTGCCCCATAGGTGTTCCCCGGTTTTTCGCCTTCAAAGCCTCATATTCCTGCCGGGCCTGTTCTGCCAAATCCACGGCGGATACCGTAGGTGCCGACGCTGAATCTCTGTCCGGCACCGGGGCAGGCGTTGCCAGCCCGCTGCCAACATACATACTCTCTACCTGTCCAGCGATTCCATCTGCCAAAATATCTGCCGTACTGTCAACCGTGCCGCACCCAGTGAGAAGGAGGCAGCAAACCAACACCAACACCGCCGGTTTTTTCATAAGCAGCCTCTCATTTCAAAAGCAGTTCACTGCCGCTTGGGCAGGTCTCCTGCCACGCGGATATACTGAGAGGCTTCACCTGCTTGCCCTTCTCCTGCATGGCCTTGTGCAAATCCTCATAAAAATTCAGAGCATTCCGTTTTACCGTGTCCAGAATCCCCGTCATGCTCCCGGTGGCATCAATGCACATAACGATGTCCACATCGTACTTCAGACTGTAGTTGCTTCCCATAATTTCTTCTCTCCTTTTTGTTTTTGAATAATTGTGTTTTAGAAAATCTTCGGAATACTGTGCTCCAGTAAACGGCACCACCCTACTCAAGTGTACACATCAGGCCTGTCGGAACGAGCTGACTCCGCAAAATGAGCATCACTTCCCCATCCTGAAGATAGAAATTTGGGCTCTCCTTGCTATTTTGGGGTATGCTTACACGGTTTCCATCCCGATAACCGACCGTATCAAAGAACGCCTGCGCCGCAGCGTACGCCTTCTGCCGGGCATCCGCTTCCGGGATTCCTAAGACCTGGCCCAAGGTGATCTCCATCCCCGTTTCCGTGTCGAAGGTAACGCCGGAATAGGCCGTCATCAGCTTTCTCCATGTACCATCCTCCCCGGGAAGATTTCTCCGGTTCTGTGTGAGAAAACTCACTACCCGCCAATTGTTGCTCGCAAGTGCGCAATAATAACTTTGAATCGCATCGCCATAGGCTACCGGCCAGTCATTTTCAAAGTAAAATCGCTTTTCATAGATGGTTTTCAGTTTTTCCACCCTGGCATTGTCCAGAGCTTCGTTGATTTTCGCCGCATTTTTGAAGGAGCCGCTGAGGATGGCCTGGAAATAGGTGCTTTGATGATACTCCGGACCGGTAATTCCGATTTTATTCCCGGATGCGTCATAATTCTGGGCTTGCAGAAGCACCGTGGTCTTTCCCTCGTCCACCGCAAGCGAGCGCAGTCTCGCCGGGCTGTTTTCGTTTCTGACCAGTGCAACACACTTGCTGACAGACCAGTCTCCTACCAGCTCACTTGCGATGGAGGCTACCTTGGGAATTTCCCCCGCAGCAGTAATAAATCCTTCTGCCTGGCAATAGCGAATTGTTCCGCTGTTGCAGCCGGCGATGCCTGCCGCCATGATAAATTTGCCCTGGCCGGAGATGTTCACATCCACCAGACAATTTTCAATTACGCCTTCGCTGTATCCGGCAATTCCGCCTATTGCGTTGTTGTCGTTTTCAACACTCGCCGTGACCTGAGCTTCAAGGGTCAGGTTGCGGACGGCTCCTTCTGTCCCAATGGAAGCAAACAGGCCCGTACACTGCCGGTCAGATTGGATTTTCAGACCGGTGATCTTGTAGCCTCTGCCATCCAGCGTTCCAGTAAAGCCGCCTTTGGCACTCCACCGGGAATAAGCAAAGCTTCCTTCTCCGATTGGACGCAGGGCAGGGGCATCTGTAAGATCCAGATCCTGTACCAGCACATAATGGCCGCTCAAATCATTGCGAATGTTGTCCAAGTCCTCAAAACTGTTGATACGGATGTAGGATGGATCCACCGCCGCCGTTGATTGCTTGTTTTGCTTTAGTGTCGAATATTCCACTGTCACGGGGCACACCGTAGAAGCATCTCCACAAGTAATGGTAATCTCCGCCGTGCCGTTCCCCTGCGCCTTTAATAAGCCATTCTCGTCTACTGTGACAACCGATGGATCGCTGCTCTGAAAATAGCGTTTTAACGGGACATCCTCCGGGACAGTTCTGACGTATAGCAGATAGATTTGACCTTGCTCTATCAGCGTTGGCACTTCTTCCAGCAGGTAGACCTGTTCGCACACAATCTGAGCTGCCGTTGTCTCTGGAGGCGTTGTTTCCGATGCGGTAAGCTCCGTGACAGCCATTTCCTCTGGGGCAACTGTTTGCGTCCAAGTAACCGTCGGCGTCGCTGCTTCTTTCAATCGGTTGGCTGTCCGCAGGACATTTATACACAGTGTTAACAGAAGCACGCCGCCCACGCCGAAAGCCAGCAAAGCAAGCAGCGCCTTTTTATCTTCCAATCTGGCTTTCAACTCTGTAATTCTTTGGGCAACGGTTGTCAGCCAGCCGCTCATGAACGGGCTGCTGTCCGATGCCTCACCCACTTTTTCCGTATTCTCCGTGGATTCTTCCGGAGCTTTCTTTTGAACCAAGCCTCTCAGGTCTTCCGCCAGCTCCTGCACCGTATGGTACCGTTCTTCTGGGGAGAATGCGCAGGCCTTCAAAACGATCTCCGATAACTTCAAACTGCCATTAACGGGAGCTGGAATTTCTTCGCCGGAAAGGCGCCTGTCCTGCGCCTCCTGCCGCTGAACCCCGCTAGGAATTTTCCGATTCAGGGGTAAAAACGGCAGCGTGTGCTCATTCATCATCCAGTACAGCACCATGCCCAGAGAATAGATATCCGCCGCGGCACCATAATGCTGCCGGTTGGCGACCTCTGGAGCCATGTAGCTATAGGTACCTGTCAGGGTTCCGGTTGCGGTCTTTTCCGAAACCTTCGCGATTCCAAAGTCTCCCAGCTTAAAATGGCCGTCCTCCGTCACCAGAATATTTTCCGGCTTGATGTCCCGATGAATAATATTCCGTTCATGGCATCCATCCAGAGCGCCGCACAGATTCAAACCCAGCCGGATGACCATCCGTTCATCATAATGTTCTCCCAGCCAATGCTTTAATGGGGTCAGCAGTTCCATACGAATGTAGATGTCCCAACCGATACCGTCATCATGCTGAACTGTCTGCAAGTCCTGGCAGTGTACAATATACGGATTCTGGCTCAGCTCCTGCATAAACGTGTACTCTCGTACCAGTTCCTGCATCTGCTCCCGGTAGTGCTCCGTGATGCTGGTGCTGTCATAATTCTGGGTATACAGTTCCTTAATTTCCATCGGGTCTTGGGGAATGGTCAGCTTTTTCAGCGCCGCCCGTTCCACGGTACCATCCGGAAGAATGCGCTCAATTTCATACACACCGCCAAAGCTGCCTTCTCCTAGCAGCCTGACAACCATCCAACCGGGATATGTTACTCTTTCCGCTTCCTGTACCATGTCCGATTCCACCCACCGTTCTGTATTTTCGTCTATCAATGCTATTGGGTTATACACGCCTTCTCGGAAATCGTTACAGTCTTTTTATAAGATTATAAAAAATAAAACACTCCCGGTACCGGAATCCGGTATCAGGAGTGCAGATTTCCCTCTTTAGGAGCAATGACTTAGCGGAACAGGCTGCCATAAGCATAGCCAAGCTTATAGAAAAAGCCTTTTTTCCCGGGCTGGTCTTTGCCAGTAACCCCATCAAAAATGCCATGGAAGAAGCATCTATTCCCGCCGCCAGCTACCGCATCCAATGCCGTGGCATCCAGTTCTCCGTCCTCCTGTACCTGACTGCGGCCATTCAGGAACTGCTCAGCCTCTTCGGCAGTCACTTCCACCCCTTCGTCCGCAAACTTCTTTACCAATTCCTCCGGCGTACCGGCTGCCTTCAGGCTGTTCAGGAAATTCTGATTCTCAAACAGTTCTTCCATCCGAGCCATGTTCTGATCGTTCATAAGTAATCTCCTTTTTGATGATTCATTTTCTTGCAGCGTTCGTACCCTATTGTTTGACCCTGTCGCTTGCTTGCAATGTTATATACACGCCTCTCGTTCATTTGTTACGGAATTCGAGCAAAAAATTCTTGTGCTTTTACGCAAACAATTCCTCCCAAGGACGGCCGTTATAGGTTTCGTCTCTGAGCATAAAGCCCTCATAATTGGTAACCCAGG